>NC_019751.1:4800000-5455944 GCF_000317435.1 Calothrix sp. PCC 6303
TATTTCAGCGAATTTCTTTGGTAAACAGAGAATCAACTGGAAATCTTCGCCACCATATAATGTGTATTCTAATATCTGGTTGCACTTGAGGTAAGTAGATAAAATTTCTGAAGTTGGAATATTTTGCCATTCTAAGGTGGCACCAACTTGACTAGCACGGCAAATTTGCACCACAGCATCAGCTAAACCGTCACTACTATCCATTCCCGATATGCGGATGTCTGATTCTGGGGAGATGATATCCCAGAGAATGGGAAGGACATCAAGACGGGGTTGGGGACGTTGGTGGGCTTGGATGAGTTTTTGTTGATGGCGTTGACTCAGATCACCATAAGATTCGGGATGTAAGAGTAATTCTAATCCAGCACGGGATGCTCCATGTATTCCAGTGACGACAATTGCATCTCCAACTTTAGCTGTATGACGATAGATAGTTTGGTAAGGGTAAACTTGCCCAAAGGCTGTGATTGAGATTGTCGTGGTAGGCGATCGCACTATATCACCGCCCACTATTCTACCGTTATACTTTTTTAGGCATTGGCTCATCCCTTGGTATAGTTTTTCTACCCACTCAACTTGGGTATGACCTGGCAATCCTAAACCTACAGTAATTCCTAAAGGTGTAGCCCCCATTGCAGCTAAATCTGAGAGGTTTGCAGCTACTGAACGCCACCCCACATCTTCAGGGCTAGTAGTATTTTCACTAAAATGAATGTTGTCTACTAACACATCTGTGGTGACTACCAATGATTTTTCTGCTTCTGTCACCAATACCGCACCATCATCACCAATAATTTCCGGAGGACAGAACTGTTGGACGATTTTTAGAAGTCCTTGCTCACCGATGTCTTGAACTTTCATAATTACAATTAATCAAATTTGCAAGCATTTCTAAAGACTTAAATCATCAGAAACAAATACAGTAGAGATGCTAAATTTAACATCTCTACTAAGTAATGAAAAATTATTTGATTTAGTTAAAATCAAAATTGTTTTATGCTGTGGGTTCTACAAGATTTTCTAAACCATCAATAACTTTGGCTGATTCAATTTTATCCCCGGCTTTGAGTGCATCCAATACATCTCTACCTTCAGTTAAATAGCCAAAAATCGCATAACGTCCATCTAAAAGATTGCGTCCAGCAGGGGTTAATTCCGGTTCAAAAAGGAAGAAGAAAAATTGAGAAGAACCTCCATTTACATCACGTTCGGGACGTGCTAAAGCCATAGCACCAAAGGAGGAGAATGGTAATACTGGCATATCTGTATAGCGTCCAGCTTCCTCTAGTGTGGTACCGTAGGTGGGTTTTTTATCTCCTTCTACTAATACTTCAAAAGGAATTGCTCGGTATTGTTTAGTTTTTGGATCGATAAAACCAACTTCTTTACCTGCGGGGTCTCCTGTTTGAAGGACATAGGATTCTTCAGAACGGGTAAACTCTAAACCATCATAAAAACCGCGTTTAACTAAATCAACGAAATTGCCGGATGTAACGGGTGCGCTGTAGCCATCTACAACTACCGTAAGATCGCCTTTATTAGTTTTTATTGCTACAGTTGCACGTCCTTTTAGTTGCGGCAAATTACTATATTCTGTAGGAATCTCGTATGGGAAACCTTTGACCATCATCTGTTCTAACTCGCCAACCAAATTCAGAGCGTGAGCGCGTTGTATCAAAGTTTTCTCTTTGTCTTTGGTTTCGGCAGTTTGTTGCAGGGATTCGATATCTGTTTTGATTTGCTCAATTATAATTTTAGCTTTGCTTTGATCTGCTTCGGGAATGCTAGCTAGTAATTTGTCGGGTGCATCGATGACGCGGGATGCCTTTTTCAAGTCAGATGCGATCGCGCTCCAGCGTTTATTAGCTCTTAGTTGATTAGAAATATCTTCTAAACTACCTTGTAGCTGTCGTACAGGCTTATTATCAATGGGTAGAGCATAACGTAATAATGCTTTACCATCGGTGATGGCATTTCCAGACGGCAATCCAGCGTAACTGCTAGGGGTTGACATGCCTAAAAATAATGCTACCAATAGCAGTGCAACCAGGGTCTTCTTTAGTCGGGATTTTAATAAATTAAACATGGAATGGCTCAAACACAACAGTATCAAATATCTTAACTGGGTGTAACCCATCCATAATCTTCCCACAACTGAGGTAGCGAATTGACAGCGGGAATAAAGAATACTATTAGGACTTACGCAAGTGTCACAATCACGCTTGGTGTGTGACACTATAAGTCTCATTAGTACGCTCAAATATGATTGGAGTGTCACACAACGGAACGTTGTAAGTGCAGGGCTATTTCAAATATGTAATACGACAAAGTGCTTGCCAGCCAAAATCGCCTAAAAACATGTAGAGACGTAGCATTGCTACGTCTCTACATGGGTTCTGGGTAAATCATAATTAATTTTTATCAGCTATTTAATAATTCGGAAACTTAGATTATCAAAAAACGTGCCCGGAAAAATAAGCAACTCCTAACTTCATGCCAGCAAAGCTGCTTAATTTTCCGAGCAAAGCTCTTAGCTTAGAGCGTTAATTGCGTAGTCAATGTATGAATTAGCTTCAACAGCAGGGTCGCCGCTCAAACCGTGATTAGCTTTGATATATTTCAAAGCTTCAATGTACCAGCTGGGAGACAAATCAAATGTCTTGTTGATTTCAGCAATTCCAGCGATGAGGTAGTCATCCAATGGACCTGTTCCACCAACTACCAAGCAGTATGTAACCATGCGTAAGTAGTAACCTACGTCACGAACACATTTAGCTTTGCCAGTTGAGCTAGAAGCAAAATTTGCTCCTTGCATTTGGGTGGTGTATGGGAATTTTTGGTACACTGCATTAGCAGCACCTTCAGCCAAAGATTGAGCTTTTGAAGTTAAGCCTTTAGCTGCTTCTAAGCTAGCACTTGCTTGGCGAAAACGACCAAATGCAACTTGTACTTCTGTGCTGCTTAAGAAACGCCCTTGTGAATCAGCTGCTGATACTGCTTCGGTTAGAGGAGTTTTCATCGGTTTGGTATCTCCCTTTTACAAACTTTTTGTTTGAAAGTTATTTTGTGTGAAATTTAAACTGACAAAAGTCAGGTTTTCGCTGGTGCGAGATTATGCGAAATTATGCAACAGCGGAAGCTGCACGGTCAAAGTAGCTAGCTACTTCTGACATCAAAGCGCTGCAATCGCCTCTGGTGATACCGTTGGTGTCGCCAGCAATTGCTAATGCTGCTTCTTTCATCTTTTGAACGCCTACTGAAACTGAAGAACCAGGAGTTCCAAGTGCCAAGTAGGTTTCACGCAAACCGTTTAAACAACGGTCGTCAAGTACGCTAGCATCTCCAGAGAAGATTGCGTAGGTAACGTAGCGCAAGATAATTTCCATGTCGCGTAGGCAAGCTGCCATACGACGGCTGGTGTATGCGTTTCCACCAGGAGCAATTAATTGTGGTTGTTCTGCAAACAAAGCGCGAGCCGCGTTAGCAACGATTGAGGAAGCATTGCTGGTAATGCGGTTAACGGTATCCATACGCTTGTTACCATCTTTAACCATGTTTAACAAAGCGTCGAGTTGGTTAGCGCTGAGGTACTCACCACGCGCATCAGCTTGAGAAACTACTTTGGCAAACGCATCTAACATTTATCCAATCTCCTAATCTACATGGTTTAGATTTTGTTTCGCTTTACGGTTAGAATAATCTAGCCGCTTTCCGATGTCAGACTGCAATTGCAGTATTGAAAAGGCAAAACAGACATCTATGATACATATTAATATCTTCTAGGTTTTTACATTAAAGCTTTTTAACAAAACTTTACCTTTCGACAAAAACCTGAAAATCTCTAAAATCAAGACTTTAGTCAACCCCAGTCCTTACTTTTGCCCTCAATTTATTTTTATACAATGCAATAGGCTCATTTTTTATTAAAAATTATTGTGATGTCGCATTAAACTGTTGCAAAACTTAATATTTGAGTTAACTGTTCCCTCTGTTAGTACAGCAGCCCAGTAATAAAAGCCTTTCCCCCACTGCCTACTTACTACTGCCTTAACGTACTAATTACGTAATGAGGCAAAATTATTGACCTGCTGCTAGAACCATTTGCCGTTCTAAATCAAACAGGAAACCATGGATATACTCTTCTGTCCATTCTTCTCCATAAAAGCGTTTAAACATTCCCCTAGCGGGATCTTTTTCGGCACGGTAGTGAAGATATCGTAGATGCGATCGCTCAATTTCTGCTAACCTATCTGGGTCGTTAATTGGTTCAGCTTGATCTACAAAATCTACGTATGCTTGCAAGTAATCTTTAAAAGCTGCGAATACGCTAGTTTCAACAACATTGGTATCTTGGAGACGAGTCCACAGGAAAGCTGGAGAAAAGAATTGCTGTGCTTCAGCGGGAAAATCTCCACCCCAAGGTAAATTTTCCTTATGCTGCTCAAATATAGGGAGGATGGGTTGAGTATACTTTTCCTGATATTTAGCATTATCCCGAAACAGAGGTTGCATATCTAAAGCGATTAAATGTCCTCCTGGCAAAGTCACTAAATCTGCACCAAAAAACGGTAAATCGTAGTTCAGGTGAGGAAAAATCACAAAGTTCAGAACCTGTAGTGATTTACCACCCTGGACATGTGCTGCGCGAATTTGGCGTAATTTTGGTGTTTGAAAAGCATAACTGGTGGTGAGAACTGTTTCCAGGTTTTTTCCTTTTCCAGTTTCGGCTGATTTTGATTCAAAGCCTGGGGGAATAGGATAAGCTGAAATTGGTAAACGCGATCGCATGTAAGCGATCGCGTGATCTAAGAATGGCTGGTAGAGCATAATAATCTAGACTTTTGGGATTTCCAACTTAAACCTTGACAGTTTTGACGGCATGTGCAAGCGGAACAGCATCTTCAAACAAGAATTCATAAAGAAATTTTTCTGACCATTCGTGACCAAAATAGCTGCTAAACAAACCTGAGGCTGGGTCACGATCGGCACTATATTGATCGTAATCTTTTTGAGCTTTGATCACTCGCTGAATATCTTCGGGATCTGTTAATAATGGCTCCCGTGCTAACATTTCCCAGTAAAGCTTTAGGTAATCTTGAAAAGCTGCAAATACCCTTGTAGCTACAGTTGCGGGGTCAGTTTTAGCAAATAAGAGATATTTAGAAAAATATTGATTAGCGTCGTAAAACTTCATTTCTAAGTTTTGCGCTAAATCTGGATAGTTCTCATGTAAAAATTTTAATGGCTCTATGTATTTTTTTATATATGCTTCATCTTGGAATAATGGTTGAAAATCAAGTACAATCAAGTTCTTGACTTTGCCGAAAGATAAAAAATCTATTCCCAATAAAGGTAAATTATACTGGTGGCTTGGATAGATAACGCTATTAAAAATTTGAGCGCTTTCCCCAGCATCAATGTAAGTGTAGCGAGCTTTGCGAAGCTGTGGACATTCATAACACCAACTTCTAATGGTAGCTGGACTCCGACCGCGATCGCTAACATTAACTTCTAGACCATTTGGGATAGTTCGACTTTGTAAATCAAAGCGCTGAAATAGTTCTTTTTCCAAAAACTCTAGGAACGGCTTATACATAAGATAATTATTTATGATTTCTTCCTTTGAAAATAAAGGATTGAAACCAAACACGTCTCAAATCTTATAAACAAAGCAACATTCCGTAATATAAAGCACAGGGAATGTTGTTTAAAAAAAGAAAATATTCAAATTATCACTGTATTTTTGTTAAGTTATTAGTCTCAGACTTTTATGACCAATAAAGTATATCACAAGTGTTTAATTAAGTTAACTGCACTCACCACTCGCACAGTAATTAACCTAGTACATGAAGGCAGAACGTAAGAAAATTTATAAAGCAATACTATTCTCTTCATTGGTTGATATCATAATTTCTGCAAATCGTCAACATGTCCTGAACCCAGTGATAATAGATTAACAGCTAAACATATACACAAAAAATATAGAGAAACACCATATGTCTCTCCATATCTATAGCTTTTAACCAAATTCACATTTAACTTTCTACTTTGGTTTCCAAATATTGCCCAATCATGATTTCTTCCCCAGCGCGGGAAATAATGGTTTGACGGGTACGGTAATTAGTACCGATTAATTTTAATTCTTCCTCAAATACTGAACCATTGTATTCGGTTCGTAGATGCATTGTTTTGGTGTCGCGGAAATTATATTTTGCCGTCACTGGTTTAGGTGTAGCGAAACCGCGATCGCGTAATAGAATATTTCCTTGAATACCAAAGATTGTTGAGCCTGTAGTGGGTTTTTTCCCTGCTTGGGAATAGTTGCTTTCCCAGGTGCTTTTGGCACCAGCAATAATCATTTTCTCATCATCTAGCTGGTGCATCTTAGCCAGTTCTACCAACTCTATGCTTCCCTGTTCCAAATATTTAACGGTGATGTAACTGACGATTTCTTCAATTTCGCCACTTTTGAGTGTGTAATATCTTCGCTCAGAACGCCAGTCACCTGCTGAATGACGAAAAAAGTCCTCCGCTAACGATTCTGATGTATTCTGTGCAATTTGTACGGGGAATGCCATCAAGTTTTAACCTCTTTCAGGATGATAACTGCACTATTGCTGTGCTTAGTCAAGCTATACATTAATAGATTAACATATTTTAATATTAAGTCTAATATTAAAAACTGTATAGCAGTTGTGATTAAGATACGCGATCGCTTTAAGCTCGAAACTAAGACCTATAGTGATTCCCAGTTTTTCTTCAGTAACGCCAAGAAGGTTGCATAACCTTCAGAAAAACCTACAGGATCAGGGAGAACATATTCAGGAAACTCCTTATAGGAACGCCAAGGTTGAGAAGAATCTTGACGTAAATGTAAACCAGATTCCGTTGAACCGGGGACTTTCCAAGTCATTTGACCAATGGGAGATTCAGCCATTGACATCACCTTGTTTTTTAGTGTTCTCCTGTCTCCACAAAGTGAGACAGTTTTTACGAATATTGACAGAATCTAGAGAAAAGTCTGTCAACAATAATACATTTTCGATGATTGATTATTTATTTAAATTAGTTATCAATTTCAAGATACTTTTTCGGGCTTAGATGTATCACCGCCCCTGGACAGATTCTATCTAACACCAGAAGACGCAGATGCATCACCTCTCCTTTAGAGAATAAGTAAGAAGTAAGAAGTATATTTTGTAAGGGCGTTTAACAAGGCGGATTTGCGCGCTCATCCGACTCCGCAAACGTACCACCCCGAAACAAAACGGACTGCCTGTAGAGGCACCGGACTTAAACCCTCAAAGTTCGTTAAACCCTGAATATTTATTAAAAAAAGATCAGCGGATACATAGCTAAGTTGAATAGTTAGCGGTCAACTCGTCGCCGCCAAAAATTCATCTCATCACCTCCCTATGCCTACGGCACGCTGCGCGAACAGGTAGGTGAGAGGCTTCTTTCTGTTTTAGCTAAAACTTATATGCAAAAACTTGAATTGTGCTACTTGCGGGCAAACTGTTAGGACTAATTGCCAAAGTATCTCCAGGACTGCGACGGACAGGAACACCCTGCATAACGTTCAAAAATTCATCTAAAGGGGCAATATCACAAGTTGCGCTGTCAGCTGCTGCGGTACGGTAGTGGGTTGGAACAATTAACTTGGGTTTCAACACATCGATTGCCTGCTTTGCTTCTTGGGCATTGTAAGCTTTAGGTCCACCACCTACAGGAATAAAAGCAATATCAGGCTGCCCCATCAACACTCTTTGTTCAAAGGAAATGGGTGCAGCAGGTGCCCCCAAATGTACAATATTTATTCCAGCTTGTTTCCAACTCCAAGCTGCATTAAATCCAAATTGTTTACCACCTTTACGATCGTGAGGTATGCTAGTTCCTTGGAATTTTATGCCTTTAAAGTCATAAACACCCGGCTCATAAATTAGCTTCGGATTTCCTTGTAAATTGTCTACCGACCCTTCATCTAGTAATTGACTACTAATCAAAACTAAATCTGCTGCAACTTTAGGTAAACGATACTTTGCTGTACAACCTAAAGTTCGGAATGGATTTACCAGTATTTGCACACCTCCTCCACTGAAAAGAAAGCAAGTATGACCCAACCATTTAACTGATAATGAACTGCCAGATTGGGCATTAGTGCGAGATTCAGAACTCAAAGTCGTAATCAAAGCTGTAGCTATTCCTGCACCAGCATAGCTCATTAACTGTCGTCGTTTCATGACCTTACTCTCTCACCTGTAATTGTTCTAGAAAATTGCGTAATAGTAGTTTTCCTGAGGTTGTCAGGACACTCTCTGGATGAAATTGGACTCCTTGAATGTGAGGATAGTTCCGGTGTCTCACACCCATGATGGTGCCATCTTCGATCCAAGCAGTAATTTCTAGTGTATCTGGACAGGTGTCACGATCGATTACCAAGCTATGGTAGCGGGTTGCAGTCATTGGATTTTCGATCCCTCGGAAAACTCCCACCCCAGTATGAGATACAAGGGAAGTTTTGCCATGCATTAATTCTGGGGCAGAAACAATTCTACCGCCAAATACCTGACCAATGCTTTGATGTCCCAAACATACCCCTAAAATTGGTAGATGTGAGGCAAATTTTTCGATTAATTCTAGGGAGATGCCTGCATCCTCTGGACGACCTGGACCTGGTGAGATGACGATTGCATCTGGTTTGAGGTTGAGGATTTCGGGGAGAGAGATTTTATCGTTACGGAAGACTTGTATTTCGGATGCAACAGGGTATTCTGCTGCTAGTTCTCCCAAATATTGCACCAAGTTGTAGGTAAAGCTGTCGTAATTATCTATGACTATTAGCATGTTGACTCCGGGTGCGATCGCTTCGGCATAGCCTGTCAGTTTCAGACTTAGCTGTTAGTTCGCTTTTTTTAATTGTGATTGATTTTTGCCGGAAGTAACCTACTAATGTCAAGTGTCAAATGTAAAAACTATGTGAAAACTATAATTAAAGCGCAGAAGCAAAGATCACAAATAAGGGAGGAAGAATCAGAATTGAGGCAACTATAAGTGCGACCATTGCTGCCACTAACACCGCACCTGCTGCACAGTCTTTAGCAATTTTTGCTAGCTCGTGGTAGGTTTGTTTAACGGTGAGGTCTACAAGGGATTCAATTGCGGTATTCAGCAGTTCTAGGGCTAAAACCAAGCCGCTGGTGATGGCGATAACCGCGATTTCCACAGGTTGCAAATGTAAAAGAACACTTAAGCTAACCGCAAGTAGGCAAACTGCCACATGTATCCGAAAATTGCGTTGAGTTCTAAAGGCATAGCTAATTCCTGCCCAGGCATATTTGAAGCTAATGAAAATATTTGAGGCAATTTTCCAAGATAGCTGACGTTCTTTACCAATCACGGATTCAGTTAGATTGGGCTTTGGTGGTGAGGAAATTTGTTGGGACATAGGCTTTATTTAATATATTGGGTTAATTGGGAGTAGGATGATGAATTTTGGGAAAATTTTCTGGAATAGTGGTTATTTTAGTAATTAACCGATACTCTTAAAGATTTGCAGAGCGATCGCATATCTGAACAAAGTCGCCCAAACTATTTTATGTCAATAGTAATACCAATTGTCTTCAGCAATTGTACTTGCCGCCCTAGCATTTGACTTAAACTTTCATCGTCTGGGTGATCCCAACCTAGCAAATGCAATAAACCATGACAAGCCAACCATGCTAACTCGGTAGATAGCAAATGACCCTGTTGTTGTGCCTGTCTGTTAGCTGTCTCAACTGAAATTACGATATCGCCTAAATACAGCGGTAAGTCAACCAGCATTTCTGCTACCTGGGGACAGTCAACTTCCAACTCAGCAAAAGCTAAAACATCCGTTGGCTGATCTTGATGTCTAAATTGGGCATTTAGTTCCTGAATTTCAGCATCATTAGTAAACCGCAGCCCAATTTCATAAATTGGTGCTGAAGAAATATCTGGCTGCAATGTGTTAAACCATTTATAAAACCACTCCTCCCAAGTTTCTTCTGTGATAGGAGTAGTTATTTTTCCGAGGGATGAATAATTGAAATAGTCTTGCACACACAGTTCAACTAGCACCAGTGACAAAATCTCCTGAATACTTCAACAGCTAAAGCTTAAAAATTTCTTGATCAGCGAGTGAGATAGGCAAGTCCAATTAAAACAGCCATAAGTCCTACGGCAGAAAGTGCGAAGTGCTTCAAAGAAGTACCTCCCTTTTGCACCATATTTCTCATGGCTAATTTTACGTAGCTTGGTTTAGGTTCGTCGGTAGAAGAATTACTCATGATGATTTGCTAACAAATCTTTTTTTGATTGTAACAGTTTGTTGAGATTTAGAGTGCCATCTTGGCATGGGTAAAAATAACTAAGACGCACTCTCCACTAATTGATTTTCTTGACGCAGGTAAGTTTGGATAAACTGATCCAGTTCACCATTCATGACATCACCAATAGCTGTGGTTTCCACATTAGTTCGTAAATCTTTAACCAATTGGTAAGGGTGAAACACATAGTTCCTAATTTGATTACCCCAAGAAGCATCCACCATATCACCACGGATTTCGGCAATTTCCTTAGCGCGCTGTTCTTTAGCAATAACTAACAGCTTTGCTTTGAGACGAGCAAGTGCCTTTTCCTTATTCTGGAGTTGACTGCGTTCTTCTGTACAGCGTACAGCGACTCCTGTGGGGATATGAACAACGCGCACGGCAGTTTCAACCTTATTGACGTTTTGTCCGCCTTTACCCCCAGCCCTGGAGGTGGTGATATCCAAATCTTTTTCCGGGATATCTAATTGGACGCTACTATCAATTTGTGGCATTACTTCTACCCCTGCAAAGCTAGTTTGTCGCTTGCCATTGGCGTTGAAAGGGGAGATTCTCACCAATCGATGTGTTCCCATTTCTGAGCGCAAATATCCGTAGGCATAGCGCCCAGTAACTTCGATTGTGGCTGATTTTAGTCCAGCTTCGTCACCTTCGGAAATTTCGATTAAATGAACTTTGTAATTGTGATCCTCGCCCCAACGAGTGTACATCCGCAGTAACATTTCTGCCCAGTCTTGGGCATCAGTACCACCTGCACCAGCGTTGATGGTGAGAACTGCACCAAGATGATCGTATTCGTTGGAAAGTAATTGTTCTAGTTCCCACTGATCTAGTTCGCGGTTTAATCTGATGACAGTGGATGTGGCTTCTTCTAACAGCCCCTCATCTGTTTCTAGTTCTAGTAGTTCCACAACAGCCCTAGTGTCTTCTACACTCGATAACCAGCCGTGGTATTGCGACAAGTGTACTTTGAGTTCGTCTAATTCTCTTAATGTCTGTTGGGCTTCAGTTTGATCGTTCCAAAATTCTGGTTGGGCAGATATTTGTTCTAAATCTTGAATTTTCGCGGTGAGTGCGGGAATGTCAAAGATAGTCCTGGGTTTTACCCAGGCGGCGAGAGAGCGCTTCAATTTCCCGTTTAATTTCTAAAACGTCCATAGGGTCTGATTGAGTTAGTACAAGTTGAGGATTTTGATGCTGGGGAAGACTTATATCTTAACCTTTGTTGAGCAAATAACTAAATCCCATTATTTTCGGTCAATTGGGTTTTATTCATCACAGTGAGGCTGAGTTTTTTTTCAAATCATATCAGTATTATTACTATGTTTGAACAGAAATGTATGAAGACTAGAGCAAGAAGGTAAATCAGGATGAAAATTATTTGATCAGCCTTACCAGTCTAATTATTTTTGGTCTCCTTCAATAGTTGAAGTCGTTTTTGGGGGGTATTACATTCATAAACATCAATATTTTCAAAATAATTGGAGATTTTTAACCCTAAATGCAAGGTTGAGTCTTTTTTTGGGTACAACAAGTAGGAAGGAAATATATAAACAGGATGCCACTGGCTCAAACAAAGTCATAATCAGCACTTCAGGAATAATTGACTGGTTTTAAAACCTTCCTTCAACACACAAAAACATCTGAATTTGGTTAATCATGGCGCTTCAAAAACCCATTTAAGACAGAAAACTCTAAAAAAAATATCCGTAATAATACTGGACTGTTGGGTAAGACCCCTTTTAAGTTCAGTAGAACAACGAATGGTGTCTAAAAGCATCAATAAGGAAAATAATGACATCTCAAATGAAAGTTTACGCAGCTCTTGTGTTTGAAAAACAAGGGGTTAACTAAATAAGGATATTTTTATGGCAACGAGTCAGTCCTATGTGCGGTCTGATAGTATGGAACTTCTACGTTCCTATCATCAAAATCCCTCTGTTAAGCTTCGGAATGAATTGGTACAGTTACATACTGGTTTGGTGCGTAAAATGGCACACAAATTCAGTCACCAATGTAATGAGCCATACGAAGATTTGGAACAAATTGGTTATTTTGGATTGATTCGAGCGATTGAGCGTTTTGATCCCAGTCAAGGGTATGCTTTTAGTTCTTTTGCAGTTCCTTACATCCGAGGTGAAATGCTGCACTTTTTACGCGATCGCAGTACACTACTAAAGATTCCCCGTCGTTGGCAAGAATTATACAACGAAGGTCAAAAAGTTCGTAAAGAGTTGGCTGAATTGTTTGGTCGTCCACCCAAGGATGCCGAAATTGCCAGTAAACTCAAGGTATCTGTGCAAGAATGGCAGGAAACTAAGTTGGCATCTCAAAATCGAATGCCTTTGAGTTTGGATGCAACTGTAGTTCACTATGTAGATTGTCAAATTACTCTGGGTGAGGCACTCCCCTGTCCCCGTACAGCAATTGCCCAAATGGATGAGGAAGAACGTCAACATCTCCAAGGTGCTATTTGTCAGTTGGAAGAAAAACCTCGGATGGCTGTTGAATTAGTCTTTTTGAAGGAATTGTCCCGTAAGGATGCAGCTAAAAATATTGGTACTAGTCCGATGACTGTCACCAGATATTTGCAAAAAGGAGTCAATGACTTGATGTATTTAATGCAGGCACAAGCTATTGCTGCTAATTCTTGATATGTCTATAAATTTAGGAACGCTCTGTGAACAGATTCTAGGGAAAACTAGAATTCGCAATTTGGTCAAATATGATGAATTATGAGTAGGTAGCAACTACCAATTTTGGTAACTTGCTGCTTGCGTCGATGCCCGTAACTATATTACGGCAAGATAGCGATCGCGTAAATCAAACAACTAACTATATAAGTAGATGGTTAGAAATAAGCGAAATATAAACTTAGCTTAAACCCTTAATACTACTCACTCCCCACAACGATAATTTTTCCTCCCGACTTAAGTTGATTAAAAGCCTTGACGATAAATAATTTTTCCAAACTGAATTTTGTATTCTCTAAAAGAGTAGAAACCTGTTAGCAAAGCTTAAGGTAGTTATAGCTATTATTATAGATATAAGTAAACTCGCACGCGCAGCTAACTAAAACCCCATGTCAGAAACTACCATAGCTGAAACCAGCGTCGCCCTGCCTCCCACCCAGGCAGAACTACCCTACGATGACAATACGACGATGGAAAGCGAAAGACATAAGGTACAGATGGAATTGCTGATTGAGACTTTATCATTTTGGCTCCATCAGCGAGAAGATGCTTATGTTGGCGGGAATATGTTTGTGTATTACAGCCTGGAACAGGTGAAAAACCGCGATTTTAAAGGTCCCGATTTTTTCGCTGTTTTGGATGTACCTAAAGGTGAGCGAAAAAGTTGGGTAGTTTGGGAAGAAGGGAAAGCACCTGATGTGGTAATTGAATTGCTTTCTGCCAGTACGGCATCTGCTGATAAAAATGAGAAGAAATTAATTTATCAAAATCAGATGCGTGTACCAGAATATTTTTGGTTTGATCCTTTTAACCCCAGTGAATTGGCAGGTTTTTCGCTACAAAATCGTGGATATCAACCCTTGATGGAAGATTTTCAAGGTAAATTAGTCAGCCAAACTTTGGGGTTAGCGTTGGTGCGCTGGCAAGGTATTTACAAAGGGATCAATACAACTTGGTTGCGTTGGGCAACCTTAGAGGGAGAGTTATTACCAAGTTCTGAAGAAATTGCGGAAAAAGAGAAACTCCGTGCAGAACAAGAGAAACTTCGTGCTGATAATGCTGAATCTCGACTCAAGCAAGTTGCCACAAATTTATTGCAGCAGGGAATGACTGTGGAACAGGTAGTGGGGTTAACAGGTTTATCGGAAGCGGAAATTAGGGGAATCGCTAATTAGGATGAAAAAGAAATAGACTGAATTACTTTTGTTAAGCAAGCTTGGCAATTGGTAAGAAGAGGCTACTTTCGGAAATCGTAGCTAAAAGCAACACAAAACCCGGCTTGATAAATCAGCCAGGTTTCTTGAATTGATTTCGATTGTAAATTTAACCATACTCACCTAATATTTTTAACTTTTGGAATTTCCCCCAAGTCTCCCTTCAATTTTCCCAGAAACGAGAAAATTGAGGATAACTTTTTTGATGGGAGTAAATACCAAACATACTGTTGACTGAAAACGAAGGTGAATTTATATATTGAATAATTCTAGAAGCAATAACATTTGGATTAAAGCCTAACTTAGCTTGAATATTCGGCATAGCCGAACCATTAACCAATTTGCGCTTCAGCATTACCATTACGAATACACCACGCCATTTCCAATAGTTGAGTCCAGCGTTTTTGTAACTGCTTAGGAGTACATTTTACGGTTTTGGCGATAACCTGATCACTATGACGGGCAGCTTTGAGTTGTAAAATTTGACGTTCTTGTTCATTTAGCTGGCTGATAAACTTATCCCATTGTTGAGAAGAAAGTCCTAATTTCTGCTCTAAACCTGCACCTAACCATTGATGAACTAATTGCCAATTGTGGGTGCGTGAGAACTTTTCGACGTGATATTTAAAGCGTTGCTGGAGGTAATCACGCTGGCGGCTGGTCAAACCGAGAATTTTGTCAATTTCGGGTGCAGATAGGTCTTGCAGCTTCAAAACGAGGTAATCAGCGCAATCTTTTTGACCTTGTGCTTCTAAATATGCGACCAATTCCGAGATGACGCGATCGCGTTCGCTATCTTCTGCCGGATCAAAACTGCTTTGCGCGACTAACTGCGATCGCAATTGTTGTACAGCCGAACTCCGTTGGTAAGCTTCCCCCTCTTCACTTCTAGAAGATTCTAATGCAGCTTCAAAATCAACGGTGGTTTCTTGAGGTTGACGACGACTAAACCCTTGAGCGCGTAAAATGACCAATTGTTGATTGCAACCACCAGGTAAATTGATCCGACGTTTAGCGTATTGTTCAGTAAACGCCATATACTCGGCTAATTGTAACTGGGTGCGGGGAGAATAATCTTCAGGTAATTCATTTTCCCGGCGGAATGCCTTAATTGCCTCAATGTAGAATGCTTGTAAAAAATCTTCAATCAAGTTGTAACGAGCATCAAATCCCAATTGTGTACCAGGAGTTGAAACATGACGGTAAACCATTGCACCCAAATTGCTATGTAATTCTACCCGACCCCGCTGAGAACCCAATTGGTAGTAACGTAAGCACTTCTGAATCCGATGACGTGCCAAAGTTAACTGCCAAGAATTTATTTCCCCAGAAGTTTGAATCCGAGAACTTTTATCACAAATCCGTTCAACTTCTTTAGTAATACGATTAGTCACAGCTTGAACACAGCCGACTGAAGCTTTAACTTGTGCTTGTAGTTCTTCGTAAAGGAGATTTTGTAGGACTTCAGGATTTAGAGCTAGTTGCGTCTTGTTAGCAAAGGAGCGATTAGCGGAGTCATCACCACGATTAGCAGACTTCGCAGCAGAAACAGAGGTAGGTAGATTCGCAAGATTCGTTTTCATGATTTTTTTTCCTGGAGATAGCACCGAAACATTGGTAAAAATACTTAAGCTAACCTCGGCTGTCATGCAAATCTCACCACGGTCATTTGACCACGGCAGACTTTAGATAGGCAAGTCATCTCAAGTACCGCTGATATTTATGACTGTAGAAAACTTCTAAAAGTTACAGTTACCTCACTGTGTCGGTTTTTTCATCCGCAACCAAACGGGCAGTGGCACAAGGGGAAGCACCACTGTCTAAAATTACTTTAAACTCTTACTGGTAAAGGGTTTGTGGCTATATCGCCGGGATTAGGTTCTGGCTTTTTCGGTATGACAATTTTAAAAGTGGATCTGACAAGATTTTTCGCTTTAGGAATAAAAAACAAGCTAAGGTGAACTGAT
Organism: Calothrix sp. PCC 6303; assembly: GCF_000317435.1. NCBI lineage: Bacteria > Bacillati > Cyanobacteriota > Cyanophyceae > Nostocales > Calotrichaceae > Calothrix > Calothrix sp. PCC 6303. Next base: position 4,816,224 of record NC_019751.1, read on the forward strand.
TTCAAGGTTGTCGTGCGTTTAGTTGGGTTTATCAAAAATCTAGTGATTTTTGAAGCTATTAGCATCTCTTGATGCTAAAGAAAATTCTGCATCAACAACTACATCCAGGCATCTGCTTCTTCCCAACCTAAACCTTTGCGTACCATCACAGGTTGTTCTGCGGTCAAATCTAGAATTGTGGAAACCTTGTATGTTGGTTCCTCACCAGTATCTATAATTAGATCCACCATGGGTTCTAGGCGATCAAACAATTCCACCTGTGTCATATTTGCTGGAGATTCTGACCAATTATCATCTTCTTCATCCAGTAGGATATGTGCCGAAGTGGAAATAATCGGGTTGCCTAAGCTTTCTAATAATGCCAAGCAAGCAATATGATTTGGCACTCTAATTCCTGTGGTTTTCCGTTTAGGACTCTGCACTAGGCGAGGTACTAATTTTGTCGCAGGTAAAAGAAAAGTATAAGGTCCTGGAATTAGACTTTTCATAATGCGGTAGGCAACGTCGCTCACAAACGCATATGTTGCTACGTTAGAAAGTGAGGGGCACAAAAAAGTCAGAGGTTTATCGTTTGCAAGCTGTTTAATTTGTCGCACTCGTTCAACTGCTGATTTTGCATTCAAGTCGCAACCGATGGCATAAACTGTATCTGTAGGATAAAGCATGACTGCGCCACGTTGCAGTTCGGTATGTATTTCCTCTATTCGGCGGCTTTGAGGATTGTCGGGATGGATTGAAAAAATTTTTGCCATAAAGAAATTTGTTAATTAGGGTATGGGGTATTATCTCATCCCTGCCGTGATGGGTTATTGCAATATCACAACTACGTTACCTAAAAATCCAAAATTTCATGTAAAATCTCATCCAAAATCTAAAATTATGAATAAAATTGCTTATCTTCAGTGTCCATCGGGTATTTCTGGTGATATGTGTCTGGGTGCTTTGGTAAGTTTGGGTGTCCCTTTGGAGTATCTAACAGAAAAACTCAATTGCCTAGGAATTGAACATGAGTATAAATTACGGGCTGAGTCGGTTCAGCGTCATGGACAAACGGCAATCAAGGTACATGTGGATTTACATCACCACCATCACCATGATCATCATGAAGAACACCATCACCACCATGGACGGCATTTGCCAGAAATTGAAGGGATGATTCTCAGAGCGAAGTTGCCACTTAGGGCAGAAGCTTGGAGTTTAGCTGTTTTCCGGCAGTTAGCTGTGGCTGAAGGTGCTGTTCATGGCATTCCCCCGGAAAAAGTTCATTTTCACGAGGTTGGTGCGGTAGATGCCATTGTGGATATAGTTGGGACTTGTTTGGGGTTAGATTGGTTGGGAATTGCCAGTACTCCCCAGGGTTTGCCAAGGTTATATTGTTCGGCATTTCCCACCGGTGGGGGTACAGTCAAAGCGGCACATGGTGTGATGGCAGTACCTGTACCAGCAGTGTTGAAATTGTGGGAAATCCGTGGCTGCCCGGTTTACAGTAACGGCATTGATAAAGAATTAGTGACTCCCACCGGATGCGCGATCGCTACCGCGCTAGGATTAGAATTTGGTTCACCTCCGCCTATGTCCATCAAACAAATTGGACAAGGGGCTGGCAGTCTCAATTTGTCTATCCCCAATGTTTTACAGCTTTGGCTAGGTGTTGCCGCTGAAATTCAGGAAAGTAGCCAAACCAGCAACTTGGGGGTGGAAACAATTTCTGTCCTAGAAACCCAAATTGATGATTTGAATCCCCAAGCTATTGGTTATTTGTTGGAAACTTTACTTTCTACAGGTGCAGCACTGGATGCATTTACTCAACCTATAGGGATGAAAAAATCTCGCTCAGGCATATTATTGACTGTGATTTGTCATCCTGAAAATATCCAGCAATGTCAAACAATGATCTTCCGTGAAACCACAACTTTGGGTATTCGTCATTCTACTCAACAGCGGACAATCTTGGAGCGGGAAATGCAAACTGTAGAAACACCTTATGGAGTAGTATCTGTAAAAGTTGCATGGATTGGAACAGGTGGAGATAAAATCATCACGAATGCCCAACCAGAATACGAAGATTGTGCCGTATTGGCACGTCAGCATAATATCTCCTGGCGGGAGATTCAAAGATTAGCGCAGAACATTTGGTATTTAGAAAATAGTGAATCTGAAATAAATTAGCTTCCTACTTTCATCTTTGGAAAATATCGACTAGAACTTAACAATTGTAGAGACGCAGCATTACTACGTCTCTACATCAAGATGATATTTACAGTAAACTGGTGATACTACATATCACTAATTGGTGGCATCTTTGACTGCATCAGCAGCATTCTTTGCGTTTTCCTTCAGATTTCTCACACCACGTTCTGCACCATCAGAGAAAGATTCTTTTTCGTTTTCAAAAGTACTTTTGATGTTATCAGCAGTGGTCTTAAAATTTTTCGCGCCACGTTCTGCAACATCAGATAAAGATTCTTTTTCCTTTGCAAGGTTACGTTTAGCATTTTCAGTTAAATATTCAGCTTTCGTATTGCTTTTATCGATGGCAGCTTTTGAACGGGGATCAACATCACTATAGTTGTTCATGCCACCTTCGTAAGGAGAATTAATATCTGCTCCTTTAGGCACTCTAATTTCTGAGTTTGCACCATCGTTATATGGATTAATTTTTTTTAATTCTGCTTTAGCATCTTTATTATATGGATTAGTGGTTTTTGTTCCTGAATTGCTTGCGTCTCTATATGGAGTAGTTGCTGCAACAGAGCTACAGGCTTGAGAAACTAATAGCAAACCACCAAGAATAAATGCAAAAAAAGCCTTTGCAGGAATAATAGATCTGACTCTGGAAATAAAATTATTCATTATTCGCTCCTAATTTAGTTGATTGTTTCCTAGATTTAAGTTTGTTAAAAACCCACCACATAAACCTTGTCCATTTTGATAACTGTAGTTGGTAACTTCAGGTCGTGAAATTCCTTCCTTACGCCCCTCCAGGAAGCCGCTGCGTCTCTACGCAATAGAAAAACTCCACTGTTCATGACGGACGAGATTCATTTACAGGTGATGTGGAACAACAAAGTTAAAAATAGGGATTGTCCAAAACTTTGGTAGTCGTGTCAGTCAACCATGTAATTGGTTGATGTGAGACTGGCTAATTCAAACTGTGTATTGAACCAAGATACCCATTTATGTTAGTAAATAAGATACTCTATGTATATCTGGCAAAAGTTGTATTATATTTGGGAAATCAAAGTAACTTTATCTAACCTAGGGCAGATATAAGTTTAGATAACTATTGTGAATTCCGGCGAATACTTGATATATTCTCATAGTAAATTTACTATTTTAAGAGGATTATTTAAAAGTAGAATTTTATTTTTTAGACAACTCAAAATTTGAGAATTAGATGAAAAATATTTTCCGATGGTTAATCTTAGGGCTGACATTATTTTTCTTGGCTAAAACCCTTAAAGACAACTGGCTAGAAGTGACGGCTATTCGTATTGATGAGGTGGGTTGGGCAATTTTAGCGATCGCATGTGGCATTACGCTATTTGCCCATATATGGGCTGGTTGGATCTGGACTTTAATTTTACGGGGATTAAATCAACCTGTAGAAAGAACGCATTTTATCCAAGTCTACCTCAAAACTAATATTGCTAAGTACTTACCTGGTAATATATGGCACTATTATGGGCGCATCCTGGCAGCGAAAGAGGCTCAAGTTTCCAACAGTGCAGCAACCTTTAGTGTACTTTTAGAACCTTTATTAATGGCTACGGCGGGTCTAATTCTGATTATTTGTTTAGGTAGTAACTTTACACCAATCCAAAATAATTCTTTCGTTCGGGCATTTCAAATATTAAGTTTGATTGGACTACTTTGTGCGATTCATCCGAGATTTTTAAATCCCCTAATTAGCTTTTTACGAAAATTAAAATCAAAAAAATCTAGCCCAAGCGAAACACCAAGCAGTGATTTCTACTTGGAGCGATATCCCATAATACCTTTGCTGGGTGAATTAGTTTTTTTAGGGTTGAGAGGAAGCGGATTTATTTTAACTATGTTTGCTTTAAGCTCTTTGGAGTTGAATCAAATCCCACTGTTGCTTGGTGCTTTTAGCTTTTCCTGGTTACTAGGACTAATTGTTCCCGGTGCTCCTGGAGGAATAGGGGTGTTTGAAGCAAGTGCGATCGCATTACTCGATAATCGCTTTCCCCCTGCGCTCATCCTCAGCACGATCGGACTATACCGCTTAATTAGTATCCTAGCTGAAATTGCAGGTGCTGGACTTGCATGGCTTGACCAACATTTACCCGCAAGAAAATAAGCTCATTAAGCAAGTTTACTTTTTTCTGATTTCAACTGAGAAAAAACTCGATAACTATCTAAATGATATTGGGGCTGAACCGCTAACTCTTCTCCCTTCATTCTAATTAGGTTATATTCAACATTTTCAGCATAAATTGCAAAAGTAATATTGAAAATTTCAATAAAATTGATTACCCAATAACATTCTGCTTCTGGATAATTATTGTAATATCTAATTAATTCAGCTATTCGCAACTCTAAATGACTGCGCGAATTCCTGCTAATCAAAATAATTTTGAGGAGGATAACCACTAAAGTTAATGGGTTTCCCTGAGATAGCAACATCACGAACAATGAAGAAGGTTCCCGTCCATTTTCAGTCGTTAGAGAATCTACTAATTTATTGCAAATTCTCAGTAGCCAATCTTTATTAATAGTCTCTGTATGATTATCTTCTTTCCATGAACTAAGCTGCTCTAGTAACTGCTGTTTCAAAGCTTCAGTTATCTCTTTCTGTTGAACAGAAAAAAACAAATACTTTTGCAAACTAATTTTAAATTCTTTTAAACATTGATTTTGTGTTTGTTTGATAAAAATATTGGCAATATTCTCATAACTAAACACACCTTTTCTAATTACTATCGCTTTAATTAAACGAATTACATTATCCCCCAAAATAGTGGGATTTTTAGAGCGACACAGATTTGTACTTCCCGACTGCGATCTAGCAATATACATCGCCAAATCAAACTTAAATTTGTCCTTGAGAACCCTAGACATCCTTCTAGCAGCTTCTTGTTGTTCGCGGGGATTATCTTGATTCAAAGACTGAGCTAACAACAAATATGAACTATAGCGATTTACCCAAGGTCCTTTTGTCTGTTCTTCATATCGATTTACAAATAGCTTTAACTCTTGATAGTCATCACTATTAAGGAACTTGACTAACCAACTTCTATATATATTCTTTCTGGAAACTACTTTTGATTCGGTTGCAAATTTATAATCGGTAAAAATATTAACTAAATCATTAATATATTTATACTTTCGATGGCTTTCCCAATTATTAATCAATATATAGCAACACCGTTTTAAGGTATAGCGAAATTCTTGTTCATCATTTTCACTAAATGCTCCATAAATTCCCAAACTACGACTGGAAGATTGTGATTCTAAACAATCTATAAATAAACGCCTGAATTCACTTAAAACATCTTCTGCCTGTTTGCTTTTGATAATTCCCAGCAAAAAGCTGTAAATTTTATCTTGTGCATCCTGCAAGTTTTGTTGTTTCTTACGTGATTTAGGTAGATACTGATCACCCTGGCTATATAGTAAACTATTCGCGGTCATTGTAATTCTCAAGACCTATCAGTTTGCTGTGAGTTTCTTTTCAGCTTAACCTTGGTTTACTCTACTATCAATGCACTATATTTAAAAACAACATTGATTTTACACAAATTTGATAATTGTGCCATCATCGATATTATTTGTTTAAAATTTTTCAGAATAAATACTGAAAAATTAATCAAAAAACATATTTTATTTAAGTATTTACAAATTATCTACAGTAGCAAAATATACGATCAATGTGTAAGTTCAGTATCAATAAACTAGGAAATTTACTTTTAGGAATGTCAATTTAATAAAATGCAGAACCCTCGATATGGGTCAAGTTGTAACCAACGCGATCGCGGAGTTTTACCATAAGCAATAGTTAGGGGTGCTGATGGTACACTATATTTAGTAGTCGAAGTGCCAAATCTAACGGCTTATTCTCCTCCTGCGATGCCAGTTTCCAGGAATCAGTAATTAGACCAGTTTTCAGCTATTTGAACCACATCAAACGTAGGGGTAAAGCGCGTTGCTAAACCCCTACAGCGTGGTCTACTTAGCTGAAAATAGCTCTCATTCATCGCCGTGATTACTGAGCGAAGTCGAAGTGAGCAAAGTCAAACTAGCCCTTGTGAAGTACTTAGGAACTAACAACCGAAACCCGGTTTTCCTCGACTCAACACAAAAACATTTCGTATTAAATCTGAAGAAACTCGGTTCTTCAGTTTGAATACGAAATGTTTTGAATCAACTATGAAAATAAAATGGGGGTGGAGGGACTTGAACCCTCACGACTTTTAAGGTCAACGGATTTTCATCCTTTTACAGCTTTCGCTGCTACCTTTACACTTGAGGCTTTAAGAATTGGACTCTCTCTTTACCCTCGGCTTTACGTTAGGGTAGCTCCCGTCGAGTCTCTGCACCTTCCGAACAGTTTTGAATGCAAAGCTAACTTTGTGCTCAATTTGTTTCGGCTTGGCTCAGGATTGCCTTATCTCTTTAAAAGACTTAGGTTTCCCTGAATTTGAGAGCATCCACTTGTCAGGTTTCTCCAACAAGGCTCAATTTCTTAAGTCCGCAGCGTCTACCATTCCGCCACACCCCCAAACTTGTCTAGGACTTGTTTGGTTTTTTGAGGCAGTTAAATGCCCCTCATATATTTGAACATCATTTGTGTATTTTGTCCAACATTTTTCCGAGAAATTTCTTCAACATTTGTAAATTCTATAGAAATCAGCCTGATTTCCTGATGTGATTGCTAGAGTTTGAGTCGCAAACGCTAGCATAATATAGAAAGTGACAGGCGATTATTTTCTTGCGATTTGGTGAAATACCAATTATCAGGAAGCGCCGAAAGTGCCATCAGACAAAGGAAAAACCATGATTGTACCGCTGTTATATGTGAGTTTGGCTGGAACTTATCTTTTAGTGATGCCAGTGTTTGTAATTTTCTATCTCAAGTTTCGCTGGTACACTGCTACCTCCTTCGAGCGTGCATTTATGTACTTTTTGGTGTTTTTCTTTTTTCCAGGAATGTTAGTGCTGTCGCCAATTTTAAACTTCCGACCTCGACGACGACAAATTGAAGCTTAATAAATTTGCGGGACTATAACGATAAAATGCGACGTATCGATGCTTTGGGAATCACTTTGGGTGTTTTTGTAGCAGGTGGTTTGCTGTACTTGGGATTCCAAGTATCGGGATTAGATAGCCAATCTGCGGGAATTTGGAGTCAGGCTTTGTTGGTGGCTGGCTTGATTGGCTGGCTTGTCACCTATATTTTCCGTGCTGTGGGCAATAAAATGACCTATCACGAACAGCGGCGAAAATACGAAGATGCTTTCTTGCAAAAGCGACTGGATGAAATGACACCAGAAGAACTGGCGCAAATCCAGGCAGAAATTGAACAGGAAAGACAAACTCAGGTGTAAATTGGTTATTTGTCCCCAGTCAAAAGTCAAGAGTCAAGTTTGTATCTGTGACTCTTGATGTATGACCTTTGATTTTTAGCCAAAAACAAGAAGTAATGACTCCAATTTCTGAATGTTTTGCAAATCTGGCACAACGTCGTGAATGTGCTTTGATTCCATTTATTACAGCTGGTGATCCTGATCTGGAGACTACCGCTAAGGCTTTGCGCCTACTTGATGACAGTGGTGCGGATATAATTGAGCTAGGGGTTCCCTATTCAGATCCTCTGGCTGATGGTCCTGTAATTCAGGCTGCTGCCACAAGGGCACTACAGCGAGGGACAACTTTGGATCGGGTCTTAGAGATGCTGACCTCAACTATTCCAGATGTGCGATCGCCTATTATCCTTTTCACCTATTACAACCCAATCTTAAATCGTGGGATTGAACAATTTTTAGAACAAGTTAAGCAAGCTGGGGTATCTGGCTTAGTGGTTCCTGATTTACCTCTTGAAGAAGCACGGGGACTATTAGAACCAGCTGCGGCAATTGGAATTGATGTCACCTTATTAGTTGCTCCCACTAGCTCTGCTGAACGAATTGAAGCCATTGCCCGCGCTTCTCAAGGTTTTATTTATCTTGTGAGTGTCACGGGTGTGACTGGTATGAGAACTCAAATTGAAACACGAGTATCCGATATACTTAAACAAATTCGTGGTTATACTGATAAACCAATAGGGGTAGGTTTTGGAATTTCCCAGCCAGAACACGCTACCCAAGTGAGGGAATGGGGTGCTGATGCTGTAATTGTTGGTAGTGCCGTAGTTAAACGCTTGGCTGAAGGTACTCCCGCACAAGGATTAGATGCTGTTGGTGAATTTTGCCATCAAATCAAGAATGCGATCGCGTTGGCATAGGCTACCCTTTAAGGACTTAGCGCTGAATTACCAGTTGCCACAGCCAATACTGTGAATATTGGGTTATCATCGAAATCCTCAAAGTCTCAGCTAAAATTATCTAGGCAAGCGAGATGATAAAAAGTGTAATAACTATTTATTTCTCGCCCATCTTGGTAGACAATTTAACGGATATCGTTTTGAATGTATAAAGCATATGTCGGGCAAAAAGTAACCAGTTGATTCAAGCAATTGAGATTCAGCTATGATGTGAAGTCAAACAGGATACAAGCGTATATTATATGAGTGTGAGAGTATTTCCGTTATTGAAAATTGTTATTCCATCGCAGCTAAAAGGAGAAGGCGATGAGTGAGAGTATGGCATTTATCGGCGGAGTTGCTGTCGCTGGTCTCGCAGCCCTCGTACTATTGAGAGGGAATCCTAGCCCCATTGCTCAATCTGGTTTTACACTGCCATCGCAGTTGCCACCCCAAGTAGTTACACCACCAGTAATTCAGCCAGGTCAATATGGTGTTGGTCAAACATCGCCAAATTTGTTACCTGGAGATCCCAATAGCACTCAACTACGGATCGATAATGAGCGTGTCAAAATGCAGATGGACAATCTGATGCGCGAAAATGACCGCATTAAAGCTGAAAATCAACAACTCCAGTTCCAACTCCAAAACTACAATAACCAAGCCCAATTAAACGCCATCAGGGATCAAAGCCAGAATCAGTTGTTGCAATCACAACAACCACAAACCCCTTGGTGGTCTTCTGGCATTATTTGGGCAGTTGGGGGAATGGCTTTAACTGTTGGTGGTGGTATTGTTGTCGCTGGAGTATCAGCCCTTTTCTCGCCAAAACAACGCCAAAGCCGTACCGTTCAGGTCATTCATCCTTATACAGGTCCCACACCTCCACTTGTTCCAACTCGTCGGACTGAGTTTTTGCCACCTCGAAACGAAGTTAGACGTGTTGAGTCTCCCGAATATGATGATATTTACTAAATAACTTAACAACTAAATAGAGATAGAATGCTTCGGGTGATAGATCTCTGCTCAATAACACATTGGCTATCACCTGGCGACTTGGCATGTTTATATGTCTACATTGTTGAATTTATATAAATTTACATACATTTACACACATAAATAAAGCTAGATACATGGTGTATGGGACATTTTGCAAATATGACACTTCAGGAAGTGTCTTCTGCAATAGTCCTGATGTTTGTATATTTTTTTTCTTTTGATAAATTATTTTCCAGTAGGGTTTTTGTTGCTTGGTGTGATGACTAATGTAACTTAGAATACTTGACATTTACCTCACTTTACACAATCGCTTCTCAAACCTTCAGTCTATAATCGGTATGATTGTACACAACGTTTGTTTTAGGGGATGATTGAAAATTATCAATATCCGATTTACTAATTCAATTGCGGATAGTTATAACCCTAAATATTTCAACTTCATGCGACGGAAAGTTGGCGGAATCTCTACAGGTATAAGCTTCTGACAGTAGGGTATTTAGATCATTAACCCTCAGTTGCACCCCAAGTAATTCCATGTTGCCATTTATCAAAATCTATTATTTAGGGCAAATCAGCTAGTTGAGCTAACATTGCAATATGAAATATTTCTTCACAAAAATCAGTATAAAATATATTCTACTATCAGAAAATTAAAGGGCATACACGTACGCGTTATAACTCATTTTTGGTAGATCTGAATATAAAAAAACATACTTAAAATATTTTTGTAACCCCCTTTCCCGAAAAATAAATTCTGGGTAATATTACTGAAATATTCCCAACAATATCTAAACTCGGCAATTTATTTTTTTCATAAATTTAATTAAAGCAGCGCCAAATTTTTATCGCTGATTCAAGATAAGTATGGTAAATTTTGGATCTGCATAAACTCAGAACCTCGGTTTTATTTCCAATACTTGGGACTAAAGCTGATTCGATTTTAGCTGTAGTAGAATTCAGCCATAAGTCCATAAGTATTTACTAAATGGGTAGCTATATGGTAAATACAACCATTATCTGTTCTCAAGAGAAAAGATGGTATGGTTGCTTAACTACAAACTCCAATCATAAGCTGGCAGTGTTATTTGAATCCGAGTAAAATTCATGATTCATGAGGTACATCTTTCTAAAGACATATATTTTTAGACTGTAGGCTTGCTCTTTTTAATTACAGCTAAACCGCTTTTATATACTGTTCAAACAATTTTTTTTGAGAATTATGTTCTGATCAAGAAAAATTACTAACTTACTCTGAAACTGTGAGATGACTAATCAAATTCAGCAAAAATGTTTAAAGGACAAAGTAACTTAAACTGCTGAAAGTTGAGAAAAATCATCATGCGAAGAAGAATTTGATTTTTGATATTAAAGTGTTTGATTTAAAGAAAACCTCTGCTATTAGTTGATGCCTAGCAATGACATCTATGTTTTTATGGCTGAGGCATAAGAGCCTCCTTTTTCCATTTTTTTTTCTCAGTGTGATTACGTATACACTGTCACCTTCCTTTGCTCAAACGGATATACGTAATACTGCCCGTGTGGGTGCTGATAACCTTCCAGGTGGCAGGGTTGTGGATTCTAATCCGGTGACGCTACGAGCAGGTCAGGCAGCATTAGAGACAATTAAAACAGGCGATCGCGCTGCAGCTGAACCTGGTGATACGGTGGTTTATCGATTGGCAATTCGCAATACTGGTAACGTTGTTGCTAGAAATGTGAGTGTAACTGACAGGTTACCCATCGGTTTAACACTCATCAATAAATCAGTTAAAGGCAGTATTGGCAATCAAAGTATCGATTTAACAATTAGTCCGGCTTCAAATAGAAGCGTGACAATTACTACACAGCAAGAACTACAACCAAACCAAATTCTCAATGTAGTTTATGCGGTTGAAGTTACCCCAGATGCAGTTAGAGGTAATGGAATTAATTTAGCGCAAGCAAGGGCTGGGAACCTCGGTAGTAATCAAGCCAGTTATAGATTGCAAATTCGGAAAGGAATTGTTTCCGACTGTGCAACTCTAATTGGTCGAGTTTTTATCGATAAAAACTTTGATGGTGAACAACAGCGCAATGAGCCGGGAGTGCCAAATGCCGTCATTTACATGGACGATGGTAATCGGATTATCACCGATGCTAATGGCTTATATTCGCTATCAAATGTCATCTCTGGGTATCGTTCAGCTACTTTAGACTTGACAAGTTTACCAGGATATGCACTAGCTCCTAATAAATATTTTATCGAGAAAAACAGTTTTTCGCGGATGGTGCGGTTAGCACCTGGCAGTATGGGGCGAGTTAATTTTGCGGTTACGCCCGCGTTTTCAGAGGAAAGGCGATGAAAACAAGAAATTTAAAGTTCTATCTTTATAGAATATTGCTGTTAAACTCCCAAAAAAGTCAAAGGGGTGAAACCCTACAGGGTAAAACAAACCAAAGTTTGATTGATTGGATTACGATATTGGTTTTGTTGAGCAAAGGTAACGGAAAAGTTCTCGCAGCGTTTTGCGCGATCGCTTCGCCTGCCTTAGGCATCGCTTTGCCGTTTTCAGCCAGTCCAGTCCGTGCTGCCACACTTTCATCTCCAAGTATGATTGTCGGGTGGAGGCAAGCAGGGGAGCAGGGGGCAGGGAGCAGGGGGAAAATTTTTTCAACTAGTTCCCATGGTGAAACTTTAGTTGCCGAGGCTGATTTTGGCAATTTACCAACAGCACCAACACCTAACCAAAACCGTGATTTTGTTCCTACTAATCCGGAATTTATTTCTCCCATATCACCTTTTTCCAACATTGATTCTCTTCCTCCGGAGAATTCTCAAAAATTACCTTTAACTCCAACTCAAACCGGGCAAACACCTACAACTTCACCTCTAAAATCCAAAAAAATCAAGCTGGATATTTCCCCCGCAGATAACCCCCAAGTCCAAGCAGATGGACGTTCTACAATTCGCTTGCGGGGTGAACTCACCGACGAGAATGGACAACTTGTTCCCGGTGATGTGGTGGTGACATTAACCAGTAGTGCTGGTAAATTTGTTGGGGCAGATCAAAGTCCAGATCAAGGTGGATTCCAAGTGATTGCTAGGGATGGGGAGTTTTTGGCAACCTTACAATCGGATATCAAGCCGCAACAGGTGAAAATTAGGGCAGCAGTGGATAAAATCCGGGCTAATCCTAGTCGTCCAAATGGTATTAACCCTGCACCTGGTGAGCCTTTCCCCCAACAAAATGACACCACCATCTACGACAAACTGGTGGATTCACCGTTAGAAGCCTATACCCAGGTTGAGTTTGTCACCTTTTTACGTCCATCTTTGGCAACCGGGATAATTAACCTGCGAATTGGTGCGAGGGGAACTGATTACTGGGGCAGTTTTAGTGATTTCCTCCAACCAGGAAGAAGCGGTACAGGGGTAGATTTTAAAGCTGCGGCATTTGCCACTGGACAAGTAGGGGAATGGCTGTTTACGGGTGCTTACAACAGTTATCGTCCTTTGAACCAAGATTGCGAAGGGCAAAATCGCCTCTTTGGTAGCACCCAATTTTGTGAACAGCAATACCCAGTGTATGGGGATAGTTCGACGGTGACACCTACCACCCCATCTATTGATAGCGTCTATGCGCGATTTGAGCGATCGCCTAAAATCCCCGGTGCTGATCCTGACTTCTTGATGTGGGGTGACTACAACACTTCGGAATTTGCCCGTGAATCCCAGTTGTATTCGGCAACCTCCCGCCAGTTGCATGGTTTGAAGCTGAATTACAACTTTGGGAACTTGCAATTTACTGGGATGTATGCAAACAACATCGAAGGGTTTCAGCGGGATACTTTTGTTCCTAACGGTACTAGTGGGAATTACTTCCTTTCCAAGCGGTTGTTGATACCGGGAAGTGAGACGGTGTATGTGGAAGCCGAGGAAATCAACCGTCCCGGTACAGTTGTTGAGCGAAAACCATTATACCGTGACCAAGATTACGAAATAGACTACGACCGAGGCACCTTAATATTTCGTCGTCCCTTTCAAGCCACCGATTTAAACCCCTTTGGTGCGACTTTGGTAAGACGAATTGTGGTTTCTTACCAAAATGAAGGGGGTAAAGACTCCAGTTTATACGCTGGCAGATTGCAATATAATTTTTCCCCCACCTTCCAAAATCGGTCATTTTTAGCGGGAAGTTACCTATCGGAAGATCAAGGCGATCGCAATTTTCAACTTTACGGTGCTGACTTTTTAGTTTCTCTGGGTAACAACGGTAAAATTGTCGGAGAATTTGCCCGTTCTACTAGTGACTTGGATACAGGTAGAGGTGTGAATGGTAACGCCTATCGTTTAGAAGCCACCACAAAATTCAGCGATAATTTCTTTGCTGATGCCTACTACCGAGGGGTAGAACCTAATTTCCTTAACAATGCCACCACTAGTTATTCTCCTGGACAAACTCGCTATGGTGCATCACTCTTGGCAAAAGTTACCGACACCACTAGTTTGCGATTTGGTTACGACTTTGAGGAAAACTACGGTACAGCACCTAGTAGAGTTGTAGATTTCTTCGATTTATTCAATCCTCAACCCCAAGCCAGACCCGGTGAAGCTGTGAGTAACAAATTGCGGACTTTCCGGGCTGGAATTCTCCAAAGGTTGGGTACAACTTCCCAGAGTCCAGAATTGAGTTTGGAATATGTGAATCGTTCCCGTGATGATCGAGTCAATAACCGATTCAACGGTGATGCGAATCAACTGGTATCCCAAGCCAAAGTTCCCCTGGGAGAATCACTCCTATTTCGCGCCCAGAATGAGCTGAATTTGGATGGTAGTGATCCACTTTATCCCAACCGCACCACCTTAGGGCTAGATTGGAAAGCATATCCCGGTGTCACCTTCGCCCTCAGACACCAATTCTTTGATAGTAGTGAACTGATTCGGGGTAACTCAATCACCACTTTTGATACTCTCTTGGATAGTAAAATATCCGAAAATACCGCGATAACTGGACGTTATTCGGTGTTATCGGCATATAACGGGTTGCAGGGACAAGGTGCAGTGGGATTGAATCAGAAGCTCGTACTTTCCCCTGGATTGCGGATGAGTTTGGGTTATGAATATGTCTTCAAGAATCTATTCAATGCTACCGCCGCAGGTCCACGCTACGAGCAATATTACGCAGTTGGACAATCTGCTTCTTCACTAGGACTCTTCTCCGGTTCTGTATATAGCTTAGGATTGGAATATACCGACAACCCGAATTTCCAGGCAAGTGGTAGGTTTGAATATCGTGATGGTGATGAAAGTAATAATTTAGTCATATCTGCTGCTGCTGCCGGGAAAATTACTCCAGCTTTGACAGCCTTGGTTCGGTATCAGCAAGCTGGTGAAGCGAATGTCTATTTACCTACAGATAGCGGAATCAACAGTTCGGGAATTCGTCTCCAAGAATTGGGTGATACTTCCAACTTAAAAATTGGTTTAGCATACCGTGACCCGACTAATGATAAATTTAACGGCTTACTCAAGTATGAGTGGCGACAGAATTATGATTCAATCCCCGAAACACAGTTAGTTGGTTCCACTGTAACTGGTCATACTTTCTCGGCTGAGGGTATATACGCACCTAATTGGCGCTGGGAGTTATATGGAAAGATGGCTTTACGGAATGGTGTCACCTTCCTCAATGGGGATAGATTCGATGGTACAGCTAAGTTAGCTCAGTTACGTGCCAGCTATAAACTTGGCTACCGCACAGACTTAGCTGTGGAAGGACGCTGGATTGGTCAAGATTCCAATAGTAATAATGGCTACAACGAATTTGGATTAGCTGTGGAAAGTGGTTACTATGTGACACCAGACTTGCGAGTTGCTGCTGGGTATAGCTTTGGTAGTGTTGATGTGAATGGAGATCGAGATTTTTCTGGATACCGTTCTGAAGGTGGTTTGTATCTGAATATCAGCTTGAAGTTGAATGAACTCTTGGGTGGTTTCGGATTACAAAAACCAGCACCTAAGCAACAACAAGAATCAGTTCCTCAACCCAACACAGCTTTACAACCAGTGAATTCTTCTGAAAGTCAACAGATTGAGTTTCAACCAACTACACCACCTGTTGATACTCCAGTGACTCCAGAAACTAATTCCCAACCACAAATAACACCTGGAGATACCACTACTAAGGAAAGTCCAAAGTCACAAATATCACCAGAGTTAGGAAAGCCAGGAAATACTGAAAGCAATACAACAGAAGTTATTCAGCCATCAACCCCAACTCTAAGGGATAGACTCAAGCAAAAAACATCACCACCAGATAAACAAGAAGCAGGGGTGAATACTCATTCTCTCCCTGCACAAGAACCTCTTTTAGAAAATGCTGGTGGATTTGGCAGCAATTTACAGCAAACATCTCAGCAAACATTTCAGCAACCAGTATTGCCGTTATCCGGAACTCAAGTTAATGAGATTCAACAGCCGCAGTTGAAAACAGATGTAGAGACTTTAGAAAATCAAACCAGTCAACAGCAACTGATTCAGCGGCTAAAACAATCAGTACCAAGTGTGGAGGAGTGAGGATAATGTCAAGGTTGAGAAAAAAGCAGAAAAGTCTGCCGAAAATATCATCTCACGATCAATTAACCCTTGCGAAGGGGAGGTTAGGAAAGGGTTTTCAAAATTGGCATTACTACTTTCTACCGTTAAATATCTCCTTAGGTTTTTGCTTTGTAGCTGCTGCAATTGCCCAGCAACCAACTGTCACCCCAATAGCAATTCCCAATATTAAGGTGGTAGTAAATAGTAACCAAGATGGGGAGGTGCAAGCTGATAACCAGTTAACTCTCAGGGAAGCTGTTGAACTTGTAAATGGGACTCTCAAACCGGAACAACTCAGCCCAGCAGAACAAGCACAGATACAGCCACAAACGGTTTCCGGTTCACAGATTGAGTTTAATTTGCCCAGTGGTGCAACTGTAATTCAACTGCAAAAGCAGCTACCAGATTTAATCAGTCCCGGTTTAACCATCGACGGTACAACTCAACCAGGATATGACGGAACAAAATCTGCCACTGCGGAGATTCCGATTCCGGTACCAGTGGTGACAATTACCACCGATAAAGATGTGTTGCGGGGG
This sequence comes from Calothrix sp. PCC 6303, assembly GCF_000317435.1. NCBI lineage: Bacteria > Bacillati > Cyanobacteriota > Cyanophyceae > Nostocales > Calotrichaceae > Calothrix > Calothrix sp. PCC 6303. Next base: position 4,832,821 of record NC_019751.1, read on the forward strand.
TTGACGGTAACGGCTGATAACATCACAATTCGCGGTTTGAATATCTACGGTTTCAATCCTGAACCCATCAAACAACAGTTGGGTAATTTATTGATTTACGATAGTAATCCTAAACCTGTAACCCTAACTACTCCTCCCGGTGATATTGTGATTGCCCACCGTTTTCCACCACCGGATGTGAGTAAACAGCAACCACCAAATGGGAATTTTCCTTTTGGCAAAAAAGATGTACCACCGAAAAATATCACCATTGAAAATAACTGGCTGGGATTAACGGTGGATGAGAAGATGCCGGAAAAAACCTCGGCATTTGGGGTGTATGTATTTAATTCCCAAGGGGCAACAATTCGCCGCAACCGAATTTCCTATAATGATGGAAGTGCAATTATTACTTCTGTTCGTAGTGAAAACACTATAGTTACAGAAAACATAATTGTGGGAAATGGCTTGGCGGGGATGCCGGATGCCTTGAGATTTGAAGGTGTAATAACTAAATCCCAAGTTACAGGCAATTTAATCTGTGCTAATGATGGCGCAGGTGTGTATTTATTTAAACCAGATGGGGATTTGCTGCTACAAAATAACAAAATTACCTACAACGGTAGGCGGTTGCGAAGGGCAGCAGTGTACTTGATGGGTAGTAACCATCAGGTATTGGGGAATGAAATTGATAATCAAGCGGGACCTGGTGTGGTGGTTTCGGCTTTCCCCCGTAACGATGTGGGGAAAAGTAATGTTGGTGCCAATAATGTCATCCGTGATAACAAATTTGCATCCTTGGAAGGTTTGAGTATCGACTTGAATACACAGCGTAATTTGGGCGTGAGTGACTTTCAGCGGGGTGATGGTGCCAATCCGAAACGAAATTCGCAAAATCGGCGACTGGATACGGGAAATGGGGCTGTGAATGCTCCAGAATTTACAACTAGGGCATTTGCGCCTAGTGGTAGCACTGTAACAATTGAAGGGAAAGCCGATCCCGGTGCCGAAGTGACAATTTACCGCTTGAGTGACTATCAACGAGGAAAATCAGCTATTTATGACATTGGTTATGGGGCATTAAATCAACCAATAGTGACGGTAAACACGGATAAATCAGGTAACTTTAGTACCCAAATTAATAATATCAAAGTCGGGGATGCCGTGAGCGCGATCGCTACTGACCCCAAATATGGAACTTCTGAGCCAGCAATTGCGGCTGTAATTGGCGAGAAAGGCACAATAACAAGCCTTTCAGCTACAGTACCATCTATTCCCATCAAACCTCCCGAATGTACCTCGAAACCACCAGAGATTCCACCACCAGAGATTCCACCACCAGAAGTTCCACCAGAGGTTCCGCCACCACCAATTACTTTACGGGTTCCCAAGAATATCCACTTTGCTTTGGATAAATCATTTGTGAGTCCCGCCAGTGCCAAGGTTTTAGATCAAATTGCCGAGGTTCTCCAACAATATCCATTTATTGTCATCGAAATTCAAGGTCATACTGACCCCCGTGCTAGTGATGCTTATAATTTGGCACTCGGTAGAAGACGGGCTTTAGCCACCAGAAATTATCTACTACGTAAAGGTGTAAAACCAGAGCGGATGACGATTCGCTCCTTTGGAGAATCGCAGTTGAAGGTGCCTAATAGTACAGATATTGTTGACTACGCCCGCAATCGCCGTGCGGAAATTGTCTTTAAGGATATCCGAGGTGTGGAAATCATCATCGAGGAACAGGAAGGCGATTTACAAATTGAACAACGTCGTGGGGGTAGGAGATAGGAAGGAATAAAGCTTGTTTGAGAGATATTTCAAGTCAAGCTTTTCCTTTGTATTAAGTAAGAAATAAACGCAGAGAAGCGCAGAGTAAAGCGCGAAGTTACGCAGAGTTCGTTACCAAGTGGATGTGTGGTTCATTATTTGGGTACTTATATGAAATTATTATTTAGATACTTACAAAATTTACCGACTAAATCTTTAAAATCTGGGTTGATGGTGCTGATGTTTGCGGCTCCACAGGTTGCTGGAATTGGTTTCAATCAAGAAAATAAAGTTTTAGCCCAAACTCAACTAAGTTGCCCAGCGGGAACTATCCCAGCTACCTTTAATTGGACTCCTAGCAACAATCTCGCCGATTTTCTGCGGCAAAGTTTGAATGCTGAAGGTGTGGGGGTTAGGTTTGAATTTACTGAGAGTACTTCGGGAGTAATTGATACTGAGGAGTCTCGAATTCTCAATAGTGTTTATGGTGGTTTACCTGCACCAAATCTATTTTTTAATATTGGTCCCCAGAAAACTCCTGCCCCTGGTGGTGCTACTCTTAATATTACTTTCTCCCAACCTGTGACTTTGGCTTCTCCCCTGATTCTGATGGATATTGACCGCAATGGGGAACGTGATTTGGGTTTTATTTACCAAGATCGTGTAACTGTGACTGCTTTTAATAATGGTTCACCTGTGAGTGTAAATACTCGAACTTTGGGTTCACCTTCAACAGTTAGACTTACGGGGAATTTGGCAGAAGGTATTAACGAAAACTCGTTTCCCGATCGCAGCGATGGTAATATCGAAGTTGTTCCCTCTGGAGCAGTTAGCCAAATTCGCATCCTTTACGAACCAGGTCAAGAATATGGTACTCCAACTCAGGATGAAAGTATTGGGGTTGCCAAAATTACTATTTGTGCTCCTGCTGGTTCCATTGGGGATACTGTCTATAATGATACCAATAGTAATAGCACCCAAGATAACGCAGAAGTCGGAATTGGCAATGTACCCGTGACATTGGTGGGTGCAGGTTCTGATGGGCAGTTTGGGACAGGTGATGATTTTACCCGAACAACTACCACCGACAGTAATGGTAAATATAGCTTCACAGAATTACCTGGTGGGAACTATCGAGTTACAGTAAATACTCCACCTTCCGGCTTTACACCAACCCAAGTCCCCAATAACCCCGTCACCCTCACACCTGGACAGAAAATAGACACCGTTGATTTTGGATTTAATCAAAGACAGGTTGGTTCTATTGGGGATTTTGTATTTAGCGATCGCAATCGCAATGGAGTTGCTGATAATGGGGAAGTAGGTATTCCCAATGTGACTTTAATTTTACGAAATTCCAGTAACCAGGAAATCGCCAGAACCACAACTAATAGCAATGGTATTTATGGTTTTCCTGGGATTCCCTTGGGTGAATATACTGTAGAAGCAATTAGACCAGGTAATAATTTCAATCCCACGACTAGGACAACACTCCCAGCTAATTTGACTCAAAATAACCCCAACACTGATACTATCGACTTTGGTTTTCAATCTACTGGAGTTGGGGCTGAAGATTCACCAAATATTCGCCTCCTCAAACGAATTACTGGCGCTTCGAGAAATGGTCAGACAGTAACAGGTGTTAATTTTAATACTTTTACCTCTGATCCTAATAGCAACAATGATGATTCCCTCAATGATGCTCAAAGACAATTAATTAGAGGTGTTCCTAATCTAAGCACACCTCTAACTAGCGGTGACGAAGCTGAATACACTATTTACTTTATTACCGAAGGCGGCGAAAACCTGCAAAATATCCGATTCTGCGATTTGATTCCCCAAGGAACGACTTTTACCAACAATAGTCTCACTGTAAACGGTGCAGGCAACGGTGGTGACAATGGTAGGTATCTCAGTCCCCTAACTCCGGTTGATAACTTTAGCAATATTTGCCCTGCGAACAACACTAACGGTGCAGTCTTAGTGAATTTGGGAGTGCTTCCCGGTGGAAACGTGGGTTTTGTGCGTTTTCGCGTCACAATTAATTAATATGAGTCAAAATGTATCAGGGACAAAAGCTAGCTACTAACCACTAAAAGCCATTTTGTCATTGAAAAATCACCGAGGTTAGATATGACTACACAATTACCGATTGAAATAGAAATTACTCCAATAGAGTTGAAGTTTCATCCTGTTATTAGCATCAACGATGACCAATTATTTGACTTTTGTCAGCTAAATCGAGATTGTCGGATTGAACGTAAAGCTAATGGAGAGATCATCATTATGTCCCCCACAGGTTCGGAAACTGATCAACGTAATTTTGATCTAATTGTGCAATTGGGTATCTGGACAAAGCAGGATGGTACAGGTGTGGGATTTGGTTCCAGTGGAGGCTTTACGCTACCATCAGGTGCGGTACGTTCACCTGATGCTGCTTGGATCAAAAAAACAAATTGGGAAGCAATTCCCCTAGAAAAACGTCAAAAATTTGCTCCAATTTGTCCGGAATTTGTGATTGAATTACGGTCAGCGTCAGACAGTTTGAAGGTGTTAAAAAATAAGATGGAGGAGTATATCGAAAATGGTACCCTCTTAGGCTGGTTAATTGATCGAGTTCAGCGCAAAGTTTATGTTTATCGTCCTCATACAGTTGTGGAAGAATTAGAAAATCCCACAACCTTAAGCGGAGAAGATATTTTACCTGGTTTTGCCTTGGACTTAAATCCAATTTGGTAGGTATTTCGAGATACACCCTCATATCAAAACAGAACAACCAAAAATCAGTCGCTCAAGATGGAGAGCGATCGCGTATGATAATCATGGCTTTTATTTGTTAGCTTTGTATCAATAACTGTTAGATATGCAAAATACTAAATTCATCGCTTCATTACTAGCTAGCGCTGTAATTTTGCCTTTATTCACCATTGGAGGCGAGAATACTGCTACAGCACAACGTCCAGTTTCACTTTTAAGGGCAAAATGCGTTAACAGCGGACTTGGTAGCGCTCGTGAAGAAGATATGAATGTCTCTATCGGTAGAGGAGTATATAGTAGTAGATTTTACCTTGGTCCTGGCTATCGTTCCGCCGCCATTACCTGTAAAATTCAACCAGATAATAATCAACCCATTTTCCAAACTCTCAACCTCGGATTTGGAATGCGTGACAACGATAATCGGAGTGCCAGTGTGAATGTAGTGATCTATGTAGATGGGAAACAAGTAGAAACACGCACTATTTCCCCATCAAAACAAGCTGATGTCACAATCGATGTCACAAATGCCGCCAATGTTGCCATCGAAGCCAATTGTAGCAGCGAGAAGGAATACTGCGATCGCGTTTACTTCTACAACGCATCCCTTCAACGTCCAGCTAAACAGCAACCAGCACCCGCCGAGAAGAAGTAAAGCAAGGGGGAGGGAGAGAGGTAGAATTTTGATAGTTGCAATCAGACTGTTTTTTTATACAGGAAACAAAGAATTTTCGACACACTTCTTTTCCCCCTGCCCCTTGTCCCCCCGCTCCGCTGCCTCTTCCCTAAGCTGCTTCCCGCAACTGTGGCTTCTCCATGACTTCTGTAATATTCAAGCTCAACTGATCAAATTGTGGCATAGATGCTTCTTCTAATACCTTAATCTCAATATTTACACTTACCAAATAACTACCCCCATTCGTGCCAATCGCTTCTGCTACCATTTTGGCGATATCTGGGCGTTTCGCGGTGAGGGGGTCACGCAATATGCATCTATCCCATTCATGCTTGGCAGTGGGATTTAAACTGAGAATATAGTGCTTCATCATGGAACTAACCCTCCTATTACCAGGCTTTCTAGAGGCTAATATTATTATAGTACAGATGTACTGAATTGCCAACTAATTAACCATAAATCAGAGAAATTTTAGAAAGCCTTAATTTTGGTTTTATTCAGCTATTTGGTATCAAAATTATCAAGTATATAAACTAGCAATAAATACGGATCAATTATTAAGCTTTCATGAAGCTATTACAGCCTTAACAACCTGCAAACCTAAAGTTACCGCAAACAAAACACTAACGCATTGACAGGGAAGTCATCAAAAGTCAAGCTAGTTGACAGTGCCACCAAGCTAACATCAACAAGTTTTGTTAATATAGGCAGTGGTAGCATAAGCTATGTAGAGTACGTAAATATTTATTTGTTTACTTATTTACGTAACACTTTGACCTTACTAAGGAAGTATATTAATGACTGCAACATCTCCCCGATTAAAGCACGAGGTTAAAGACCTCGCCCTAGCTCCCTTGGGAAGACAGCGTATTGAATGGGCTGGACGCGAAATGCCAGTGCTCAAACAAATACGCGATCGCTTTGAAAAAGAAAAGCCCTTTGCTGGTATCCGTATTTCTGCTTGCTGTCACGTTACAACCGAAACCGCCCATTTAGCGATCGCGCTCAAGGCTGGTGGTGCAGATGCAATTTTGATTGCGAGTAATCCCCTTTCCACCCAAGATGACGTAGCTGCAAGTTTAGTAGTAGATTACGGAATTCCCGTATTCGCCATCAAAGGTGAAGACGAAGCCACCTACAGCCGTCACGTCCAAGTCGCCCTAGATCACCGTCCTAACATCATCATTGACGACGGTTGCGACGTAGTAGCAACATTAATTCAACAACGTCCCCATCAAATCGCTGACCTGATTGGTACCACCGAAGAAACCACCACAGGTATTGTGCGCTTACAAGCGATGTTAAAAGATGGTGTGTTGACATTCCCCGCAATGAACGTCAACGACGCAGACACAAAGCATTTCTTCGATAACCGTTACGGTACCGGACAATCCACCCTCGACGGCATTATTCGTGCCACCAACGTCCTCCTCGCTGGTAAAACAGTAGTGGTAGCAGGTTACGGTTGGTGCGGTAAAGGTACAGCAATGCGTGCATCCGGTATGGGTGCAAGCGTCATCGTCACCGAAATCGACCCCGTGAAGGGAATCGAAGCAGTCATGGATGGCTTCCGCGTCATGCCAATGGCACAAGCAGCAGCACTTGGAGACATATTCATCACCGTTACAGGTAACAAGCACGTTATCCGTAGCGAACACTTCGACGTGATGAAAGATGGAGCAATGGTTTGTAACTCTGGTCACTTCGACATTGAGATTGACCTCAAGTCACTTGCTAGCAAAGCATCAGAAGTTAAAGACGTTCGTCCTTTCACCCAAGAGTATAAACTCAAGAGTGGTAAATCCGTAGTTGTACTAGGTGAAGGTCGTTTGATCAACCTATCTGCGGCAGAGGGACACCCCAGCGCAGTTATGGATATGAGCTTTGCTAACCAAGCGATGGGTGCAGAGTTCCTAGTTAAGAACAAAGGTAAATTAGCTGCTGGGATTCACTCGATTCCTGCGGATGTAGATAAGGAAATTGCACGTTTGAAGTTGCAAGCAATGGGTATTACTGTTGATACCTTGACTCAAGATCAAATCGATTACAGCAATTCCTGGACTTCGGGAACTTAATTCTTTGAAAGTTAGTAATTAAGGGTTTTTAAAAACTTTTAGCTGCTAAATAAATAGTTGAATTTTATAGCTTTGAGGATGAGTGCGATCGCGCTCATCCTTTTTTATAGGTTAGTTGAAGCGTAACCCAACATATAACTTCCAGTATCTTAATTCTATCTTCCACCTAAAAGCTTCGGTATTCTCTTAAAAACTCCAGATAAAATTGGTATTTTACTGAAGAGAGGAAAGGCTAGATTCTCTATTAGTATTTCTGGCATATTATTAATTACTACCTTATGAATAAATTCTACAAAGAAAGATTCTATTCCTTCCCACCAAGTAGGTTCTCTATTAGCAATAATCTTTCCTACTTCTTCTAGCTTATCATTAACTTCTTTCTTCATATTCTCGTAAACCGATCTGCCCTCTTCTGTAAGCTTCCCAAATTTATTCCAACTAATTACGTCACTTCCTATCTTTTCTGTAATTGAATCTATTTTAGAGTGATGCTCTGAATTGAATAATGTTTCTTTTGAGTAAACGTGAGTTTCAAAAAACCAAAATCCTCTTTTTTCGTTGATTTTTGACTCTAAGAATATAATTTCGCGAAATACTATATTAAATTTTTTTTGTAAAGCTATTGTTTGCTCAAGAGCGCTTTCCATAATTCATAAATCCTCTTTATTTCAATTATCTGCTTAAACCTTGTCTGAACGACTACCGTAATCATGCGGGTTTTCATGGCAATTTCTTGTAAGTTGGGTGGAGGCTTTGCAGTTTGAGAGTGCGAAGCTTGCGCGACGAAAGTCGTTCGCTGTTTTGGTTGTGTTGGTTTAGGAATGCGATTTAACTAGGGTTTGTTTAAAGATGCGATCGCGCTTTGGTAGGTGTCGGTTTGGGAGTGCGATTTTGTTAGGTTCGTTGGAGAATGCGATCGCCCTTTGTGATAAGGGTTGGTTTGGAAGTGCGATCGCTGTTTGTTAGGAGTTGCTTTGGGAGTGCGATTTTGTTAGGTTCGTTGGAGAATGCGATCGCCCTTTTTGTTGGGTTGGTTTGTGAATGCGATCGCGCCATACATTAATTAGGTTAAGATATTGGTAGGAATAATTTTACTACCAATGGTAAGAATATGAACGTCGAAAAGCTATCGATTTCTTTACCAGCATCCTTAGTTGGGTTTATTGAGAACTACAAGCTAGAAAAAGGTTGCAAATCTCGTTCTCAAGTAGTTGAGAAAGCATTAGAATTATTGCGAAACCAAGAGCTAGAAGGAGCGTATAGATTAGCTTCCCAGGAAGTTGACAGCGCTTGGGATGTGACTATTGTAGATGGATTAACAGATGAAACGTGGTGATATTTTCTATGCTAATCTAAGTCCTGCCATGGGTTCGGAAATGGATAAGCAACGTCCTGTGCTGATAGTAAGTAATAATGCCAATAATCGTGCTTCTACTACGATAACTATTTTACCGCTTACTTCTAATGTTACTCGCGTTTATCCGTTTGAGGTTTTGATTAACTCAGAAGATAGTGGCTTATCAAAAGTCTCTAAAGTACAAGCACAACAAATAAGAACTATTTCTAAAGAGCGAATCAAAAGTGAAGTTGTAGGTAGTTTAAGTGCAGAATTAATGATTGCGATTGATACTGCATTAAAATTACATTTAGGCTTAGATTAATTTCGATTGAGATTAGTGCGAAGCTTGCGCGACGAAAGTCTTTCGCTGTCTGGGTTAGGTTGCTTTGGGAATGCGATTTTGTTAGGGTTGGTTTGAGTATGCGAAGCTTGCGCGACGAAAGTCGTTCGCGCTTTGTAATGAGGGTTTGTTTGGGAATGCGATCGCTGTTTTAGTAGGTATCGGTTTGGAAATGCGATCGCGATTGAAACCTTATTTATTTTGCTTATTAACAACCTCTTGTACCACTTCGATATCTAGCTCAAGTGCTTGTGCTATTTGTTCTATCGTTAGACCTATTTTAAGCAGCCGGGGAATGTTTTCCATCTGTGTTTCTTCCTTAACTTCTTCTTTGAGTTCCTGTCTCGTTTCTTCCCTAACTTCTTGATAAAAACGGGTTTGTTTCCATTCACTTAACCCAAACATCGCTTCTAACTCCTGACGACTATAGGACGAAAACTTGTAAACCAACATCCTTTCTACCAATTCTAGAAGATTGCGACGGTTTCCTGCATCTACTTGTTTAACTTCTTCAATCAAACTTCTTGCTTGTTGTACCGCTTCATTTTCAGGTGCAACCACCAGCTTGATAATTCCCAAACCAATTGACGAACCAGAAACTTCAGCTAACTCATCTAAATAAATGATCCGAATATATCCAGCAGGAAATAAAGGTTGATATACCAGAGGAACACCAGGATCGAAGCTACGTTTTGCCCAAAGCACTACAACTTGACAGGTTCGATTTGGTTTATATTGATTTAAGTAAACAGCAGCCTCGGTAATTAATCGCCAATACAAATCCTCATCCGGCTGAAATTGTACCTCGACAAAATAAATTGGTTCTTCAAGAAAGTCAGATTTAGGTAAAAATACTCCATCAATACGTCGTGCTAATTCTTTGATTTCTACAGAGGAAAAATCGTAGCGTAACGCAAGAGTTGAAGGTTGTTCTAACAGTTCAAATAAAACACTGGGAAGATTTTGTAGAAGGGTATAGAAAATTGTGTCTGTTTTCATTGCTCAAAGACGCACCACTGTAAGCAGCATGTATTAGCTTACGATAAATGTATGCTTCATGGATTCTCTGTAATACTTCATGGGAGTTGTTATGCGTAGCTTGCGCGACGAAAGTCGTTCGCGCTTTGGTAAGTGTTGGTTTAGGAATGCGATCGCTTGCGCGGTTTAGCTAGGGTTGGTTTGGGAGTGCGATAGCGTTGGCGTAGCCTGTCCCCTTGGGACTTAGCGCTGTTTCTTGGATGCCCGAAGGGCTTTTGTCAGTTCGCTATTTTATTAGGTATAAGTTATATCCCCATCACTGCACGGTAATGACTTTCCAACTCCTTGGCAGTTTTCGATTTTCGCTGGCTTTGCCAGTGACTGCGTTGAAATAATTCCTGTCGTAAATTATCCACATCAATAGTTGTGACTTTCCCATCCGCAACAACTTGTTTTCCATCCACCCAAGCACTATTAACTATATTAGTTGGACGACCTAAAACCAATAACCCAATGGGGTCGGTGCGGGGTAACAATGATAAACTGGTCAAATCGTAAAGCACTAAATCAGCTTTTTTCCCTACATCTAAAGAACCGAGAACATCACCTATATTTAACCCAATTGCACCACCCAAAGCCGCCATTTTTACTGAATCACGGGGTGTAATCCAATGCTGGTAATCCAAGTCTGTGACATTATGCAAAATAGAACCAATTTTAATGGCTTCTAATAAATCTTGTGAATCATTACTAGATGCACCGTCACACCCAAAGGAAACATTTACCCCTGCTTGCCGATATTTGATAACTGGGGCAATGCCGCTACCCAAACGCAGGTTACTCAGAGGATTGTGAACCACGGTAGATTTGGTTTCTGCCAAAATTTCAATATCAGCATCATTTAAATGGACACAATGTGCTAGAGATGTACGGTAATCTAAATAACCAATTCGCTGTAAATGTTCAACTGCTGTACAACCGTATTTTTCTAATGCTAGTTTCTCCTGTGCTTTGGTTTCCAACAGGTGAGAATGTCGGCAAAGATTGTATTTATTGCTTAATTCTGCACAACCTTGAAATAAAGCATCGCTACACAGTTGAATTCCTGTAGGTGCAACTACAATATTTATCCCCGCATCTGAATTATGAAACTGTTTTACAGCATCTTCAATAATATCAAGAGTTTGTTGAGTAGAACGAAAATAGGGTTCATAGGTTTGTTGAGTATCCCCCGCTGGAATCCCTGCCGCAATTGACTCATCTTGAATTAGAGGGGCAATAAAAGCCCTAATTCCTACCTCTTTGTATGCACGTACAGCGGTAGCGATGGTTTCTAATTCTTTCCCAGGAATCAATACTAAGTGATCTACAACAGTAGTACCACCAGAAAGGAGAGTTTCTACTGCTGTCCCTAAAGCACTCAGATAGACTTCTTCGGTAGTTAGGGGGGCAAAATCATAAAGTTCTGCTAACCAGAGTTCTAGGGGAAACATGGACATAATACCCCGTTGCCACATTTCCGAGGAGTGGGTATGGGCATTTATAAAACCTGGGAGTAACAGCTTATTTTCACCATTGACTACAGTTTCAGGAGTTTCCAGTTGAGATGCGAAGCTTACGCTGATGTTTTTATCTACAATTTGAATATCCTGAGTTGTGTAATTGTCGTTTGTGGCAACTAATGCATTCTGGATGATAAAGTTCACGATGCTTAACCTTAAATTAAATAAGTACGTAGAGTATAAAACTATCGCCTAAAGTTAACTAAACCTTTTCTAGCTTGAGAACCTTAGTTTTCCACAAGAACCTCGAAATTGCTACTGTGCAAGAAGCCCCTTTGCGGCTACTTTACGTCGCAATGACGGCTTTAAGTCCTAAAAAACTTTGGGGTTTCATCATGGATGAGGTTTAACTCCTTTATTCTGCCGTAAATACAAGATCAATATTAATTAATGCATTCATTATGGATTTACCCTTAAAAAAACTAGGAATTGCCCCCAATGCTTGGACAGTGAATAGCGAAATTGCAGATATAACTCGTCCTCCTCTCAACCCACAACCCGTTATCTTAGCAACAGAAACCAAAACCTTACGCATCGATTTAGCAAAATCTGCCTTGTTAATCATCGATATGCAAAATGATTTTTGTCATCCAGATGGCTGGTTATCACACATTGGTGTTGATATTACACCAGCAAGACAACCAATAGCACCACTAAAACATCTGTTACCACTACTAAGGGAGGTAAATATCCCAATTATTTGGATAAACTGGGGGAATCGTCCTGATTTGCTAAATATCAGTGCCGCAGCAAGTCATGTTTACAACCCAACGGGGGAGGGAATTGGCTTAGGTGATGCTTTGCCTAAAAATGGCGCAAAGGTATTAATGAAAGATAGTTGGGCGGCAAATGTAGTTGATGAATTGGAACAATTGCCTGAAGATATATGTATTGATAAATACAGAATGAGTGGCTTTTGGGATACAGCTTTGGATAGTATTCTTAAAAACTTAGGACGTACAACTCTATTTTTTACAGGTGTTAATGCCGATCAATGTGTAATGACAAGTTTGCAAGATGCTCATTTTTTAGGCTATGACTGCATCTTACTCCAAGATTGCACCGCTACAACTTCACCTGAATATTGTTGGCAGGCAACTTTATATAACGTTAAGCAATGTTTTGGATTTGTCAGTGATTCTCAAGCGATGCTCAAAGCAATAGATAATATTTATTAAAATCCTAATAGGAGATCCAATGCAAATCAAAAGCTGTGTAATTCCTATTATCAAATCTCCGCAAGATTATCAAGTATTTCGCATTAGTCCAGATGATACTAATCGTCTGGCGATTGTATTTGATACAGCTAATGCTAATACGTCTTTAACTTGCTGTATTGAAATATTTGATGTTGGAGGAAAAACACCACCAAATCGTCATCAATGGGCAGTAGAAATGTTTTTTATCCTCAAGGGTGAAGGTGTTGCGCTTTGTGATGGTAAAAGTGTTGTCATTAAAGCTGGTGATAGCTTATTAGTACCACCAACAGGAACTCACATGATTCAAAATACTGGTTCTTCGCGTCTTTACACATTAACAGTTATGGTTCCTAATGAGGACTTTTCGGAGTTAATTAGGAGTGGAATTCCTGTCGAGTTAGATGCGGAAGATTTAGAGGTTTTAAATAGGGGTTTAATTGTCTAAATAGTTGCTAAATCATATTTTTCAATTCTTGATATATTTCCTGAGTCAAATTACTCACTTCCTCCCTTGCTGAATGACGACTTTCACTATATTTATTCCAGCGTTGGGTGACAGAAATTGGTTTGCCGACGCTGATGTGAGATTGTCGCCACCCTAGACGAGGGCGACCGGGAAGTGTATTATCTTTAAGCCGGGAAATCAGATCAAACATGAGTAATGTCATTTCTGCAAATCTTTCAAATGTTGGTTTTTCGGTGATGTAGTTGCCACTCACAGCAATGAAACTTTCCACTAATCGCATGTGTTTCATTCTTTGATCTGCTTCTATTGCTACCCAGTCGGCAAGCCCTTTAGTTAGGGGTGCTAGGGTGTTTAAGTCTGCTAAATCTTCCCGATAAATGTAACTCCACCCTACATCCTCTAAGCGGCGACAGCGATCGATGAGGGTTCCTTGAGGCGGGACAGAAAAATACTGTTCTGCTACTGTTAAAGCTTTATCTAAAAGGCGTTGTAGGCGTTTTATAAATTCTGTATTTGGCTCGAATTCAGAGTCAATTTCAATTGGTTCAAAGTTGATGTGATAGAAGCGTTGATAGAAATCTTCCATCTGTACAACTAGGTGTTCTGCTAATTTTAAAATTCGTTGATAGTATATTTCTTCTTTATTTTGATTAGTCAAATTATTGGATGAGATAGTAACTAAACCACTTTCTCGTTCCAATTTAGTTAACAACCAATCTAACTTTCTCCAAGGTGGTTTGGGATAACTATACTTGATGGTGATGGGGAGAATAAATACTTCTTCTGAACGGTTTTCCTTGATTAAATCTTCGATACACCAAAATGCTAATTGGGAAACACCAGGTTCTAATGGGCTAACTATACCACTATGACCGTTGGTTGCACCTTCGGGGGCGATACTTAGAGGCATGTTACTATTGGTAAATAATTGTCGAGCTACTTGTAAAGCACGTTTGTCAATTCTTTTACCACGACGAATTGGCATTCCCCCCAACTTGGAGAAGTACCAACCTAACCAATCACCTGCCCAGACTGTCATTCCTCTGTCGTAAATAAAGTGGCTGTGGGTGAGTTTTTGGAGGAAAATACTGTGTTGCTTGGCAGCTTTGGGAACAGCACGGGAAAGTAAGTAGAACATGCTGAGGGGGTCGTCAACTTCTGGATGACGAAATGCCATTAAAAAGCGAACTTTACCTGCTTGGAATTGTTGATAAAGTTTGACTAATTCTACAACATTCTCCGTCTCAAAGTTAGAGATTCCCGAAGGCAACCAGGGACGAAACCGAAAACGTAGAAGCAGGGGAAAAGCCAGTTTGGTAAGTTGGTGGATGAAAGGGTTGAATTTTGGGGGGAGGAATTTGAGGGGTGGTTGAGTGGAACGAATTTTTTCAGGCAATTTGAGTATCTCCAGAAATCATGCGAAGCTAGCGCGATTTAGGTGGTTCGCTTTTAGGGTTCTGTAGGAATATCGCTATCCTCTACCAGGATAGCGCAGGAGGATGAGAACCTCTGCCTATGCATGTCCCCTATCAACAACGAACAACTTCACACCGCAGCGAGTTGCCGCATCTGTTAAGTCGAGTATCAAGTACTGTTAACTGTTCACTGTTCCCCGATTTCAATTCCCAACCTTTGAAACACAAAAGCGTATTCAAATGCAAGTTCTTTTAAACTTTCGTAACGTCCGGATGCTCCCCCATGTCCTGCACCCATGTTAGTTTTGAGTAGAAGTATATTATTGTCAGTTTTGAGTTCACGCAGTTTCGCTGTCCACTTTGCAGGTTCCCAATATTTAACGCGGGGGTCGTTTAAACCTGCTGTAATTAAAAGGTGGGGATATGCTTTTGCTTCTACGTTGTCGTAGGGTGAGTAGGATTTGATGTAGTCGTAATAAATCTTGTCGTTGGGGTTGCCCCATTCTTCCCATTCAATTGCTGAGAGGGGAAGGGATGTATCAATAATGGTGCTGATAACATCGACGAAGGGGACATCTGCTACTACTGCTTGAAATAAATCGGGACGCATGTTAATAACTGCACCCATCAGTAAACCCCCTGCACTTCCTCCGGAGATTGCTAGGTTTTGGGGTGATGTCCAATTTTGTTCGATTAGATATTCAGCACAGGTAATAAAGTCGGTAAAAGTATTCTTTTTATTGAGGAATTTACCATTTTCATACCATTTTCTACCAATTTCACCCCCTCCGCGAATATGCGCGATCGCATAAACAATTCCCCGCTCAAGTAATGGTAAATTACTGGAAGAGAATGACACCGGATAAGGATATCCATAGGAACCATATCCTGTGAGAAATAACGGATTTATGCCATTTTTCTGTATATTTTGCTTATATACGATGGAAATTGGGATTTGACTCCCATCTTCCGCTGTAGCTGTCAACATTTCGCTTCTATATTGGGTTTTGTCATAACCACCTACCACTTCAGTTTCTTTTTTGAGTTCCCTTTCTTGGGTATCCATGTTGTAATCGAATACCGAAGCTGGGGTAATTAAGGAAGTGTAGGTAAATCTGAGAATGTTGGTATGAAATTCTGGGTTTGCACCTTCAAAGAAAGCATAGGTAGGTTCTGGAAACTGAATATCGTTTTCGACACCTGTAGTTATATTTTGAATTCTGGCACGAGGTAATCCAAATTTCCGCTCGTAAATTACCAAGTGATTTGCAAAAATACTAATTCCTGATAGCATGACATCTTCACGATGGGGAATGACTAATTGCCAATTCTCTTTAGCTGATTTACTTACCAAAGTCTTCATCAACTTAAAGTTAATTGCGTCTTCATTGGTAACTATATAAAAGCAATCCCCATGGTGATCTATTTCATATTCAATTCCATGTATTCTTGGATGGAAAAGTTTGAATGTTTCTTGGGGTTGATTTGCATCTAAGTAATACACTTCAGATGTAATTTGACTGCCACAATTGAGTAATATATAGGCATCACTTCGAGTTTTGCCGATTGATAAGAAGTAAGAATTGTCAGGTTCGTGATGAATTAATATGTCTGTCTCGGCAGAACTTCCTAATTGATGGCTTAAAATCTGGAAAGGGCGATTTGCATCATCGATTTTAGTATAGAAAACTGTTCGATTATCATTTGCCCAAGCAAAGGAATAATATGTATCAGGAATAGTTTCAGGATAGAATTTATGATCTACTAAATTAACGAAATAAAGTTGGTAACGTTCAGAACCATTGGTATCAACTGAATAGGCTAATATTTGATGGTTTGGACTAACTGCAAAAATACCTAAGCTGAAAAAGTCTTCACCTTCTGCTAATTGATTTTCATCAATCAATACTTCTTCCGGTGCATCCAAACTACCTTTCTTGCGACAATGAATTGCATAGGCTTTCCCTTCCTCAGTACGAGAATAATAGTAGTAATCATCTTTGCGAATGGGAACCGAAAGATCAGTTTCTTTGATGCGGGAAAGCATTTCCTCATAAAGCTGTGTTTGTAAAACTTCAGTTGGTTTCATGACTGCATTCGCGTAGTCATTTTCAGCTTCTAAATAAGCTGTAACTTCGGGGTTTTCAATATCACGCATCCAAAAGTAATTGTCGATGCGCTTATCTCCATGTAATTCGAGAATTTCTGGCTTTTTTTTGGCGATTGGAGAAATAAAGTTAGGATTGGGACTCATGGATAGAAATTAGACCGTTAATAGATTAAATGGAGAACTACAAATGCCAGATAATATTAATTAATAATGTTATCCTCCGACATATTAGCTATTAGTCAAAAGCTCATAAAATTATGACTTACGGAATCAACAAAATTTACATCATTGCAATGTAAAGTAGATCCAAAGGGACTTGCCGCAGACTCGCAATTTCCAAGTCTGCTTTTTAGTTCAGATTGCAAAATTCCTAAAAATTTCATTAAAATGCTTCAAAAGCTATTCTTAGTTAGTCCATATTTGTAATTTTCATGTAGTTGTAGGTTTTCCCTTTGTCTTCAAACGACACAAAGCAATTGCGGGAACGATTCCCAAAGTTAAAGCTGTTAAACCTTGTTCACCGTAGCCCAATATTTGGTCGCGGTAGATTGTGGGAAATAAATCATATGCTAGAGATAATAACCATACCAAAAGACTGATTACAAAAAAAGCAATCGACGGAAGAAAATTCCACCACCAAGCTTCAATAGTGTAGCGTCGAATAACTATCCATTGAGTAAATCCCATCCAAACGCCAGAAACTATATACGCGCCTGTACAAACTATACCAATAATCAGGATCTCCTTGGGCAAAAGATTTCTTTGTAAAGACTCCGCCAGTGAAGAAATATAATTAATCCAAGCAGTCGAAACCTGTGTAGCAATCAACCACCCGCAGCTAGTAGTTAGAATCCACAACCAACCAGAGACATATTTACGGAGAATAATTGCTTGATCTGCGGCAAAAATGACCGCGAATAGCCCCAAACTGGCATAACTACCCCAATTTGACCATAAATTTAGTAATTGTGGCGTAAATGTAGATAACAGCTTATCTGTCACCAATTTATCAAACACAATACTAACAACACCACCAACAACCCAACCCAGTGCCGTCATCACAGTGAATTGAATAAAGAATTTTCGTCGATGCGATCGCGGAATCAGATAAATGGTACATTCTGCGTTGATTGGATCATGGGATTCAGTTTGCATACAGATTTTCTGTTGTGAAGCAAGATAAATTTAATAAAATTAACTGATTAAATTGTGAGAATATTTTGACACATAATCGACTGCGTAAATATAACAAAGTCCCAGGGAAAATGGGAACCTGTATTCAGAACAACATCAACAAACAAGGCATTTGGGAACCTCAAAAAATCTCAATTAAGTTAAGAGATATTAAGCTAAACCCTGATATCTAGCCAATAATCTAGCCTGAATCACCTATTCCCTACCTCTGCCTGGTAAGCTTTAAATTGGCATAAAAAAGTAATATAGGATGTAGTATTAATGGGTATTTCCGCAAATGAGCCTCTTCTTTTACGGGCTGCTCGTGGTGAAGTTGTAGATCGTCCTCCCGTGTGGATGATGCGGCAGGCTGGACGATACATGAAAGCTTACCGTGATTTAAGGGAGAAATATCCTTCTTTCCGCGAACGTTCGGAAATTCCCGATGTCGCTATCGAAGTTTCTCTCCAACCTTGGAAAGCATTTCAACCCGATGGTGTCATCTTGTTTTCCGATATTGTCACACCATTCCCTGGTTTAGGGATTGACATGGATATTGCGGAAGGAAAAGGACCAATTATTCATGCACCTATCCGTACCCAAGCCCAAGTTGATAGTTTAATCCCTCTCAACCCCGAAGAGTCGCTACCATTTATCAAAACAATTTTGCAAGCTTTGCGACAAGAAGTTGGGAATAAATCAACCGTTTTAGGCTTCGTTGGTGCCCCTTGGACTTTAGCAGCTTATGTAGTTGAAGGCAAAGGTTCCAAAACCTATTCTGTAATTAAGAATATGGCATTCTCCGACCCCACAATATTACACCAACTCTTGACCAAATTCGCCGACGCGATCGCCACATACATCCGTTACCAAATTGACAGCGGCGCGCAAGTAGTACAGATGTTTGATTCATGGGCAGGGCAACTTAGTCCTCAAGACTACGACACATTTGCCCTACCATACCAAAAAATGGTATTTGACAAAGTAAAACAAACCCATCCCGACACCCCATTAATCTTATTAGTTAGTGGTAGCGCCGGTGTCTTAGAACGTATGGCAAAATCAGGAGCAGACATTGCTACAGTAGACTGGTCAGTAGACATGGCAGACGCGAGAATCCGCTTAGGCAAACAAATGAAAGTTCAAGGAAACTTAGATCCTGGAGTTTTATTTGGTTCAAAAGAATTCATCCGCGATCGCATATACGATACAGTACGCAAAGCCGGAGACACAGGACACATCCTCAACCTGGGACACGGAGTCTTACCACAAACCCCAGAAGAAAACGTAGCCTTCTTCTTTGAAACAGCCAAACAGCTAAAACTAGCCACAGTATAGTTTTTCCCAGAGAGAAGCTTTGCGGGAGATGCTTCTTCCGCAAACTCTCCTGCATTTCTCTCTCTTCTCTTTCTTCTCTCTCCTCTGCGGAACTCTGCGCTTAACTCCGCGTCACTCTGCGTTAAAACTCTTAAATTTATTCCTTTATGTCCAAAAAACGAATATTAATCACAGGCGCAAGTGGATGTGTTGGACATTACATTAGCGAACTACTCATCCAAGCAAACGAATATGAACTATTCTTACTAGTCAGAAACCCCGAAAAACTTAAAATTGACACAACCACCTCAAACCACACCACCATCATCCAAGGAGACATGCAATTAATAGGAGAACTATCAGATCTCCTAAAAACAATCGACATCGCAGTTTTAACAGCAACAGCATGGGGAGGAGACATCACCTTTGATGTCAACGTCACCAAAACCTTACAACTAATGAACTTGCTAGATCCAGAGCGCTGTCAACAGGTGATATACTTCTCCACAGCCAGCGTCTTAGATAGTAACAACCAACCCCTCAAAGAAGCAGGAGAAATTGGAACAGATTACATCCGCAGCAAATATCAGTGTTTACAGGATAAATCCAAAAGCGCGATCGCGTCTAAGATTACAACAGTATTTCCCACCCTGGTGATAGGTGGAGACAACAACAAACCCTACTCACCCGTAACCACAGGAATTACCGAAGTTACAAAATACGCAAATTTAATTAAGTTTCTCAAAGCAGACGGCAGTTTTCACTTCATTCATGCTAAAGATATTGCCACAGTAATTAAACACCTCATCGATCACCCTCCCCAAACTGGAGAATCACGTCAAATCGTCTTAGGACAAACTCAACTCACAGCAAACCAAGCTATCGAAGAACTTTGTCATTACCTAGGAAAAAAAATCAGTTTCCGTATCCCCCTATCCACATCCCTAGCTAACTTTATCATCGTCGTATTTCGCATCCAAATGGCAGCATGGGATAGATTCTGCATGAATTATCGCCATTTTACCTATCATCCCATCACCAATCCCACAAGCTTTAAACTACCAAACCATTGCGCGACAATGACTGATGTCTTGAGATTAAGCGGAGTCAAACCTGATACAACTCTCAATTCTTAGAGGATGTTTGAAAAGTACCTTCATCGTAGCGTGAAGGTACAAATAGTGAAGTACTCCGGCTTGCTTCGCTGAAGCCGGAGCTTCCTCAAAGCAACCATCATTGTTTCGCGTCTCATTCGTCGCAGCCTCCTTGTACAAGTACAGATTGGACTTACACAGCGTCTCTCGGTTTGCACCGTTTATCTCCTCAAGGGAGAACCCGCGCAGCCGCCCGCCTCCCGCAGGCAGTTTTATTTCTTTTTCGTACACCTCTGTGTGGCTTATTTTTTTTACCGCAGGGCGTAACCGATGCGAACCAGTGACCGAGGTCTTTCCCCCTTTCTCACGCTCTTAGACGAGGTCGCGCATACTACCGCTACTGTGACCGTTTGTTATGAGCCGTGTGGGTGGGTCAACAACCATTTATATAGTAGCATAAGTATGCCTATGTTGTGGACATGCCTATGAAAACAAAAGAAGTACATATTCGCATATCACAAAGGCGTTTCAATAAACTAAAAAACTATGCCGCGACGAAGGAAAAAACAGTGACTCAAATAATTGAAGACTATATTGACCGACTGCCAACATTGGAGATTGACAAAAACTCGACTACAGCCCTCTCTCAACAACCTGCGGTTGATATTGATTAGGGTGGGTCTCGTTTTTGTCCGCTATTCATCCCCACCCTGTAGAGGGATGGGGAATTCCGCGAAAGAGGTTAAAAATAAATATTTAGGAATTACCCATTAACGGAAAAAAACCAAGAAAGGGTAATTTATGAAAGCGTGAAACAACGTATTTACGTTGATACACAACATAGCTCTTTTGTACAGTGCGTAAGTCCTAATATTCTCTTATTTTTTTTCTTGATCTCTAAACTTGCGTAACTCATTCAAAAATGGTTTTCCATCTGTAGATACAGAATTCGTAGTTGCTTTTTCAGATTCTGGTTTGCCCGTTTCCTGCGTAAATACTTGTGTTTTTGAGGATTCCATTTCTGAGGATTGACTCAACGTCCGCATCCGTTGACGCAACTTATCAATGGGTTTTACTACTTCAGATGTAGTCTGCGAGTTAGTTTGTTGTACAGGCTTAATCTCTACAGGTTTGTTTGTACCTGGAACTGTAGAACTAGGAATCACAGGTTGTTGCAGCTGGTTAGAAACAGGTTTTAATGTTTCCGTGATATTTTTCAGAACAACTGGTTTTTGAACTGTATTATCCTCTGATTTTACAGGCGTTTGAGTTGCTGCATCACCAGACTTAGGAGAAATTCGGAAAGAGACATAAGTTGGTTTACCGTTGATTGCTGCAATCGGACTTTTTTGCAGATAACTAAGTACAGCATCTCTGACTTCTTTTGGTGGTTGAGAACCATCTGCAAGTTCGATAGCATCAACTTCACCCGCTTTATTCTTGATCACCATACCACCGTCCACAATCCCCGAAATCTTATTACTATCAGAAGTTAGAGTAATGGGAGCAGCAGTAACTAAATCTTTGTACTGTGTTTTAAACTTAGTAATTTGGTTGATTATACTATCACCAGTTTTGAGATTGCTGGCATAAGTGCCAGATAAAGAATTATTGACATTTGTTGGATTACTTACCACAGGATTGGCAGGTGTTCCACCATAAGTTTTAATCTCAGGATTATTAATTGATTCCAGTGGTGCAAATGCCTGCGTTCCATCAGGATTCGTCGCTACAGCGTTACCCGCTGGCTGTCCGTTATTCATATTAGCAAAGGGATCCTTCGCTAAGTTAACACCTTTACCTTCATCCTCACCCATCGGTTGAGTTTGTGCATTATTACCGGGTGTAAAAGTAGGAGAAATAGGTTGAGTCTGGGGAAAACTAATTTCTTGTCCAGGATTTACACCACGCATTTTATTGGGAGGTATAACTGGTTTTGAGTTGTTGAAGTTGATGTTGCTATAGTCTGGTGAAGAACTTGTACGTCTAGATGTTCTGGAATTGACAACTTTTCCTTGATTGGGCAAAGGATTAACTAAAAACCCTGTAGTTTGTTGGAACGGCTGCAAAGGTGGGGTAGTGGAAGAGACAAATGGGGCACCCGATGGTGGGCTAACAAAGGAATTGGAGCTATTGAGGGTAGTTGAACCAGTTGAATTGGGCATACCTGGAAGCCCGGTTTGTCCCGAAATTTGACCTTGGGCAGGTAAAGGTAGCAGTGCGTTGGGAGCACCTGGTTGTAGCGTTGCCACCTGCGGTATGCGGCTTTGCTCAAAAGGGGTTAACTCTGCCAAACCCAGTGGCTTAGTAATAGGTGCTTGTTTCGTTGACTTAGCAGAGTCCACAGGCATTAGCGGCAGCAATAGTGCGATCGCACCGTGAATTCCCAAGGATGCTATCGCCGCGATACCCGCTGGTTGACTAAGAATTTCCGGAACACTCTTGAGCACAGTAATATAAGACATAGGATTCAACTTTCACTCCACACAACGACAACGACTGAATTAACTGTTTTGCGATTTCAACTTAATATCTCAGTAATCTTAGTTAAAAATACATCACTACCTAAATCAATAATTCCTACCTAACACTTCAAAACCGGATATATAGTAGCTTTGCGTATATGCTTATTATTATCATCAAAAAATTATTATACATAAACTTATTGACAACTATTGACAAACTTTATTTTTTAATCATCTTTAATCCTATTATACTTCGAGACTGGTCAGTAAATTATAGATTTAAAACTCAAAGCTCGGTAAATTATAACTGGAACAAATAATAAATTTTTCAGTCCGCAAACAATTATCCTAATTCAACCAAACTCTTAAAATGCCACTACCTACTGTGATTGTACCTGGATATTTAGAAAGTGCAGCCGCCTATTATCCGCTGGAAAAATCACTTCAAGAATCAGGCTACCCAACACTAACAGTACCTCTAAAAAGACAAGATTGGTTTCCCACTCTTGGGGGTAGAGCCGTCACACCAATTATTCTACAAATTGATCGCACTGTAAAACATCTATTAAAAGAACATCATGCATCACAAATAAACTTGATCGGTCATTCTGCTGGGGGATGGATATCCCGCATATACATGGGGGAAACAGCTTATTCTGGTAGAGGAGAGAAAAACTCCACACTCTGGCAAGCACATCCCCAAATTAATACCCTAATTACCTTAGGAACTCCACATGTGAGCCAGGAACGCTGGACACGCTGGAATCTTGACTTTGTAAATCAAAACTATCCTGGAGCATTCTACACAAATACCCGCTACATTTGTGTTGCTGGCAAGACAATTTTTGGTAAAAGACAGCCAGGTAGTTGGTTAGCTTATAGTAGTTATCAACTTACATGTGGTATCGGTAATACTTGGGGAGATGGAATCACACCAATCGCTGCCGCACACTTAGAAGGTGCAGAAAATATCATCATTGAAGGGGTTAAGCACTCCCCTCGCAGTCCCGGAATTTGGTATGGTTCTCCAAATCAATTGGAAATTTGGAGAAAATATTTGGCATAGCTTTGTTAATAGCAACAGGGAACGGGAAACAGACAAAAGTGAAAAAAGCCCGGTGTTTTGTATCCCCAAAGTTGAGGGAAATTGAGAGCAAAAGCTGAATACTCCCCGTTCCCACCTTTGGCAAAATTAAAGATTTCATCAAATTAAACTACTTTTAGAGAAAAACAGGAGATAACTAAAAAGAGGTACATCTGTCGCCACTATTCCTGATTTTCCTATGACCTACTGCCTAAGAATTGCTGATATGGCGGAAAATGAACGTCCAAGAGAACGTTTATTAGCCCATGGAGCAAAAGTACTATCCACAGCCGAGTTAATTGCTATTTTACTAGGCACAGGTCAAGGTCCAGGAAAACTTTCGGCTGTCGGTTTAGGACAATATATCCTGCAAGAATTAGGAAAACATCAACAGGATGCTTTGGTAGTGATGCGTGATGTTAGTGCTGCTGAATTGATGCAAATTGATGGTGTCGGACCAGCCAAAGCGACCACAATCTTAGCTGCTGTGGAACTAGGTAAACGGACATTTCAATCACGTCCCGGTGAAAAAACAACCATTGATAGTCCTGCTTCTGCTGCTGCTGCCTTAAGTCAGGATTTGATGTGGCAAACCAAAGAATTATTCGCTGTTTTACTTCTAGACGTGAAAAACCGCTTATTGGGAACACAAATTATTACGATTGGGACTGCTACCGAAACTTTAGCACCACCTCGTGAAATCTTCCGGGAAGTCATTAAACAAAATGCCACCCGCTTGATTATTGCTCATAACCATCCTTCTGGAAATGTAGAACCAAGTTCCGCAGATATTGATTTAACTCGGCAACTATTGCAGGGGGCAAATTTCCTCGCAATTCCCTTACTGGATCACATTATTTTAGGTGATGGCAACTATCAGAGTTTGCGGGAAATTACAAATCTGTGGCAAGAATATCCCCAAGGAGATTAGAAATAGCTAGTACGTCGAGGCAGTGGGGTAAAGCCTCTTATTACTGGGGGTTTTCAGAGTTAAATAATGACCTGGTTATTTACGCCGTGCTGCGCTGCGCGTTTCTTGGATGCCCGAAAGGGCTATACAGCAAGCCCTAAGTATTAATTTACTTACTTTTCGTTTTTTAGAAGCGCTCACATCTATAACTTAATGCTAGAGATATACTACGTATACGCAAGCCATATATTTTGCAGAAAAAATTAAATTAATATATTGATATTGCCAAATTTATGTAGCTATTGTGATTTATCAGAGCATCATGGGCAATCTTAGGTTAGTTACCTGATTGATATTACTGTGCAGCCTCAATCTGCATCTCATTTTACATATCTGTAAATCAAAAAATTTCGGTAACTTCTAATCATCCGTCAATTTACAGCAAGCTATGTTAGCCATATTTTTAAATTGGCTAGAGAAAGTAGTTGCTAAGTAAGACATAGGTGGAATTTAGGACTTTTATCAGAAGCCTGGTAGAAGCTGATTGTTAACTTAAGTTAAGTAGGTGGGTAGGAAAAATAGTCGTTATGGGGAGTGAGTAGCGAATAGTGAGTATTGGTCAGGATTTTGAGTATAATTTACACTTTGTTACACAGTTGTGTTTATTTGTGCCGACTTACTGAGTAATCTGAATTTATTTAATTTAATATAAAGCGGAGAAATATATGTTGAAGGTTGTCATTGGTCATAGCGATGATCCAAGTTCTGAGGGAGCGATTGAAGATGTTTTAGATCAATGTCGTCAAACTCTTGGAGAAATAGAACCTAAAGCTGGGATATTACTTAATGCTATTGATTTTGATCATGCCGTTATTCTCAAAGAAATTGATCAGGCATTTCCTGGACTTGATTTAATTGGTTGTACCACAGATGGAGAGATGTCTTCAGTCTTAGGATTTCAACAAGATTCATTAATCTTGATGTTGTTTTGTTCAGATGATGTTGGGATTGAGGTTGGTATCGGGTATGAAGCTAGTAAAGACCCCATTGCAGCTGCTCACCAAGCTGTTGAGAAAGCAAATCCAAATCAGGATGTTCCCAAATTGTGTATTCTTCTGCCTGCCAGCTATATTACAGATGGGACAACAACTAATGGGGAATTAATTCTTCAAGGATTAAAACAAGCTTTAGGTGAGAAGGTACCAATTATTGGTGGTACTGCTGGGGATCAATATCGCTTTAAAAATACTTATCAATTCTTTGGTACAGAAATTCTAAACGATACATTACCCATTTTGGTTTTTTATGGAGATATTTTATTTTCCTATGGTACTGGTTGCGGTTGGGAGCCTTTAGGTTCTGCTGGTGTTATAACCAAATCTGAGGGGACTACACTGTATGAGATAGATGGGAAACCAGCACTGGAGTTTTATCAGCATTATTTAGGTAATCGTCCCCCGACTGCGGAAAATCCATTAGCAGTGTATGAGAGAGATAGCGATCGCACTGACTTACCAGAACGTTATTATATGCGAGTGCCCAACTTATGCGATCGCACAAACGGTAGCATCAAATTTTTGGGTAATGTTCCCGAACAATCAATGATCAAAATGACCAATATTAATCGGGATGAAATTATCGCAGCATCTAAAACTTCATTTCAAACTGCCTTAGAAAATTATCCAGGAACCGAACCAGAAATAGTTTTAATCTTTTCCTGCTGCTGTCGTCGTTGGCTTCTAGGTACAAGAGCAAAGCAAGAGTATCAATTAGTTAGAGAAACAGTTTCCCCAAATATACCGATTGCTGGGTTTTATACATATGGTGAATTTGCACCCTTAGAATCGGGTGGTGAAACCTACTACCATCAAGAAACATTTGTGACTTTGCTATTGGGAACAAAATAGATTTCCATGGAACCGATAGATTACGAGAGCAGAATTAAGGAATTAGAAAAAAGCGTCCGAATTCTCCAAAAAAAATTGGAACGTTCGGAAATAGATCGACAACAATTAGAAAATGCTAGTGATTTGAGGGAATCAGTCCTCAAAAGTGTAATTCGCAATTTGGAAGCATCTGAAGTTTCTCTAAAACAACGTACAGAGGAATTAGAAACGACACTAACTAATCTCAAATCTGTGCAGATGAAATTAATTGAGTCTGAGAAAATGTCTGCTCTCGGAGTCTTAGTTGCTGGAATTGCCCACGAAATTAATAATCCAGTTAGTTTTATATATGGAAACTTATTCCATGCTCATCGTTATTTTCAAGATTTAATTACACTTATAGATTTATATCAATATTATTATCCTGAACCAGCCTCGGAAATTAAAGCAAAAATTGAAAAAATTGAACTATCTTTTCTCAAGGAAGATCTAGAGAAACTATTTAAGTCAATGAGTATGGGAGCAAATAGAATAGAAAAAATCGTTAAGTCACTACGGACTTTTTCTCGATTAGATGAAGCCGAACTTAAAAAAATCGATATTCATGAAGGAATTGACAGTACATTAGTTATTTTGAATAGTCGTCTAAAATTTATCCCAGAGTCTTCCAGGCAAATTGAAGTAATTCGGAATTACGGCAAATTACCTCTGATTAATTGTTATGCTGGTCAGCTTAATCAAGTATTTATGAATATTATTGCTAACGCAATTGATGCATTAGAAGAAATGCTGGAAACAACACAGACAAACATTAATTTAAAATCTAGATTACCGACTATTGAAATTATTACTGAGACTATTAATGATGATTGGGTTGTGGTTAGAATTAGAGATAATGGTTTAGGAATGAGCGAAAAAGTGCGCTCTAAATTATTCAATCCCTTCTTCACAACTAAAGACATTGGCAAAGGAACAGGCTTGGGTTTATCTATTAGTTATCAACATGTTGTGGAACTTCATGCGGGAAAGCTTGAATGTAATTCTACCCTGGGAAATGGATCTGAGTTTGTGATTTCTATCCCCTCGAAAAAAAGCTAAATAATTATCGATACTTATCTTAGTCACCGAAGAGGCAGAGGGGAAGGGGATAGGCTGTTGACTTTTCCCATCTGCGCGGAGCGTATCACTTCGTGGAAGCAAGCTACGGGCAGAGTCTCGAATAGAAGCAAAGCATGGGTAGGAGAGCTACGCCCTTGTAGGGCGCTCTAAAAGAATGCGTGAAGTTCTGCGTCTCAGTCTTCCCCCTTGCTCCATGCTCTCTTGCTTCTTTTGACCACGACTAATTCCAGGTACAATTATTTGATTTGGGAATAATTACTTTACCGATTCTACTTCCAATTATTTTCAGCTTGTTGTAAGACATAGGTGGACACAGCTTGAATTTCTTCAACTGTGAGACGGTCTTGATATGCTGACATATTATTTTTACCATTAGCAACGATTACTGATATGGCATCCACAGAATCCATATTATTTTTTCGTAATACCTTGAGTTTTAGATTTTTACCGCGCCGAATAATGTTACCACCGTTTATATGGCACCCTGCACAGTTGCTCTCAAATATTTTTGCCCCATTTGAGTTTAAGGTATCGGCTGTTACAGGCTGAACAACCGTAAATAACACCATAAACAGTATTAAAATCAATACTTGTGAGAGTTTTTTCAAGTTGTTTCTCCGAATTAAAATGATTACTTTGTTTATTTTTTAAAATCTATACCTTTTGGCAGATGTTTAAAGATTTTATATTCTTTCTCTACATCTGAAGACATAAATATTTTTAAGCTGACGATCTTTCTACCTTTCGATGTAATACATTTTATCTTCATTGAGTCATCATGAGTTCATAGGATATAGTAACTTGAAGTAGATTCAATATGGCTAACAATATCAAAGAGCAAATAAAAACTGACCTTCAGCAAGTAAAAGAAACCGGGCAATTACGGATTGAAAGAATTCGGGAAATCGTCAGATTAGCGGTTTCTGGAGTTATATCTGAACTAAAACAAGGCTCAAACGATGCTCGCTGGATCGTTAACGATGCAGTGACAGCAGTAACTGAAACTCTCCAAGAGCGTGGCGAAGAATTTAAGGAAGAAGTAACAGCTTCGATTGAAGGAGCTTTAGAAGCCGTTAATAGTAAGCGTCATGAAAATATTGCCAAAACTCAGGCTGAAGTCAAACAACTTCAATCTAAGTTAGACACAGAAGAAGCGAATATAAATCAGGAAGTAGATGAAATTTTAAGAGAAATTCAAGAAAAAGGACAAACAAAATCATCACAAGCTAAGGTCGCAATTGACTCAGCAGTGGAAAGCATCAAAAATAGTGAAGAATTCGCCCTACTACAGAAACGCTATGCCCAATTACAATCTCAGTTAGCAATAGCTAAAGCAAATCTCAGCGCACGTTATGGTGGACGCACAGAAGAGATTAACGGCTATTTGGAAGATGCAAAACAATGGTATAACAAAACCCTTCCCCAACCGGAAGTAATTGTAGAACAAGTGAAAGAAAAGCACTTACAACTTGATGAAAAATTAGCGGAAGCTGGAAGCGCTTTAGCACGGAAAGAACGCCAGATTAAACATTTGCTTCGAGATTTGTTATTGAGCGCAAGTAATATGTTTAAAGATAAAGAAGCAGATAATCAAGTTGTTGATAAAGAGCGTGAAGTAGTTCGTAAGTAAGGTAACTAACGAAGGGAACATCTCACTTTTTGAATCAATGCCCTGGAAGGGTATCGTTATACAGACAAAGCTTGCCACTCAAAGAGAAGCCCCTATCGCTTTCACGACGGCTGAGGCTTCACCAACGCTACGCGTTGGTGAAGCCTGCGCTTTGCGCTTACGTCGTTCCTCCAACCTTGGGTTCGCAAGCTACGCAATGACAATTGGACATTTTTTTACTTGGAATACTCCTAAACCAGAAGTGTTAGAATTTCACTACATTTGTGTGGGGAAAGCACCAGGTTGAACTGCTAAACTTACGCTTTGCCCGTTACGACGCAGCTCTACACTTAAGTTCTTACCGATTTGGCTATCTTCCACTATTTTTTGTAAGGCATTCGGATCACTCACTTGTTGTCCATTCAACTTAGAAATTACGTCACCAGCTTTAATTCCGGCTTTAGCAGCAGGGGAATTGGGAACAACTTTAGCCACCAAAACGCCTTTATCTTCAGTGATATTGAAACCACTATTAGGATCAGAGTTGATATTTTGCTTTAATTCTGGAGTTAATCCCACCATTTGGATTCCCAGATAGGGATGTTCAACTTTACCAGTGGAAATTAATTGAGATGCAATCCGTTGAGCGGTATTAATGGGGATGGCAAAACCGATACCTTGGGCACCTTGAATAATTGCAGTATTCATCCCGATTACCTCACCACTGGCATTTAGCAAAGGTCCTCCAGAATTACCAGGATTAATTGCGGCATCAGTTTGAATATAATTAACCCGCTTATCAGGGGCACCAATTTGGTTGCTGCTACGTCCAGTTGCACTGATAATTCCAGTAGTTACGGTATTATCTAAACCGAGGGGATTACCAATAGCGATCGCCCACTCACCAGGTTCTAATCGATCAGAATTACCCAAGCTCATCGCAGGTAAATTATTTGCCTGAATTTTGATCACAGCAACATCAGTTAATGCGTCCTTGCCCATTACTTTACCCTGGAAACTGCGTCCATCCTTGAGGGTGACACGGACAGTATCTGCACCATCAACAACGTGGGCATTTGTGAGGATTTCCCCACTACTACCATCAGCTTTGATGATGAAACCAGAACCAGTTCCTTGTTCTACACGTCTTCTTGACGGTAATTGAGACTGGGAACCAAAGAAGCGTTGGAAAAATGGATCACTAAATTCGCTAGATGCTCGTCTATTAACGGTTCGGGAAGCATCAATTCTAACTACTGCCGAACCAACATTTTTAACTACATTAGTGACATAGTTGGAATCACTTGGAGCAACTAGGGGTGCAGCTTTGGCAGAACCAACGGCAATATTGGCAATTTGCTGTTGATTTTGAGCTATGTAACCACCTGCAAAGGTCATCCCAGAACCCACTAATAGTAGCGATAGATTCATCGCTTTTTTCCGCCAGGGTTTGGGCTGTTGTGAAGAATTTTTAGATAAATTATCGTGACTATCTTTGTTTAACATTTGCAATAAACTGGTATTTCTATAGTTATCTTCAGTTTAGACAGTGGTTGTGGAGATATTGTTGCAATTACATGGCATCTGTGTGAATAAACCTTGGTGGTGAAAAGAAGCAAGGGGGCAGGGAGTAGGGGGAGTAGGGGAGTAGGGGAGTAGGGGAGTAGGGGAGTAGGGGAGTAGGGGAGTAGGGGAGTAGGGGGAGTAGGGGAGCAGGGGGAGTAGGGGAGTAGGGGGAGCAGGGGGAGCAGGGGGAGTAAGGGGGAGCAGGGGAGAGAAGTTCTCTCAGATTCCGCATTCTTTTAGAGCGTCCTGCAAGGGTGGGCTTGTCTAGGAAAGGCAAACGGGACTTGTGTGTATACCGTAGCTGCCTTTTCGTTGAAAGCAAACTATAAGGCTTTTCTATTTTTATAGTTACTCGAATTTATTCAAAATCTGGTGCTGTTACAGAAATTGAAACCAAAAAATATAGCTACTATTGGACAAAATTAGGTCTCACAGCTTGGGTATGCTCCAATTTTGCTGCCAAATCTGTCCAATTTTCTTGTTCAATCAAATCCTTTAATTCGTCTAAATTGTGACGATAGACTTCTAGTGACTTCAATAAAGCTTCTCGGTTGTATTTTGCCATCATCACCCCTAGTTCTGGATTTCCACCACCAACACGGCTGGTATCTCTAAAGCCAGAACTGGCGAGATTTTGAGCTAATTTTAATACTTGTGGTTCCGCTTCATCCGTACAGGCAGCAATTAGGGAAGAGCTTACCATGACTGGTAAATGGGAAATCCAACTGACGGCGCGATCGTGTTCTTGGGGAGTACAGTGGTAAATAGTAGCACTAAGTTCTTTGAGCAACTCTTCCAATAAAACTACGGCAGAATTGGGGGTGGTTGGGGTTGGTGTCAATACATAGGGTTTTTGGACAAATAGGTTACTTAATGCTGCTTCTACGCCACTATCAGCAGTTCCAGCCATGGGATGTCCCCCAACAAAGTTGTGCCACAGGGGGCTAATGGCTTCAACAATTGGTGTTTTGACAGAACCAACGTCAGTGACAATAGTATTTGCAGGTAAAACCGTGATTAGCTGCTGCATTGTGGGAATAATAAGTCCGATAGGTGTACAAATAAAAACCACTTCAGCAGTAGCAAGGAGGCTTAAGTCTGTAGAGGCTTGATCTACACAACCGAGGGTGACAGCTTTTTGACAGGTTGATTCTCGACGACTAACACCGACAACGGTATGATGATGCGATCGCATATCCAAACCAAGGGAACCACCAATTAATCCCAACCCTACAATTCCGATTTTCATTAGTTCTATCTATAACTATTAGCTTCTTAATAACAATATTATTTCTACGTTCATGACCAACTCTGCAAGTTATCAACACAAGAGGTATTGCGAATGAAGGTGGAGGAATTCCTCGAAAAATATGCTGCCGGGGTGCGTCATTTTAGCGGTATTGACCTTTCAGAAAGCAATCTCAGTGGTGCCAAACTCGACGATATCAATCTGAGTCAAGCCAACTTAAACGTGGTTAATCTCAGCGGTGCTAGCCTGATTTCTGCCAATTTAATGTTTGCTAAGTTGAATGTCGCCAGACTCAGTGGTGTCCATCTTACCAATGCCAATCTAAAGGGTGCTAGCCTAAATGTCACAAATTTGGTTCGGGCTGATTTAAGTCATGCTGAACTTTCCAAAGCTTCCCTAGTTCGCTCGGAGTTGATTCGTGCTAACCTCAGTCGCGCTACTTTAATTGCTGCCAATCTCAAAAATGCCGATTTGCGAGAAGCAACACTGCGTCAAGCAAATCTCCGTCAAGCGAATTTGAGTGAGGTAAATTTAAAAGGCAGTTTGTTAACTGGGGCTAATCTAGAACAAGCGAATCTGAGCAAAACTGATCTTTCTCGCACCGATTTAAGTGGTGCCAATCTCCGCGATACTGAACTCAAACAATCAAATCTCAGTCGGGCAAACCTGAGTGGGGCAAATTTAGCTGGGGCAAATCTTCGCTGGGCAAATTTAACTGGAGCAAATCTTCGCTGGGCTGATTTAACTGGAGCAAAATTAAGCGGTGCTGATCTAACTGGGGCAAATCTTAGTAATGCCAACCTCAGTAATTGTACTTTGGTTCATGCAAATTTGCATCAAGCTAGATTAATCAAAACCGAATGGGTTGGTGCAGATTTAAGTGGGGCAAGCTTAACTGGAGCAAAGTTATATGGTACTTCTCGATTTGGCTTAAAGGCAGATGGTATTACTTGTGAATGGTTGGATCTTAGTCCGATGGGTGACTCTTCAATTATCAAGTATTTCACCTCTCAAGACTCGCGGGAATTCTTTAACGAAACACCCCCAAATATCCGTATTATCGTTGATAGACCGTTAGATCATGAAGCGAATTATGCTATGGCAGCAGCTTATTTTCAGATTTCTCAACAATATCGGCTACTCAAACAACCTCCCAGTACAGAAATTGGTAGAAGACGAACAGTTTTAACTTTTCGCATTGACAGTGATGAAGGATTATTACCAACCGCTTGTGGTACTCTTTTACCTTTTGAAGATGCACCTAATATTCGGAAAAATTTGCGTACTGCTGTGGAAATGCTCAAAAGTGAAGATACCTGTAATGACGGTAGCATTCCCTTTTTTCGGATTCAAAAATTTAGCCAACTTCTCGATGAAGCTTTAAACAGAATCGATGAAATCAGACAAATCGATAAGATTCTCGAGTTACCTAGTCGCATGGCTTTTTTCCAAGCACCAACCCAAATAATATTGACTAATTCTAGCGCTCAAGAGCTAATTATTCACGATCATCCCAACTTTGGTAAAAAACTAAGTAATCGTTCTGAGGATGAAATTA
Source organism: Calothrix sp. PCC 6303 (assembly GCF_000317435.1). Lineage (NCBI taxonomy): Bacteria > Bacillati > Cyanobacteriota > Cyanophyceae > Nostocales > Calotrichaceae > Calothrix > Calothrix sp. PCC 6303. The sequence continues at coordinate 4,866,514 of NC_019751.1, forward strand.
ACACATACAATGAGTTGCAAGAGATTGAGTCAATACCATTTTCGGTAAGTGAAGTCATTGGCTTTATTAAGGGTTTTCACTATTAGCAAATTAACCTTTGATAAATTCTTGAGCTTGTTTGAACAAAAATTCCAATTCTTCTCGACTATTTGCCTTGAGGGAAAGTTTGCTACCGTCAGCTTTTTCTAGGTTAATTTCTAGGGGTTGATTGCCGAAGCGATCGCTTAAGAACCCAAATAGCTTTTTAATGTTCTCTGGATTCACTTCTGCCATCAATAAACCGGTTAGAAAGCTGGCAAATGCTCTACTTCCCACGGGGACTGCTGAACCTGTCATCCTACCAACTGTTTTCACTGTCGCAAAATCAGCAATTCCGGCTTGTAGTTCCTCTATTTGCTGTTCTCGCTGTTGATCTGCTAAATCTGGATCTGTAAAAGCAAGTGTTAGTTTTACTGAAGATGTATCAATCATTGTTCTGACTCAGGTAAATTCCTGAATTTTAAGATGTACACTTATTTACATCAGTTCCATACCGTTGCTTTCCGGAAAACGAAAAAGAGCCACTGCGTCGGTTGGGTTGCCGACTTGTAGCATGTGGCATGGTTTTAGAGGGATCTACGACGATTTTGATTTTGTAACAAAGATGTTTAAACAATTAGTCTTTTTAACTCTTCAATTTTCTCCTGTGTCAGCCTATATATTTCTGGTTGAGATTTACCAACAATATGACCTTGAATATAACTAACGCCTAATTTTTTTAGCAAACGTAAGCTGACTGGTGAATTTTCATCAATTCCTTCAACTATGACACTTGCAGGATTCAGATTATTAACTCCAACCATTTCATGGACAAACTTAATAATGACATGACAAGGTTCGTGATGTAGAATTTCGCGGTCAATTTTGACATGGGACGGATTTAATCCTGCTAACCGCGATACTGACGCATAACCAACGCCAAAATCATCGATAGCAAACCGAATATTCAGCTTTTGGACATATTGAACTAAACATTTTTTAAATGAGCTTAGGGGGTTATCCAGACGTATTCCATTTTCAAATTGAGGTAGTTCTGATTTCTCTGATATTTCCAGGATTAAATTTCGTGGTGCGATCGCATCTTCCTGGATGAGTTGATTCAACGTCTCAAAATACTCTTTTCTGATCAGAGTTTCCGGGTAGACATTTACTGATAAAGGTACGATATCATTTGGTCGGCGTTGTCTTTGATCTCTTGCTTGACGGTAACTTTGGACAGCAGTTATCAAAAAATATTGATCCAATTTGAGAATATAATTTGAACCCCATAGTTCGGCAGCTTTAAATAGTTCAGAAGGAGAACTAAGGCTTTCTGGATTTCTGGCTAAAGCTTCCCAACCACTTATAAATATGTCATCACGACCTAAATGCAAAACTGGTTCAAAATAAATTACCATTTGCTGTAAGCGTTGGCAAAATAGTTTGAGCCTGCGTTCATATAAAGATGAAGAAACAAATCCAAAACTCTGTTTTAATTCGTCTATAATTGCCGCTTCAATTAACAATGGTTCTAATATTTTATTTTGGATTGCCTGATAAAAGCTGGAAATTATCTTGCCGTAGATATCTGTATAAAAATAACTATTGTTTGGTAAGCCAAAAATCAGCATCACTTCAGGATTAGGTAGCTGTTTAACTGGCAATATAACTATATTATTTGGTGAAATATTTTCTAACTGTTGATGGCGAATGTAATTACCACAGTAAGCTGGATTGAACACAGAATTTAAAGCCAAGTCTGGAATTAGCTTAGATACTAGTTCCTCAATGGATAAATTTTTGTCCAAATCTAATGTAGAGTCACATTTACTAAACAAATGCCAGTTATTATGCTCATCGCAACTGAGAACGCAGACAAATTCTGCATTCGATATATGTCGAATCGTTTCTAATATATTCTTTGATTGATTTGAATGATTATCTACTAAGTCAAGATCCTTCATCAGCTGTTGAATAAAAGGCTCGTAAGATTCGAGCGAATTATGTAAATAGCTGTTTTTTTGCTGCGTTAGATTATTTTGAGAAAAATCCTCGGTTATTTCTAAGCTAATTGCAGAAGGATTTATTTGATTTTCAGGTTTTTGAGGTGTTGGAAATTGATTCATAACTGGTGATAGAGCCAGTTCAATTGTATACCATTTATCAATTTTTAGATAAAGTTATGAACTTGATGACTACTGACTATTTAATTTGCAAAATTGAACAGGAGAATTAAATCGACTTAAATATATTTAAAATCGATAGTTATAGAGTAACCTTTCAGGGAACTAAATTAAAGGAAATATAATTTTACGTTTTTTCAAGGCAGTTAAGCGTCAAAATTATAGTCCTTTGTTTCCTTTTTCGAGACAAAAAGCTTTCTGATAGCAAACGGTTGAGCTAACTGATGAGAAACTAGCCTTTACTGAGAGCTTGAAATAGGGAACGGAGAGAGAGGGATTCGAACCCTCGTTGAGGTTTCCCCCAAACAGACTTTCCAGGTCTGCGCCTTAAACCACTCGGCCATCTCTCCAGATGTCACAAGTTTTCACTATACAATCTAATTAGAGAAACCGCAATCATTTTTAGCTGAAATTTTGAATTTGACATCAAAAAATACAAAAATGCCACTAACACATACAATTACAGTACGCGATCGCGCTACGGGTACAACCCATATTCTTGAAGTACCTGAGAATCGCTACATTCTTCACAGTGCCGAACACCAAGGTTCTGAATTACCATTTTCCTGTCGGAATGGTGCTTGTACCACTTGTGCGGTACGAGTTATCTCCGGTGAAATTCACCAACCAGAAGCCATCGGTTTATCGCCAGAGTTGCGTAAACAAGGTTATGCTTTGTTATGCGTGAGCTATGCACGCTCTGATTTGGAAGTGGAAACCCAAGATGAGGATGAAGTTTACGAACTTCAGTTCGGACGCTTTTTTGCCAAGGGTAGGGTTCGTGCGGGTTTCCCTTTAGATGAAGATTAGTAAATAAACGGAAACATTAGATCCCCAACTTTTTCCAAAGTCGGGGATTTGGGAGAATTATTTTGACTTTTGCCAAATGATCCAAAAACTATACTCCGAACGGTTCAAATATAGAACCCCTCTTCAAACCTCTCCCCGGTGCAGAGAGAGGGTTAAGAGCCAGATTTTAAATATTCAAAAAGTATACTTTTCAACCATTTTTAGTATATTCTTACTATGTCTACTATTTTTAGCTGTGGGTTGTCAACCACAAAAACAAGCTCAAACTCCACCGCTACAAGTGAAAGTGGTACGAGTTGTCAGTGGACAAACCTTTGAAGTTTTGGGTATGGGGGATCAACCAAATTTAATATCACAAGTTCGGTTGATTGGGATTGAAGCACCCGATTTACGTCAGCGTCCTTGGGGGGATGACTCTAAAACCAGTTTGGAGTCGTTAATTGCTGAACAACCTGTAACCTTAGAATTTGATGTGGAAGCAAAAGATAAAATTGGACGGACTTTAGCTTACATCTGGAAAGACAAAATACTATTAAACGAGCAAATGGTACGTAATGGTAGCGCTCTGTTCATTGCGCGATCGCCTAATCATAAGTATGACCTAAAACTCGAACGCGCTCAACAATGGGCGAGACTTATGGGTAAGGGAATTTGGAACCCAGAGAAGCCTATGCGAGTCTCTCCTAGCGAATTTCGACGGGTTAATAGATAGGGGATAGGAAGAAATTCATTCCCAGTCGGACTATAAGTTTCGCGTTAAGTTGACACCAATGAGGAATGCGCTTTACCCCTACCAACCCATCTGTCGCATTATTTCTTCAAATTGGTATTACCTAAAAGCTATTTTTCCGTTTCTATTGGTTCTACACCCAAGCGATTTTCTGAGTTCATTTTAATTCGACAATCCACTGGCTCAAAAGAGTTTGTTTGATTGACAGTCTTTGTCCTATTATCGGCTATTTGAAAATTACAAGTGTAGGTTCCTAAAAGTTCTTCTTGGTAATTAAAAACCCTAGTGCTGTAACCAAAGTTTTTGGCATTAGCACCAACTCTATTAATAAAGTTATAGCGTTCTAAATAATCAAATATACTCCAAAACTGTTGATTAACAACTACATCTACTCTTTTTAACTGAGGATAAGCAATCCAATTATCCATGAGTTTTTTTTCAAAGTTCTCTTTAATCCACCACAAACTTGGTGCAGTCAGACCATTTTGATTAATGGTTCTCGATGTCAAAACTCCGCTGGGAGGATTAGGACTATTTAAGAATTTTAAATCTAATGGTGCTTCTGAAAGTTTCTGAGCCGTAACTATTTGTGCTTGTGAAGTTGGAATTAAGACGGGATGAAATTGAGCTAGCCCCATACCCAAAAATAAAATAATTGATTTGGACGGGAACATTTTGCAGATTTTTGGCATCACTAAATATCCAGTTTTAGAGTGACTTTAGGAAGTGAATTGAAGATGTTTCAATTTTAGCTATGGACAGAAAAAAAAACAAATTTTTCTCCGGCGAGAAACAGGCGATTGTAGCCTTTGAATTAGGAAGGTAAATGCTGATTAACCGTTAAAGTACCGGCGTTTCAAACAAAGACAAAGAAATCAATAAATCAAGAATAAAAATTGCCACCCAACTTGTCACCACTGCTGCTGTTGTAGCTTCTCCCACACCCCTAACACCCCCCGAAGCATTTAACCCCCAACTACAGCAATTAACGGCTACCATGATGCCAAACACTAAAGCTTTGAGTAATACCACCAGCAAATCGTTGATGCTGAGAAACTCTTGAACTGATCCCAAAAATACCTCCGGTTCCAAACGATATAGTTGTGCACCAGCAAATACTCCTCCGCAGACACCTATAACTAAGGCAAAAATCGTTAAAATAGGCATCATCACAGAGCAACTGATGACTCGTGGCAAAATTAGATAGTCAATGGGGTCAGTTTTGAGCATATACAGTGCATCAATTTGCTCAGAAATTCGCATTGCCCCCAATTCTGCGGTAAAAGCTGAACCCACTTGTCCTGCCATGATGCTAGCTGTGAGGATTGGTGCAAGTTCGCGGCAAAAAGCTAAGGCAAAGGCACCTCCCACCTGATCTACTGCACCAAATTTTGCTAATTCACGGGCTGTTTGGATAGTAAAAATCATCCCCGCAAATAAGTTAACTAGCAAAACTGGTGAAATAGAAAGAGGTCCAGCTTTGAACATTTGTTCCAAAACGATGCGATGGTAGATTTTGCCTTGACATAGATGCAGCATTACCTGACCGAAAAGCAGTAATGTTGCTTTGAGATGGGCGATAATACCAGATTTTGAGGGAGATTGTTTTGGTGCCAATATTGTTTACACCTCACACTTAACCCCCTAACTCTAGCTTGGCTTGGTTGCTTGTATTACTTGTAAGCTGCCACCAGCATAAAACTTTTGAGATTTAATTTGCAAACCGTTTGTTTTTAATAATTCTGGCAAGTTGGTTTTAATCAATTCCCAAGCGGTTTCGGTTTCAAATAGCCAGAAAAATACCGATAAACCCGGAACAAACAAGGGATTACTGGGTTTATGGAAATCTACTAGGGTAAATATTCCCCCCGGTTTGAGGATTCGGTATACTTCTTTAAGAATTTTTTGCAATTGTTGGGGTTGCATTTCATGGAGTGCCGCGCTAGTATGAACAACGTCGAATGTACTATCAGGTAAGTTAGTATCTTCGGCAAATGCTTCTATATAGCTTGCTTGGGGCACGTTGTTTTTGGCTCTTTTTAAAGAAAGTGGAGAAGCGTCGAGTCCTGTAACTTGTTGGGAATATTTAGCTAAAAAATGGGTTGCTTGACCACTGCCACAACATAAATCTAAAATCTTTGTATCTGAGCAAAGTGTTAAGTCTTGCAAAGCAAGTTGTCGAAATTTAGATTCGCCACCAACGCTCAAAGCCGCCAAGCGAGATATACCGTTGTAAAGCCATTGATAGCGATAACTTAAATCGCGCAATATTGTTGCCACTGTATCTATTCCTTGCAAATAAATCGTATCTTTAATTAAAGATATATTGTTAACATAAGTAAAAAACATGAAAGAGGTTGGGGGAAAATAACTGCTATGGATCGTGTAGGCGTATTATTACTCAATCTCGGTGGTCCCGATAAGTTGGAAGATGTCGGACCATTTCTGTATAATTTATTTTCCGATCCAGAAATTATTCGCTTGCCATTTCCTTGGTTACAAAAGCCTTTGGCATGGTTTATAGCTTCCCGAAGAACTAAGCGATCGCAAGAGAACTACAAACAGATAGGTGGAAGTTCCCCCTTGCGGAGTATCACCGAAGCTCAGGGTGAAGCTTTGCGGGACAAGTTGCGGGAAATGGGAGAGGATGCGGAAATTTATGTGGGGATGCGTTATTGGCACCCTTTCACCGAAGAAGCGATCGCGCGCATCACCAAAGATGGAATTAAGGAACTAGTAATTTTACCTTTGTATCCCCAATTTTCCATCAGCACCAGTGGTTCCAGCTTCCGAATGCTAGAGAAATTTTGGCAGGAAGATCCTGCACTAGCACCAGTGAAATACACGGTCATTGCTTCCTGGTACAAAGAACCAGGATATCTCAAAGCAATGGCAGATTTAATTGCCCAAGAATTAGATCAAATTCCTAATTCTGAAGAAGCACATATATTCTTTAGCGCTCATGGTGTCCCCAAAAGCTACGTGGAGGAAGCTGGAGACCCCTATCAAAGGGAAATTGAGGAATGTACCGAATTGATCATGCGTACCCTTAACCGCCCAAATCAGCACACCCTAGCTTACCAAAGTCGGGTAGGTCCTGTGGAGTGGTTAAAGCCTTACACTGAAGATGCGATCGCGCAATTAGGTGCAAAGGGTATCAAGGATTTAGTGGTGGTTCCCATCAGCTTTGTTTCCGAACATATCGAAACTCTGCAAGAAATTGATATGGAATACCGCGAACTTGCCGAAGAAGCTGGTATTCACAATTTCCGTCGTGTCCCCGCACTCAATACCCATCCCACATTCATTCGTGCTTTAGCTGATTTAGTTGTCAATGCACGCAAATCTCCCAAAGTGGCTTTGTCGGAAGTCGCACAAATGAAAAAGGGAACAAAAATGTATCCCCCTGAAGCTTGGGAATGGGGAATTACCACCAGTGCCGAAGTTTGGAATGGACGAATTGCCATGCTGGGCTTTATCGCTTTGATTATTGAGATGATGACAGGTCAAGGATTGTTACATTTTATTGGTTTAGTACATTAAACTCAAATTTAACTAGATTCCTCAGAACCCCGACTTCAATAAGTCGGGGTTCTACTTTGCCGTGCATTTATATTTTTGACTGTTGATCCCTTGACAGGTATGATGGATTTGGAAATGAGTATAAAATTAATCATTTTATACACTGATATTTTACCAAACTTCTATACGAAAAGTTAAATAATTTACTGAGTTTCCGAAATATCTGGGTATAAAGCTGTATTAATTCTAAGTATATAAATACAATACCGATCGGCTAAGATTATGATCACACCGACGTTTTTAAATAACCGTTATAAAGTTCTGAGTGTCCTGGGTAGTGGTGGATTTGGAGATACATTCTTAGCAGAAGATACCCAAATGCCATCCGGTCGTCGTTGTGTAATTAAACAACTCAAGCCTGTAGCTAATAATAACCCGCAAATTCATCAGTTAGTACAGGAGCGGTTTCAAAGAGAAGCAGCCATCTTGGAAGAATTGGGAGAAAACAGCCCACAAATACCCAAGTTATATGCTTACTTTAACGAAAGCGGAGAATTTTACCTAGTTCAAGAATATATCGAGGGGCAAACCCTATCTCAAAGACTGCAACAGCAGGGTTCCATGAGTGAAAGTTCAGTTAAATCAATTTTAATTGACATTTTACCAATATTAAGCTATGTCCACAGCAAACACATAGTGCATCGGGACATCAAACCAGATAACATCATGATTCGCAATTTCGACGGCAAAGCCATTTTAATTGACTTTGGTGCCGTGAAAGAAACCATGGGAACAGTGATAACAAATTCTGGGAACTCTGCCAGAAGCATCGTGATTGGGACACCTGGATTTATGCCGATGGAACAATCAGCAGGTAGACCCCAATTTAGTAGTGATTTGTATAGCTTGGGATTAACAGCAATTTATCTACTTACAGGGAAGCTTCCCCAAGAATTGCCAACAAACCCCCACACGGGTGAAATTTTGTGGCGACAATATGCTTTGAATGTGAGTCCAAGTTTGGCGATGGTATTGGATAAATGCATATTACCAGTAGCACGCGATCGCTATCCCAGCGCAAGGGACATGTTAGCAGATCTTCAACCTGTGCCAAACCAGATTGCACCGACAGTTCCCTATACTCCACCACAATATAACCCACCACAATACACTCCACCGCAATACAATCCACCACCACAACCCGTACAATCTGCACCCACACAATACTCCACACCAACACCTCAACAGCAACCTCCAACAGTTGCACACTATCAACCAGGTGGACAGCAACAAGCAAATTATTATCAACAACCAACACCAGCACAACCAACACAAAACACTTCCGGAACTTGGCAACAAGCTGTCATTGTTGGTGGTGTAATTGGTTCAATTCTCGTTGGTGGTTGGTGGGTAATGGGACAAATGCATCAATCAGGAAATCAGCAAGCAAACACAAACAACGTTACTGAAACACCCATATCCACCTCTACATCAACACCAATATCTACACCCATTGAAATTTCATCTGGGAATAATAGCAATAACTCTAATAACAATTCTCGAAGAGAATCAAGTAGTTCATCTTCTACCAACTCCAGTAATAACAATTCTCAACCCATACAAAGCACCAATAATCTGATTTCTCAAGAAGCAGCGGTTAATACCGTTACAAGTTGGATTAAAGCCAAAGGAGAAATTTTTGCCCCTCCCTACGTAACAGATAAAGGCAGACAATTATTAACTGGTTCTGCCTATGAAAGAAATATTGAAAAATCATCAGATCCAGAATCTTGTATAGCATCTGGGAGAGATGAAGATGATTGTTTAAGTTCAGTTCAATGGTTAGTTAGAAATAACTCTCATTGGACTTATGGGGTGCAACGGATTAATGGTGTAAATAGGTTTGAACCCAGCGGAGATAAAGCAACACTTGTAGTTAATGTCACAGAACAACGTACCCTTATAAATAGCAAAGGGAATGTCGATAGAACCCAATCTGGTCTGTTTACTTCCACAGTTAGTTATGACTTAGTTTATGAAGATGGACAGGTAAAGATATCTAACTACAATTAATATAGGGAGTCGATTAATTGTTTTATAAAAAATAATCTCCAAATGCTCACCATGTAGTGTATGAGAAAGTAGAAAAGGTATAGATTTGTGGAAGAAAAATCAGAACAAAACCAAAACTTACACAAACAGGAAATTAGTGAGCTTGAAAATAAGCTAAAACTTGCAAATCAAGTAATTACTAGCCTCCAGCACCAAAATACTGAACTAAAAAAACAGGCAACTAATTCCTTAACTGGTGCTACTACTCGTATACCTCAAACGACAACTAATCAAACTAAAGGTGTATCAATGAGTAAATATAGATTTTCTCAGCTATCTCATTTCCAATTTTATGCACTTACAGTTTCGGTTGTGTTGCTTATTATTTCTATATTTAGTTTGAGCAGTTTTTTCTCCCGTCGAGATGGTTTAAAAAAGACTGAAGTGAGAAAAAATACTTCTCCCCCAACAGCGCAAGCAATACCAACTTTAACAACTGCTTTTCCTATTTCAGTTAATACTCCCAGCCAGAATCAAGGGATTGTCCCCCTTAATTCTAATCCTCTATTATTATCGAATACTTCAGAATTTACTTATAATATAGTAACGTCCCCTAAGTTAACCAAAGGTGATAAAAAGCTAGACAAAATTGTCAAGAGTATAGTCAATTATGCTGAAGAGAATAAATTACCTACAAGTTCTCTATCCGTTACATTAATAGACTTAAACAAAAATACAACCGCTGCATATCAAGAAGATAAGCCGAGATACCCAGCTAGTGTTGCTAAACTATTTTGGATGGTTGCATTAGAAGCAAAAATTAAACAGGGTCAAGTACAATTTGCAGCAGTTTATAATGATTTGAATACAATGATGTTGAAATCAGATAACGATGCTGCTAGTAATGTGATAGATGCAATTACTAATACTAAATCTTCTGATAAAAAGTTAGAACAACAAGAATTTGCTACATGGAAATATCAGCGACAAAGTTTAAATGATTTTTTCCAGAAAGCTGGTTATAAAGATATTAATATCAGCCAAAAAACTTTTCCTCTTCCTCTACATAATATTCAAGCACCAAAAGGTGCAGATGCACAGATACGTGGTGACAATCCCAATAGTCCTAGACGGAATAAAGTCACAACATATCAAGCTGCAAGACTAATGTATGAAATTGCTAGAGGTGAAGCAGTAGCACCAGAATCTCAAGAATCGATGCTAAATTTACTCAAAAGAGACTTAGGATATTGGCAATCTCAACCACCTAATCCAGAAGAATTTGATCCTGTACGGGATTTATTTGGCGAAAAATTGCCTGCTAATCGAGTTGAATTTTATTCTAAAGCCGGATGGACTACTACCTCTCGACAGGAAGTTGCCTATATAGTCAGTAAAGATAGAAAAGCAAGCTACATATTAGCTATTTTTGGGGATGATAAAGCTTACGGTGATAGTAAAAAAGCATTTCCCCAAATGTCACGTTTAGTTTTTGATCAATTGACAAATTGAAAAACCACAGAATCATTAGAATTCGCAGTTAAAATCCCACTATGTATACATACATACCCCAATAGAGACGCAGCAATGCTACGTCTCTACAATCGTCATTTTCAGCCTGACAGATTACTAGGTTGACATTAGAGTCACAATGTTTTTACATAGGAAAAATGTAGGCATAGTATAAACTTAGACAAATATGTATGGTGAGTTGATTACTGCTACACGTCCAGCATCAACTAAAGCTTGATAAACTATAGCTGCTACTTCTGCGCGGGTGGCATCACGAGTGGGGTTGAGTTGACTAATTTTGGGATAATTAACTATGATGCGCTTTGATGATGCGATCGCTATTTCATCTAAAGCATAGTTAGGGATTTTATTTTGATCGTCGAATGCTTTGGTGGTTTTGGTTGCTGTGGTTAATCCCAAACCGTTAACTAGGGAAACAAGGATTTGCACCCGTTGAATATTTTCGTTGGGACGGAATGAGTTATCCGGATAACCTGAGAGGAACTGTCCCTGATATGCTTGTTGAATGACTTTATATGCCCAAAAGCTTTCAGGTACATCTCTAAATTTACTGGCTTGACGTTTCGCACTAGGATTAAAAGCTTTCACTAATAAAGCCGCGTACTGTGCGCGTGTCATGGTTGCGTCGGGTTTGAAGGTTTTATCTTTAAACCCGGTAATGATATCTAGTTTATTTAATTCACGAATAAATGCTTCTGCCCAATGCCCCGAAATATCAGTTAAATCTCCAGGTACTGGTGTGGGAGTTGGTGATGGTGTCGGTACGGGGATGGGAGTTGGGGATGGTGTGGGGATTGGAGATGGTTCAGGATTTGGTTCGGGTTCAGGATTTGGGGACGGTGTGGGAATTGGAGTTGGGGATGGTGTGGGAATTGGAGTTGGGGACGGTGTGGGAATTGGAGTTGGGGACGGTGTAGGAATTGGAGATGGGGATGGTGATTGATTATTAATTAACTCAACATTTCCCGAAACCTTGCTAGGATCGATTTGGTTGCCAATGGCGATGATTTTATTGCTGCTGGCATTTTGGATATCAAACTTGCCGTTAGAGCGTAAAATATTGTTACCTGGGGAAGTATTCGTACCCAAATCAGGTAGCGCACTAGAGATAATAGTAATACCGTCATCTGTATTGCGATCGCATAAATTACTCCGCAGTACAGGACGCGCACTTCCAGAAATTACTATCCCAGATCGGTTTTCCGATATTTTGTTATCAGTTAGGGTTGGTGCTGCACTATCACTAATGGCAATTCCATAACCTGTCTTGTAGCAAATATTGCCACGAATATCTCCCTTAGAATTACGGGCAATAGAAATACCATTTGCAGCGTTTTCGGTAAAAACATTGTCTATTACCACCGGATTTGCGTCTCCTGTAGCAAATAAACCTTCCCGTTTACACCTAATAAACGTACAATTGGCAACTGTGGGTGATGTGGATTCTACCCAGACAGCCGTCCCTCGACTAGCCTGATTGACAACGGTAACACCCCGTAATTCTGCACTACTTGCCATCACAAAAGTGACATTTTGACCAGCAAAAGTTCTACTCAGGTAATTTCCACTACCTTCAATTAAAATAGCGCTACCTTTGTTATTCTCAGTCCCAATTATAGCGACGTTTGGGGGTACAGATAGGGGAAAAATCTCACCACTAGCAGCATTATAGGTTCCCGATGCTAATTGGATTTTCGCTCCTGCGGTAGCTAACTGGAGCGCTTTCGCAATGGTTTTTACTGGTGCTTGTTCGCTACCAGTATTACCATTATTACCACTGGTAGGATTTACGTACAGAATTTGAGTCATGTCTATACACTGGGAAAAGACACTGATATAGTGGCACAATTCTGCGATTATGGATAAGATTCGATGTTTTTATCTAAAAAGGCAACAGGGAACAGATAAATATCCTGATCAAAATGGCTACAGCTATAAATAAGATGGAGATGTGCTAAATTCATGAAATGATTTTATTTTTTAGTAGCATTTTCTGAGTGCAGTTTGTAACTTTTCCACTCGAATTGGTTTGGTAATGTAATCATCCATTCCAGCATTAAGACAAATTTCTCTATCCCCTGGCATTGCGTTAGCAGTTAAAGCAATAATTCGTGGACGTTCTGAATTCGACCACTTTTGACAAATTTCTCGTGTTGCGGTTAGTCCATCCATCTCTGGCATTTGCACATCCATCAACACCACATCATAGGTTTGTTGTTGTAATGCTTTAAGGACTTCTAAGCCGTTATTAGCTATATCTGCATGATAACCAATTTTCTTGAGAACTAGCAGTGCAACTTTCTGATTAACTAAGTTATCTTCTGCTAACAAAATACGTAGAGATGGATTTTGAGAATTTGTGGATGTAGATTTTGCAAGAATTTCAGAATTAGCAATTTGGTTTGGTTTAATTTTCCCCTCAGTAAAACTTTTTTCAAACAACTCATATAGCTGTGATTCCTGAATAGGTTTTTTCAGAGTTGTTACACCATAGGCATAATTATTAGGTATATTAAATTCTGGCTGAGATGGGGAATAGAATATGATTATTGGCGATTGCTTCAATATATCTTCCTGCCGAATTTCTCTAATTAAAGAAACACCATCCATATCAAGTAATTCTAAATCTAAAATTATCAAATCAAAATGTATTCCTTTTGTGATTAAATTTAACGCTTGTTTCCCTGTAGAAACCGCACAATTTAACATCCCCCATGACTGAGTTTCTTGAATTATAGTTTGTTGGGTTGTCCGATTAGCATCTATGATTAGTATTTGTTTCCCAGCTAAATTGAGGTGATGTTTTTTTTCTTCTTCCTGATTTTTAAGGCTTGTCATCGCTAATTGTGGAGCTTCTGAAGCAATGATAGTGAAAAAAAACTTAGAACCAACACCTTCTTCACTTTCTACCCAAATTTTTCCGCCCATGATTTCTGCTAATCTTTTACTAATAGCTAAACCAAGTCCTGTACCTCCATACTTGCGACTCATGGAAGTATCAAGTTGACTAAAAGGTTTAAAAAGCTGATTAATTTTCTTACTAGATATACCAATACCTGTATCTATAATACAAAATTCTAATTCGTAAATTGGATCTTCCGAAATATGTAGATTATTGTTAAAACTATTCAATTTTCTAGATTTTAATGAAACACAAACTTCACCTATTTCTGTAAATTTAATGGCATTATTAAGAATATTTAATAATATTTGAGCTAGACGATTTACATCACCAATAATGAATTTTGGTATTGGTGGCTCAATCAAATAATTTAATTTAATTTTTTTTGCTACAGCTTGAAAATTAATAATATCAATGCTATTCTCAATTAAAGATTTTAATTCAAATGGCTCTTGAATCAGTTTTAATTGATCTGTCTCAATTTTAGAAAAATCTAAAATATCATTAATTAGAGTGAGTAACATCTCACCACTACTTTGGATAGTACTAACAAAATCTGCTTGTGTTACATCTAATTCTGTATTCAATAGTAATTCTGTCAAACCAATAACTGCATTTAGAGGGGTACGAATTTCATGACTCATTGTTGCCAGAAATTCGCTTTTTATTTTGCTTGCAGCTTCTGCAATTTTTTTTGCTTCTTCAAGTGCGATATTATGTTCACATAGCTGTCGATTTACTGAAAATAATTCCTCTGTCCGTTCTTTTACCTTTTGCTCTAATTCATACTTTGCCTGCTGTAAAAATATTTCTGCTGCCTTGCGTTCGGTAATATCCTGAATAACAATTACTGCGGAACTAATATAGTTATCTGGTTGTAAAGAACTCGGTATTTGTAAATATGACCAAGATATTTCTAAAACTAAACGACAATTATCATTGTCGAATTCATACTGGTCTTTACCTTTAGATTTAGTTTCTAGTGCTTGCATTACAGGGTGTAATTTTTTATCTAAATTCACATCACTTTGTGACAACGGTAATAAATCTATCAGTTGTTGACCTAAAATTAAAATATGTATTCTTTTAACTAACTTATCAAAAGTACTATTACACCATTGAATTCTACCCTGCTCATCTGTCCAGACAATTCCTTCATCGACAGATCCTAGGGCAATTTCCATTTTTCCTAATGTGCCACGTAACTCCTGAATTTGCTGATTTAAGTCGATCATCATGATAAGTATTCATTCTGCAATTGGACGAATAGAAGCAGCAAATATCCATTTATCTTCATGTTTTTCAGCAATGATAAAATGTTCTGATTCAATCTCTCGATTATCTTTCGTGACAGCTTTAAGAATAAGAGGATGATTTAATATTGTTGCATTGCCAGTAGTATTAAAACGGGAAAATCCTAGATGATGTGCATCTCGAAAATATGACGGCAAAATAATACTAAGCATCTGACCAACAAGTTCCTCTTGATTCCAACCAAAGACTTTTTCAAAATGATGATTGATATCAATTACTATTCCTTGATCATTGGCAATAACTACTGGTAAGTTACTGTCATTTTTGAGTTCATTAATAGTTAACATGTTTTGCACTTTTGTTGTAAAATTACTTGGAGAAGCATAGTTGAACTAACATAAATATACTTAATCTAGCTACAGCAAATTGCCTTTAAACATGCCATAGATAAAAAATAAACCAATGCTAGAATTCATTTTAAACTTGATTTTTTTAGTGGTTTTTGTCGAAAGATGCTGTAAATATTATTACAACTATTGACATTCCAATAATAATGCAGTCTCAACTCTTTTGTATTCTTGTTGTAGTTGGGTGAATATTTCCAATGCACCTGCGATCGCACCATTGCGACCTAAAGTTTCTAGTTCTTGGCAAAGATGAGAAAGTTGGATTGCTCCTAAATAAGCGCTTGCAGACTTGAGTCCATGAGCGATTTCCCTTAATTCTACTGGATTTGCTTGCTCGATTGCCAATGCGATCGCATCAATACTTGTAGCAGCATCCCCCACAAAAGCATCCACAATTTCAGTTAAAAATGCTACATAATCTTCTCCTGCCATATCCTTTAATTCTTGTAAGACACTTTCATCGATCACTTTTATTACCTCAATTTTTTCAACTTCTTCAATTTGATTATTTTTTACAGGTTCCAATAACTCCAGATTATAATTTAATGGCTGACATTTACTTAGTGCATTTCTTAACTCATTAACTCGAATAGGTTTGGTAATATAGTCATCCATTCCAGCTTTGATGCATATTTCTCTGTCTCCCTGCATTGCATTTGCAGTCATGGCAATAATTCGTGGGCGTTGACTGTCTGGGAACTGCTCGCAAATCCTTTGTGTTGCTGTTAATCCATCCATCTCTGGCATTTGTACATCCATTAAAATCAAATCATAGGGTTGACGTTGCAGAGCTTGGAGAACCTCTAAACCGTTACCTGCTAGATCTGCACGATATCCTATACGCTCTAGGGTCAATAATGCAACTTTCTGATTAACTGTATTATCTTCTGCTAAAAGAATTCGTAAAGGCAGATTTTGCGAAAGCTGCTCTTGATCATTCTGAAGATGAGTAGTAGATTGATTAACTTTAATTAAGTTACCACCCAGAATATGACCAAGTGTTCGATAAAGTTGTCTCTGTTGAATCGGCTTGTTAATGATAGCAGCAAATTCTACATTATTGATTTGCGTGCTAATTTCTTGTGCATTAATAGAAGTTAACATGACTAAGGGCATGTTTTCACAGTTAGGCTTTTGACGAATTTTTTCACCCAGGGTAATCCCATTCATTTCTGGCATTTGCATATCAAGAATTGCCAAATCAAAAGATACCCCTTGATCAAATAATTTCAGTGCTTCTGAGCCTGATTCTACGGCACAATTAAACATTCCCCATGACTGTGTTTGTAGGGTAAGTATCTGTCGATTAGTAGCATTATCATCTACTATTAAGACTCGTTTTCCGAGAAATTCGTTATCGGCACTTTCTTCCTGAAATGCTTGATTCTCTGATATTTCTGCCCAAATATTAAAGGAGAATGTTGAACCGACTCCTGCTTCACTTTCCACCCATATTTTACCTCCCATCATTTCACACAAACGTTTACAAATTGCTAAACCTAGTCCAGTACCTCCATATTGACGAGTGGTAGAAGCATCTACTTGGCTAAAGGATTGAAATAGACGATTCATCCTATCTGCGGGAATACCAATACCTGTATCTTTCACCGCAAATTCAATTTCATAAAGGTTGCGATCGCTATTACTATTTGTACTATTCACAGAACGAGTATTGACAAAGACGACAACCTCTCCATTGGCTGTAAATTTAACTGCATTACTGAGTAAATTCACTAAAATTTGTCGTAAGCGTGTGACATCTCCCACAATTATGTTGGGAGTTGTTGGATCAATTAAACATGCTAATTCTAGTTTTTTTTCTAAGGCTCTATTAGCTACTAAATTTAGTGCTTCTTCAACGCAAGAACGTAATTCAAATGGCTGTTCTTCTAAATCTAATTTACCAGCTTCAATTTTAGAAAAGTCGAGAATATCATTAATTAGTGTTAGAAGAGAGTCTCCGCTACTACGAATTGTTTCCACAAAATCTTCTTGTGATGGAGTTAATTTTGTATTTAACAACAATCCTGTCATCCCAATTACTGCATTCATTGGAGTACGAATTTCGTGACTCATTGTGGCAAGAAAATCACTTTTGGAGCGATTTGCTGCTTCTGCATCTTTTTTAGCTATATTTAACTCCTGGTTTTGTTGAGCTAATAATTCTCGTTGACTTGTTTCTCGTTCTAATAAATGTGCTTGGGCAAGAGCAATACCAACTTGAGCAGCAACAGCTTCGAGTAATTCTATTTCATCTTGTTGCCATTGACGTTGATAATTGCATTGATGTAATGCTAGTACTCCATTTGTTTGTCCCTGATAAGAAGCACGAATAACTAACATTGATTTAATATTTAATTCCACACATAGATTTGCAGATGGAATTAGTAACGGATCAGTGAAAACATTATCAGAAACAACAGCATTGTCTTGATTTAAAACTTTTTCTGCATGGGCATTACCAATTACGGGAATATCTAAATTCAGCATTGATTTTGTGCTTAATGTCGAATATTCCGACACACAAGGTAGTCTGGGATTAGGCTCTTCAATATAATAATGAATTACACAGCGATCGACCTCTAAAGATTGACCTAATTGATTAACTGTTGTCTGTAAAATTTCTTGTGTATTTAAACTTTGACGAATTTTTTGAGTAATTTTTTCCAGCAATATGGTTTTTTGTAGCTGTTGCTGTAAGGCTATATGAAAATTCTGGCGTTCAATTTCACTACCTACCCACTGAGCCATCAATTTCAAAAGTTCTATCTGTAAGGATTTGAAAGACGAAGATCTAGAATTAGTTCCATAAAAATTCAGAGTTCCATAAACTTTACCACCAACAATCACTCTTGTTCCTAAGTAGTTTTCTACTTGTCCATGGACATGACAAGGATGATTTTTCCATTTATTTTTACTAGCATTGACAATACTAATTGCTGTATTTACCTGTATAGTTTCATAACAAAACGTTTCGTTCAAATTAAAAATGTCACCTTGACGAATAGTTAGAGGACAGTTATCTGATAAATAAATATTCATCACTTCAATATCATCCTCATCTATTCTACTGAGAGTACCAACCTCTAAATCAAATTGTTGACAACCCATTTGCAACATCTGTTGGACTCTCACAGATAAACTCAGTTCAATATTGGCTGTGACTTCGTATAAAGTTCTAATTGATGCCTCACTTTCTCGCAATTCCTTTTCTGCTAGTTTCCGTTCCGTAATATCTCTTTCTATCGCTACCCAATGGGTAAACCAACCACTTTTATCGGCAATTGGAACAATATTTATTTCTACCCAATATTCTGTCCCATCTTTGCGATAATTAATCATTTCTACATTGACTGATTGCCATGATTCTAATGCATTTCTAATTTTTTTCAAGGCAATGCGATCACTATTTTTTCCTTGTAATATCCGAGGTGTTTTACCAATTACATCTTGCAAGCTATAGCCCGTCATTTTACAAAATGCTTCATTCACATAGACAATCTTAGGTCCATTAGTAATATCAATAGGTTCTGATTCTGTAATAACAATTGCATCATTAGAATTAACAACAACTGATTCTAATAAGCGTAATCTTTCATCTGCTTGCTTCCGCTGAGTTAAATCCCGTAGATTTAAAACTATACCTTCAACAATCGAATCATCCAGTAGATTTTTACTAACCCCTTCCATAGTTCGCCAAGAACCATCCTGATGGCGAAATTTTAATTCTATCGATGCTGAAATACCAGGGCTATAGATAACTTTGTCAATAAACTGACATATCCTACTCACTTCTTCTGAAGGAATAAAATGAATAATATCTTGATTTAGAACTTTTTCAATTTCATATCCTAGAACACGTTTAACTGAATAACTAACATAAAGAATATTCATCTCTCGATTTAGAATTAAAATTACATCAGAAGCTTGTTCAATTAGTGAGCGAAAATATTCTTCACTGCGCTTAATTTCTTTTTGTGCTTGCTTCAGATCGTATTCTCGACTCAAAACTTCTTGAGCCATGTGTTCAAATGTTTTTGCTAATTCTCCTGTCTCATCACGACGTTGAGCAATTAATTTCAAGGCAATGGCTTCTGTATTATTTTCTGAGGCAAAATTTACAACCTCTCCTGTTTTGAGCTTTTTTGTAAGTTTAGTTATAGTTTTAATTGGGTTGACTACGGATTGTTTCAATAATAAATTAATAACAAATAGCAAAACAATAAAAATGCTTGTAAAAATTTTCATTACCAACAATAAATATTCATGCCCTTTTGCAAATACATTTTTAGCTGGAAGATAAATAGTTTGAGATGCGATAATTTCATTCAAATTCCAATTAAAACCACCTTCAGAACCAAAAGTATCAATTAAGCTTTTAGGTGCGACATCTGGATGACTGTGACATTGCAAACAACTGGCTTTAGTAACTTTTAAAGGTCGAGCAATATAAAATAAATCTTCTCCAGAGATATTTCGATAGCCAGTCAATTGTTTTAAATTTGGTTTTTGCCTAAATTGTTTTACCAATTCAGATTCAAACTTATCAGCTTTATCTTTAGGATTTGTGGGATTTAATGTTGCTTCTTTATAGTGATAATTCTTGTAGTCAGGTTGTTTACGAAAATTTTCAAAAACTTTTTGTGCAGAATAAGCTGGAACTGTCTCTGAAATAAATTTTTTGTCTGTTTTCAGCCTATCCGATAACAATGGTTGTATCTGTTCGCTCGTATAGGTTCTCACGGAATTCATATTTTCGATTAGCATTTCTGCTTTATCCATAATTTCCACTTCAGCTCTATTTTGCATAGCTGCGGATAAAGTCAAACCGCTAACTATACAGCCGATAATTAGAATTAGGAGCAGTAGGATATTAAATTTGGTTGTTAATTTCAGTCTATGTCTATGAATCATTTTAGTGTCTGTTCCAAGAATACACAGGAATTAGGCGATATTTTGTTTATATAAATTTAGGGTTTTAAATAGAACTATTTTTGATATATGGCAGAATTTTCCAATCTCCTTGAACACCATATCAGCATTTTATCTTCTAGATAATCATTGTGCTTGTTTTAAAAACAAAACAATCAATGAAAACGTTATCAATGAAAATTAAATATACAATGCAAACATTAAATAAGTAAAAAAAATATGTGTTACTAGTGCAACAAGGCAAAAGGAATAAAGATCTTTCTATAAGCTTTTTAGCCATTTTATAGACGCGTTCGCTCTTAGCGTTCCCGCTAGGGTAGCAGCTTCTTGTAGAGTATGCTAGCTTTATTTGCTTGCGCCAAACTGCACTAGATTTGCAATTATAATTGAAAATCGTAAAAATACTGGTATGGGGTTTCCTAATAAAATGAGGTATGCCTAATTTATTATTAATTTCATCGAGGGATATAATTAGCTTTAAAATCTCATCTTAATAGATCGAAAAATACCCTATCTTTATTATTTTTGATAATTTAAAAAACAAGTAAAGGCAAGGTAGTTGGGAGCATCCCACTTTTGCATGTCATTGCGTAAAGCCTACGGCATACAAGAAACGCTCTTAGCGTTAAAGCAGGTGAAGAATCCTTTGTAGAATATCTAAAAAGTTATTCCGCAGGAGTAGCAACACAAACGGGAGGATTAATTGGACTACTAATAGGCTGTTGAGTCTGTGCTTTTTTGGAGCTAAAATTGCACACAATATCTGTGACATTTTCAAATAAAAAGGCTGATATAACAATTTGATTGACTATATCAGCTTTTTTGATATCTGGGATTTGGTAAAAAATTTTATATTTAATTAAATTTTCTTACTCATAAATAAACAACAACGATTATCATCTTGAGCCTCATAAGTTACTTTGTCTGCAATCTCCGACATTATTTTTAAACCACGACCTCTTTCGTCAAAATTATCATCAAATTCAGAGATTTCACTTAATTTTTTATCCAAGTCAAATACTTCACCATTTGACCTTGACCAAATCCGAATCTCAATATGCTCATTGAACCGAATTACTTCTAAGTCTATCAGTGTTTCAGATGGTAAGCTATTGTGGGCATGTTCAACAATGTTGATGAAACCTTCAATTAAGAGAGTTTGGCATTCCCACCATACTTTTTTATCTAAAATAGCTGGCTGGTTAATCTGCTCAAACCAAGATAGAACTTCCTCAGAAGCAGTAATATCTGATGGTGCTTGCAGATATATTCTTTGATTGATGTTGATGAAATCTATATTCATTTTTCCGCAAGTTCATAAATTCATCTACTTTCAGAAAAAGTAGTACTAGAATTGACTATTAATATATTATTTTTCAATTGCTAAAAAATTCTTTTTAAATTCCTCTTGATTCGCAAAAACTTTAAAAATTCTTTCCATTTTTGTTAATTCAAATAACATTTTTACTTGCTCATTAAGCGAGCAAATAAACATTTGTCCATCTGATGATTTGACAATTTGCATTGCGGCAACTAATGCACCAAGACCGGAACTATCTACAAAATCAATTTGTTGCAAGTCAACCAATACTATCTTAGCTCCTGTAGCAACACAATCATTAATATCTCGACGTAGCTGATTTCCGCCAATTGCATTCAATATTCCGGATGGTTGGATAATTTTTGTATTTGTAGACATAAAATATTTGTAGTTCCTAGGTAATAGTATTGTGGTTTTTGTACAAATCTTACTCAAAAATGTGGATACAATCAAATGCAATATTTAATTAAAAAACACTTCAAAAGGAAGTGTTTGATCGATAATAATTATCGGTCAATGAATTCATGATTCTCAAGATGATAGATATTATTATTTTGCACTTATTTGCTGGAAGGTGCAATGTTCTTTTTGTTAATTTTGTATATATTCATAATTTAAATTTTGGATTTTGTAGCAATAAAAAGAACTTTTATTTAAACTTTATAGCACTTCCGGTAGCTATGAGGTACATACTCAAAGCTGAAAACTGTGAGTAGGAGAGGGGTAAGGAGAAAACTGTACTGTGTAATAGCAGGAAGTGCCATAAGTCTAATAAAATCTTACGTCATATGCCTATTTATCGATTAGTAGGGAGCAACACAATTTTTGACTACTCCCAACGCTACTCATACCACAAACAGTCAGGCTGAATATTTGCTATTTGATTGGCAAGGGTTTGAAAGTATCCGTTTCTATTTCCCAGTAGCCACGTTTGTTCTTAACAACCTTGGCGATTAATGATACACCAACAGCAGAATCTAGTTGCTCACGTAACAAATCTAATGTTTGCTCTTCTTCTATTACCTCTATTTCAAAACCATCTGCTCCTTCTTGACCTGCTATTTCTATCCTGAAACCGTCGGAATCTTCACCACTCGCAGCTTCCGGTAGTTCAAACCCAAGTACCGCTAAAGTCGTTTGAAATCTGCCTGTAATGGCTCCACCAATTATATTTGCTTTGATGGGTGATTTACGGGTTGTATCCATAATTTCAAATGCCAACTTGACGTAGGCTCGTTTTATTTCTTCACCTGTATCCGAGTCATATTGGGCAGCTATTTCCTCATAGCCTTTGAATGTGACTTTTGCATAACCATCTTTGTTGAGTGCTGGCTTAGGAACAATTGTGAATGACATATATTTAATCTCCATTGTTGTCGTTTATTTTGGTATTTAGTCCGCATTTATCACAAGCGAAGCGACAGATCTACATACGTGGGAAAAACTCGACCAAGTAAGCATATCTAAGTGGTGAGAAATCCGGGATATACCTTCGGTAATGATTTAAAACCGGTTTCTATCCCGTCAAGAATGTATGGTTTGCTCAAGACATAATTATTCGCACCATAATTATTAAATTCCCTGGCTTCATAAGGAATACCTTGTCCATTTTCATAGGGTTGTTACATTATTCAATAAATCATAAATCTTACATGATAAATTTTTGTTCGCAAAGCTTAAGTTGGAGATCCATTTGTTGTTTGTAATATATATAATTTTCTTTCTATGAATTTTTTATTTACAATAAAAGTAAATTATGAAATTC
Source organism: Calothrix sp. PCC 6303 (assembly GCF_000317435.1). Taxonomy (NCBI): domain Bacteria; kingdom Bacillati; phylum Cyanobacteriota; class Cyanophyceae; order Nostocales; family Calotrichaceae; genus Calothrix; species Calothrix sp. PCC 6303. The sequence goes on from NC_019751.1 coordinate 4,889,943, forward strand.
ACACATTGAAATTACATCAATATTTAGAAACAATTTTAACTATATAATTATTGCAAATAACAGATTAGGAATATCCAATACAATTTATCTATAGGAATCGTACTTGAATCTTGCTAAGTATACTGAGAAATAAACCTTTATACGGTAAGCTTCTAGCCAATTTGCTTTTAAGCGCAAGCGCAGGCTACGCCAACAGAAATCAAATATGAGTCCTATATCAATATTTATTATTCCCGTTAAAGCTGGATAAATAACATTTATTTGTATATATTTTTTCATTGATTCATTAAAATTTTATTCGCAGTAAAGACAAATCATCATCAAAATTTGTCAGCGAATTTATCCACTTAATCTTATCTAAAATATCATCCAAAGAATCTTGATAAGATTTTAATAATAAATCAATAAAAGCATCAATACTCCACAATTGACCATCTGGTTGTAATATTTCATAGGCTCCATCACTAAATATATACAAACTACTATTTTGGACAATATCAATTTTCATTTCCTCAAAATTGATATCTAGCAGAAAGCCAATCGGTAAATCTAGAGAACCTAACCGCTTAACTTCGACTTGATTAGAAGTCTGGTGCAATAAAACACCAGATGGATGTCCCGCACTAGCATAAATCAGTTGTCGTGTTGAGTAGTTGTAAACTCCATACCAGATAGTGAAGTATTTATCACCATGAGCGCTCATTTGAAAGTTCTGATTTAGTGTTTTTAAGACTTCACCAGGTTTACGAAAATCGGTGTTAAGTAATGATTGCGATCGCAATAAATTTAGAACCGATACCGACAGCAAAGCGGAACCTACCCCATGTCCCGAAACATCAAGTAAATAAATAACTAAATTATCATCATCAATCCAATAATAATCAAAACAGTCACCTCCTAATTGGGCAGAGGGGATGAATAATGTGTCAGTGTTAACTTTTCCTGTTAATGGTGAAGGTAATAGTGACTGTACATAATCCGCAGCTTCTGCTAGTTCTTCTCGCAAATTTTTGTTTAATACTTCTAAAGTTTGTTTTTGTCCTTTTAAATCCTCATGTAGTTGGTTCAATCTCAATCCTGCACGAACTCTGGCTTTTAGTTCGTTCATTTCAATTGGTTTGGAAATAAACTCATCTGCACCTGCATCTAATCCACGTACTCTATCTTCTTCTTCTCCCCGTTGTGCCCCTTTTGCTGTTAATAATATAAAAAAAGTTGTTGATAATTCTGGTTCTGCTTTGATCCGACGACAAACTTCTAAACCATCTATGCAAGACATCATCCAATCACAGATAATTAATGCTGGTTGAATTTCTTTTGCATATCGAATTCCTTCTTCTCCGTTGCTTGCGATCGTGACTTGATAACCTTGATTTTCTAGGGTTCGTTTCAATACGGTTCTGACAATTGGATCATCATCAATAATTACAATTTTTACCATGTGTGTAATTTATTAATTTTATTTATTCTTTGTCTATAATTTGAGAAAAATTTTCCCAATCTTCAATATTTGTACATTTTTTAATTATCAAGATTAGGGGGTTTAATACCCCGATGCCTATGCATCGCCAGTTTTGAATTGAGGTCTGAATCCCCATCTCAAAACCCCCTTATTCCTTCTTTCTTCTTTCTTATTCAAATTTTTTTTAATTAAACTAAATATAATTAAAGGCAGCCAGCTAAGAAATAATATGAAAGCATAACTAAAATAACACTATCTAATCATTATGCAACAAGATTGATTGTGTTCATGTATACATAAAAAAATATTTTGTTTGTTTTGTTTAAGTATTTATATTTTTTTCAAAGTTGTACCTTCTCAACTACTTTGCAGCGATAATTTACGTTATTTTTTGCTCTGTCAAAACTAACTGGTAAAATTACTGTATTCATGTTAGATCAATAGTTGTTACTAATTTAAAAGATTGACAATCATCGCCAGAATCTTTGCTTTTACCAGAGAATAATAAAAAATCATGATAGTTGCTCCCAAATCTGAAAATGAAGCAAAAAGAATCGAGGCACTTTTAGAGTATAAAATTCTTGATACATCTACAGAGGAAGCATTCGATGATTTGACTAAATTATCTGCATATATTTGCGATGCCCCAATTGCATTAATTAGTTTTGTTGATGATAAGCGTCAGTGGTTTAAATCAAAAATTGGTTTAGAAACATGTGAAATATCTCGTGACTTAGCATTTTGTACTCATGCAATTCTACAAAAAGATATCTTTATTATTCCTGATACTAAAGAAGATGGACGTTTTGCTCAGAATCAATTAGTGACTGGTGAGCCATATATCCGTTTTTATGCAGGTATACCCCTAATTAATCCAGAAGGACAAGCTTTAGGAACACTTTGTGTTATTGATCAAAAACCGAGAGAACTAACTTTAGAACAGTTAGAAGCATTACGTACAATATCCCGACAGGTAATCAAGTTGCTTGAGTTGCGACGGAAGTTGAATTTTCAAGGATTTTTCAGCAATATAAAGAAAGCAAAGAATAAAGTTCAGAAACTATTATTCAAAAAAATTGCAACTTGGTTTATAGTTGCATCAATAATTTTGATTGTGATAGGTCTAGGATTTTATAAAAATATTAGTTTGATTATTAATATTAATAATCAACACAGTATAACTCAAGAAAAAATTAAAATTCATCTGCAAATATTAAGTAATATCAAAGAAGCACAACACGGAAAGAATAGTTATCTTCTCACAGGTCAATCACAATTTCTTGAATCTTATAATACTGCTATCAGCCAGATTCAGCCACAAATTCAAGCATTGAACGCAATTGCAACAAATTTGGATCAGAAAAAACAAATTGCAATTATAGAAAATCTAGTCGCTATAAAAATTAAACAAATTCATCAAATCATTGATTTGAATCAACAAAATAAATCGGACTTAGGATTAGAAATATTTAAATATTATAATAACACTGAAAATATTTTGAAGGATATTAAAAATATCATTCATGGTATGGAACAACAAGAAAAGAAATTAATTATTAAGCAGTCTGCGGATATTAATATTAGTTTCAGAAATACAGTTTTAAGTATCATCTTTGGTATATGTTTGAATTTGATAACACCTATCCTTTTTTACCATTTAATTTATCAAGAGCTGATCAAAACAAACCTAATAGAAGATAAATTAAATCAAGAAAATCATCTTATTTCTACAATTCTAGATAATGCAAATACATTTGTAATTGTACTGGATTCACACAGTCAAATTATTCGTTTCAATCAAGCTTGCGAACAAGCTTTAGGTTATACATTTAATGAAGTGAGAGGCAAAAACTTTTATTCCGTGTTTCTACCAAAAAAAGAAGTGGAGAATTTGTCACAAATTTCAGAAATAAGATTAAATATTAATAAGTTACGTAATCAGGAAGACTATTGGGTAACTAAGGATGGAAGTCAGCTTTTAATAGCTTGGTCAAGTGCTATTTTAGAAAATATAGAAAACGCACTAGGGTATCAATACACAACTATCACTGGGATTGATATTACAGAGCGGGATCGTACAGAAAAGCATCTAACTGCACAATATGCAACAACATGTGCAATTGCTGAGTCCACTACAATGACTGAGGCAATACGACGTATATTAGAAGGGATATGCGAAACTTTAAAATGGGATTGGGGAGAATTTTGGATTGTTGATGAGTCTAAAAATATACTTACATGTCTTGAAGTTTGGCATGGTGAATCTATAGTAGCTGAAGAATTTAAAATTGAAACTTTAAAAAGTAATTTTTATCCAGAAATTGGATTACCTGGTCATATTTGGTCAACAAGTCAACCTATATGGATGACAAATTTACATCAACAAGATGGTTTTTTACGACAAGAATTCGTACAACAGATAGGATTAAATACTGCATTTGGTTTTCCTATTTATAGTGAAAACAAAATACTTGGTGTTTTGACTTTTTTTTGTCGGGAAATTAGACAATCTGAGACTGATTTAATGATGATGATTACCTCTATCGGTAATCAAATTGGTCAGTTTATTCAACGAAAAAAAGCAGAGGAAGAATTACAACGACAAAATTTGCAGTTGTGGTTGTTAGCTGATGTCAGTGATAAAATTCGTCAAACATTAAAACTAGATGAAATTATTTCAACTAGTGTAAAAGAAGTTCAAAGACTTTTACAGTCCGATCGAGTCCTTGTTTTACGCTTACAAGCGGATAATTCTTTAATACCTATAGAAGAAGTAGTAGTTCCTGGATTACCTATTGTTTTAGGGCAAAATATCAATGATCCTTGCTTAGTAGAAACTTATATAGAAAAATATAAACAGGGATGGGTTAGTGTAATTCATGATATTGATAAATCAGATATTCAACAGTGTCATATTGAATTTCTCAAACAATTTGCAGTCAAAGCTAATTTAGTTGTTCCCATTTTATTGCAAAATCAATTCTGGGGATTACTAATTATTCACCAATGTCATTCTCCCCGTTATTGGACTGCTTGGGAAGTTGAATTATTAGAACAATTAGCAGATCAAATTGGTATTGCTCTTACTCAAGCAGAACTATTAGAATCAGAGACTCATCAACGTCAAGAACTTGAAGTTGCACGTCATCAAGCAGAACAAGCATCGCAAGCAAAAAGTGCTTTTCTGGCAAATATAAGTCATGAAATTCGCACTCCAATGAATGCTATTTTGGGGATGACTGGTTTGTTGTTAGAAACTACTTTAAACCGGGAACAAAGAGATTTTATTGAAACTATTAGAATTGGTGGAGATGAACTATTAACACTAATTAATGAGATTTTAGACATTTCTAAACTTGAAGCTGGGGAAATGGCTTTAGAAACATTAGATTTTAATTTATCTACCTGCGTAGAAGATATTTTAGACCTTTTAGCTCCTTTAGCTCATAGTAAAGAATTAGAAATAGCAGCTTTAATTGACTCTAGTGTACCAATTTTTCTTCAAGGTGATGCTAGTAAATTGCGCCAGATTATTGTCAATTTGACTAATAATGCAATTAAATTTACTAGTCAGGGTGAAGTCGTATTAGGTTTAGAGTTAGTGTCACAAACTTCCACTGATGCAATAATTTTATTTAATATTAAAGATACTGGTATTGGCATTAGTCTAAAAGATCAAAGTAAGCTATTTAAAGCATTTATACAAGTTGATGCTTCAACTACACGTAAATATGGAGGAACAGGTTTAGGATTGGCTATCTGTAAACAACTTGTGCATCTCATGGGTGGGGAAATAGGAATTGAAAGTGAAGTAGGTAAGGGGTCAAATTTCTGGTTTAAGATTCCTTTTAAAAAGCAATTACAACCTCTCTTACCTCAATCTAATTTAGAGGAAGAGATTTTAGCTAATTGCAGCTTACTTGTAGTTGATGACAATGCAACGAATCGCAAAATTATTTATCATCAAGCTACTAGTTGGGGAATGCGAGTAGATCAAGCTGAAAATGCAATTGTTGCCTTGCAATTACTTCACTCTGCTGCCAAAGAGAATATTCTCTATGATCTAGTAATTATTGATATGCAAATGCCAGAAATAGACGGCATTACATTAGGAGCAAAAATTAAAGCCGATTCAGCAATTTCAGAAATACCATTAGTTATGCTGACTTCCACAAATGGTCGAGATGAAGTCAAACAAGCACTTGAGATTGGATTTTATTCATATTTAGTCAAGCCTGTCAAGCATTCACGTCTACTGGATAATATTATGAATATTTTAGCCAAAAAGCTTGATTTGGAGTCAAAAAAATTTACTTATTTGAAGAATAAGGAAACTTCGTTACTAGAAGAAAATGCTATTTTAAATACTTCTAAACTGAGAATTTTACTTGCTGAAGATAATGTTGTAAATCAAAAAGTTGCCTTGAAACAATTACAAAATATTGGATATAAAGCTGATATTGCTGCAAATGGTCAAGAGGTTCTGCGACTGCTCAAAAAAATTCCCTATGATTTAGTATTTATGGATTGCCAGATGCCAATTCTGGACGGTTTTGATGCCACTAGAGAAATCTTAAACTGGCAAGAAAATACATTTGCTGCTCGTCGTCGTCCAATAGTAATCGCAATGACAGCAAACGCAATGAAAGAAGATCAGCAAAGATGTCTTGATGCTGGCATGGATGACTATATTAGCAAACCTGTATCAAAAGATAAACTAGCAAATGTACTGAAGCGATGGAATTCTTTTATTCAGAAAAATTATGAAATATGCTCTTCAGAAGTAATTGATACAAATAACTCTTTGAATCAAGAAAAAAGATCGATTGACTCAATTATCAATTGGGAACACCTGCATCAATTATCTGAAAATAACTCAGAATTTGAACTGGAACTTTTGCAAATATTTGTTAATGATGCACCGGCTCATATTAAATCACTGAAAAACGCGATCGCATGTGATGACTTTCAATCGATAGAACAGGAAGCTCACCATATCAAAGGTTCGGGAGGGAATATTGGTGCTTCACAGGTACAGTTGACTGCTGAGAAACTTGAACAATTAGCTTTTGCATCCCAAACTAAAAATATGATGCAATTAGTTACTTGTATAGAAGATGATATTGCTCAAATTCAGGAATTTATCGAATCGCTGTAATACCCCTGCCTCAAGCTTTCGTAGGCTAACGGAACTGTAGAATACAAAATCTGTGGGTGGCGACTTTCCCCAGACCGCAGGTACATCACTTTCACTGATGCTTTTAAAGCAGGAACTTTGAAACTCTGGGGAATCCGTGATCTGCATTTCTACCAAGTTAAACAAGATATTTATGAGATAATAACTGAGGAAAAATGGGAGAAGAAAAAATAACCATTGACCAAGAGATAGAATTTAATCCAAAATCAAAGATTCCCAACTCCTGATGCTCAATTATGAAACTTGTTTTTGACCCAGCGATCGCAGATAAAATAAACAAGATGCAACAGCGTGTGCGCTGGCAAGATCCGCTCATTGTTGAGCGGGGAATTGACCAAACAAGTTTGGTACTAGAAGATGGTGACAATAAAAATCCGGAATTTTCCTTTTTAGTTGCTGGAGATAGCGGTTCTGGTTCCCACCGAGGACATAATCCTCAACGTGAAGTTGCTAAGTTAATGATTCCCCATCACCAAGAATGCCGTTTCATGATTCACACTGGTGATGTTGTTTACTTAGTTGGCTCTAAGGAATATTACCACCAAAATTTCATTAAACCCTATCGAGAGTTTATTGTTGGTGGTGAAAATCACAAAGATATTCGCTACGATAGGATCTGCTTTCAACAGCCTATTCTACCAGTTTTAGGTAATCACGATTACTACGACCTACCTGCTTTGTGGCAGATAATATCATTTATAACTATGCCACTTAGACCCCTCATTCAATCTAGATTTGATTTAGATGTGGGTTTACATGGCTCATACCAAGGTGATGCTTATGCTAGAGCTTTTCTTGATTATCTCAAAGCTTATAATTTACCCGCAGAATTAACCCAGCATCTTGATCAATATTACACTGGTCAAACCCATACAGGACGATGTTTACGTTATACACCAGGGGAATTCACCCGTTTACCTAACCGTTACTATACTTTTCGTTATGGGGGTATTGACTTTTTTGCCCTTGATTCTAATACTTTCAACGACCCAGATCCCATACCAAAAAATCAGGCAGGTGCAGATTATCGTCAAAAAATAGAGCAACGTCGTCAAAGTCTTCAACAGCAAAGAGATGTAATTCTTCAAACTTTAACGCAACTTGATTTAAATAAACCAGATCAAGCTGAACAACTTGATGATTGCTATGCCAAAGTATCGCAAATCGAAGAGATGATTGTCGATATCGAAAAACAGCTTAACAGCAATCAGCAAACAGTAACTGATACCGAACAATTAGAATGGTTGAAAAACAGGTTAATTGAATCGTGGAATTCCTCGGAAGTTCGCGGCAGAATCATCTTTTTTCATCATCCACCTTACGTTACTGAAGCTACGAAGTGGAATCAGGCACAGACAAAGGCTGTTAGACAGCGTTTACGTGGTGTTTTTGATGATGTTGCTGAAGTTTTGGGAAAAATTGACAGGCAAATTGTTGATTTAGTGCTGAATGGACATGCACATTGCCTGGAACATTTGCAAACTCTTGATACTGGACATGCTGATTCCTATATTGATTGGATTGTTTGCGGTGGAAGTGGCTTTAGTTTACGTCGTCAGCGTAATGAAGGTAGAGATATATCGGAAACATTTGATGATGAGGGTGAAAAACGAGAGCGCTTGGTAGCTAAGTCTCAACTTTTTGTTGGTCGAAATGGTGAAGGTTCCCATCGTCACCGACCTTATTCATGTTTACGAATTGATGTTCAATCTGGAAGCGTGCCGAAGTTTGTGATCCGTCCCATGATTGCTGAATGGTATCGGCAAAAATGGCATCATTGGGAGGTTGAACCATTTGTAATTGATTGTAATGATAAGAGAGCACAGGGATAAATTGAGACCAAATGAGCGAGCGCAAAATCATGGCTGTTAAAGTTGGAGTTTTTTGCGTTAACATGATAACGATTCTCATTATGGCTAAATATGAATACAACTACTACACCAGTTGATAAGCTAGATTTAGAGTTACCAAAACGGGGAATGCCTGTCACTATTATCACAGGTTTCCTAGGTAGTGGAAAAACAACGCTATTAAATCAAATCTTGAAAAATAAGCAGGATTTAAAAATAGCTGTCCTTGTGAATGAATTTGGTGATATAAATATTGACAGTCAGCTGCTTGTCTCGGTTGAACAAGATATGGTGGAACTGACTAACGGCTGTATTTGCTGTACGATCAATGATGGCTTGGTTGATGCTGTATACCGTGTTTTGGAACGTGAAGAAAAAATTGACTACTTAGTAATTGAAACTACTGGAGTTGCTGACCCATTACCAATTATTTTGACATTTTTAGGGACAGAATTAAGGGATTTAACACGCTTAGATTCAGTGCTTACACTAGTGGATGCAGAACTATTTGATGCTGAACATTTTCACAGCGAAGCTGCTTTAAAGCAACTTACATACGCTGATATCACTCTGTTGAACAAAACAGATTTAGTTAGCACAGAAAAGCTCAAAGCTTTGGAAGATTATATATTTACAGTTAAAAGCGGCGCAAAGATTCTCCATTCTTCCTATGGTGAGGTTCCATTACCTTTGATTTTGGGTGTGAACCGAAATTCCCATGATGAGTATTCGTCGGAACATCATGAACATCATCACCATGAAGATCATAAGCATGAACATCATCACCATGAGGATGCTCACCATGAACATCATGAGCATGAACATCATTCAAATCACCTAGATAATGACGGTTTTGTGTCGTTCTCCTTTCAATGCGATCGCCCTTTCGATGTACAGAAGTTTGAAACGTTCCTTGTGGAAGAAATGCCTGAGCAGGTTTTTCGGGCTAAAGGTATTCTCTGGTTTAGTGATAGCGAACTACGGCACATTTTTCAACTCAGTGGTCAACGTTACGATTTACACGGGGACGCTTGGACTACATCCCCAAAAAATCAGATCGTCTTTATTGGTAGAAACTTAAATGGGGATCAAATAAGTTCCCAGCTCTACAAATGTTTGCTATGATTAAGAAATGTTAAGCAATTATTAGTAGTTGCTGCTTAGTGACCAGTATTCTGTCGAATCAACTTTGACCAATATCACCCACCTTAGACCCAAACTAATGAATTTGAAATTGACAAATTACTAGTCTGATAGCATCAACCACTGAAGAATCAGCACCTAACAATCAACAAATCATAGTTATTCGCGAATATGACTTTATCGATTCGTCCCGAGTTAACCTCTGCCGATCAGATTATTTCGTCTTTGTCCAAACAGCAGCAAGATCAGCCTAAAGTTACGGATGCAGAAATGATGCAAGCCGTACGTACTTTACTAATTGGTTTAGGGGAAGATCCCGATCGTGAAGGGCTAATAGATACTCCAAAAAGAGTAATGAAAGCCCTCAAGTTTCTGACAAAAGGGTACAATGAGTCCTTGGATGAACTCCTAAATGGAGCAGTATTTACCGAAGATGCCAATGAGATGGTATTGGTTCGGGACATCGATATATTTAGTTCTTGTGAGCATCATATCCTACCAATTATTGGTCGTGTCCACATCGCCTATATCCCCAACGGTAAAGTAATCGGTTTATCGAAACTAGCTCGAATTTGTGAAATGTATGCAAGACGCTTACAAGTTCAAGAACGTTTAACTATCCAAATTGCAGACGCACTCCAAGGATTGCTAAAACCCCAAGGTGTAGCAGTTGTGGTTGAAGCGACTCATATGTGTATGGTTATGCGCGGCGTGCAAAAGCCTGGTTCTTGGACAGTAACCAGTGCGATGCGCGGTGTATTTGCTGAAGATGGACGTACCCGCGAAGAATTTATGAATTTAATTCGCCATAGCCCCAACTTCAGATAAAGTCATTTTAATTTAGTAATGTTAGGGAAAAAGCGATCGCGCGATCGCTTTTTCCCTTCACACCGCATGTTAGCGTCTGGTATCATCTCAACCAGCCCAAGTTACCCATTTGTGAGACAAACCTGGATGGGTTCTTTCACTACTCATTTCCATCTGAGAAATCACTACACCAGTTAAATCAGCCCCAATAATTTCAGCTTCATTAAAATTAGTTGCAGTCAAATTCGCATAAGAAAGAATTGCCCCACTAAAATCTGTCCCGCTTAATTCTGCTTCACTCAGGTTGCTACGGGTCAAATTCGCCAAAATTAAGCTAGCACTACGTAAATCAGCCCGAATCAAATGAGCAGCTTCTAAATTAGCTCGGATTAATTGAGCGCCAATTAAGTTAGTATCACTCATATTGGCATGGTTTAAATTAGCCCCGCTCAACTCGGCGTTTGTTAAATTGGCGCGATTGAGAACACAACCAGCAAGATTAGCATGACTCAGGTTAACGCCGCTCAGATCTGCACCGCCAAAATTCGCACCTCTCAAATCAGCATCTGCTAGATTAGCTTGATGCAAAATCACTCCACTGAAATCTCGTTCGCCTGCGGCATAACGATTTAGGAGGGTATTGGTATCCATAAATTGCCTCACTATTCCTAATAGGTTTGTTAATAGCCCCTCAAACCACAGAAGTATGCCAAATTTTGGATGATTCTACCGGAAAACCACAGAGATATTATGAATCGAAACTGTAGAACCTTTACGCAGTAACACTTTAACCAAATCAGTTTTTAATTGATGGTTGAGATTTGGCTAAAGCTGATACTTTTTATTGTGCTGGAATTTTTGTCATTTGAACCACTACTTAACAGAAATATAAGAGTACTATTAAGAATTGTTAATTGTGTTGAAATTTCCAAGCCCCTCAATTAGTGAGATTCCATGTAACCTGCCACAGTTCCACTACAGTTATCTACTTTTAGAAATACACCAACAGACAGGTTTAATTAATTTCAGAAACAAACCTATTAGCGCCGCGTCATTCTCACAATAAAGCAAAGGATGCATAAGGAATTTAGTATGAAACGCTTTCACCGCTTGAAAACAGGAACAGTCACATTGATGGCTATGATGATGTCAACAAGTGCTATTGCTCCCTTGTTGATACTGTCCCCTGCAAACGCTCAATTTCGGACTGCTCAAAATAGAACTCGTGATATCACAATCAGTTCTGGTGCAAGAATTCCTACCACATACGACAAAGACAAAATCCTAGTGGCAAAGGGAGAAACAACAGACATCACACTGAAGGTGGCTAGTAACATAACCGACTCTCAAGGAAATATTTTGATTCCCCGCGACAGTAAAATTAAGGGGAAAATTCAGCCATCAAATCGTTCTTCTCAACAGGGAGCGCAATTTGTAGCTAGAGAAATAGAGTATCCCTCTGGACAAAAGCAAAATTTTAATGCATCTTCTGATGTCATTACCCGCACAGAAAAAGTTCAAAGAGGTGCAAAAACTGGTGAGATTCTCACAGATGCAGCTTATGGTGCTGGTGCAGCGGCTTTGATTTCCCTAGTTACAGGTAATAAAAAAATTGAGGTTGGAGAACTGTTAGGTGGTGGTGGTGCTGGTGCTTTAGCTAGTATTTTATTACGTAAGAGTAACTCAGAGTTAATTTCTATTGATCCTCAAAATGATTTAACCCTGAGACTAACTTCACCTCTAACTGTTTCGGTCAATAACCGTTTTTACTAACTAGATATCTTTGAAAAAGAAAGAATGTAGAGATTTGTAATTGCTACGTCTCTATAAAGATTTCACAAAATGAATCAGCAATTTCTGAAGATGTCTAATCTGTAAAGGGATTCTAACTATAATTAAACCCCGAATTCTTTCAAGGAGTCGGGGATTTGTTTTATCTACAGCAGGCAAAGGGAAAACTGAAACGGAGCTTGTATACATGTTCCGCGCTCTTCCTACTACTGCCCACTGCCTTGCCTCAACTACAATTTTCAATACCCACCTACTAGTCTGTCAATTTTATTTTGACGGTTATGTACACATCCAGAATCCCGTAGAGACGTAGCAGTGCTACGTCTCTACGACCATCATTTTTATCTTGACAGACTACTACTTAATTGAATTCTAATTAATTTTGTTGTTTTAGCAACTATTTTTTTTGTTTTGCGTCATTCAATACATAAAGGTTATTTGAACTACTTCAAATAGAATCAATATTTCATAGAGGCAAATGATTTTCTCATTGTTGTCTATTGTTGCCTGTTGATATATATTCCTTTGTTCATAATATATCTATGAATGAGTTTTTAGTCCTTAGATGCTGCGTAAATAGATGCAGTATTAATTGATATTTGCTTGTGTTGCAGTCCTTTTTAAACTAGAAAATTCTCGGCAAAATCAATTAGATTGGAACTTTATCACTGGATAAATAATCTAAGTAATCAACATAAACAAAATAATTATTAGGAAGTAAATCGATGTTTGGTCGTTATAATTTTAAATCTGGATGTGCTGCATTTATGGCTTTGGGAGTAACCGCAGGTATGGTTGCACCATTGTTAACATCAACTGCATCCTTTGCTCAAAATTCTAGTTCTTTTTCAGATGTTAGCTCCAATTATTGGGCTGCAAATTTCATTCAAGAATTGTCACAGCGGGGGATTGTTGCAGGTTTTCCAGATGGTCGTTTTAAACCAGATCAGGAAGTAACTCGCGCTCAATTTGCGGCAATGCTAAATAAAGCGTTCCAAAAAGCACCAATTCGTTCTGGAATTCGATTTGCTGATGTTCCTAGTAATTATTGGGCAACAAGCGCGATTCAAAATGCTTATGCGACTGGTTTCATGTCTGGGTATCCCAGAAATACTTTCCAACCAAATCAAGCTATTCCTCGTCAACAGGTGTTAGTTTCTTTGGCTAATGGTTTGCAATATTCACCTAAGGGTAATGTAGAAGAAACGTTACAAAATTTCAACGATGAAGGTAACATTGCAGACTATGCGCGATCGCCTATTGCCGCAGCTACTGAAAATAACGTTGTTGTTAACTATCCCAACCTCAAATTCCTCAACCCTACCCAAGTTACTACCCGCGCTCAAGTTGCAGCATTTATTTACCAAGCGTTAGTTAGCAGCAATCAAGCTTCTAGCATCAATTCACCTTACATCGTTTCCTTAGGCAATGCACCCGATGATAATGGTGGTGGAGTTATGCAGGTGTTGATTCCGGAAGGAACCACAATTCCTGTAAAATATGAAAATGCTGATAAGAAGAAGATTCTTGTTACTAGAGATGAAACAGCACCTTTGACTCTCACTGTTTCTACTAACGTGGTGACAGATACTGGTAAAGTGGTGATTCCTGCTGGAACCACTGTGGTGGGACAACTCAAACCAGTTAAAACTCAGAAAGGTTCCCAATTCGTTGCCCAAAAACTTGTTTTGCCTAGTGGACAAGAGTATCAAATTAATGCCCAATCACAAGTAATCACCAAAACTGAGACTGTGAAAAAAGGTAGCACTACAGGTGCAATTGCTAAAAATGCTGTCCTTGGTGGTGCTGCGGCTGCTGCTGTCTCTGCTGTAACTGGTGATAGAGCAGTTGCAACGGAAGAAGTTCTTGGTGGTATTGCTATCGGCGGATTGATTGGTCTGTTCTTTGGAAAGAGCAGTGTTGATTTGATTGTGATCAATCCAGATACAGATCTAGAAATGACCGTCAACCAAAACCTACAAATCTCTTTAAGATAGATGGACGTAACTGGATTCGAACCAGTGACCCCCACGATGTCAACGTGGTACTCTAACCAACTGAGCTATACGTCCGCAACTTTAGCACTTTTATAATTTTACCACAGATATATCTCAAAAAGCAAGTATGTGGGTTAGCTATTGAGTTTGATTAACTAGTTGTAAGATTTATCACCTAAAAATTTTGAACGCGATCGCATATTTCCTAGAGTGTGCGATCGCTTATTTTTATGACGGTAGATCAAGAAAAACTGATGACTTCGGATAACTTATTTAACAAATCATACTCATTATAGGGTTTAAACAGGTATGCCTTAGCTCCCAGTTGAAAGGCTAATTTTTGATAGCGATCGCTTGTTTGGGAGGTTAGCATAGTTACTGGTATACGTTTCAATTGTGAATCAGACTTGAGATATGCAAGCAACCCATAACCATCTAAGCGTGGCATATCAACATCACAAACTATGCCATTGACAATTAAACCAGCTTGGAGTTTTTCCCAAGCATCTAATCCATCTTCAGCTTGTTCGACAAAATATCCAGCTTTTTCTAAGGTTGAGGCAAGATAGCGGCGAATATTGATTGAGTCATCTACTAGTAAAACTGTCGGCTTCGACTTTCTAGCACCTAAAGAGGGAGGTTGTTTAGTTGTCACCTTTTGATGCTCACGGGAAAGTATTTCATCAAGGTTTACCATTGGTACAAGACGACCATCATCCAAAATTGTACAGTTACTCAACTCAATTGGTAAAGGTAAATTCCCTTCAATAGCTCGAATTTCTACTTGCTGTTCTCCACAACAATGCTCTACTTGTAAAGCGGAAACTTGATGATTTTGTTGAATTACAACCACGACTTGGGAAGTTGATTTTTTTCTTTTAGGGTTTTTTTGATGATAGCGAGGACAATTAAATTGCCAGTAACGATTCAAGCGGATTAACGGCAACATCTCATCTTGGTGACTTAAATATTCTCGTTCTCCAATTGTGACAATTCTCTCTTCTGGAGATAAAAATATGGCAGCTACTGCTTCACTAGGGACTGCCACCAACATGCGATCGCTTTCTAGCAGCAACACCCGTAACACCGATAAACTTAAGGGAACAGACAGTGTAAAACTAGTTCCCATCCCTTCTACTGTATCAAGGATTACCTCTCCGCCAATTTCTTTGACTTTACTTCGTACTACGTCCATACCTACACCTCGTCCAGAAAGGTTACTTACTTCCTCACGAGTGCTGAATCCAGGTTCAAATATTAAGTCTAGTATGTCTTTCTCACTGGCTTGTTCTAATAATGATGCATCTAATCCCATATTCAAAGCCCGTTGACGTACTTTGTCTAAATTAACACCCCTGCCATCGTCAGATACGGTAATAACTGTACGGTTTTGTTGGTGAGTAGCAGAAATTTCAATGATCCCAGTGTCTGATTTACCACTAGCATGACGTTGTTCTGGGGTTTCAATTCCATGATCAAAAGCGTTTCGCAAAAGATGTAATAATGGCTCTTGTAAGGCTTCAAGAATATTACGTTCCAGACGAATATCTGCACCTACTATTTTCAATTCTGCTTTCTTGTTATGTTCGTTGCATAAATTGTATAAAACTCTGGGAAAACGTTCTAATATTTCCGAAAGAGGACGCATTAAAACTTTAGAAAGAGATTCTTGTAGTTGCTGTGTATTTTTATTTAATGAATAATTAATTCTGCCTGTATCTTCCAGGTGAGTTTCAATATCTGTAGCTATTTCTTGAATTTTTACAGTAAAAGCATGTAGCAAAGGATTTTGTGTCGCTATTTTTGCCTCATACTGTTGTCTTTCTAAGTCAGAGGCTTGCTTATTTAAATAATGAGCTAGATGACGTAATTGTTCCAGTTTTAAGCTCAATTGTTGACGCTTAACAACTAATTCGCTGGAGTAATTATTGATTTCTTCCAGTTGTGTAAACGGGACGCGAATTGTATTTTCAGTTGGTTCAACTTTGGCAGGGGTAAATATAGGAATATCAATTACTTTTGGACTTTCTGGTGTCGGATAAATAGACCCATGATTATCTAAGGATGTTGGCAATAAATCCAATTTATTTTTAAGTACTAAAACCTGTGATAATCGCCAAGATTCTAAAGCTAAATTACCTATCTTCAAAACTTCATCTTCACTATCACTTTGCTTGAGTTGATTAGTAAATGATTCGCAAAGCTGAAGAAAATTGGCTAGATCAAACATGTGTCCTAAGCCACCTAGCTGCGATGAAATTGTAGACAATTCATCACGTAAGTTGTGAGGTTGTTCTTGTAATAAAACTTCAACTTTTTGTAGACATTCTTCCACTTGGGTTTGGAATATTAAAACAATAATATCTTGGGAGTTATCTTCTGTTGCTAAGATGGTTGAAGCATCTTCTAACTCCGAATCTCCCAGTATTTCATGGAGTTCATTAAACATCTCATAGCATTGAGTAGCTGGTATTTCTACATCTATTGAGTCAATTGGGAGATTAATAATTTGTCGAAATCTATCAACAATATTTAGAAATAAATTTTGAATATTTGCATCAACTTTTAATTGACTTTTGCTAGTTTTTAAAGTTTTAAAGTTATCTTCTAAAATATGAGCTAAGTCACTTAAAATATCCATATTTATCATTGCTGCACCTCCTTTAATGGAGTGAGCAGCCCGCAGAATTATATTAATCTCTTGAATATCTATTTTTTGATTTTCTCTAATTCCTAATAAGATGTTTTCTATTGTTATTAGGTGTTGTTTTGTTTCTTCAATAAACTGTAGTTGAATTTCTAAATCTATTTGATTGAACATATATCTATATCTTTGTAATGATTAAATAGCTATGTTAAACAAGATGAAATCAAATTATTAATTTCATCGGAATATTTGACGAATATTAAGAAATTCCCTATTTCTAAATTTTGACTTAGAATAGCTAGAGTAGAACTAAGTAAGTCGGCAGAAATAAACATAACTTTTTGAAAACTATTTGGCAGGTAGAATCACCACAAATGTTTATACTTACCCCTACTACCCTGTACTGATTACAATTTTCGATACCAATCTACTTAAGTTCTCAGAAGTTATCCACCTAAATAAGCTAGAAATGCTAAGTAATTTATCTGTTGAGAAAATCTTGATTGAAACATTACTCATATTTTCCAGCTTGCAGAATCAACTAACCTTAAAATCTTCCATACTCCCTCGCAATTGTTCTGAAATATCTACAGCTTTCTTAAAGGAATCTGAGACATGTTCTGACTGAACTTTGGTTAATTCTGCTATTTTCACTGCTTCTGTTAGGTTATGCTTTACTTCCTGCGATAATTTCACTTGTGAAACTGTAGCCAATGACATAGAACTTGCTAAAGTATCTATTTGATGGCAAAAATTGAGAATTTCAGTTAAGTTTACTTTTGTCTCCTCAATCGAGCGTGTTCCTTGCGTTAATTCTTGATATTCTAATTCCATTGCTTGTGTTAGTTCGCTAGTTTCTCGTTGAATGTTAGCGAGAATAAATTCTATTTCACTAGCAGATGAAGCACTACGGTTGGCAAGGATTTCGATTTCCTCCACTACTACTGAAAAACCATGATTTCCAGAATTATTACGTGTGGCTTCAATTCCTGCATTAATAGCGAGTAAATTGGTTTGTGTTGTCACAGAATTGATGATGGAGATAACCTGTGATATTTTTTGTGAGGCTTCACCTAGACGCTTAATCTTTTGTGTCATATCACCGATAGTATCGTGGAGTTTGACTATGTTATGGCAGGTTGCATCAATTGCGCTGCTACTTGCAGCAGCAGTTTTGGAGATATGTTGAGTAATTTCGGTGGTTTCTTTGGCACTCTTAACTACTGTTTTAATGGAGTTTCGCATTTGTGCGATCGCATTCCAACTCTGATGGAGGTAATCTAGATGTTGGGTTGAATTTAACTGCAAGTTTTCATCTACAATTCGAGAATTTTCCCCCATAATAGTAGAAATATCCGTAGTGTAATTCTGCACCTGCACAACAATATTCCTTAGCTTTTCCACAATTACATTAAACAACTGGGCAATAGCTGTTACATCAGGATTGCTAGCTTCTGCCTGTACCGTTAAGTTTCCATAATTGACTGACTCAACTTGAGATAAAATCAAGGCTAACTGTTCTCGTAACTCTCCTTGCTGCTGTTGTTGGTTTTCCAAAAAGTTTTCGGCTGAGTAACATGATTTTTTAGCTGTTGCAATTATATTTGCCCTTTCTAGTGCTAAACCAACTAATCGGGAAAATTGCTCAAATAATTCAATTTCGGATTTCTGCCAGTTTCGTGGTTGTGAACACTGGTGAGCAATTAGCAAACCTAGCAATTTTTCCCCAACAATAATTGGTGCTACTAAGTTTGCTTTAATAGCAAAAGCTTCTAACTGTTGTAGATAACATTTTCCGAAAGAAGCTTGATAAACATCGTTAGTTGCTTGCACACTACCAAGTTTATACTTTTCAACATAATCTACTAAACAAGGTTCATATAATTTCACCCCCATAGCACAGGGAAATCCTGCAACTACTGATTCTGCAATAATTTTTCCGTGCCAATCTTCGTCGAACTGGTAAATTACAACCCTGTCAGCTTTCAGCCCTTGTCTAATATCTTGAACCGCCAAATTATAGATTTCTTCCGTATTCCAAGAATTCGATAGGTGAATGGCTAAATTTTTTAATGATTGGGCATCTTCCAAAAGAGATATTCTTTCTAAGGAGCCTCCAATTTGAATTGCTAACTGTCTAATGAAATTCATTTCTTGTGGCTGCCAAATCCTCGGTGCTACACAATCATGAACGATCAAAAAACCAAAATTTTGATTATCTTTGAAAATAGAAGCGATTAAACATGCTTTAACTTCTAACTCCTCAATTAAATATAAATCTTCTGATTCTAAATTCAAGTCGTTAAAGCTATTCACTGCCAAAATATGATCACTGATATAGTTATCTGTGTTTTTAGCAGTATAAATATTGGGAATAGTTAATTTCTGACTACTAACAAAATTCGATCCGCAGGATTCTGCTAGCACATTACCATGATTTTCATCTGTATAAGAGTAAATTACTACTCTCTCAACATCTAAAGCTTGCCTTACCTGCTTAACTGTAGTTTCTAGCAAACATCCGATATTTCGTGACTGGCGAATAGACATAAAAGTATGGCTAAATTGCCTCAATTGTTCGGCTTCTTTTTTTTGCCGTAGTAACAGTTCTTCCAACTGTTGCGCCATTTCATTAATATTTAGATCCAAGCTAGTTAATTCATCTTTTCCTTTAACTGTTAATCTTGTTTCTAATTTACCTTTCGCCAGTTGCTTTAAAGCATCATTAGCACTAATGAGTCTAGCAATTAGACGATTTGCTATACTTGCAGCAATTCCACTGGCTAAAAGTACTGTTATGAGTAGTCCTAAACCCAAAATCAGCAATAATTGCTGTTGCATACCAAAAGCTATATTTTTATTAATGCTTGAGACAAATTGCCATTTCAAGTTAGGAATATTTTCTGCTTCTTGCCAAGGTGCGTAGGCAGTTAATTCATCTTTGATAATCAGCGAATTAACTTTTAACTTTTCCCAATTATTAAAGACATCTTTAGCTTCTTTGCCGATTACATTTGTATCGCTAGCTAAAAATATTTTATTTGTTCCATCAATTAAATAATATTTTCCCTCTTTAATCGGAGGCTGATTCAGCATTTTAGAAATGGACTTACCTGGTAATTCTGTTTTGATAATGCCATCTATTTTTCCGGAAGCATAATTTTTTATGGGAACAGCTAAAACAATTTTTGCTTCTTTACTAGCAGTCTCAGTGGCAATAACTGGTTGACTAATAAATGATTTATTTGTGTTTATTACTGACTGAAAGTAAGAATCAGTCTTTTGATTTCCCAAAACTTTATCCTGAGTCTGAGTCAGGACATTTCCGTTTATATCTACTAAGGCAATATCATCATAGTAATTATGATTAGTTTTCCAATTTTTTAACCTATCTTGAATCTTGGTGATATTTTTATTCTCAGCGTTAGCTAAAAAGTCCTGTTCAGCAAGTGACTCTAACTCCTCTTTTCTTTCTAATACGTATGATTTAACATCAACTGCAATGCTATTGACTTTAGCTTTTTGTAGCTTAGTGGCATCCTCACTTAAAAATTGA
This sequence comes from Calothrix sp. PCC 6303, assembly GCF_000317435.1. Taxonomy (NCBI): domain Bacteria; kingdom Bacillati; phylum Cyanobacteriota; class Cyanophyceae; order Nostocales; family Calotrichaceae; genus Calothrix; species Calothrix sp. PCC 6303. Next base: position 4,910,393 of record NC_019751.1, read on the forward strand.
TGAACTAATACGTAAACTGCTCCTCCAATTACTAATAGAGGTAAAGCACTAATTATAGTCGTAAATATTGTTACTTTAGTTTTTAAACTCAAGCTTTTTGAAAATGAATTTAATGGGCTAATATTTGCTTGTGACTGAGCTTCATTAACAGGATTAATGTTTTTGTCATCATTTATTTTTTGTGTACTATTTTCACTGATAGGATTAATTTTTTTAAGCATAAAATTTACTCTTCTCCTTTGAGAAAATAAAGTTGATGATATTATTTTTGATTAAGTAGATGCTTTTCTAACTCCAATGTAGCCAACCTCTTTGAAGACAGCTTTTAATAATTCAGCCCGTGTGAATGGTTTAGTTAAATATCCCGAAGCCCTTACCAATTTTGCCCTGGCTCTATCTATTAAAGCAGTTCTACCTGTCACCATAATGATTGGTGTATCTCGGAAATCTGGATGCTTTCTTAATAGTGAACATAACTCATAGCCATCTAAATTTGGCATTGATATATCCAACAAAATTACATCAGGTTTGCTGCTTAAAATCTGCATCAAAGCTTTTAGCGGATCCTCTACTCCTATGACACTGAATACCTGTGCATCCAAAAAGCCTTTAATTGCTTTAATGATTGTTGGACTATCATCAATACAAAGTACTTTATAAATTGGATTCGTTTCTGCTGGTGCTTCCGTCTTAGTTGAATTATGAGCGATTTTATTTGTTAATTCTTGCCCCAGATTGCTTCTTTGTTTGTTCTCAATGATTTTGTTAATTTGAGGAGAAAAATTGATGTTTCTTTGGGAATTTGATTTAGCTACAGATAAATGGTCTAATGAATATGGATAAGATTTCTCTGAATTGATATTATTATGCTGATATAAACTAGTTAGCGATGACATGCTCACATGACAAAATTTGGGCAAATCATCAATAGGTGTATTCAGACTAAACTCATATACTGCATCCGTAAATTTGGTAAATTTAGCAATTACTTCTAATGATAATTCCTCAACTATTTTTTGGGTTTGTAATTTACTAATGTAGCCTTGGTTAACTAACCAACAAATAGCTAAATAGTCTGTATTATCTATAGTTGATCCATCCATCTGACTTTCATAGATTGTTTGTACTGTTTGAAGAGTTTGACTATCTAAAGTCGAGATATTAGGGCTTAAATTTTGTAATGTGCTAAGAAAATTAGTCCAGATTCTACCTGAATATGTCCCATAAATCATGCTTCCTTCTTCCAGATAAATAGAGAGAGATTGTGAAGTTTCAATAACTTTCAAAGAACCTTTTTCGTAGTACTCAGCTATTTTGTTGAGGAACAATATATGCTCTTGGGGTTTAAAAAATTTATGTCTTCCTAAGTTAACAGTTTGCATTTTCATCAACCTTAATTTTTAAAGTTGTATTTGTAAAGTGATTATATGTGGTTGCCTAAGATAATTCTTAGATCTCACCGATGGTATCTGCCAAGATAAACCTCCTCTATTTTGATAACCGTAGTTTGTAACTTCAGATGCTGAATAGTTTTAGTTGGTAGTCTTCGATGAATCAAAGAAGCGCGTCTACTTTAAGTAGTAATGAGAAAACTCTGCTTTTTATAATGAACGCGTTTATATTGATTTATAAGAGATAGAGTTTATGCTAAGTTACCTGGGGATTGATTTCCTAGTAATAAAAATAATGCAATAATTTTTAACGCTCAATTGAGTATTTTTGTGACCAAAGTTAACATGGTACAAGCCTGCCCTTTGAAAGGGAAAAGTTTTTGCTTTCGCTTTTTTGGCTTCCTCCAAAAACCCGCCTTCTGCCTCCTGCCTTCATAGATGCTGTATTAGTAGTGATAGATGTATAAATCTGGCAATAATAATTAAGTTCGGTATTTTTTTCCCCTAATTGTTTGCTGGTTGAGAACAGTAAACAACTTTAAGCGAGGTGATTAGTTTTCTATAGTTACCTGATTTTGAAAAAAATGTTCACAAACTAAATTACACATATGCAAACAGCTTGATAGCTCCAAAAGCGCAATTTATAGTAACTGCTGATCAATACATAGTGTTGACCAGTGGTATTTATTTGCTGAGAAAGCATAACTAATATTACTGAGTTTACTATAAATTTGTTAAAAACTATCAACAAATTTGCGAAATTTACAGTTGATATTTAAAAATTTAAATATTGGTGAAATTATTGAGTTTTCCTCAAGGGACAGCTTTTGCTATGTGAGGCTTAACTAGTCTGAAGTTATACCGATTATAAAAATTATTCCAGCACGTACAAATTCTATAGGGGTTCAGCAATGCTAAACTACTAATGAGGTATTGCTCTTAGAGAACTCCACAAAAAAGATTATCCAATATTGTGGGATAGGCAGCGTTCGATGGTTCCTGAGCCTGTCTAAGGACTGAGCGCTCACGCCGAAGCCTTGCCTGTTCTTGTATTAGTAGCAGGCAAGATGAGATTTTTTTTATTTGGAAGTCTCTTATTCTTTTATGACTTTTATGAATGTCTGATGGTAGCTTGCTTCTTTCATAATTTAGGACTTAGGGAAGTGTCACAATCAATGATTGCTGCTTGACATTATAAGTCTGATTGCTTCGTAAAAAATTCCCGCAGCGTCACACACCCTACAGAAAAAATATGCCAGTTTATTACTTAACGTCTAAGTTAAAATTCATACGTGCATATACTCCTTGAGGGTCATTAAAGCTTTTGATAGTGGCAATTTCTTTTTGTAATTTTTGTAACTCTGAAAATAACGGTTCCGGTAGGTTATTTTTCCGAGGGTCAATATTGAGAGCGGTTCCTACTTCCTCGGCAGCTTTTCCAAATAGACGTTCTTCAAAAGTTCCGGCTTTGGGGAATTCTTGAATTTTCCAATTGTTTCCTAACTTGGCTTGGTTAGCAGCGTAAGAAATAGCTGCATCCACGCCACCAATTTCATCAACTAAGCCAATTTCTTTGGCTGCTGTACCTGACCAAACTCTTCCCTGGGCGATTTCTGCTACTTTTGTTTGGGGTAATTTGCGTCCTTGAGCGACTTTGTTGAGGAAAAGATTGTAAATTCGGTTAACACTGCGTTGATAGACTTCCAATTCTTCGGGAGACTTGGGACGGGATGAGGTTTGGCTGTCTGCGTATTTTCCGGTTTTGACTGAATCCCAGGTAATGCCGTTATTGTTGGCGATTTTTTGGAAATTAAGTAGTAGTCCAAATACACCAATTGAGCCTGTGATGGTGTTTGGTTCAGCAAATATGCGGTTGGAGTCTGTCGCAATCCAGTAGCCTCCGGAAGCGGCAACATCTCCCATAGAAACTACTACAGGTTTAATTTCCCGTGTAAGTCTGATTTCCCGCTGTATAATTTCAGATGCGATCGCACTTCCACCAGGACTATTGATTCTTAAGACTACAGCTTTAACATCTGCATCCTGACGGATTTTCCTAAATATTTTAGCAAAGCGATCGCCTCCCACTTGTCCATCTTCCCCAGCACCATCTACAATCTCTCCCTCAGCATAAACTAGGGCAATTTGATTTTTCGATTCTCGTTCTATTCCCAAAGATTTACCCGGAACTTGGGCATAATCTTGGATATTTATCTGTTGAAAACTTTTTTCTTTGTCAGTGACACTACTTAATTTCTTCAAATCATTGACTACTTCATCATAATAGCCAACTCTATCGACCAAACCTTGCTGTTTTGCTTGTGCTGCTTCTAAAGCGGTTTGGCTGTCGGCGATAGTTTGTAATTTTTGTGGATCAATTTTCCGACTTCCTCCCACCGTCAACCGCCATTCTTGCCAAATGTCATCCAATAGTTTCTGGGTTTGTTGGCGGTTTTCGGGGCTAAGTTTATCCAATATATAGGGTTCCACAGCACCCTTAAACTTGCCTACTCGCACCACCTGTACCCCAACTCCATACTTTTCCAAAGCACCAGTTAGGAACATCGGTTGAGAGGCAAAACCGTTGACTTCCATCCCTCCTAGGGGATTGACGACAACTGTATCTGCTACTGAACTCAAGTAGTATTCTTTTTCACCCCATTCCACACCATAGGCGATGATTTTTTTCCCTGCAGCGCGACATTTGGCAAGTGCCGCTCGAATTTCTTTCAGGGTGGCAAAGCCAGCAACACTACTACCTTGGGAAACATTAGTTGCATCTAAATAGATTCCCACAATTCGGCGATCGCGTTCTGCCTTTTGTAGAGTATCAATGATGCTACGTAGGGTCATTCGCTCTTTCACATTACCAGTGAGGGCTTCTTGAAAAACTTCGTTCGAGCTAGGTTCACTATCTGTAATATTTATTGCTAAGTCGAATACCAAAACTGATTTATCCTTGACTTGTGGACCAACATCTTTGGATGATGTAGCTGCAACGATTAACATTAACAGTCCTGCGGTTCCCAATCCACAGAAAATAGTCAGTCCCAGGAGACTACCTATTACGCTTGCAAAAGTTTGTTTGAGAAAGTTACGCATTATGTTTATAGTCAAGGATCAATAGTTTGAAATGGGAGAGGGCTAATACCTATGCTGCTAACATTTCCAGGTAATAGCCAGTTTTGTTCAACTCATTACTTTCTATTCTAGACGCTCTAAACTTCCAGAAGAACGAAGTTGTCGCAAATTGGTATTCCCTGTACAGAATAACACCGTTGTGATCTCAGCAATTAAAACTTCGGCTAAACTGTAAACCGCAGCTTCCGATTCTGTAGCTGCTTGGAGAAAGGGCATTGCCAATCCAGCAATGTCTGCACCAAGTGCGATCGCTTTAGCTACTTCTAGCCCATTGCGTAAGCCTCCGGATGCAATTAATGGTATCTGGGGGGCAACACCGCGAATATTCGTGATGCATTCTGCCGTTGGCAATCCCCAATCAGCAAAAGTTTTTCCCAAACGCCGCTGCATTGCAGTTTCTGCCCGCTCACTTTCTACTTTTGCCCAAGAAGTTCCCCCCGCACCTGCAACATCAATTGCTTGTACACCTGCTGCTATTAGATTTTGCGCCATTGTTGCTGAAATGCCATTACCTACTTCTTTGGCAATCACCGGAATTGGAACTTTTGAACACAGAGTATTGATTTTGTCAAGTAAACCATGGAAATTCTTATCCCCACGAGGCTGAATGCACTCTTGTAGGGGGTTGAGGTGTAAAATTAAGGCATCAGCAGCCAGGATATCAATAATCTGCAAACATTGATCAATCCCATATTGATAATTTAGCTGCACAGCTCCAATATTTGCCAGTAAAAGGGCATCTGGAGCATATTTACGCACAGCAAAGCTATCGACAGTTGAGGGTTTTTCCACCGCTACTCGTTGGGAACCCACCCCCATAGCTATTTTACAGTGTTGTGCAACTTGAGCCAAAAGTTTATTAATAATTGCTGCTTGTTCAGTTCCCCCTGTCATTGAGGAGATTAGTAATGGGGCATTAAGTTGTTTGTCCAAAAAGATGGTGCTAATATCAATGTCGTTATAATCAATCTCTGGTAAGCAACAATGGGTAAAGCGGTATTTTTCCAAGCCGTTAGTGGTGTGCTGAAATTGCACATCTTTCTCTAAACAGATGCGAATGTGATCAGCCTTGCGTGACTGCGTTTGTGCCGAGATATTTGCAGGAACTTTCACGGATATTTGTTAATTTGAGCGTTGTTATTCCCATTTTCTCAATTGAATTGGATTTTGGTAATATTGCAACCGGCAAAAATATATTTACTACCTACAATCCGTTATTAAGTCACTGCTTATGGGAATAGTAAACAGGAAGGGGTGTCATGACTTACGGCAAATTGTACGTTCGTTTTTGCGAGCCACAGCTTAATCACTTGTATTTACACTATGTCTAAAAGCGGACATTTGACAACAGATCAAAATAATTTAGATAATTCTCAGCTTGCTTTATTCGCACAAGTTTGGAACGCTGTAGAATGTGGTATGTATGTTCTAGAGGTGTTAAATCAAGGGGAAGAGTTTCGCTGTGTAGCACTTAACCCAGCAATGGAAAGAATAGTGGCGATTCCAGCCGAAGAAATCTTGGGAAAAACCATCACTCAAATGATGGATACTCTGGATACTAAAAATTGCCATGAACACTACCTTAAATGTTTGGATACGGGGAAAGTTGTCAGTTATGAACAAAAATTTCGGATCAATGGCAAGTTTAGTTACTGGCTATTGACAGCAGCGCCGATTTATGGTCTGGAAGGTACGATAGATAAATTGATAGTTACCGTCCATGATATCAGCGGTCGCAAAAATGCAGAAGCCCAAGTAAAAGAAAAAGAAGATTTTTTATTAAGCATCTACGATGGTTGTAGTACGCCAATTTTTGTCATTGATGTTTTAGAAAATAATCATTTTATAGTCGCTGGCTATAATACTGCCTGTGAAAAAATCACTAAATTGAGCAGTAGTGAAATCGCTGGTAAAACAATGATAGAGGTATTTGGCGAAGACATTGGTTCCCAAATGCAACGACTATATATAGAATGTGTTGCATTTGGATTGCCTATCACTTATGAAGAATATATTCTTGTGAATGGGCAAAAAGTTTGGGGGCTAACTACCATTAACCCCGTCAAAGATAGTAGTGGAAATATATATCGTCTGATTGGAACTACAACTGAAATTACAGAAATTAAAAATATTCAAGTAAAATTAGAAATAAAAGCTCAAGAATTAGAAGATACCATCAAAAAATTGGCTTCAACTCAATCTCAATTAATTCAAACCGAGAAAATGTCTTCTTTAGGACATCTGGTAGCTGGTATTGCCCATGAAATAAATAATCCCAGCAACTTTATATATGGAAATATCACTTTTGCTCAAGAATATATTCAGCGTTTACTAGATTTATTGGAACTGTACCAACAATGCTATCCTAATCCAATTAAGGTTATTAAACTTCAAATCAAGGCAATTGAGTTAGATTTTATCAGGGAAGATTTACCTCTATTGCTGGCTTCAATTGAAGATGGGGCTGAAAGAATTGCCGAAATAGTTACATCATTACGCAATTTTTCACGGCTTGATGAGGCTGAATACAAAAGTGTTGATATTCATCAGGGAATTGACAATACACTGAAGTTATTAGAATATCGTTTGAAATCTCAAAGCAGACGCGCTGAGATTAAAGTAATTAAAGAGTATGCTAATATTCCTTTGATATATTGTTATGTTGGGCAATTAAATCAGGTAGTTATGAATATTCTGATGAATGCAATTGATGCTTTAGAAGAAAGTGATACTGTACAACCTAAAATTGATATTAGTACAGAAATTGATCAGAACAAATTCTTTGTAATGACAATTAGTAATAATGGCTCAATCATTCCTCACAACATTCAACAAAAAATATTTGACCCGTTTTTTACCACAAAATCCGTAGGAAAAGGAACAGGAATGGGATTATCAATTAGCTACCAAATTATCACAGAAAAACATGGAGGGACTTTAGAATGTATTTCTGAACCTGATGTTGGTACAAAATTTATTATTAAAATTCCTCAATAACATAATTTAATTAGAATACAAGACAATAAAAGATGTCTGGGTTTTAGTAGTTGTTAATTATGCAAAGATATATTAAGCTAATAGGGCTTTTTTGGAGTAGCGCGATCGCATCCGAGCTAGAATACCGAATTAACTTTATCCTTGCTGCTTTAAGTAGTATGGGTAACTTAGCTGGTAGTTTATTCGGACTATCACTATTTTATAGTAAAGGGTACACTTTTACTGGGTGGTCATGGCAAGAAGCTTTACTGGTTTTGGGACTTTTTACCCTTCTTCAAGGTTTTTCATCAACTTTCTTGGCACCCAACCTCAACCAGATTGTTCGTCATATCGAAAAGGGAACTCTCGATTTTGTCCTACTAAAACCCGTCGGTAGTCAATTTTGGGTTTCTACCCATACAATTTCACCCTGGGGTTTACCAGATTTGCTTTTTGGTTGTGTATTAATTGGTTATGCCGGCGCTCAACTTAATATTACAATTAGTAATTATTTATTTAGTTTGATTCCCCTATGTTTCGGCTTAATCATACTTTATAGTCTATGGTTTATGCTGGGAGCCACAAGCATCTGGTTTGTCAAAATTTATAATGTCACCGAAGTCTTGCGAGGTTTACTAGAAGCTGGTAGATACCCGATGATTGCATACCCTACAGCATTTCGCTTCTTCTTTACTTTTGTAGTTCCGGTGGCATTTTTAACGACTATACCAGCAGAAGTTCTGCTAGGTAGAAGTCAGGTAATTTGGTTAACCGCTTCAGGATTACTCGCTTTAGGATTATTCTTTATTTCATCATGGTTTTGGCGGTTTGCATTACGTTTTTATACGAGTGCCTCTAGTTAAAAATCAGTAATCAGTTAGCAGTAAGCAGTTACCAGGTGTATTAATTTTCACTGTTCACTGTTTACTGTTCACTGTTCACTGATTTTAAGACTTATAACTTGCCGTAAACTCCCGAATTTCCTCAAAACCGACACGATGACAAAAATCACCAAAGCTTTCACCTTTTTTCCGTGACTTTTTGAAGAAGACGAAAATCGGTTCTAAGAAGCTTTCCAAATCATCCACATGCATCCTATCAGTATATGTCTGCGCTAACCGAGTTTGTGCGGGACAACCTCCCAACCACACTTGGTAAGATTCTGGAAAACTCCCCACAAACCCTAATTCTGCCATGTAAGGACGCGCACAGCCATTGGGACAACCCGTCATCCTAATCACAAATTTTTGCTTTTTCAAACCAACTTGATTCAGCAATTTTTGAATTCGTTCTAAAATGCTAGGAATTACCCTTTCTGATTCAGTAACTGCTAATCCACAGGTAGGTAATGCTGGACATGCCATTGCTAATCTTACCAAAGGAGCAATTTCATCAGGATCACTAATTATCCCACAACGATCAAGAATTTTTTGAATTGCTTTTTTATCTCCTGGTGCAATGTCATACAAGATGACGTTTTGACTAGGTGTCAAACGAATTGGTAAATTGTATGTTTCCACGATTTCCCGCAAAGCAGTTTTGAGGAGAAAATCACCTTCATCTTTAACGCGCCCATTTTCAACGGAAATTCCCAAAAATAACTTGCCGTCACCTTGCTCATTCCAGCCAAGAAAGTCGTAATATTTGAACTTGGGTAGTTTTTTGAAAGGTTCTAGGGATTTACCAAAGTATTCTTCTACCTTAGAGCGGAACTTATCCACACCCCAATCATTGATGAGGTACTTCAATCTAGCATGTCTACGCTCAGTGCGATCGCCAAAATCTCTTTGGGTAGCAACAATCGATTTAACTAAGTCGTAAACATCGGCTTTTTCAACATAGCAGATGGGGTCTGCGGCTCTGGCAAAAGTTTCCTCTTTATTGTGAGTTCTTCCCAAACCACCACCAGCAAACACATTAAAACCTTTTAATTCACCCTTTTTATTGGTAATTACCACCAAAGTCAAATCTTGACTATACAAATCGATGGAATTATCCCCTGGTACAGTCACGCTAATTTTAAATTTGCGTGGCATGTAATGAGTACCATAAATTGGTTCTGGAGTATCGTGGAAAATTGTCCCAGTACCGTTTTTTTCCCTCGCAGCTTTGACTTCTGGACTTTCTTCAGCACTAATAGCTTTTTCCCCATCCAGCCAAATTTCGTAATAAGCACCTGTTTGGGGTGTGAGTAAATCGGCTATTTTATCAGCATATTCCCAAGCTAGCTGATATTCAGGCTTATTTTTAAAGGGTGCTGGAGGTGCCATCACATTACGATTGAGATCTCCGCAAGCACCCAGAGTCGAACCCATACTGTTAACTATAGCGGCGATGGCAGGCTTGAGATTTTTCTTCAAAATCCCGTGCATTTGGAAGCCTTGGCGCGTGGTGGCTCTGATGGTATGATTCCCATACTCATCAGCTAATTTATCTAGAGTTAGATACAGTTGGGGGGGAATAAACCCACCGGGACTACGTGTCCGCAACATCATTTGATAATCTTTCTCTTGTCCCCTAACTCGGTTATCGCGGTTATCCTGCTGGTACGAACCATGAAACTTGAGAATTTGTATCGCTTCTTCGCTAAAATGAGTTGTATCTTGAAGTAACTCGGTTGCCACAGGTTCGCGTAAAAAATTACTACGTTCCTTTAAACCCTCCACTTTAGAAGGTTTTTTATCTTTGGCGATCGCATCAGAGACAGGTTTAACCATTGCTGTTTGACTTAGTGTTCTTTATAAGGCATCGCTAAACACCGAATCAGGAAGTTAAAAGCACCCATTCGGCTCAATTATTTCCGGTAATCCGCTCGGAATTAAGTTGAATTATTATAATTCTACCATGTCAAAAAGCCGACTTTGCAAGTGTTTTCACACTAACACAAACCCGGCAATATTACTTATCGATTTTGAATCAATTATTAACAGTCTTAGAGGCTACAATATTGAAATCTTAGGTTTTCAGCAAATTATTTAAACCGAAAGCCAACGCCACTATTAATGCTAACTGAGGAAGCTGAACTATTTTGATAAGCATTAATACCTACGGTTGCATTGCTGTAAATCAGAAAATTACGAGCAACTTCCGATTCAATCCCAGCAATTGCAGCAATACCATCTTTGTTACCACTAGGTGTAGGTTTGCCATTTTTTTCCACAAATTGATAGCCACCACCTAAATAAAGATTGGTACCTCGCAGAATAGGAATATCTACAGTGACATTAGGAATAATTGCACTTGTTTCGTCACTAAAATTAATTTGTCCTCGTGCAGAAACAGGTAAATTACCTAATTTGGCTCTAGCTGCAACATTACCACCAAAAGTTGCAGCATCACCATTTTTACCACCATTTGTCAGACCAGCACTAATACCACCACCAACGTAACTAGCATTGGTACCACGTTCTTTTGGCATAGCTGAAGCTTCACCTGCTGATAGTAAAACTGGAGCAATCACTAATGATGACAATGCGGAAATTGTCATAACAGACTTGAGGAAACCTTGCATAAATTTAGACCTAATTTTTAAGTATTGCTTTTAACATCTAGGTCGAACAAATAATCAAAAGGTTCCTGATATTTTCTAGCTGTTTACAGGAACAATTACTGATATTTAAGCGTAAGCATTGAAGATAATTTTTAATCAAAATTCAATTTTGAATGTGCTAATTACAGCTTGATTGATTAAAATCCGGAGATCATGGAGTTATAATAGACACTTTCACATCTGTCATATTTATTCCAGTGATATACTTAAAACTTAGATAATATTATATTTATAGGTTTTATAGGCTTAAAATAAAAAACACCTTAGATATATAAAAAAATAGAATAAAAAAGAGACGTAATATCTACCGTCTCCCAAGGCTTACACCCTCACTCCACATTTAGATAAAAACAAAATTAAATAACACTTACCTAGTTAGTTCTTTCCAAGTCTTCTCACCCACAATTCCATCAGTTTCCAAATTTCGATTACTTTGGAACGCCTTTACTCCAGCTTCGGTTAACGCACCAAAAAAGCCATCAGTACGTAATGTATAACCATTAGCAACTAACAATCTTTGTAATACTCGAACAGAAATCCCAGAGTTACCAAATTCCAGAGTCGGCAAATTTTGACTTTTAAAGCGACGATTAGAAACTTGAATTGAGTTTACAGAAGTCCCTTTTCGTATTCCCAATGCAACTAGTTTTGGTTCAGAAGCATTTTGTTTCAAACTATGAGTTAAATTATCAAGTTGGATTTTGCCATTAAACTCACGGAGAACATTCTGAAGCTCAAAATTTATCCTCACAGAATTACTAGCAACCTTCTCATCCATCTGGCTATGGATGGGAATGAATTCCGGTGGAGTGATGGGGAAATTTGCAAATACACCCCGGTTCTCAGATTCAATTGAGTCTTCTGCCCTTTTTCCTTGCTGAATTGATGGCTGATTCGGTAAGTTAGGCGAAAGCTCCTGTCTTGTTTCTAGCATATCTGTCATCAGCAGACCGAGATCGCTCATTATATTTCGTTTTACTAACGCCCACATATCCTTTCACAAGGAAAAGGTTTGTAATTCCGGAAGACTTTTGGATGAGGTTCTCACCGCTAAATGATCAGATGCGAGTCTTTGCGTATTGCTTACCAAATTTTCCTCTCATCACAAACAATTTATCACAATTGTAATTGCCAGTAGGGTCTGGAACTGTAACATGGATTACGAATGTAAGCCGTTCACATTCGGGTGCCATAGGAATTTTCTGGGGATGAAGGAATTTAGATGCCTTAAATTAGAGCCATTTTTCGGCGAAAACAGTAAACATACTGATTTTTTTTGAGATATTCACCTGATACTGCGTAATTATAGGGAATTTATTTGTATAATTGCTCAAGTTACTTGTTAGCTAAAGGTTCTTGTTTTCGGTAAACATACTTATGAAGCTTCCTTTACTTCAATAGCTTGTATCCAAGCAAAGACGAGCAGGTGCTTTAATGAATGCTAATTTGTTTATTTAATGGTAATGATAATTAATTTAAACCATTTTATCTAAATGTCACCTTATGGTTATACTACGTCATAGAAGAAGTAAAGTTAATTTTGTTACGGTTTTTACACTATCTACTCTTGTTTCTGTTATCTATACAACTAAAGCTATTCCACAATCAAGTCTACCTAATAATACTAGTATTAGTCCAAGCACAGTTAGGTTAGGTATTCGGAAAGTGGCTTCACCAGTCACAGATTTTTGCTACGAATTTGGAAAGACTCTCAAAAACAAGCAAGCATTAGTTGTTGAGTATCCCGGTGTTGTAAATCAATATACTTATAGATATGAAGGGCTACTACTAGAAAGGACTAACCAAAATGCAATTGATATTGAATGTGGTCCTAATTCTAGAGGATCAGAAAATTTACGAGATCAAAGTGGTGAAGAATTTTCAGACAAAATTGCTTTTTCTGGAAATTCCTTCCATGAAACAGGTACAAGACTACTTTTGAAGAAAGAGATTGCTCAAGAACTAACAAATTTGACAAAAGAGCAATTGAGAGAGAGACTGAAAACGCTTTCTATTGTAGTTGCAAGTAACACTACGACTTATGATGAATTCAAGAAAAAAGAAAACTGGTATCAAAAAGTTTCTGTTGGAAGTGTAGAGGGTTTAAACGATCGGGATCGTGCTTTAAATGCTTTAGAAAAAGGATTTAATAATGGTACGAGGATAGAAGCATTTGCTAGAGCACCAGTCCAGTAGAAGTAGTTGACAAGATACATAGTTTTTGCAGAGGCTAATTTATAGGAGAATAAGGAGAATAAGGTATGAGGAGTGCAAACTATGCGTCCATTAATATGGGAACCTCCAATCTCCCTGTCAAGCAAAGAAGAAAAAGTTGCGAAACGTATACGCAAAGCAAAGTTATTTGTATTTTTGCGGCAAATACGACACGAATTATTTGACCCAGACTTCCAAACGGAGTTAGCAAGGGTATTCAAGGACAGTAGTGTTGGTTTATCTCCAATACCACCAGCACAACTTGCACTTGCAGTAATTTTACAAGCATATACAGGGGTTTCAGATGACGAGGCAATAGAAGCGATTGAAATGGATAGGCGATGGCAGCTAGTTTTAGATTGTCTCGATTGTGAACAAGCTCCATTTGGCAAAGGGACACTAGTTAGATTTCGTGCGCTTTTGATGTCAAAGTCTCTTGACCAGAGGATTGTGGCGAAAACAGTTGAAATGGCACATTTTCATGAAGGTTACAATCCGAAGTCGTTAAAAGTAGCCTTAGATTCAAGCCCGTTATGGGGAGCGGCACGTGTGGAAGACACGTATAATTTGTTAGGTCATGCACTAAGGAAAGCATTATTCGTAATAGCTCAGAATTATGAACAGGACGATTCTGGTGTTACAGGCGTTACAGCGACTATCGGTGCAGAAATCATCACGGGAACGAGCCTGAAAGCTGCCTTAGATTTAGATTGGGATGACCCGGAAGCTCGTAATGTTGCACTATCTACAATATTGCAAACATTAGACTCAGTTGAGTCTTGGGTCAAACAAAAAACTGATTTGGATGAAAAAACAAGCACTCAAGTCAACAAGAGCATTGAAGATGCGAGGCAAATTGAATCACAAGATGTTGAGGAGAAATCTGATGGCTCCCCAAAGCTCCGTAAAGGTGTTGCTAAAGATAGACGCATTTCAATTGAGGATGAGGATATGCGTCATGGTCGTAAAAGTCGCAGCCAAAAAATTGATGGTTACAAACGTCATATTTTCAAAGACTTAGAATTGCAAATGGTAAGAGCTGTTGGTGTTACCAGAGCAAACGAACCAGAAGCATCTGTAACTATGGCAATTGAGTTCGACTTAAATGCCCAGAACGTAACAACTCTTGACATCAAAGAGCTACATATTGACCGTGCATATTTAGCTAGTCATTGGGTTAAACAACGCACACCTGATATGACTATTATTTGCAAGGCATGGAAAGTCCGCAACGGTAATTTTTTTGATAAAAATGCCTTTGTTCTGGATTGGGAAAATCATTTCATTCGCTGTCCCAATGGAGTTAGTTTACCCTTTAATGAGGGGACTGTTGTCCACTTCCCCAAACACGAATGTCAAACCTGTCCTTTACGCTCTCAATGTACAGAGAGTAAGCAAGGTCGCAGTATCTCTATTCACCCTGACGAGTCTCTACTTGTAGAGCTACGGGAACGTCAAACTACACAGAGTGGACGTGAGAAACTCCGCGAGCGCGTTAGTGTTGAGCATAGTTTAGCTCATATTGGTCAGTGGCAAGGAGATAAAGCTCGCTACATTGGCTTACGCAAAAACCTTTTTGACCTTCGACGTATGGCTGTTGTTCATAATCTCCACGTTCTTGCTCGTATGTTTGAAACTAATAATAAAGAAATTTCTAATTTTAATAATTCATACTCTGCCTGATTTGTCAATATCTTCTACTGGACTGGTGCTCTAGTGATGCTGTAATTCTACAAACTCTTTTAAAAAATGATGTTGAAGAAAAAGGAGATATTCATCATCGGCAACAACAAAAAAAAAGAACAGCTTTTGAGCGTAGAGGATTTGTGGTTTTCCCCTCTAACGAATATCCTTCCCCTGCTGGAGGAAATTATCTACCTTCCTTAAGCACAGAAAAATATGTTATCGCAGTGAGAAAAACAGATTCTAAATTGCTTGAAATTATTGATGATGAAGTTTTAGCTGATTTAAAAGATCGTAAATCAGAACTAGGAAAGGCTATGGAGAAAATAGAGTTATTTGAAAAAGGTCAAAATCTAAATACAAATATTTTTCAACAAACTTTTACACCAGATCCAAAACCGATACCTTCTCCTACACCCATACCTAATTGGTGGGAGAACGCCACTGTTATAGCTGCAATAATCGCTGCGTTTGCAACGATTATGACTGCAATCTTGAATCCACAACTTATTGGAAACATTTTGAATTGGATAAAGGGTAAAAAATCATCTCAACAAATAGTCACTGGACGTGTTCTAAATAATACAAATGGCGCATGGATACCAGGAGCAAAAGTCAGCCTTGAAGCAAATGGGATTCCACTAACTGAATTTACAGATTCAGAGGGCGTATTTGAATTTTGTTTTCAAACTTCCGAAAGTAAGATTAGAATACGTGTTGAGGCAAACGGCTATAATATGTATGATAGGCGGATAGATATTTCTTCTCCCAGAGCAATACACGATATTAGGTTGAATAATACGATTTGATTTTTGAACGTATATTGAGACTGAAAATACTGTTTTATGATGATTTTATCTAAATGTGATCGCATCTCCAGGAATGTGAAGGGAGAAACCCGATTCTTTAAAACAACCAAGGAATTAGGTTTATATTGTCCAATCCTGACAACAAAAACCCCGGCTAATCACCGGGGTTTTATTGTAAATAACTTAGATTAGATACTTGCTAAAAGTAACTCTCGACTCTCAGACTTAATAACCTTCACCTTGCCATCATCATCAACATCAATGAGTGCGGTATCCCCATCAACTATTTGACCAGAAAGCATTGCTTCAGCGAGGGAATCTTCCAACAGGCGCATAATTGCTCGACGTAGGGGTCTGGCACCATAACTGGGGTCATAACCTTCTTGAACAACTCGCTCTTTGAAGCGATCTGAAACCTGGAGAATAATACCTCTTTCTTTGAGACGGGAACCGACATCCAGAAGCATAATTTCGGCGATTTGCTTCACTTCGTCCTTATTCAACTGTGTGAAGACGATAATATCGTCAAGACGGTTGAGGAATTCGGGACGGAAGAAGTTCTTCAGTTCTTCGTTCACCAGGGTTTTGATCCGGTTGTAACTAGCTTCCGATGCATCGTCGAATTGGAAACCGATACCACCACCACCTTTTTCAATTACCTTGGAACCAATATTAGAAGTCAAGATAATCAAGGTGTTTTTGAAGTCTACTTTTCGTCCTTTAGCATCAGTAAGATGCCCATCATCAAGGAGTTGTAGCAGCATATTAAACACATCGGGGTGTGCCTTCTCAATTTCATCAAACAGGATGACTGTGTAGGGTTTGCGGCGTACTGCTTCTGTAAGTTGTCCACCTTCTTCGTAGCCTACATAACCTGGGGGTGAACCGATGAGTTTGGAAACGGTATGACGCTCCATAAACTCGGACATATCTAAACGAATCATCGCATCTTCGGCACCAAAGAAGTAGGCTGCCAAGGACTTCGCCAATTCAGTTTTACCCACACCAGTAGGTCCTGAGAAGATAAAGCTAGCGATGGGTCGATTGGGGTTCTTCAAGCCGACGCGGGCACGACGAACGGCACGGGAGACGGCTGTGACTGCTTGTTCCTGTCCAATTAACCGTTGATGTAGGGTATCTTCTAGATGCATCAGCATCTCTGATTCCGACTCGGTTAGTTTGTTGACGGGTACCCCTGTCCAGGAAGCCACGATTTGGGCGATATCTTCCTCGTTGACAATGGGATTATTGTTGTAGTCGCTGGATTCGGCTTGAATTTGCCCTTCCAGTTCGATTTCTTTGTCCCGTAGTTGTCCAGCCTTCTCGAAGTCTTGAACGCGGACAGCTTCGTCTTTTTCCTTGCTGAGTGAGCGTAGTTGGCGCTTGAGTTCGCGGCTTTGGGAAATTTGCGAATTGCGTAAGCGGACGCGGGAACCAGCTTCATCGATCAAGTCTATCGCCTTGTCAGGGAGGAAGCGATCGCTTATGTAACGATCTGATAGTTCTGCCGCTGCTTGCAGTGCCTCATCGGTAATGGTGACGCGGTGATGCTGTTCATAAACAGAGCGCAAACCCTGCAAAATATGAATGGTTTCTTCTACTGAAGGTTCACCCACCAAAATCGGTTGGAAGCGTCTTTCTAAAGCTGCATCCCGTTCGATGTTGCGATACTCATTCAGGGTTGTGGCACCCAAACATTGAAGTTCACCCCTTGCTAGGGCTGGTTTCATGATGTTAGCGGCATCCATACCGCCTTCAACACCACCTGCACCTACTAAGGTATGGATTTCATCGATTACGAGGATGATATTTCCCTCGGTACGGATTTCTTCCATTACTTTTTTTAGGCGTTCTTCAAAGTCGCCACGGAAGCGGGTTCCCGCCACCATTAAGCCCATATCGAGGCTGACAACCTGTTTCCCTAAGAGAATCTCTGGTACATCTTGGTTGACAATACGTTGTGCTAGCCCTTCAGCGATCGCTGTTTTGCCTACACCCGGTTCACCAATCAATACCGGATTGTTTTTGGTGCGCCGACCAAGTATTTGGACGGCGCGTTCTATTTCGTTTGCCCGTCCGACAACTGGGTCTAATTTACCTTCCTGTGCTAGTTTGGTGAGATTTTTGCCAAACTCTTCCAGCATCAGACTTTGTTGGTTACGGCGTTGCCCACCGCTGCTAGCACCTGCGCCTGGGGCAACAGCTACATCATCGCCTAGACGGCGAATTACAGCAGTCCGAACTTCAGATAAATCGATACCTAGATTTTGTAAAACCTTAGCGGCTACGCCTTCTCCGGCTTCAGTTAAACCTAATAATAAATGTTCAGTACTAATGTAATTGTTGCCAAGCGATCGCGCTTCTTTAAAAGCTTGCTCAAATAGACTTTTAACTTTAGGAGTAAAAGGAATCTCAGGTGGTACGAAACCAGAACCCCTACCAATAATTTTTTCGACTTCGCGGCGTGCGTCTTTGAGTGTGACACCCAAATCAACGAGTACTTTAGCAGCAACCCCGTTTCCTTCTCCAATCAGCCCCAGGAGAATTTGCTCTGTACCGACAAAGTTATGACCCAGGCGACGAGCTTCCTCCTGAGCTAACATGATTACCCGAATGGCTTGGGAAGTGAAGTGTTCAAACATGAGCGGGTTATTGCCTCCCTTGCTGCTTGACTGTGGATGAGTGAAAGTTTCACCCTGAGTTTGAAGTTTTCTGTACTTTCTTAAAGATAATGTATCTTTATTTAATACTTGGTGACAGTAGTGAGAGCCGTAAGGGATGGGGTGTGGTAGCCGCCTGATTAATTAGTGGGGTATTAACCCTAACATCCATCATCCCTCGGATAGATTTGTATTGGGAATTTGTCATGGGACATTAGGCTATAGAATTATATTCTTTATCTGGCACCTAATGTAGATTTCTAATTTTAACTCATGAACAAAGACCAAGAGCATCCCCAATATGCAAAAGACCGTCCAACTGTAGAAAGCCTAGTTGTTGCAGAGCCGACTGATCTAAATCTAGCAGAATTAGCGCGATTGCGTGTGCGTTACCATGGTTTTCCTGGTGCTAGAGATATTCAAACCTATTTGGATCAAGTGATGCAGCGCTGGGGTTTGACAGAAGATGAGTTATTTGCCAAAACCCGCGCTATTCATCAGGTTGGAGGAATGTATAAAACTCGTGGGAAGAAGGAAGAACAAGATTGGAACTAGTACATGAAGGCAGGAGGCAGAAGGCAGAAGGCAGAAGGAACAATTGGGAGGGGTCGGAATCCTCTCCCAATTGTAAGCGCCGTTAAACGGTGCGGTCTTAAACCCTTATTCCATGATTGTCACAGCAGAGGACAGAAAACAGTATTCCCTCCTGCCTACTGCCTTGTTACTTAATTTCTTGAGAAAATTCGAGAATATGTTGAGATGTAATTTGTGGTTGTTCTAAATGCGGCACATGCCCACAGTCTGGAATCCAAATTAATTTACTGTTGGGAATGGCTTGTTGAAACTTTTCTCCATCTTTAATTCCCAGAATTCTATCGGAATCACCCCATAATATAAGGGTTTGCTGTTTAATCTGTGATAGCCGTTCTCCTTTAAAAGCGTTATAACCACCACTTTTGGTAAAAGCAATTAAAGCTTGACTCCAATTGGGTAGCTGTAGATGTAAAGCCGCACAAATTTGGGCATCAAGGGAGGCTAACTCTTTATTTTTGTATGCTGCGCTAGAAATACTTTGGCGAATTTTGGGATTGCGTAAAAACTCAGTAGCAAAGTAGCCCAAAGGGGGAAACATAAACTTAACAAGGGGTGAACTAGCTACTAACCCAGCACTATCGATTAAAATAAGTTTTTCCACCACTTCCGGGTAAGTCAAAGTAAAATCAAGGGCAGCAGCTCCACCCATGGAAGCACCAACTAAAATAATTGGCTGATTAATGTGGGTTTTCCAGAATTCATAAAGATGAGTTTTAATTGCGTTAACATCATATTTGATGCCTGTAGGACGTTCGGTGAAGCCAAATCCCAATAAATCAACCGCCCAGACATGGTGATTAATTGCAAGTAATGGCAGTAGACGGCGAAATTCCAGTACCGAACTATCAAAACCATGAATTAAGAGGAAGCACTTGTCACTATTTCCTGATTTTTGCTCAATGTAGGTTGTAGAAATAACTTGACTAATGGACTCAATAGTGATTTTAGCCTGCTGGATGTTTTGAGCGATCGCAATTGAGGATTCTTCAGTTAATTTGGTAGCAGTGCTGGGTAAAAAGTTCGGAAACATGGGCAATAGAAATGGAAATGCTACTGAATATCCTCCCATTTAGTGGGATTTATTACCTAAAAGCCCATAGCTAAACGCTAACAGCCATTGGATAAATCTAATTTTTAACCGTTATTAGTATAATTGGCGTGAGAATCGAACGAGCAACATTATTATTAGAACAATCTCGTTATGAGATGGCAGAAAAGGAACTTAGACTGGCTTTGGTAGAGTCTCCAAGTGACGCATCTGCTCATGCACTGCTGGGGTTATGCTTAAGTTATCAGAAACAGTACCAGGAAGCGACACAAGCAGCGGAAACTGCTATTTCCCTGGCACCTGATATGCCATTTCCCCACTATATACTTGCCTATATTTTATGCGATCGCCGTCAGTTGGAATTGGCGGAAAAATCAGTGATGGAGGCTATCCGTCTCAATCCTTACCAAGATGCCTATTTTGCCCTGTTGGCACGGTGTAAGTATAATCGGAAACTTTGGGATGAGGCACTACTGGCAGCAAACCAAGGATTGATAATAGATGCAGAAAACGTTGAGTGCTTAAATTATCGGGCTTTGTGTTTGTCACAGTTGGGCAGGGGTGAGGAAGCTTTAACCACAGTTGAGGGTGCTATTTCCATTTCCCCTGAAGATGCAACTTCCTATGCTAGTAGTGGTTGGATTTTGCTATCCCACGGGAAATCACCTGATAAAGCTTTGGAATATTTCCGTGAAGCTTTGCGTCTGAATCCAAATTTGGAATGGGCACGTCAGGGAGTAATTGAAGCCCTGAAAGCCCAAAATCCGGTATATCGGATGATTTTACGCTACTTTTTGTGGTCATCCCGCCTGACTCAGCGCAACAGGTGGATATTCGCGGTGGGTTTGTATTTTGCGATTCGCTTATTATTAGCAGGATTAAATCAAGCTGGTTTTTCTCAACTTGTAGCTGTAGTTGCCGCAGTTTATCTAATTTTTGTGATTTTAACCTGGGTTGCCGACCCTTTATTTACACTACTGTTACGTTTCAACAAATTTGGTAGATTAGCACTGAGCAAAACAGAAATCCAACAATCCAACTGGTGGGCAGCTTGCTTTGGAGTTGCGATCGCATCTTTAATTCTGTGGATATATACCAATAATACTAGCGCGTTGATTAGTGCGATCGCTTGCTGCCTACTGTTGATTCCCACTGCGGCAATGTTCCACTGTGAAGCCGGATGGACAAAAAATGCAATGGGGATTTATACAGGTGTTTTAGTTATTTTGGGGTTGATCACCATAGTCTTATCAATGTTCAGCAAGTCATTGTGGCTCATACCAATGGTAGCTTTTCTCGTGGGCGCGATCGCATCCAGTTGGGTAGCTACTTGGTTAACCGGAATTAAACCTAAAAAGTAAAAATCAGGGTTTTACAGTCATTTTCTGGTAAATAGACCAAGAAAAAAATGACATTAAACTATTTTTTTTAACTGTTGTTTGGATTGGGCAAAATCTTTAATTAAAAGATATAGCTCATCCAGATATTCTTCGTTGATGCTATCAATTTCAGCTTTAATGTTATCTTTTGCGGTCATTTTCGCCTTTCCTGTCAATACTATACTGATTGTAATACCAATTTGAAAAAACAATGCGACAGATAGATATTTGTAGAGACGTAGCAGTGCTACGTCTCTACCGTTGGATGTGTTGCAATCATTATTTGAATTGGTATAACTTTTAGAGATAGCTGGAGAGCGAACGACTTACGTCGCGCAAGCTTCGCACATTAAGCTGCTCTTATTTTGTCAAATCGTCAAGTTTTGCCAATATTTTTAAGCCTTCTTCCCGGTTTCCGGTTGCAGCCATTGCTTTAAATCTAGTATGGGTATCAAATTCTGCTAAAGCGATGGTAGATAATTCTTCAATTAGTTTATTGATGCTTATTCCCCTGGATTGAGCCAGTTCTTTTAATCTTGTGTGTTTGTCGTCTGGTAAACGGATAGTTAAAGTACCCATTTTTTTAGCTCCTAATGATTTCTTCGGGTTTTAATATTGATAAATTCGGAAATAGCAATTCAGCACTTTGAAAATCCTTGATGTTGTTAGTAGCGATAATTTCTGCATTACCAGCAACAGCTAACTCAATTAAGTGATTGTCAGCTTCATCTTTTAAATTTGGTCGCCATAGGTAGTAAATAGAAACCCATTGGCTGACGCTCATCAAGGAAGCAAGCAAAGCAGAAATTTCTGTGAGACTTAAAGGACATTTGGCTATAATTTCCGGACGCTGTATGACTGATTCATACTCAGAAAATAAAGCGTTTCCCATCAAAGGCAAATATTCGCCTTGCAAACAGCGTCGAATTAGTTCTCTACTTGGTCCGGTTGAGCCAATAAGAGCGCTAATAAAGACGCTGGTATCGATCACAATCTTAATTGGCATGGAGATATGATAGCATATACGCTATCAAAAATGCGAACGACTTACGTCTGCAAAGCAATAACAAACTTTGACAAGCTTTGCTATTGGTGACACAATCAAATTAATAGGCAGAATCCAAATAAAGCCATGAATGTATCACTCACACCCGAACTAGAACAATTAGTTCACGAAAAAGTCAAAACTGGTAGGTATTTGTCCGCAAGTGAAGTTGTCCGGGAAGCATTGCGGTTGTTAGAAGAACGCGATCGCATCCGGGAAACGAGACTTGAAGCACTTCGTTCGGAGATTGCTATTGGTATAAAACAAGGCGATAACAGAGAAGTTATTGATGGGGAGGAAGTATTTAGAGAATTGCGCGAAGATATCCGTCAAATATCCGAAGACAAATGAGTCGCTACGTTTTTACCATTCAAGCAAGGCTTGATATTAAGGAAATTAACAAATTTATTGGTCGTGAAAATACCCAAGCAGCAAGTCGTTTTATAGATGCTGTTGAGGAAAAGTGTAAGGTTTTAGCTGATTTCCCGAATATGGGACGCAGTTTCGATTATCTTGTACCATCCTTGAGAGGTTTTTCTGTTGGCAATTATCTAATTTTTATCGTCAAATTGAAAATGGTATTGAAGTTGAGCGGGTTTTGAGTGGTTATCGTGATTTTGATACTCTGTTTTCAGAGGATGATGACGTTTGAGCGATCGCACTCCCAAACAAACCACTCAAACTAAAGCGCGAACGACTCTCGTCGCGCAAGCTGGAACTTCGTTCAGCTACGCTAACGCATAAACTCCCAAACTCAACAAATGCAAACTGACTAACCTCCAGAGTATAGCCCTCCATTCTCTTTACTCTATGCTATGATTCAGTAAGGAGATAAAGTAAGGAATTAAAGTAATGGCTATCACAACCATCACGACGAAAGGACAAGTAACTATTCCTAAAGAAATTAGAGACTACCTAAATATAGATACAGGTAGCAAGGTTGATTTTGTGATTGATGAAAATGGGATAGTTACACTTATTCCGTTGAATGTTCCTGTTCAAAGCTTATCAGGGATTTTACATCGTCCAGGAATGAAAACCGCAACTTTAGAAGAAATGGAGATAGCAATTAAAGAAGGTTCAAGTGATTGGAGTTGATACAAATATTTTAGTGCGCTACCTGACTAAAGATGATGAGCAGCAGTGGCAGAAAGCTGTGGGAATTATCGAAGGGGGAGAGCAATGTTTTATTACTAATATAGTCCTGTGTGAATTAGTTTGGGTTTTGCGCGGTAAGCCTTATGAATTCAGTAGGGAAGAAATCGGTAAAACTATAGAAATGATGCTGCAATGTGCAGTTTTTGAGTTAGAAAATTGTTCTGTAGTTTATCAAGCATTGCACCGTTTTCAGCGAGGAAAAGCTGATTTTTCCGACTATTTGATTGGCGCGATCGCACAACAATTTGGTTGTAGTAAAACGGTAACATTCGATCGAAAGTTAGCAGATGATAAAGGATTTAAGTTGTTGGAGCGATAACGCGATCGCATTTCTAAACCAACCCCTATTAATGCGCGATCGCATTCCCAAACAAACCACTCAAAACAAAGCGCTCAAAACTAAACGCGATCGCACTCCCAAACAAACCACTCAAAACAAAGCGCTCAAAACTAAACGCGATCGCCATCCCAAACAAACCCCTCAAAACTAAAACGCGAACGACTTACGTCGCGCAAGCTTCGTACTCCCCAAAACTAACTAAGTCCCCAAATTATCTCATCAAAGCCTGAAACCCTGCTTGTACAAAATGCTGATCAAAAGTCAAAGCTTGACTAACTCCTGCTTGCTTCATAACTACAAACGAAATGCAATCAACTAAACCCCATCCTTTGTCTTGATGGGTTTTGTAAAGCGTGAATGCTTGTGCAAATAATTCTGGAGTGAGTTGCACAATTTCTATATCATCTGAGATCAAAAAATGCTCAATAATTTCAACAGCTTCATTTTTATAGTTGCGTGCTAGTGCATTACCAATTTCTAATAGTACTGAATCAGTTGTAATTAAAGGGTGAGCTTCTAATCTATCGGCTAATTCGGAAGCTCGTTGGTAATATTGGTCACGCTGATTAATTAGTGCTACCACAAATAACGTATCAACAAAGATTTTATTTATCACCCTCATCACCAGCTAGATAAGAATCAAGATTGCTAGCGAAATCTTTTGGAGCATCAATCTTAATTTGTTTCAGTTTTGACATGAAACTCGGCTTTTTTAGATGTTGTTTGGATTGGGCAAAATCTTTAATTAAAAGATATAGCTCATCTAGATATTCTTCGTTGAGGCTATCAATTTCAGCTTTGATGTTGTCTTTTGCAGTCATTTTCGCCTTTCCTATCAATACTATAATTATTGTAACTTTTAAGGATAACTGGAGAGCGAACGCCCATCCAAAATTCCCCCACAAATGCGATCGCTTTCCCAAACCAACCCCTATTAATACGCGATCGCACTCCCAACCCAACCCCTATAACTTGGTTACGCGATCGCATCTCAAGTTTGCTCATAACAACTACAACATCAAACACAAGTTTAAAGCTTTGTTAGCCTTGGTAGGCTGACAGCAAAATATGCATGTGATTTTGATCACTATTATAGAGTGATACAAAACCTGTATATGTGTAAAAAAAAAACTAAATTTATTTACGTACTTAAGTTTGATTTTACTAACGATATGGATTCTGCTACTGATGAACTTGATTCGCCGTTGGAAAGGTTACAAAATAGCTTTGATCGTATTGAAGAAAAATATTCAACTAAGAGAAGTTGGCTGGAAGAAGAATATGAATGTATAGTCGAAGCGAAAAAGCATGAAATAACTCCTGCCGACTATCGCAATCTCAGAGAAATTTATCAAAAATGTGGATCTAGCAAGAAACCAAGAGCTATAAATACCACTATATTTTGGAGGAACTTGGCTCTAATTATCGCAAGTTTACCTTTTTTGGGTGGAGCAATTAAGTATGTATGGGAAGGAGATAATAGAGAGAGACAATTAAGTTTAAATGCTTGGTCGGCTATTAACACCGCAGTTGGTCAAGAGCATAATGGAGGAAGAAGGCAAGCACTTGAGTATTTACATAAAAAACAAGATGGTTTAGTCGGTTTAACAGCACCGAGAGCAAATCTTAAGAAAGTTAAACTGAAAGGGGCTGATCTTCGTGACTCCACTTTATGCGTGGCTAACTTTGAAAATGCAAATTTGCAGAAAGTAAATTTTGGTGGTTCCTATTTGCAAATCGCAGTTTTCAGAAAAGCTGATCTAAAAGAAGTTAAATTTACAGATGCAGATATTTCAGGTGCTAATTTTACAGAAGCAATAAACTTGACTGCTGAACAAGTAAAGGATGCTAAAGATGAGAGTTGGAAACGAGCAGTATATGACGTTGAATTGGCTCAGAAACTAGGCATATCGGAAAAAGAGATGAAAGCAAATAAAGATAAGCAAAGCAAGATTCCATTAATAAAACTATGCCGATCTCCCCAATCGTGATTAATACTAAGCTGTGTTCTATCGTGGTAGTTTCAGGATAGGGCGATCGGTACAAATGCGACGAAAATGGGAATTGTCACCAACCTAGAGTGCCAGTCAAGTAAAAGTGCTTGACATAAAATGCAAGATATGGGTGTTGTCAAAATTGGGGATTTTAGTGTTCTGTTTTATGCGAACGCTAAAAATTAGACCCAAGAATTTTACCCAAAATAGATATTTTATCTTACACCACATACCTCGGGAGTTCCTTATAGCGTTTCTCGGTCTAGTGAGGTACAAAGCTAAATTTGTATACTTCTATTTATAAGTGTTATAAAAATTTAGGTATACTTCATCTGCTTGGGAAACGCTATATGTAACAAAAGGTACTGCTAAAAGCAATATGAAGATTACCGTTGAATGTTCTTTTCCCAAAGAAAATAAGATTTGATTCCTGCAAAAAATTAATTCAATACACCAGCAATAGACTATGTAGTCTAAGACACCATCCCAAATTTAGGATGCGTTACAAAGATTCGCTTTGATACATCTCAAAAAACTTATAATAAAAATATACGGTGAAAGTAGAGCGATCGCCCCATACAATTAAGGTTGTTTTCTTCTCAAAATAACAAATTTGTGGATTTTACTTATCAACATTTGCTTATTTCGTACATGCGAGTAAGTATTCCAGCACGTTCCCTAAATTTGTCATGTTTATATACTCATTGATAGCTTTGATTGTTAGTATAGGTTGCATTGTCATTAGTCAGCGCCTCAAAGATGAAATTGGCACACTAGTAATGATGTTAATTGGTTCAGTTTTTATCATCATGAGTCTGAGTTTTTCGCCTATACCACTGGAGATACTTGGTATTTTGATTTTAATACCCCAATTCAAGCTGATACGGTAAAAATTTTGCAAAAATATCAGCAGATGTGGACATGAGGCTCTAAAATCTTAATCAAAGATTTGGGAACTAATCAGCGCGTGTCCACTTCTGTCAAAAACTCTCCTATGTGGGCTTTTTTATCGCTATTTATCAATGGCGTACTAATAGTAGCAGTCATTTTGTTGTTGTACCGACAGCAGAAAATGGCTGCTTCTTTTCGTGACTTTACTACACCAGCAGGGACTAATTTGAGTATCAACTCCCCCACTTCGCAACTGCAATTGGGGAAACGTCACCAATTAAGTTATCAGGAATGGTTAAATGTTCTCAAAAAGGAAGCCGACATTATTGCCCAAAAGCGTCCCCAAGATTTGAACATACTTGTGGGGGATTCATTATCATTGTGGTTTCCCACTGAGTTACTACCAGTTAACCAAACTTGGCTAAATCAAGGTATTTCTGGCGAAAGTAGTAGCGGATTATTAAAACGTTTAAATTTATTTGACAAGACTCAACCAGAGTCGATTTTTGTGATGATTGGTATCAATGACTTAATTCGCGGGGCTAATGATGGGAAAATATTAGAAAATTATCAGCAAATTTTACGTTACTTACGGAAGACTCACCCCAATAGCCAAATAAACATTCAATCTATTTTGCCCCACGGAGGTGAGGGTGCAACCTGGGAGGGAAAAGATAAGTTGTTGGCAATTGCCAATAGTCGAATCCAAAAAATCAATCAGCAGCTAGAAGCGATCGCACTCCAGGAGAAAGTCAGATATCTTGATTTATATCCCCTATTTGCAACCAAAGAAGGAAATCTTCGCCCAGACCTTACCACTGACGGGTTACACTTGAGCCGTCAAGGCTATTTAGTTTGGAGTTCAGCCCTACAAATCTATCAGGAAATGGCAATCACTGAGGAGAATCCCCAAGACGGGCAGCAAAAAATACCCTCAAACCAGGGACAATAGATACACAGATACCCAATATTGACAGCTTTTAAAGAACTTATGGATACTAAAGCATTTAAGCGATCGCTACAACACTCCGATAACTATCATCGCCGGAGTTTTGGACATCAAGAAGAGGTGGCAAACCAACTCCAATCAGAATACCAAAGCGATTTAATTCAAGAAATTCGTCATCAAAACTATACTTTAAAACGTGGCAATGTCACAATTCGCCTCGCCCAAGCTTTTGGCTTTTGCTGGGGTGTAGAACGTGCTGTAGCTATGGCTTATGAAACCCGTAAACATTTCCCTACCGAACAGATTTGGATTACCAATGAAATTATTCATAATCCATCTGTAAATCAGCGTTTGCGGGAGATGCATGTCCAATTTATTCCCATGGTTGCTGGAAATAAAGACTTTTCCGTAGTTGGTAGTGGTGATGTTGTTATTCTCCCAGCCTTTGGCGCTAGCGTCCAAGAAATGCAAATTCTGAATGAGAAAAATTGCAAAATTGTTGACACTACATGTCCCTGGGTTTCTAAAGTTTGGAATACTGTAGAAAAGCATAAAAAAGGTGCTTACACATCTATTATTCATGGTAAATATGCCCATGAAGAAACCATTGCCACCAGTTCCTTTGCTGGTAAGTATCTGATTGTCTTAAATATGAAACAAGCAGAATATGTCGCCAATTACATTTTAAATGGTGGCGATAAAAATGAATTTATGGCGAAGTTTAGTAACTCTTTTTCATCAGGATTTGATCCAGATATAGATTTAGAAAGAGTTGGAATTGCTAATCAAACAACTATGCTGAAGGGAGAAACTGAAGAAATCGGCAAGTTATTTGAGCGTACCATGATCAAAAAATATGGACCTCAAAATTTAAATCAGCATTTTCAAAGCTTTAACACCATCTGCGATGCAACTCAAGAACGCCAAGATGCGATGTTTGAATTAGTTGAAGAAAAAGCCGATTTAATGGTGGTAATTGGTGGTTTCAATTCATCAAATACAACCCATCTACAGGAAATTGCTGTAGAACGTCAACTACCTTCTTACCATATTGATTGTGTCGAAAGAATTAAATCCAGAGATGCTATTGAACATCAACAATTAAATGGAGAATTGGTAATTACAGAAAAATGGCTACCTGATGGTGAGATTATTGTTGGTATAACATCTGGAGCTTCAACACCTGATAAAGTCGTAGAAGATGTTATAAACAGAATTTTTGCACTGAAATCAGCAGTCGTTGCCGTGTAGGTAATTCACTTTATGAGCTTTGTATTTTCAATAGAAAGCTCATCTTACTTATTATTTTTATTTTTTTGTACTTAACTCGATAGCAATATCGAGTGTTTTTTATGGACATATTTTATAGTTTGTAGAGACCTAGCATTTCTAAGTCTCTACATCTGACAATTTGACTGAATCAGCAATTAACGAGGACGTAAAAACTGATTAATTTGATTGAGATAAGCTTCCCAAGTTCGGGTAGTCACTTGTAGTGTATCTACGTTAGGCACAAAATCATCCAAACGCAATCCCCGTCGAGGAATATCTTGGGGGGTTTGGGCAATATAAGGGGCAATTGCCACATCATATTCGCCCACATCTGTTGTTGGTGTTGTTGCCGCAGCTATTCGCAAATCTTGAACTACTTCTTGCCCCACAAAAGTCCCATTGCTACCAACTGCATCCGGTAATCTAACGCCAAAAAAGTAAGCAAAAGCTGGTGTGCTAGCTAATAAAAGAATCCCTAGTGCCCAACCAATTAAAAATCCACCTGGTTTATCGATACCACCACCCTTGATCCGCTGTGCCGAAAAAAGCATCAGCAAAATTGAAGCACCTAATGGCTTGAGGGGGAAAGATACGACTCTCCATAAAGATGCAGCTGCTGGGTCTCCTGGATTAACGAAAAACAACGCCATAATCACCAGTATAACCACCAGGATTAGCCGTCCAACAAAAGTCGCCGACGGGTAAAACCTTTGGAACAAAGAATATACAATTGTACCCAGGAGTAACCACAGTAGTACCCGGCTTAACATTATAAACATAGATTCACTCTCAAATCTGAATAACGCGATCAGCCTATAGGTTTTGGGAAGTCAATTCATTTCACCGTCAAGTTGACTGCAAAAATCATCTCCTCACACCCCAGACACAAAGACTACCGTCGTAGTGATTTTAGAGCAATTTTCCTCACATGCACCCCCTATTTGTAATTTTCCCGATCGGTAAGGACTCTTAGGTAAACTAAATTAATTGAGTAACCATCCAATAATGAGGAAAAATTATGCCGCCTGAAATGCCTACGATTCTTGTAACAGGAGGGGCTGGATACATTGGTTCCCATACTGTACTTGCCCTCAAGCGGGCAGGTTATCAGGTTGTAATACTTGATAATCTTGTGTACGGGCATCGTGACTTAGTGGAGAAGGTTTTAGGGGTTGATCTGGTAGTCGGTGATACTAATGACCGTGTTCTTCTTGATGACCTATTCGCTAGCCGTAATATTGCGGCAGTAATGCATTTTTCCGCATACGCATACGTAGGTGAATCAGTAACCAATCCCGCAAAATATTACCGCAATAACGTTATCGGCACTATTACCCTTTTAGAGGCGATGTTAGATGCTTCTATTAAGAATTTTGTATTTTCATCAACTTGTGCAACATATGGAGTACCAAGCATAGTTCCTATCCCCGAAGATCATCCACAAAACCCCATCAATCCCTATGGAGCGACAAAATTGATGGTTGAGCGGATCCTGGCAGACTTTGATGGGGCATATAATTTTAAATCGGTACGTTTCCGTTACTTTAACGCGGCTGGAGCCGACCCTAGCGGCTTGTTAGGGGAAGATCATAACCCAGAAACCCATTTGATTCCTTTGGTGCTACAAACAGCCTTAGGGAAGCGGGAATCGGTATCAATTTTTGGGACTGATTATCCCACTGATGATGGTACATGTGTGCGGGATTACATTCATGTGAACGATTTGGCAGATGCTCATGTTCTTGGCTTAGAATATCTGCTCAAAGGTGGCGATAGTGCGATATTTAATTTAGGTAATGGCAATGGTTTTTCAGTCCGTGAAGTAATTGATACCGCAAGACAAGTCACGGGAAAACCTATAGCGGTGGTAGAATGCGATCGCCGTGCTGGAGATCCCCCTGCCCTGATTGGCAGCGGCGATAAAGCTAGGCAAATTTTAGGCTGGGAACCAAAATATTCATCCCTAAAAGACATCATTACCCACGCTTGGCAATGGCACCAACAAAGGCATAAGTAGGGAGCAGGGGGCAGGGAGCAGGGAGCAGGGGGGCAGGGGAGTGTCAAAGCTGCCTCCTAACTCCGCTTGATGTTGTTGAATACCGCCAGCAAAATACCTAAACTAGCAGCACCAGCAACACTAGCAATAATTATTGCCCACGGCAGGGAAGTCTCTTCCTTGTTTGCACTTACCGAATCGTTGAACGGAATTTTCTCTGCTTGAGTAACTAGCGAACTTGTTGGCTGCGGTACTGCAATTCCTCCTGCAACAGTTACATCGAACTTTAATTTAAATGGTTGAAAATTTCCCTCAGATTTGGGTTTTCCGCTAAGTTCTAAATAGTACGCTCCTGCTTGGGGAAATTTAACATCAGCACTGGGTATATTTTGATACTTATCTACATTCAAGGGTTGTAAACTGGGTTGAAGTAATGGGGCATCTCCAGTTTTGTAGGGTTGACTGTAAACATTAAGTTGACAATTACATTCACTTAGGGGAACTAGTTTCCCTCCCTTCCTTGTCATTGCTAACCAGACTTTGGAAACTTCTCCCGCGCGGGGACTATCGTTTGGTTCAATATGAAGTGTCGCACCAATATCTACCGCAATTTTGACTTTGTGGGCAAAAGTAGGAGATGTATGAAGTACAAATAAACTAAATAAACTACAAGAAGCAATTAAAAAAGATATAGGTTTTAGGCAATATTTATTCATTTCAACCTCGTCTATTTTGACAACACAAAATTTCCGTTAGCCCTTACCCTGGAAGGGTAGGTGTGTACACCGTAGGCTAGCGGAGGGGTTGGGGTTGTATTTCACTCAATTGGAAAATGCTGTAATTCACCAATTTCGCTCACGACGAAACTGAAAAAGGGTTTCTAAAAACTCTTGCCAACGCGGACTATTTTCTAATCTCAACTGTTGCCAATTATTAGCCATTATTGCAAAAATTTCAGCAAAACTAGGTTGAATAGGTGCTAAGTTTTGCAAGGAACTAACTTTGATTTTTTTGTGAATTGCTAAAGTCACAATATTAATTAACTCCGTAGCATTTTTGCCAATTATATTAGCCCCTAATATTGTTCCATCTTGTAATATAACTAGCTTACAGATTCCTGTTGTTTCGTCACTAATTTGGGCTGAAACTAAAGTTTTAAAATATTGCTTCAATATCAAAATTTGGCTTGAATCATATCGATTAATTGCTTGAGCTTCGGTTAAGCCAACTTGGGCTAAATTAGGATTAGTTAAAATCCCCCAAGGAATAGACTCATAATTGACTTGCAAGTGCTTAAAAAATAAGGCGTTATTAACTGCAATCTGAGCTTCGTAATTAGCAATATTATTTAAGGCATAACCGCCAATCACGTCTCCGCAGGCATAGATTTTGTGATGGGTAGTTTGTAATTTTCTGTTGACTAATAGGCGATTTTTGTGCCATTTAACTCCAACTTCTGCTAAATTTAATGATTCAATATTTGGCTGTTGTCCACTAACAATTACAATTTCATCAGTTTCAATAGCTTTGTCTCCCACCTGTAGCCATTTTTTTCCGTCAATTAGTCTAACTTGAGTAACTTCAGAGTCAGTTAAAACACGTATTCCTGACGCTTCCAATTGTGTTTGTAGTTGGAAAGCAATTTCTTCGTCAATAAATGGAATAATTGTCGCTTGTTGCACGACTAAAGTGACATTGAAGCCAAAATTTTGCAGAATTTGTGTTAATTCTATGCTTTGAGGAACACCTCCAATAATTACCCAATCTTGGGGGGGTGTGACAACATTTAAAGCCTGCCAAAAATTTCCTAGTGTAAGAAAGCCAGTTTTGGATAATCCTTCAATTTCTGGAATTGTGGCGATTGAACCATTCGCAAGTAAATAGTTACGTCCTATGAGTTGACGATTATTAACTACAAAAGCTAAGTTAGGTTCAGCTTGAAACTTTCCGTCACCGTAAATAATATCAACACCTTTGGCGCTCAAAACAGCAGGTGCGTCAATTTTCCCTAAATGGGACTCTATTTGTAAAATCTGCTGGATTAAAGCCTGCCATTGTAGGGTATGCTCATATTTATTTTGCGTCTCTAGATGACTATCATAAATACCAAATTTGTTGCTATTTTTGAGCTTTTGCAAACTATTAGTAATTTCAATTAAAGCATCAATACAAATAGATTCAGGATTGGTACTAGGTTCAACCAGGGCAGCTTTAGCACCGTATTGACTTGCTTTCAAAGCAGCATAACGTCCAGCCGCAGTACCACCAATAATTACAATATCGTATTCAATCACAAAATCATTTATCAGTTATCAGTTAGAAGCGAGACTTTAATTTAAGGTTTTAATTTGAGACTTTCAACTCATGTTTGAGTGCTGTTAACAAACGCTGATTTTCGGCAGATGTGCGAACTGCAATTCGGAAGAAAGCATTACCTAGTTCTGGAAAACTCATGCAATCCCTGATTAAAATTTGGTGGTTTTGAAGCAGTTTTTGCTGTAGTTCTAAACTAGATTGCTTTGTCTTAACTAGTAAGTAATTTGCGTTACCTGGGAAGGGTTTGAAGCTAGCGATTTGAGATAAACCAGCAAAAAGTTCATTTCTAGCGTCTGGTAGCCATTGCCAGGTCTTTAGTTGGAATTCTGTATCTGCTATTCCAGCAACAGCAGCGACTGCTGCGAGGGTATTTACAGACCAGGGGTCTCGCCAAGATTGCCAGCGTCGTAATCTTTCGGGATGAGCGATCGCATAACCAAACCGTAGCCCAGGAATAGCATAAAACTTGGTGAGCGATCGCAAAATCACTAAATTGGGAAATTCTTCTACCAAACCCATCAGGCTTTGTTCTAGATGTGGAGGCAGAAAATCCATAAACGCTTCATCGACGATTACCAATTTAAAGCGTTCTAAACAACATGCGATCGCTTCACGCGATATTAAGAATCCTGTCGGGTTATGAGGATTATTTAAAATCAACCCAGAATCGGGATTTATTTTCGTAAAATCAAGAATCCCTGACAAATCAGTAATAATTCGTGCCTCGAAACCCGTTGATTCTTGATTCCCCACCTCTGGTTCTCTAACCAAAGACCAAGATAAAACATTACTCCCATAAGCAGCTAAAGCGCGGGAATAGTCACCGAAGGCTGGAGTCATCAAAACAGTTGCCGAGAGTTCTGCCAATTCCCTTGCAGCTAATGTCAGCAACTCTGCCGAACCATTTCCCGGCAGAATCCATTCTGGAGGAACTTGATGAAAGCGACTGAGAGCAAGTCTCAGTTCGCTATAGTTGGGGTCTGGATAATGGCAAATATCATGCAAATGGGAGCAAATAGCATTCAAAACACTACTTGGTGGACCCAATGGACTAATACTTGCCGAGAAATCCAGAACGGCACTAGGAGCACAACCAGCTAGCGCTGATGCCCACACTATATTGCCTCCATGTGCTTGGTTCCCCATCTCGGTTACGTTTAGTAATTTAAAACAAACTAGGCTTTTGGGGGTGCTACGCGCTCTCTAAACATCTTACCCGCCGAGAAAGCTGGAACCTTAGTAGCAGGAATTTCCATCTTCTCATTGGTTTTTGGATTACGTCCCTCGCGGGCTTTGCGCTCCCGTGACTCAAAAGAGCCAAAACCAACTAATGTCACCTTATCACCCGAAGATACTGCTTCGATGATGCTTTCTAGAGCTGCTGTTAAAACTGCGTCAGCTTGTTTTTTAGTCACACTAGCCTTTTCTGCTACTGCATCAACTAATTCACCTTTATTCATTTAAAACTCCTTGATGTTTTTTGGGATTTTGACAACGGATGCATATTGAAACATCCTCACTGAAATCTATGCCTAGGGATTGAAAAAGCCCCCTTTGAGAGTATATATGCTTAAAAACGCTACAACTACTATCGGCTCGACTTTTCAATGAATCATTCTAATGTCTATCTGACAGAAGTGAACACATGAAACCATTAATTTATATGGATTTCGGGTTTTTTTCTACCGAAAGATAGATCCTTTTGCCAAAAATTGTCCAAATAGTAGGAAAAAATACTTAGTGAAAACCCTGATTTCACAAAAAACAAAGGATTTCTCTGTATCTATATGTGAAGTTTTGTAAACAAATCTTTTCGATATTCACAGTTCTTAAGTAGCCATCATGAACTGACGTACATCAGAACGAATGAAAAATTCATTAATCCCCCTTGCTCCCTGCACCCTGCCCCCCGCTTTTTTAAGTCAGGTGGGTGGGAAAAATTATCGTTGTGGGGAGTAACTAGCAAAAAGAGGCAGGGCGCACGCTGTTGACTTTGTGCTTTTTTAAAGGTTGAATTTTCACTCAACATCTTTGCTCTAACTCGTTCCTTGTCTCCGGCAAGGAATGCATGTCCTTTCGCTCTGCCTCCAGTGCAGATAAGAGGCAGAGCCTTAAAGTCAGGGTTCACAGGCTCTACCGAGGAAACAGTCAATTTGGTATCGATAAAACCCTAGGGGTATACCTTGCTTATCCACTGCTGAGTAATGTAGTATACTTATTTACCTACGTACTAAAAATGGTAAGATACACCTAAAGAAAGCACAGGATAAATACTTAGCTGTTCTAAATCATCTTCAAGTTCTTTTTTCTCAACTTGTAGATCCTGGACAATCTGCGATCGCAAACTCTCATTAACGATATTTGCGTCTAAATCAACTTTTGGTGAACCTGTAAACATCACACCCAAATTTACCGAAAACCCCCAACGTTTACCAGGTTTAACCGCGTTTCCCCAACCAATTCCCAAATATGGTGCTACGTTATTAGGAAACGAAACTTTCCCTTTCACAGAAGAAATATCTTGATTGGTATATTGATTTCCATTATACTCAAACACAGTGTTATCTCTAATTCGGGCTTTACCCTCTACGTTGTTATCATTAAAAACTAATCCACCAGTAACACGAAAACCAGAGTTTTTGAAAGGATGATAATCAACTACAGTTGAAACATTCAAAAGATTCAAATTAGCATCATATTCAACTTCATTTTCTCGTTTTCGATACCCACCAACATCCAGAGATATGGTATTCACGCCAACTCTCCCATTCAAATTGGGAGTTAAGGATTTAGTTATAGAGGCACCTACACCCAGGGTACCAATTTCTGGAGTAATAGCCCAACCACTATTTTGTTGAGAAACTTGTGCAGCTTCCTCTGGCTTGTTTTCTGAAGTATTTGGCTCTGCTGGTTGTTCGGAGCCAGGAGTTTGTGAACAGCGAGAGTTATAGGGGTAAGATTTGCAAAATTTATCCAAATCAATTGGCTTACTTGCTAATTGTTTTTCTGGTTGTAAATCAGCTGCACTATGGGAGATGTTTTCAAATTTATCAACTATTTGAGCTTCTTTTTGCTGTGGTGAAAATGATTCAGTAGCTATTACTTCTGGGACACTTACTCTGATTTTTGAAATGACATTAGGATCAGATAATTTTGCTTCCTCTGTTCCTAAATGGTCATTATCTAAAGTTACTTCTGTCGCTAATGCCTGTTTAGTCAAACCATCTGAGATTACGCTGATAGTGGTTAATCCTAACAATGAGAAACCCAAATAAAAACTTTTAGCCATTTTAATCCTCACACAGTATACACACTACATCTGTGATAGATTACCCTAAATTTTTTACTTCTGGTTAATGTATAAACAATAACTAGTATAAATAGTAATTACTTGCTTTGAATATACCACATTGTAAAATTAGGCACTAAATCAGATTGACTCTTCAATAAATCTTCATAAATTAGTTAGTGACTGAGCAAAAGTAATTCATCATATATCCCCCTCAGTGTCTTTGGATCTGAGTTGTTGACTGAAAATAATGGTACACAGAGTTACATGCTTACTCATTGTTTTTTTATGCCAAGTACTCGCGTCTCGTTTCCCTTCCCCTCACAAAATCAGTGATGAAACTGAAACACATCTGCTGTCATACCACCATCACCAACCAATCGCACAGCAGCAGGTGAATCATAAACTACTAAAAGCTCGTCAGCACCTGTAGTTTGTTGAAATAGTGTTATTCCTTCAGCATGTTCTTCTCCGTCACCAAAGGGTATATTCATGATTAATTCAGGTTTGCTTAAGGTATCTGCTGATAAGTTTCTCCAGTTATCTAAACGATAAACCCGCACTGGTCCATCTAAATCCATTGTTGGTCCGGCTAAAATCAATAAGCTTTCTCCATCAACACAAATATCTCTAATTCCTAATCCATTTAAAAATACAAAATGCTTTTGATACAGTTGATTATTTTCGCCAATTGGATTTAATTTCAGCAATTCTGAATTAGTATTTGTCAGTTCCAACTCGATAATTATTGCCCAACCGCGTAACACAGGTCCCCGTAAACCCAAGAAAACCCTATTTTCACAAACTACTATTCCTTCAATATCAAAACCATTATCTTTGCTGGGAATTTGGCTTTTAATAAAACTGCCTAAATGGGGGTCTGTAAGTAAAGCATCTACAAGTGTATTTCCTTTGGGAGATAGTTCTAGTTTCGCAGCACTCAGTTGAATATTTGGATCTTGAGGATGGGGACAAGATTTGTATAGTTGACCGTCAATTAATGGTATTTTTCCTAAAATATAGCGATTTGCCTCAAATTCAATCTTGGATAATCTTTGAATATTTTTTGTATCGCTAGCATCGTCTTTAACTTTTTTGCGTTTCCAACTATGGGAACCGACAAACCATAGATAATTATCAATATATGCTAAACCTTCAATATCAATTTCCTCGTCTTCTGGTGCGGGTAATGAGATATAGTTACCAACTTGATAATGTTGATGTTGCCCGAAGGTTTTATCATCAATTAAAGATAAGCGCTCAATGGTTGAAGTTTCGTCAGAACCAAGCCATAGATATTTATTATCAGTGAGGAGAATAGCGGAGAGATTTTGACGATACTCTCCGTAAAAGCTAGAGAAATCTAATAATACTTGCTTAACTAAATTTGTGCTTAACATTTTTCAGGATCTAGGTAGAGGTAAATATCTGCTAATTAAGTTAACACCGATTTAATTAGGTTGCAAATAACTAAATGATAATCCATGATTCATGGATATTTTCCAATTAAAAAATAAGTAATGAATAATAAGTAAGTTTTGTAATGGGGATTGGTCATCCGCCGGAAGCCAACATGCCTGCCGTCCTTAAGCAGGGGAATTAAACGCTGAATGTTTGTTAAGTTGTCTTATTTGACTCTTGTGTAAATTATTTTTATCAGTAAATATATGTATGAAAAATTTTCCATAGCTTCTGATGACCAAATTGGTAATTTGTAATTGATCAAATTATGATGATAAGTAAAGATGTAATAAAAAAAATCAATGTATCACAGTTATATTCAAATAGTAAAATGATCTAATTAGAGAATCATTAATTACTAAATTATTCATCAAAAATTTCTGTCTATCGATTTAATGATTCGATTGTTTTGACTAAATTCCAGTAAACCCTAATCTTGATACCTAAAACCCATGACTCATACAGTAGAGACAGTCACTGAATCAGCAACATTAACCTTGGGTGAGTGTGCTTATCAGGCAATTCAGAAACATTTTCATAAAACTCTGAAGTGGGAGCCGATTGTTAAAAAAGATGAAGATCCTGAAGCTTTACACCAGATGCGTGTAGGGTTGCGTCGTTTACGCACATCTGTTTCTGGATTTAAGTTGGTGGTGAACCTGCCGAAGTCGGTAAGCGATCGCATAATCGGTAAAATAGCAAGAAATCTGGGAGAACTGAGAGATTTTGATGTTTTACAAGAGACTTTGGAGACTAACTATCAACCGAATTTACCCGATACAGAAGCAAAATCCCTACAAAAGCTATTACATCAGCTGCAAAAGCACCGTGAAGATGCAGCAATCAAGGTGAAGGAAACTCTCAAAGGTTCACATTACAAATCACTAAAACATGACTTAAACCAGTGGCTCGAAGAACCAGCTTATCAATTATCGGCATCATTGCCAATTCAATTGGTGACGGCAGATTTACTATCACCAGAATTAAGTCGCTTGTTGTTACATCCAGGTTTACTTGTGGGAACGAAAGTAGCTGACGATGCCAAGCAAACAGAGATTGAACAAGAAATTACTGCTAACTCCGAAGCACTCCATAGTTTGCGAAAACAAGCCAAACATCTACGTTACCAGATGGAGCTATTTGTAGAGCTTTATGATGAAAATTATTCGACTTATTTAGCACAAATCAAACAAATTCAAGAGATTTTAGGAAATATTCAAGATAGTATGGTTTTGGAAGCATGGCTGGTTAAAGTATTTGGTTCACAAGTAAAGGCAAAATTCCCCAGCTTAACTCATTTATTGGCAAGTAATCGCTACCAGTTTTGGCAAGAGTGGCAAATTATTAAGCAAAATTTAATGCAATATCAAACCAGAAATGATTTACACTTACTAATTTTGCAGCCTTTAAATTCTAATTGATAGATTAAGTCTCATTTGATATGGCTAAACAAGCACCTGAAAACTACACCCCCGAAAGTTTACTCTCACTTCTTCAAAACCAGGGTTCAATTTGGGTTAATTACGATGATTCCGAAACCCAAACTCGAATTATCACAGGTATTTTCGGTGATGGAACTCCCGAAGGAACAAACTTACAAATAATCGATCCCACTGGTGGGTGTAGCTATCAAGAAAAATTTAGTTGTTTCCTTGAAAGGTTGGCAATTAAATCAGTGAACAGTGAACAGGGAACAGGGGACAGTGAACAGGGAACAGGGAACAGGAAACAGGAAACAGTAAAAATTAATACATCTGATAACTGATAACTGATTTACCTTTGTGCAATACGTTTTTGTAATTCCTGTTCTAACTCTTCCTCTGTACTAACTAAAACACCTGTTTGCGTGCGTAGTTTATCGACATAATAATGGAATGCTTCTATATCTTCAGGATGCATCCGCACGTATTCCCGTAACTTCGGCTGTGACATGGACTTATAGTTTTCTTCCGTCATCGAATTAGTACCTCCCCATTTGGGAATATTTCGATTTCGATATCTTCTTCTACCAGGATGACAATCCTTTTGACACGCTCATCGTAGCGCACAAGGTTGATCGGCTGAAGTAAATCCCCAATCAACTCACATACACCATATAGCGATCGCAGTTGCTCAAGCGTTGGTTGCATCCTTACTTACATTTGACTCCAATTAGTTAATTAAACCTCGTCCATCATCAAAAGTGAAGCTTTGTCATTGCTTCCTTACGTCGCAATCCACGATTTTGACTTAAAACTGTGGTTCTCAAGCTAAACAAGGTTTACAATAACCACACTTCGAGCCTCATTTTTCTACTGACAGCAGATATTATGTATTGAATAGTAGTAAATATAACTAGTTTTGTATGTAGTCACAGGACAGTTTAGCTTCCGTACACTATTTTAGCAAATTCGGCGGAATGCCCCAACCCCAGCAAATTGGGGTGGATGTTAATGAAGGCAGGAGGAAGCAAGAAAAGCGAAAGCAAAAAACTTTTCCCCTTAAAAGGGGAGACTTGTAGCATGTTGGCTTTGGTTAAGCTAATCCTAATTTCTCTTTTAATGCAACTGGTACATTCACAGCGGTTTCCAGTCCCCGCACATCTTCCCATTGTTGAGCGTCATTCCAAATTACTCCTTCTAGATTAGCGTTGCTGAAATCTACAGCAGCAATAATGGCATCACTCAAGTCACTGTAGCTGAGATCGGTTCCATTGAAAATTGCCCCTGTTAAGTTACTACCAGTTAAATTCGCTTTGTTCAATCTCGCAAAACTCAAATCGGTGCCAAATAATATCGCTTCTCTTAAAGAAGCACCTTCTAAATCGGCTTCGCTGAGGGAGACACCACTAAGATCTGCTTGGTCGAGAATAACATGGCTGAGGTCTACGCCGCTGAGTTCTGCACCCAATAGCATTGCATCCCGAAGGTTAGCACCATAGAGCTTTGCACCGTGGAGTTTTGCATAACTTAGGTCTGCTGCATGAAGGTTGGCATGGGTCAAGTTAGTGCTGAAGAGGATCGTATCACTCAGGTTGGTACCTTGAAGGATTGCATGACTCAAATCTACACCACTGATGTCAGCACGACAAAAATCAGCACTACTGAGATTGGCATGACTGAGGTTAGCACCGCTAAAATTAGCACCAAAACAAATTCCATGCTGAAGGTTTACATACGTAAGGTTAGCGTCACAAAGATTAGCACTGGTGAGGTTACAATTACTGAGATTAGCCTCTTGAAGATTACTGCTGTTGAGGTCAGCATGGGTTAAGTCAGCATGGGTTAAGTCTGCTTTACAAAGATTGACACCGCTGAGGTTACTGCTACTAAGATCTGTGTGGTGTAAGTTAGCGCTACGGAGATTTGCTCCACTGAGATTGGCATCACCCAAGTAAGCTGTACTGAGATTTGCACGAGTGAAGTTAGCACCAGTTAGATTAGTATCACCTAAGTATGCAGCACTGAGATTTGCATAGCTCAAATTGACACCTGTAAGGTTAGCATCACCAAGATAAGCATTGCTGAAGTT
This sequence comes from Calothrix sp. PCC 6303, assembly GCF_000317435.1. Lineage (NCBI taxonomy): Bacteria > Bacillati > Cyanobacteriota > Cyanophyceae > Nostocales > Calotrichaceae > Calothrix > Calothrix sp. PCC 6303. The sequence goes on from NC_019751.1 coordinate 4,952,059, forward strand.
TCCCCCGCAAAGAAATTCTCCCACAATGTTACTAAAGTTACCGATTTCTGTAGCGTCACTATAGTTGATTGCACGTAACAGTTGAGAAGTGAAAAAATTATCTTGATTCGGCTTGCCAGAAGGGTAAAAATTGATCAGCGATCGCTCGGCACCCAGAACCCGCATTTCTGGTTTTTGCTGGACATAGCGATGGAGAGTCAGCAGTAGAATCATCACGTTTAATCCTGTATAAATATCTACTTGCCTAATGCCAACAGGGTTACTAGATGTCGTCAACCTGCGTATCTGTAACATTTTTTGCTGAGGAAAATTTTGCTCTGGTGCCGCATCAATAAATTCTCCCCGATTCCAGCAACTATAAAAACTTTCTAGGCATTGAAATAATGCCAGTATCATTATCTGGTCGTTACTGGCAACTAATCCAGCCACTACCCTCTCCACGACATCTTGCTTTAAGGCAGCATCACCCAATAAATCATATATCTCCCCATACACCTGAGTAGTTTCTCCAGGTGAATCAACACTAAATTTTGCCCAGTTTGCCAACTGTGTTTGTAATGTTTCATCAAACACAAAATTTTGTGAATTTATGTTAGATATTATCAAGTTTTTACCTTGATTTTCAACATTATTTCTTAATGTTAAAACGACTTTTGGATCTAGAGATGTTTGAGTTAAATTCTCTTGTTTCCGCGAACCGCTCACATAAGTTCTCAAACGTTTCCATACTTGAGATAAATGTGACATTGTTGTATATGATGATACTAAATATGGGGTATCTTACAGGCTACTGTCGAAATTACACTAAAATTTAAAACTCGATCTGAGATTGAAGTTAGTGTAATTGGCTACTATTTGAAGATTTGCAAATAAGATGTTATTAGCATGATACCTAAACATCCAAACTATGCATTTAATCTCTCAAAAAAGTAAAATATCAGGATAAAATATGTTGAATTTTCGCATAAACATTCATTTTCCGATTGAATTGTTTATACTATTGCCACAAGATATTTCTCGGTCTGAAAGATGTCCTCGTATAACGACGAGGAACCTCCTCTGACTTCGTGATATTTAACAATTATATGTAATGTTTACAACAAAGAGACTGTCCTGATTTAAAGAGCAAGCAGTACTTGTTCAGCATCACAGTTCTACCGATGTCAAACATCAGGTAATTGTTAGGGAAAATACTACAGCAAAACAGTACAAAAAAAATAAAAACTTTACTGCTTGATATTAGGCTGTTATAAATGCTTTCAGGTTGTGTGATGGGTGAAATGTTAGCGATTATCGCTACTGATTATGAAAGACGCTTTTCCCCTGTTGACGAATTGCAGTAGTCAAAACTTTAGGGATTTACATTATTAGGGATGCTGGAAATGAAGAGACTAGCCTGTTATTTAATTGTGTTACAAAGTTTATGTTTGGCAGTAGTTGGAGTCGGAGGTAAATCCCTAGCGGTAGATCAGGCAAATACCAGCACAAGTAATAAAAAAAATCTATTACCTTTGGGAAAAGTGTGGGTAGTAAATTCAAATCGGCAAGTTCAGCGGGAAAATTTTATTTGGGTAGCTAAAAGCACTAAAGATACAACACAACAACCGTATCTTAAAGTAGATAAAAACTCAGCAGAAAGTCAGAAAAAAACACCAGTAACTAGCAAACCCAAACCTGGAAAGCGGGACGAGTTAGAGGAATTTGAGGAAGTAACTAAAGATACACAAAAGCAGAGTGGATTGTTCACTATATATCGGCAAAAAGAAAAAAATAAAATTTACTTAGAAATTAAGCCAGAACAGTTGAACCAGAACTTTTTGGCTACAGCCACATTAGAATCGGGAATTGGGGAAGCGGGTATTTATAGCGGAATGCCGCTACAGGACTTTTTATTTTACTTTCAGCGGGTCAATAATAATCTTCAATTTGTTGTGAGGAATGTTAACTTTCGTACTCGTGAAGGTGATCCACAAGCGCGATCGCTTGCTCGATCCTTTAGCGATTCTGTCCTCTACACCATTAACATCAAAAGCATTCATCCCCAACGTAAAACCCTCCTTATAGACCTAGGAGACTTACTACTGACTGATCTAGCAGGTTTATCTGCGGGTTTGGGTATACCAGCTAGCACCGATCAATCATACTTTGGTAGCGCCAAAGTGTTTCCCCAAAATGCGGAAATAGAATCGGTATTAAATTTTGCTTCGGGAGGAGGCAAAGAAGAATCCAAAGAATTTGCCACTTTAGCAGATTCCCGTGGGTTTACCCTGCGTTTACACTACAGTCTTTCTGAACTTCCCACCCACAACTATCGTCCCCGCTTGGCAGATGAGCGCATTGGTTATTTCCTCACAGCATACCAAGATATCTCCAGCGATGAGCGCAACGATCCCTTCGTCAGATATATAAATCGCTGGAATTTGGAAAAAACAGATCCCAATGCGGCAATTTCTCCACCTAAAAAACCCATTGTCTTTTGGTTAGATAATGCCATACCCCTACAATACCGGGATGCCATTCAACAGGGGGTATTGATGTGGAATAAAAGCTTTGAAAAAGCCGGATTTAAAGACGCTATTCAAGTCAAGCAAATGCCCGATAATGCTACTTGGGATCCTGCCGACATCCGCTACAACACAATCCGCTGGATTAACACCGTCGATGGTTACTTTGCCATGGGACCATCACGAGTCAACCCACTCACAGGAGAAATTCTAAATGCCACTATTCTTGTAGATGCCAGCTTTGTTCGCGCTCTCAAGAGTGATTATCGGCAAATTGTGCAGCCAAATCAATCCCAGCGGACTTCTATCTCCGCATTAATGCAAAACCGGGCAATTTGCGCTACCGACTTAGAGTTAGAAGTTAGACAACAGTCCCAAGCCGCGAAACCTAAACCAAAGCAAGCATTCCTCAACCGCATCTCCAAATTAGCCGGGGAATATGACCTTTGTTATGGCATGGAAGCAGCTAACCAATTTGCCTTTGGGAAGTTGGCAATGACCATGTTACCCCCAACCAAGCCCAATGGTGAACAGATCAAAAATTATATTCATGAATATCTGCGATTAATCATTGCCCATGAAGTTGGACATACCCTAGGATTACGGCACAATTTTCGAGGTAGCACATTGTTGTCACCCCAGGATATGAATAATACTGAAGTTACTAATCGTAAAGGTTTGGTGACATCAGTAATGGATTATATTCCCCCAAATATTGCTCCTAAAGGCAGTAAACAGGGTAACTATTTCCCAACTATGGTGGGACCCTACGATGATTGGGCAATTAAATATGGTTACAGCAATATCGCTGCTGCCACAACCGCTGCTGAAAAGCCGTTTCTTGAGCTAATTGCTCAACAATCCTCCAAAGCAGAGTATAGTTACTCCACCGATGAAGATATGCATGACCTCGACCCCACCGTCAATGCTTGGGATAATAGTGGGGATGTGTTGGTTTATTCGCAGTGGCAATTAGAGAATTCCCGTGTTTTGTGGGACTTGCTGAATAAGGGCTATCCCTCGGCAGGTGATAGTTATAGTGATGTTAGTGAGCGCTTTAGTACAGTTTTGGGTAACTATTTCCAAAATATTTTCTTTGCCACAAAATACATTGGTGGTCAGTCATTTTACCGAGTTCGTGCCAGCGATAAAGGTGGACATTTACCATTTGAACCTGTACCCGTGGAAAAACAACGGCAGGCTTTAGGGACTTTACAAAAATATGTGTTTGCCGAAGATGCTTTTAACTTCCCTCCCGATTTATTGAACAAATTAGCACCTTCGCGGTGGAGACATTGGGGAATGAACCCCCGAATTGGTAGGTTAGATTATCCCGTCCATGATTTAGTTGGGTTCGTTCAGGGTTCAGTTTTAGCCGATTTGCTGTCAAGCGATCGCTTATCCCGTCTAAAGGACATTGAATTGAAATCTCCGTCAGGAAAAACACTTAGTATTCCAGAGCTATTTGACACACTGCAATCGGGAATTTGGACAGAAGTAGTAGATGCGAAAAAAAGCGAAATCAAAATCTCCAGCTTACGACGCGGTATCCAACGGCAATACGTAGACATGATGGCGGCAATGGTTTTGCGTAAAGAACAGGAATTTGGTCGTGTACCCGAAGATGCCCGTACCCTTGCTTGGTATAAATTAAAGCAGTTGGATGAAAAATTAAAAAACGTAGACTCAAAGGATGATTATACCAAAGCCCACATCTTAGAAACACGCGATCGCATTCAGAAAGTATTGAACGCACCATTACAGGCAAACTAGTAGATAAAGGCAGGAGGCAGAAAGAATACTTCAAGTAAAGGTTAGGTTTATTTACTCCCCCACTCCGGAGAATTAATCATCTCTTTACAAATCCGATAAATTCATTAGGGATTGAAACAAGCGGTTTATTTATGGGACTAGTCAATCTACAATTAACAGTATTTCCTCCGTTGATAAGATAAGATTTATTTTCATGCAGAAACCGAAAGTAATTTTCCTCGATGCAGTCGGTACTCTCTTTGATGTCAAAGGCAGTGTAGGTGAAGTTTATAAACACATAGCGCGAGAATTTGGTGTGGATGTCGATGAGGAAACACTCAATCAAGCCTTTTACGAATGTTTTCAAGCTGCACCACCACCAGTATTTCCTGAATCGGAAAACCAAGACATACCCCAATATGAATTTGAATGGTGGAGGGCAATTGCCCGTAAAACTTTTGAAAGCATCGGTGTTTTTGACAAATTCTCTGATTTCGATGGCTTTTTTAGCGAACTTTACATTCACTTTGGTACCGCTGAACCTTGGTTTGTGTATCCAGATGTATTAGATTCCCTACGTAAATGGCAACAAATGGGAATTGAACTAGGAGTAGTTTCTAACTTTGACTCTCGTATCTACTCAGTATTACAAGCTTTGGAACTTCGAGAATTTTTTAGTTCTATTACTATTTCTACCCAAGTTGGTGCAGCAAAACCAGATCCGCAAATTTTCGCTAAAGCTTTAGCTAAACACCATTGTGATGCTGATGCAGCTTGGCATGTTGGTGATAGCCTACGTGAAGATTATCATGGCGCAAAATCGGCGGGAATGCGAGGGGTTTTGATTCAACGCAAAAAATAGCAACTTGTAGAGACGAGACATGTCGCGTCTCTCTTTCATATTTTTATCCCCAAATTTTTTGGAGATTAACTATCAAACCAGGTAATATATCTTCTCCAGAAAGACTTTGAGGTGAATTTAAAACTTCCACATCCTTTCCAGGACGATAAATTTCTACTTCCTGTTTTTTGCGATTGAGTAGCCAACCCAAACTACAACCATTTTCGATGTATTCTTGTATCTTCTGTTGAGTTTTTTTTAAACTATCATTAGGTGAAAGTATCTCAATCACAAAATCAGGACATAGGGGAATAAATCTTTCTTTTTGTTCTTTAGTTAAAGCATCCCAACGAGATTTTTCTACCCAAGAAACATCAGGAGAACGGTCAGCCCCAGATGGTAAAGTAAAACCAGTTGAGGAATCAAAAACCTCACCCAATTGGTTTTGTTCATTCCATGATGCGACTTGAAGAATTAGATTAACATTACTTCTCCCTGTTTCTCCTCCTGTTGGTGGCATAATAATCAATTCCCCTTGGGTATTACGTTCTAATTTTAAATCTGGATTTTCCTCACAGAGTTGATAAAACTGCTCTTTTGTTAGTTTAATTATAGAGTTGATATTTAGTGTCAGTGCTGTCATAGAATTATCTCCAATTTTATTGGCTGAACCATGCAGAGTTAAACGTCTAATACCATGCCTATTTATGCCCAAATTTTTTGCAAATTCACTATCAAACCAGGCAATATATCTTCTCCATAAAGATTTTGAGGTGAATTTAAAACTTCCACATCCTTTCCAGGACGATAAATTTCTACTTCCTGTTTTTTGCGATTGAGTAGCCAACCCAAACTACAACCATTTTCGATGTATTCTTGCATCTTCTGTTGAGTTTTTTTCAAACTATCATTAGGTGAAAGTATCTCAATCACAAAATCAGGACATAGGGGAATAAACCTTTCTTTTTGTTCTTTAGTTAAAGCATCCCAACGAGATTTTTCTACCCAAGAAACATCAGGAGAGCGATCAGATCCTGATGGTAAAGTAAATCCAGTTGAGGAATCAAAAACTTCCCCCAATTGCCTTTGTTCATTCCAAAACCAAATTTGAGCATTGATACTAGAATTACTTCTCCCTGTTTCCCCTCCTGTTGGTGGCATAATAATCAATTCTCCTTGGGCATTACGTTCTAATTTTAAATCTGGATTTTCCTCACAGAGTTGATAAAATTGCTCTTTTGTCAGTTTAATTATGGAGTTGATATTTAAAGTTAGTGCTGTCATAGAAGTATGTATCTCCAGTTTTATTCACTTATTTATTCTACAAATCTATGTAATCAAAATTCCAGCAACTTTGTTTCCGTTCATAGCCATACGTACCAAAAATTCATCTCCATCATCTACAAAACTTAGCTTCCAGAGATAAACATGATATCCAGATTGTTTGATGTGACCAAAATAAGTAATAGTATAGCCCTCAGACATACGGGGAGCCAGTTGAGAACTAACTAAATCAAACATATCTTTTGTAATACTTGCTTGATAATTTTCATCACCTACTGTGAGAAAATTATCGTAATTTAACTCAGCAATAGCATCTAATATAATCTGTAAGCAATCGATGACGTTTTGAGAGAGATTTGTTTGGTTCATGGGAGATACTCTACTTATCTAATTAGATATATTTTTGAAAAGCTTTAGAGACGTAGAACTAAATAATTTCTAACACTTTTTTTGGTAAAACTACAATACCTATTTTAATTGCTTTCTTATTTATGAGTTGCAATAATATGTAAGTCGATATTTTGATAACGAATTAATTCCATTAACCTTTGAGTAAAAGAGCGTCTGATCCATCTTTTCCATCCAGGTTGCTGGCTTTCTCCAATCACAATTTGAGTAATATGTAACTTAGTTGCAAACTTGGCAATTTCTTCAGCGACATTCTGACTAGTTCCCCGCAAAAATTCTCCACCAAATTCTTCACATAACTTAGAACTAGTTTCCACATGTAAACTCTCTTCTTTACTCAAAAAACGCTCCGGGTTAGAAATAAATACAGCATAAAGACGAGCATTCATATAATTAGCAATTCTTGCTCCCCGGCGTAATAATTGAATAGAATTAGGATAAGTAGAAAGGCAAACTAAAACTCGTTCATGGATATTACAGCTAGCAACTGTAAAAGCCGAAGACTTCGCATCATCTTCAACTGTATCTGCAACTTCCCTTAAAGCGAGTTCTCGTAAAGCAATTAAATTACGACGTTGAAAGAAATTACCCAAAGATTGTTCGATTTTTTCTGGTGCGTAGATTTTGCCTTCCCGTAACCTTTCTTCCAAGGTTTCTGGAGTCACATCAATTACAACCACTTCATCGGCTTCATCAAGTAACCGATCAGGAATTCGTTCACGTACAACGATTCCGGTAATTCTAGCTACTATATCATTTAGGCTTTCTAAATGTTGGATGTTGACCGTTGAATAAACATCAATCCCAGAAGACAAAATCACTTCGACATCCTGATAGCGCTTTTCTCTAGGCGATCCAGGGACATTTGTATGGGCTAATTCATCCACCAAAACCAATTGAGGCGATCGCGTGATGATGGCATCAGTATCCATTTCGTTGAGAGTGACGTTATTAACTACTAAATCTTGTCGGGGAATCGCTTCCAAACCCACAGCTTTTTCCGCAGTCTCCCGACGACCATGGGTTTCCAAAATCCCAATCACCACATCCATCCCTTCTGTACGGATTTGATGCGCTTCCTCTAACATTTTATAGGTTTTGCCAACGCCGGGAGCCATACCAATAAATATCTTATGCTTACCGCGTCGAGATGAACGATTATATGTGGTGTCGGGAGAAGATAACATATAAAAAGGAGGGGGAGAAGAGGAGCAGGGGAAGCAGGGGAAGAAGAGGAGCAGGGGAAGCAAGGGGAGCAGGGGGAGCAGGGGAAGCAGGGGAAGAAGAGGAGCAGGGGGGGCAGGGAAATAAAATAAATAGCCGTCATGAACTGCGTACACCAAAACCCATGAAAAACGTTCTTTCCTACTGCCTACTGCCTTTTTTCAAGTCAGCTAATCATGGGAAAAACCCACAACCAAACATGAAAGTATGATAATTTCGTGGATGGTACTCAAGGTAAACGTCTCTCTTTGTATTCAAACAAGATGCAATCTACTGTATTTTGGGAAAATCTAAATTTATAGATATAAATATAAATCTAAAATGACTCAGTACGACTTTCAAACCCTAGCTCAACTTTACCGCGATACCTTACTAAATGATGTTCTCCCCTTTTGGGAAAAATACTCCCTTGATGAGAAAAATGGTGGTTACTTCACTTGTTTGAACCGTGAAGGGCAAGTTTACGATACCGATAAATTTATTTGGTTGCAAAATCGTCAGGTTTGGACGTTCTCCATGCTCTATAACCGTTGCGAACAGAGAGAAAACTGGTTACAAATCGCCAAACATGGAGCGGAATTTTTAGCAAAACACGGACGTGACGAGGAAGGAAACTGGTATTTTGCCCTGAACCAAGCAGGTACACCATTAGTACAACCTTACAATATTTTTTCTGATTGCTTTGCGGCAATGGCTTTTAGTCAGTATTCTATGGCATCTGGGGATAAATCGGCGGAAGCGATCGCTATCCAAGCATACAATAATGTTTTACGTCGCAAAGACGACCCCAAGGGTAAATATACCAAAACCTATCCTGGTACACGCCCGATGAAATCCCTGGCTGTCCCCATGATTCTGGCTAATTTATCTTTAGAAATGAGTTGGCTTTTACCAGAAACACAGCTAAATCAAGTCTTAGATCTCACAGTGAGTGAAGTTATGGGTGATTTCCTTGACAAAGAGCGAAGATTGATGTATGAAAACATTGCCCCCGACGGCTCACATCTTGACTGCTTTGAAGGCAGAATAATTAATCCTGGACATGGCATTGAAGCAATGTGGTTTATTATGGATATCGCCCAACGTCGGGGAGATCAAGAAACTATTAGCCAAGCAGTGCAGGTAGTATTAAATATTCTCGATTTTGCTTGGGACAAAGAATATGGTGGACTCTATTATTTTATGGATGCCGATGGTCATCCACCACAACAATTAGAATGGGATCAGAAACTGTGGTGGGTACATTTAGAATCATTAGTAGCCTTGGCAATGGCTTATCGACTTACCCAGCGGCAAGAATGCTGGGAATGGTACCAAAAGCTGCATGATTATAGTTGGTCACATTTTGCAGATCCAGAATTTGGCGAATGGTTTGGTTATCTCAACCGTCGCGGTGAAGTGTTGTTAAATCTCAAAGGCGGAAAATGGAAAGGTTGTTTTCATGTTCCCCGTGCCTTATTTCTTTGTTGGCAAGAGTTTGAAACTTTGAGTCTTACTGGGAAAACTACAGGATAGGTATAGATATGAAGGTATTGCATGAAACCTGTTCTCAGAAAAGGGCAACTAACAACCTGGAAGGATGATAAAGGTTTTGGGTTTATCAAACCTGATGATGCTAGTAAAGAAGTTTTTTTGCACATCTCTGAACTGAAAGACTCAATTCGCCGTCCAAAACTCGGCGACACGATTTATTATTATGCTGTAGCCGAAAATGGGAAAAATCGCGCTTGTAATGCTTTCATTCTTGGAGCCAGAAGTAATTCAAATTCGATATCTTCGAGTTATGGAGTCAAATCAAATGGTATATCCACATTTCCATTTCCAGTTCTGGAGATATTATTATTATCGATTGTACCTCTGCTTGGTTCACTTCACTTTGCTTGGAAGATAGCACATCCGCTTCCACTCATTCCTTATCCGGTGATGAGTTTATTAACATTTGCCTTGTACAAAAACGACAAATTTCGGGCAAAGCAAGGGAAATGGAGAATTTCAGAGAATACACTACATCTATGTGAACTAGCGGGTGGTTGGTTGGGAGGATTTATAGCTCAACGAAGACTCCATCACAAAAGTAGTAAGAAGTCCTATCAATCTGAGTTTTGGGTAATTGTTATACTTCACCAGATTATTTGGTTAGGCTGGCTATTTTTTAGCAAACCATACATCAGACTATAAAGCTTTCCTACGAAGCCAAATCGAAAATTTGCTGTGCAGTCAAGTTGAATTGGGATTTTTTATAATTCATGCCTGGTGCAATTTTAGTTTAGGTGTGCCGAAATATGGCATTATAGTTAGTTTGCAGTATACAAAGCTTGCGCGGCGTAAGTCGCTTGGTTTTCGCCCATGAGCCAGATTATTTGGTTAGCCAGACATGCTAATCGTCTCGATTTCGTAAATCCCGATTGGTTTCTTACGGCTGAATACCGCTATGATCCTCCATTGTCGGAAGATGGTTTTATTCAAGCACAGCAACTTGCCCAACGTTTAAGTGGCGAGAAAATTCATCATATTTTTGCTTCCCCCTTTCTCAGAACCGTCCAAACTGCCAGTGCGATCGCTGAAGTGCTAAACTTGCCAATTAAGTTAGAAACTGGTCTGAGTGAATGGTTAAACCCTGATTGGATGACAGAGGAACCCCAACGCATTTCCACTAGAGAACTAGCAGAGATGTTCCCCCACATCGATATCAGTTACACCCCCCAAATCGCCGCTAAGTACCCCGAAACTCGCGCCCAAGTCCGCGCCCGTTCTGGACAAACTGCCCGGTGCCTAGCGACAGAATACGCCCCTCAGAATATTCTTTTAGTAGGACATGGTGCCTCAGTTATGGGTGCAACCATCGGTTTAGCTGGAGAAACGGCAAATACTGGCGAAAAAGTTAGATTATGTAGTTTATTTAAAGTTGTTCGCCAGCATCCAGAGTGGATGTTGGAACTTAGCCACGATACTTCACATTTAACTGAAGTTGAAGAGGTTGTGAGATTAAATTAAATCAGGGAACAGGGAACAGTGAACAGTGATTAGATATATGGTAGGGAAATTAATCTAACTGATAACTGATAACTGCTAACTTCTAACTTCTAACTGCTAACTGATAACCGCTAACTGTTTACTTTTTACTGATAACTGATTATGACATTATTACTTGCTGGAGATATTGGCGGCACTAAAACAATCTTAAGATTAGTTGATATCTCCGACCCTCTAAATTGGCAAGATGTATATCAAGAAAGTTATGCCAGCGCTGAATTTATTGATTTAGTCCCCATAGTCCAGCAATTTATGCAAAGCGCAAATGTTCAAAGCAAAGCGGCAAAAGCTTGTTTTGGAATTGCGGGACCTGTGGTGAATAATACTGCAAAATTAACAAATTTAGCCTGGTATCTTGATACCGAAAGATTACAACAAGAATTAGCAATTACCCAGGTTTCTTTAATTAATGATTTTGCTGCGGTTGGTTATGGAATTTTGGGTTTGAAAGCTCAAGATTTATGTACTTTACAAAATGGTAAACCTCAGCCGGATGCTCCGATTGCAATTATCGGCGCTGGAACTGGTTTAGGACAAGGCTTTTTAGTTAAACAAGGTGAAAATTACCATATTTTCCCTTCTGAAGGTGGACATGCAGATTTTGCCCCTCGGAATGAATTAGAATTTCAACTTTTAAAATACCTGTTAGATAAACACAGTATCGAACGCATATCTGTGGAAAGAGTAGTTTCCGGACAGGGAATAGTATCAATTTACCAATTTTTACGCGATCGCGCTAAAGCACAAAGCCATGAATCTCCAGATATTGCTGCAGCAATTCGCACCTGGGAACAAGAAGCTGGACAACCGGAAAAAAGTATAGATCCGGGTGCCGTGATTGGGCAAGCAGGGCTGAGTGGACGCGATCGCCTATGCCAACAAACGCTAAAATTATTTGTTGAACTTTACGGTGCCGAAGCTGGAAACCTGGCACTGAAATTACTCCCCCACGGAGGTTTATATATTTCTGGTGGTATTGCCCCCAAAATCCTTCCCCTAATAGAAAATGGCGACTTTATGCTCAATTTCACCCAAAAAGGACGAATGCGAGGCATCCTCGAAGACATTCCCGTACATGTCGTTCTCAATCAACAGGTGGGATTAATTGGTGCTGCTATTTGTGCAGCTAGATTATAGGGAATGGGGAACAGATAACAGGTAACGATTTTCAGTTATTTGAACCACGTTTGGGGGTTTAATTCCCCTGCAACTAGCAAGCAGCGTTCTTATACCAATTTGAAAAAACAATCCGACAGATAGATATTTGTAGAGACGTAGCAGTGCTACGTCTCTACCGTTGGATGTGTTGCAATCATTATTTGAATTGGTATTACAAAGTTAAGTTGAGGTAAAGCCCTACAGTAGCGGCTGTCTTAATTGTCAAGTGCGTAGTTGACCACCGTAGGTATCGCACTGGCAATAAAACCTAACAAGCACAGAAATATTTATTCAGGATTTTTCAGAATCTTATTTATTATTTCCCAAGTTGGATTTATAATGGTATGTCTGGATAAATTTTAAACAAGAATTAAGTAAGGAAGCTCATGTCCCGATACAGAGGACCCCGCCTAAGAATTACTCGCCGATTAGGCGAATTGCCTGGATTAAGCCGTAAAAGTGCCCGTCGTGCTTACCCACCTGGACAACATGGTCAGAATCGTAAAAAGCGTTCTGAATATGCAATCCGTTTGGAAGAAAAGCAAAAACTCCGTTTTAACTACGGTGTAACCGAAAAGCAGTTATTGCGTTATGTGCGTAAAGCTAGACGTGTAACTGGTTCAACTGGACAGGTATTACTACAGTTGCTAGAGATGCGCTTAGATAATACAGTTTTCCGCTTGGGTATGGCTCCCACAATTCCAGCTGCACGTCAGCTAGTCAATCATGGTCACGTTTTGATCAATGGACGCGAAGTAAATATTGCTAGTTACCAATGTCGTCCTGGTGAAGTAATTTCGGTGCGTAATAACGACCGCTCCAAAAAATTAGTTGAAGCTAATTTACAATATCCTGGTTTGGCTAACCTTCCTAGCCATTTGGAGTTTGATAAAAACAAGATGGAAGGTAAGGTTAATGGTGTAATTGAACGTGAGTGGATTGCACTGCAAGTCAATGAGTTACTAGTTGTGGAATACTATTCACGACAAGCTTAATATTATCCACCGATTTGCGACATGGTGCGGCTGTAATTCCCTGTCGTAGTTCCGGATTCTCGCTGTTTAAAGTTTATTTCAGATTTTACCGTCAATAATTCCTGAATCTGCCCCTGTAGTTTGGTTGTACTAACCCCACTGCGGAGGGCAGTTTTTAAATCTATTTGTCCGGTTTCGTTCAGTAGGCAAGGACGTAACCAACCGTCAGCAGCAAGCCTGATTCTATTACAGCGATCGCAAAAACAATCCGACATCTGACTGATAAAGCCTAGTGTCCCTTTTGCCCCCGGAATCCGAAAAATATCAGCAGGACCAGCCCCACAAACTTGGCTTTCTGTCAATCCCCATTTAGTTCTAATTTGTTGACGCAATTCTGCCGAACTAATCCAGCCTTTGCCTTGAAATAAATCGCCGTTACCAATTGGCATAAACTCAATAAAGCGGACATGCCATTGTTTATCAATAGTTAATGCAGCTAAATCCAGGATTTCGTGGTCATTCACACCAGGAATCACCACCACATTTAATTTTAATGGATCAAAACCCACATCATGTGCCGTTTGAATACCATTCCAGACACTTTCCCATTTTAAGCGGGACGTAAGTCCTTTATTCCCGATGACTTGGTTAAATATATCCGCGTCCAAAGAATCCAAACTAATATTAATCCGTTTTAAACCCGCATCATAGAGATTTTGTGCCAGTGGTGCTAGTAAAAAACCATTAGTTGTCATCGATAAATCTTTAGTTTGGGGAAAACTGGCAATTTGTTCCACCAACTCCACCACACCACGACGTAACAAAGGTTCTCCACCAGTTAAGCGAAACCGAGTAAACCCAACTGGAATGAAAACTTCTTTGATAAGAGTCAGTAATTCTGCATTAGTTAATAAATCTTGCTGCAAAATGTAATCCAACTCTGCACCTTCCGGCATACAGTATTGACAACTAAAGTTGCAACGATCGATTAAGCTAATTCGGAGATAATCTACCTGGTTCATGGGATGTGGGATTTATTTTTTATTGTGACTGATATCCCAGCTTCCATGGTAAATTCTTCACTAGTACGTTGGTGAATTTCAATTATCAGCGTCATTTTCCGCCAGTATTTTCATGCCTTATTGTAAAATTTAGTACCTATAACCTCTCCATAACCCCTCCATCATCGACTATCCGTTAATCTAAATTGCTGACTGTAATAGCTGCCGCACAAGCTACTTATGCAAGATGCACTTACGGATACAAAAATAATTGGGGATATGATGAAAAATTTTAGCTACTCAGTGCTTAGACAAGTTACTACTGGACGTTTGTTGCGTAAAATGTCCTTACTGCTAGTAACTTTACCACTCTTGGTATCTGCAAGTAGCAGCTTGGTGGTTGCCAGAGAAAACGAGAACGCGATCGCACAATCATACGAGATTGGATTGTGGGGTGATTTACCCTATTCGGAAGCACAGGAAGTAGGTGTAACCAGACTCATCGATGACATGAATTCGCAAAAACTTGCTTTCACTGTCCATGATGGGGATCTTAAGGCAGGCTCTAATAGTCTTTGTGATGACGCGCTATACTCCAAGGCTCTTGGCTACTTCAACGCTTTGGAAGCACCAGCAATGTTCACCCCAGGTGACAATGATTGGACTGATTGCGATCGCCCTAGCAATGGGGGATACAATTCACTTGAACGGCTCGACTATGAGCGTAAAGTGTTTTTTAGCACAAATTTTTCTTTGGGGCAACGTCGGTTACGCCAACAAGTCCAAACTACACCATTGTGCCTTGGTGTCAATGGTTTTACACCCTGTGTTGAGAACCGCCGCTGGACGGTAGGCAGGGTTACTTACGTCACACTTAATATCCAGGGTTCCTGCAATAATCTATGCGACACTGCACCTAACCCAGAGGAATATGCGGCAAGGAATGCAGCCAATATTGCCTGGTTGAAAGAGACTTTTAAGGTGGCAAAGCAGCGCAAATCGGCAGCCGTGATGTTGATTTCTCAAGGTAATCCGGGGTGGGATTTGAGTGACCCCACTAGAGCACCTTTGCGAGATCCGAAGACATTGGTACAAACCGATGGGCAACCTGATGGCTTCAAAGACTTTTTATTGGCTTTGCGCGATGAAGCGATCGCGTTTCGTAAGCCGATTGCTTATGTACATGGTGACTCCCACTATTACCGGATTGACAAGCCTTTTCTAGATGTTCAAGGTAGAAGACTAGAAAACTTTACTCGTGTCGAGACATTTGGTAACAATCAGGCAAGCGGCACAAATGATGTTCAGTGGTTGAAGGTGACTGTAGATCCTCGTAGCCGCGAAGTGTTTTCATATCAACCACAGATTGTTCCTAGTAATAGAGTAGCAGTTCCGGCTCCTGGTTTCTAATCGGCAAGCTTGGGGAATTGGTTGATTTTACCCTTGGTGTACAGGAATGTGCAGCAGGGGTATTTTCTAGCGCTAATTGAACTAATTGAACAATAATTTAGTGATTGCGGAATCTAGCAGTCGCTCTTAGGGTTCCGTAGGAATATCGCGTGATGAGGTTATAATTGCAGCTTCAAGTCAAACTGTCCTTTTTTCAGTAAAAATACTTATTTTTTTACAAAACTTAAAATATATTCTCCGGGTTAACACGGTTGTGCTAAGAACTATGATATCTAAGTTTGTGGGGAGGACAACAGAAGTGATGAAGTTATTAACTCCAAAATATTTTCTGGTGATGTTTCTGATTTTAATCTCTGCTAATCCAGTGTTAGCACAGTCAAACGCAGAATTAACTAGAGCCGAAGTATACAAGTTGCAAAAACTGGTAGATTTGTTGTTGGCAAACAAACCAGCACGTCGAGCACAGTTGAAAGATTCAATACGTCCCTTAGATGCCGTTCAAACCAAAGCGCGATCGCGTGTTGATTTATTATTTAATGAAGGTACGGCTTTTGAGGTTGGTGCCAATAGTATTTTTAGATTTAAGCCAGGATTGCGAAGAGTGCAACTCAAAAATGGTCAAATTGTTGCAGAAACTATATTTGAATTGCAAGAAGGAACGATAGTTGCCATTATTCCCCCTGGCGGCGGTGTCACCACTGTGGAAATTCCCGGTAGCGGTAGGGTAGAAAGTAGTTTTGACCTGTCTTCACCTACACCCCAAAAAAAATCAAATAGTGATTCATTCTTTGTTGCTAAGAAGCTAGATGTTGTTTCTATCGGAAATTTTGGTTCGACTCCCATTAAAGTATTTAATCAAGATGGTACCCAATTCAAAAATCTTGAATCAGGAAAAACATTAGATATCAAAAATGGTGTATTGGGTGATGTAAAAACTTTCGATCTAGGTCGTTTTTATAGTAATACCAAGCTAGGAGCTGCTTTAGGTCCTGGACAAGAAAACTTGTTAATTAACCAACCACCTCAAGTTCAAGAAACATTTAGGGCAGTTAGAAAGGATACAATTGCCGCGTGGCAAGCACAGCAAAAATGGATCGAAGGACTCTGCACTTTAAATGGTAGGGGTGTTGCCAGTACATTGTCCAGTAACTGCATTAATACAAACTCGGATGATCCTTTACGCACATTTGAGGATAGACGTGATGTAGTTGTTCCCCCACGACAAGAACCCCAGATTCAACCTCCAATTACTGAACCTCCAATTACTGAACCTCCAGTTACTGAACCTCCAGTTACTGAACCTCCAACCCAACCTCGAGCTGAACCTCCAACCCAACCTCCTAATAATCAAACTCCTAATAATCAACCTGGAGTAATCAGATAATATGTACAGATATTCAATCACGCTTAATTCTTTAGTATTGCTACTATTGTGGGGTTGGAGCCAAAATCTGGTGTTAGCAAATCCTCATGAGAGTATCAATCAAACAGTACCTGTTGATCAAGCTCTCAATCTTGCACCAACAATAATTACTGAAAATAAAAATATTCCCACCCTTCCAGATTCCCCTGCAAATTCTCCGATTCCACAACCAACAGAACCTGAAAATTCTCCAGAAGCAGATGACTCAGACTTAGGAGAAATCAAAATTATTCCCACCCCCAAGCTGAAGCAACCACCACAACCACCACAACCAGATGTCCAACTGTTGTTACGTTCCTCTGGTTTTAGTAGTTCTAATATTACGGGTGTAGATTTTCTTCAACGTAGCGATACAGTATTTATCAATAGTGCCACCTTACTGGCAACACCCAAATTAGGTGCAGAAACCCGCTTAATTGCTGGGGTTAGTGGTGGTTTAGCCAGATTTGCCACCAAAGATGAATATAACTATAACTATCTCAACTTTAATGCAGCTATCCAACAACGAATAACACCAAAAGTCTATGGTCAACTAGGATGGGTGCAAGATAGACTATACTCGGTTTCATCAGATAAACGTCTTCTGCTTGATGACTCGGTTCGGTTTATCATCGCTCGTCAAGATTCGTTATCTTCACAGCTAAGATTAGACTCATATTACGAACTAAGGGCAAGTTTTTCTACCCCCAAAACCCAAAGTCGAATTGCTAATTCCCTGGGTACAAGATTAAAATATGACCTAACGCCTAAGTTACAAGGTGCATTAGATTATCGTCTCACTTTCAAAGATTATACCGAGCAGGAAAGGTTTGATACACAACATCAAGTTGGGTTAGATTTGGTTTACAACATCAACCAAGACTTATTTATCGGTAGCAGTGCTTCCTACTTATTTGGTTCTTCTTCCCAAAGCTTTACGAATATGGATAACTTTTCTGTGGGGATAAATTTGGGTTTGAATCTGCCACTATTTTAATAAGCATACTCACGTCCCGTGAAGTGTTATGAACTGGTATTTGGTTTTCCTATAATTCGATAATTTAGGATAGAAGTGGGAGAAAACCCACCATCTACCCCCCTACACACGACCTACGAGCTAAACTAGATTAGATAGACCTGAAAAAGTTATTTTCACAAAATTCAGAGATATCTCTGAACATTTACAAAAAAGAACACCGTCACGGCTAGGGCTTAGTTGGTGCCAGTAGACCAAAGGTTATAATTATGGAAAATCTGCAAGTAAATCAATTGACGAAACACCACCCAGTTAAACGTTTAGCTTTAGCGGGTGCTTTAGCAGCTAGTTTGCTAGTGTTACCAGGTATAGGCAATTCCCCCGCGTCAGCGCAAAAAAATGAGCGGGAATTGAACTATGGTGAGTTGATTAAAAAAGTTCAAAACGATGAAGTGAAGCGGGTTGAGTTGGATGAAACCGAACAAATCGCTAAGGTTTATCTGAAAAATCAAAAGCCAGATACACCACCTTTACAAGTGCGGCTTTTAAATCAAAATGGCGAATTAATCGCTAGACTCAGAGATAAAAGGGTTGATTTTGGTGAGTCATCCTCAACAGGTAGTCGTGCTGCCGTGGGGTTATTAATTAACTTAATGTGGATTTTGCCCTTAGCGGCATTAATGTTGCTATTCTTGCGACGTTCCAGTAATGCTTCTAACCAAGCGATGAACTTTGGTAAAACCAGAGCACGGTTTCAAATGGAAGCAAAAACAGGGATAAAATTTGAAGATGTGGCGGGAATTGAAGAAGCCAAAGAAGAATTAGCCGAAGTAGTTACATTCCTCAAACAACCAGAAAAATTTACCGCAGTTGGTGCGCGGATTCCTAAAGGTGTACTTTTAGTTGGTGCACCCGGTACTGGTAAGACTTTACTAGCAAAAGCGATCGCAGGTGAAGCCGCAGTCCCATTCTTTAGTATTTCTGGCTCAGAATTTGTGGAAATGTTCGTCGGTGTCGGTGCTTCCCGTGTCCGGGATTTATTTAAAAAAGCCAAGGAAAATGCCCCCTGTATAATCTTTATCGATGAAATCGACGCAGTGGGAAGACAACGCGGTGCCGGAATTGGTGGGGGAAATGATGAACGAGAACAAACCCTCAACCAACTACTTACGGAGATGGATGGTTTTGAAGGTAACAACGGCATCATCATTATTGCCGCCACAAACCGCCCAGATGTCCTAGATGCCGCACTTTTACGCCCTGGACGCTTCGACCGCCAGGTAATAGTTGATGCACCAGACCGCAAAGGACGCTTGGAAGTTCTCCAAGTTCATGCGCGGAATAAAAAATTAGATCCTACAGTTTCCCTAGAAGTAATTGCCAGACGTACACCAGGTTTTACAGGTGCAGACTTAGCCAATCTTCTCAACGAAGCCGCAATTCTCACCGCACGTCGTCGCAAAGAAGCAATTACCACACTAGAAATTGACGATGCCATCGATCGCTTAACTATTGGTTTAACTTTAAATCCATTACTGGATAGCAAGAAAAAACGCCTCATTGCCTACCATGAGATTGGACATGCCCTCCTCACAACATTACTTGAGCATTCCGATCCCCTCAACAAAGTTACCATCATTCCTCGTTCTGGCGGTGTTGGCGGCTTCTCCCAGCAAATTCCCAATGAGCAAGTAATTGATAGCGGACTTAATACCCGTGCCAGAATGAGAGATGGCATCACCATGACTTTGGGTGGAAAAGCAGCAGAAGTGGAAGTTTTTGGCGAGGCTGAGGTGACAAATGGCGCACTGTCTGACTTGAAAATGGTGACTAATATTGCCAGAAAAATGGTGACGGTGTACGGGATGACTGATGTCGGTTTGCTGGCATTAGAAAGTCAGAATCAGGATGTATTCTTAGGTCGTGACTGGGTGACACGAAACGAATATTCTGAAGAAGTAGCTGTTAAAATCGATCGCAAAGTTCGGGAAATAGCAAATCATTCTTACCAAGAAGCGCGGCGAATTATCCGTGAAAACCGTGATTTGGTAGACCGTTTGGTGGATTTGTTAGTGGAACAGGAAACCATCGAAGGTGAACAATTCCGGCAGATTGTTTCCGAATACACAAAGCTACCAGAAAAGGAATTAGCAAAGTCAGGTGTTTAGAGGTTAGGGACTTGCAATTAAATAATATACCGATATACCAATCAGACTTTACCGTTTTATGATGGATTCAGAGTTTTCATCTGGTACTTTATTTTGACGCTAGTCCCTTAAGCTTCCCCGTCTTTAAAGCTGCCGTGTACATCAATACCTTCGCCATTTTACGAGAAATAAAGCTTTCAGTCTCCACGGTAAATTAAGGGTTTCTGTTTTTTTGGCAAAACTAAAAGCCGTATAAACATGGTGCTGATTTTACCGTAGAGGGCTTTATTTACGTTCTTTACCCCATAAGGGTTTTAAGCTTTTGCCGTCGGCTGAAAATAAAACCCTTATTTTTTCAGGAATCCGATGATTTTGGATGGCTTTTGTGATACTCCGTTTTGGGGAAGGTATTGGTTAAGTTAAACAGGAAAGAATTTCTCCTTGTTAATTTTTAATCTTTTTTCTTAACCTACAAGTATTGATCTAAAATTGAAGCCCAAAATCCCAATTCTCAAATGCCGTGAGGTTCTAAATGAAAGTAGCTGTCTTCAGTAAAAAAGCCTACGACAAAAAGTTTTTGGAAATAGCAAACACAAACCAACAATATGAGTTTGCATTTTTCGATCCCCACCTAAATAAAGATACAGCAATACTTGCCACAGGATTTCCCGCAGTTTGCATTTTTGTCAACGATGAAGCTGATGCAAAAACCCTGGAAATTCTTGCCGCAAACGGTACACATTTACTTGCCCTCCGTTGTGCTGGATTTAACAACGTAGATTTAAAAGCTGCTTCCGAATTCGGTATTACAGTAGTTCGCGTTCCTGCATACTCACCTCAGTCAGTCGCAGAACATACCATCGCAATGATTCTTTGCCTCAATCGCAAGATTCACCGTGCTTACAACCGTGTCAGAGAAGGCAATTTTTCCCTCGATGGATTGATGGGATTTGACCTGCGTGATCGCACTATTGGTATCATTGGTACAGGCAAAATTGGGTTAATTGTCAGCCAAATTCTCAAAGGATTTGGTTGTAAACTGCTCGCTTATGATGTATATCGCAATCCCGAAGTCGAAGCGTTGGGAGCAAAATATGTCGAACTTCCAGAACTTTTTGCCAATTCTGACATTATCTCACTACATTGTCCCCTCATACCAGAAACCCATCACCTCATCAACAGCGATGCGATCGCACAAATGAAACCTGGTGTGATGTTAATTAATACTAGTAGAGGTGCTTTAATTAATGCCAAAGCTGTGACTAGAGGCTTAAAATCTGGCAAAATTGGCTCACTAGGTTTGGATGTATACGAAAAAGAATCTGACTTATTCTTTGAAGATTTGTCAGGAACCATCATCCAAGATGACGTTTTTCTCCGTCTGACAACCTTTCACAACGTCCTGATTACTGGACACCAGGCATTTTTCACTGAGGAGGCGTTAAGCAATATTGCGGAGACAACACTGAAAAATATTACTGAAGTTATGCAGGGAATTTCCTGTGTCAACGAGATTCAAGCAGAACCGAAAATTTTATCGAAGACAGGTATAACCTGAATTTTCATTAGCAGAGCCAGAATAAAATAACCTCTTGCCTGTTCTTGCATTAGTAGCAGGCAAGATGCCTGCACCAGAATAAATTTTGGGGGTTTAATTCCCCAGCAATCAACGACGGCAGAGCGTTTTGTGTCGGGGCGGCACGTTTGCGGAGTCGGATGACCCCGCAAACTTTAACGGAGGCACAGCCCCCGTTAAGTTTGCGCTAAATCCCCGTTACAAAACTTACTCATTACTCATGACTTATTTTTTAATACCCCGAATCCCGAATATATTTCGACTCGTCGATTCTAATTTGTCTTTGTTGCTGAGTAAAACGGGGTCTAGATTGGCTAGAGGCTGGTTGCTGTTGTGAGAACATAGCCCGTAAAACCATCGCCGGGTCTACATAATTTCCAGCATACTTTAACCCCCAATGAAGATGGGGTCCAGTGCTGCGTCCAGTTGTACCAACACGCCCTATCCTCACACCTGCGGGGATTTGCTGTCCTTCCCAAACTAAGATTCCTCCCTGACGATCGATTAAATAACGTCTACCGGAATCAATACCAGCACTTCCATGCATATGACAGTAAGTATGTTGCCATTGACCTGATTGAATCACAATGTGGGTTCCACAGGCACCTTGATCAGAAACTTTGACAACAGTACCACCCCACCAATTACGGATATAACTTCCGTTAGGTGCAGCAATATCCAAACCACTGTGGAATTCCCAGTTGCTTCCCCCGGTTGCCGATTGACGGTAGCCAAAAGGTGAGGTGTAAGCTTGAAAATGTTCCACTGGAAATGATGCTGCTTGCCAGCCAATATTCGCGGTTGCGATTTGCTGAGATTGAGATTTGTAAATTTGGGCTTGGACTGCTGCTGGTTGAGGCAGCAGACTGATAAAGGTTGTTAAACTCAATCCTAATAGAAAGAATTTGCCCCCAAATTTGATGGATTTTTTTCCCCACTGAATCATGTTTTAATTCCTTGTGGTAATAGGATTGGTTTGCCTATTACCAGTGTCAATACTCATTAATATGCTCATTTTCTCAATAAATTTGGAAAATGTATGTATATACACACCATTGACATCAGACGTAGTTCAAAACTTTATGTTGCGATCCAATTTTTAGCTAAACTCTTCTAAGGGGTAGAACAACGCCAAAATAACATCAAGGCAGTAAAATATATAGCTGTTCAACAATTTATGCGATCGCTATCATGTCTCAGCCACCGCTGAATCAATCAATGCTGGAACCTAGTGCTACAGCCTCAACCCTCAAACGATTACGTCAACTTGCCCGTCTACTAGATAAAGCTGTTGTCATTCCCGGAACAAAATTAGGTATCGGTTTAGACCCCATCCTGGGATTACTACCTGGTGGGGGAGACTTCTTGGGAATTATGCTTTCTGCCTATATAGTCTTAGAAGCTGCCAGACTAGGCGCATCCAAAGCAACATTAAGCAGAATGGTATCAAATATCGTCATCGATAGCTTAGTGGGAACAGTTCCCGTCGTTGGTGACTTATTTGATTTTGCCTGGACTGCAAATACCAAAAACATTACATTACTGGAAGCACATCTTCAGTCTCCTAGACAAAATCAAGCTGCTGACAAAGTATTCGTTGCTTTGATTATGGGAGGATTATTACTAATATCTGTTGTGGTAGTGGCATTAACCGTAATTCTTTATCGTTTTATCTCTGGTGCTTTACTCGGCTTATTATCGATGATTTTGGGATAAGTAAATAATCCATGAAAGATTGGTGGCAAAGAACATTTCCCCAGGGAAGACAAAGCCTAAAAATTATTGATGCAGATGGTTTCCCTGTACAGATTGCTTATGGTGAGATTGGTACAGGTAAACCTTTATTTTTACTGCACGGTATTGGTAGCTGGAGTTTTAATTGGCGTAGCAGTATTCAGCCTTTGTCGAAGCATTTTCGAGTTATTTGTTGTGATGCCAAAGGTTATGGTTTTTCTGAAAAACCCCTATTTCGGCGCGAACATAGTGGTCATCAAGTGATTGAGTTGGGAAGAATTATTCGGGCTTTGTGTGATGAACCTGTTGTAATAGTTGCCGAATCATTGGGTGCATTAACTGCCTTAGCTTTGGCAGAAGAAAGCCCTCAATTAATTGCTGAATTAGTTGTTGTTAATGTTCCGATTTTTGCCCAACATCTACCTCATTGGGCAATGTCTGTGATTTCCAAAATTCCGATTGAATTGATTCAAGCAATTGATTTATCTCGCCTAGCATATCTAATTGCCCCTTTAGTTAGGGAAATTATGGCAATTGAAAGGCGTGGAGTGTTATATGATCCATCTATACTAACATCAGAAGATATTTATTGGATGACTTATCCTTATATTGAATTTCCTGGTGCTTTAACTAAGATTGCTGAGGAATTACAAATTGCAGCTAGAGAAATTGAAAAACATCAAAAAAAACAAAATAATTGGTTAAGTCGGATCCAAAGTAACTTGAACAAAATTCAAAGTCCGACTCTAATTTTGTGGGGAGAACAAGATAGCTGGTTTCCTGCTAGTGATGGCGTAAAACTCCAGCAACATATATCCAACTCGCAATTACAAATTTTGGCTAATTGTTGCCATGATGCATCTTTTGGTTCTGCTGCCGAGATCAATCAGGCTGTGATCAAATTTTTGGAAGATATTTAAACCGAGATTTTTTTGAAAAATATATCACCAAACATCTTGCCTCTATCTAATACCGATTTGAAAAAACAACGCGACAGATACATATTTGTAGAGACGTAGCACTGCTACGTCTCTACCGTTGCATGTCTTGCAATCATTATTTCAATTGGTATAAGTTGTCAGAAAATCAATGATTTCTGCAAATTCCAGAGGTGCTGAAAAATAAAAAATGAGTGGGAGGACGCTTATCAATCGCAGTCAACTCCCACCCTTGCATTTGCCGCTGAAGAGTCTAGAAAATATATACAAGTACTGTGATTTAGGGGGCTAATCTGTGGGTCAGTACAGCATTTATATATATTATTTTTCTAGTGCAGCAAATGTCAAACTTTATGATTTAAAAACTTTTTTTGAATAACACATAGTTTCGTAATTTGTGTACATTTTTGAGAATAAGCCTGACTGAAATCTCAGAAATAATTACTAGCAATTTAGTAATTAAAATTGAATAAAGTGGTAGTTTTACACCCTGACAACAACACCCTTGAAGTCGTTTAGCTATTTAAATGTACCCAATTAAAACTAAGTTGAGTTGCCATTTTGGCAAATTGCTAGTTATTTTTTAACCGGAAGAAAAAACTAAAAATAAAACAAAATAGTCAAGATTTCATAGCATTGATAAAAATTCCTCAAATACTTTTGCAGCAAGTATTTGAGGAACTTTTCATCTCAAAATTATGGTAATTTTACTCAGAATAGAGATATATGTAATTCTGTGACTTCCAATACAAATAATCAAAGTGACGTTGTGCTATGCACTTCCTGAGAGCAAATTAAGATTGATATTCTCGTAGACAATCAGCAATGATATCGAGGCGGAAATTATCAACTAAATTATTCAGGGTTTGGGCAAGTGCAGATTGGTTTGGCGGAATTTGCTGGATGAGGGTGATGATTTTTTCTTCATTCAGGGCACAAGCTTCAGAATATAGTTGTTGTAACCAAAGCTTTGGCATCATCTGAAAATCCTCGCAGCTAAGTTGGGTTGGATGGGAATTTTGGGAGGATTCAAGTTTATTTTCTGTTTCCCGGAGATAGCGAATACCAAGATGTTGAGCAATTTTCTCATACAGTAGGTCTTCGGCAAATGGTTTACTGATATAGTCGTCGCATCCAGCTTCAAATATTGCTGCCTGCTGTTCTTCAAAAACGCTAGCTGTCAGGGCAATAATTACTGTTGCTGTTGTTTTTGTTTGAACTTCCCGTACTATGGTGGTGCCATAGTTGGATGAGTATGGATTTGCTTCTGCTAGCCGGATTCGCTTAGTTGCTTCATAGCCATCAATAATTGGGATGCGAATATCCATCAAAATGAGATTTGGCTGCCAGTTGTGCCAAATACTTACCGCTTCTTCTCCATTACTAGCATGATGAATTTCAAAGCCAAATCTCTGAAGTAATCGGATGAGTAAAAGCCGGTTTTCTTCAATATCCTCAACTATGAGGATTCGATATTGAGGTTGGTGAGGTTCTAAACCGATAATTTTTCCTGGAGGTGTTTTGATTTGAATATCGCTGACAGGAATATAACTACCTTGGATATTGAAACTAAATGTTGAACCTTGAGCAAAAATACTGTTAACACTGATATCCCCTCCCATTAACCTGACAAATTCACGACTAATAGCTAATCCTAAACCTGTCCCTTCCATTGATTGCTTACCAATTTGAGTCTGGACAAAGGGGGTAAATAAGCTATTGATTTCTTCTGGGAGAATACCGGAACCTGTGTCAATTATTTCAAATATTAAAGAATCGGGAAGGGCTTTTACACATAGTCGAACACTTCCTTCTTGGGTAAATTTAATGGCATTACCAAGCAAATTAATTAAAACTTGGCGAAGTTTTCCTTCGTCAGTTTGGATGTAGTGGGGAATATCGCCGATATTTTCAAATTGAAGATGCAAACCTTTGGCATTTGCTCGAAGTTGGAACATTTGTTCCATAGAATATAATAATTCGTGTAAATCGAAGCAGGTTGGGGTGAGAACGATATGTCCTGCTTCAATTTTCGACATTGAGAGAATATCATTGATGAGTTCCAGTAGATGCTTGCCGCTACGGTTGATGATTTCGACATGTTGCTGTTGTCGATTGCTGAGGGGTTCATCCCTTGTGAGTAACTGACTGAAGCCGAGGATGGCGTTGAGGGGGGTTCTCAGTTCATGACTCATATTGGTGAGGAAAGAACTTTTAGCATGGTTAGCGGCTTCTGCTGCTTGCATTGCCTGTTGGAGGGCAAGATTTTTCTCCATTAGTTCTTGGGTACGTTCCTGAACCTTTTGTTCTAGGGTTTGGGCGTAATTAGCGATCGCTTGATGGGATAATTGTAGTCCCTGCCATAACAGGTACCCACGAGTAATTAATCCAGCTGATACTAGGGCAGCTACTGGCGCAGCTACACTTACCCACCAGCCAGCTATAAATAACAAATAACCACATCCAATTAAAGATGCGATCGCACCCGGTAATAATACCACTGCCCAACCTAATAGGGAGCCAGAAGGCATTAAGATAGAACGGGAATGTGGCATCCGAATTTTACGCACATTAAATTCCCAACCCAAGGTTGTACCAACACATGACCACAACCATATCCATAACCATCCCAATGGTTGCGGTAAACCTCGTAATAATTTTCTACCATCTAAGGCTGCACTAACTATCTCACTGGCAAGATCTGCGTGAACTTCTACTCCTGACCAGGTAGTACTAGTATTTATCGTGTAAGGTGTGTAGTAGCTTTCTCCTAAACTACTGCTGGCAATTGAACCGATGAGGACTATGCGTCCACGCATCAAGTGATGGGGTATATGATTTTCTAAAACATCGCTAACGGAAATTCGCGGAAATTGCTGTTTTAAGCGGTGAAAATTAGCTAAGATTTGATATCCACCAACATCCGCCCGACTGTAACCACCATCATTTTCTTGGAGGGGGATAAATTTGGCTTTTCCCAGTTGAATCGCACCATTTTTATTTTGGGTTTTGATGTTTTTAGCTTTTAAATAATGAAGAGCAAGTTTTGTCCCCAGAGTCATGATGATTTTGCTACCAGATTTGGAGTTATTTTCACGAATCCGCACTGATAGTAAGTGACGGCGGAATTTTCCATCTCCATCAAGTACTAAGTCACTAGCTGCTATTTGATCGCGTTTTTCTAGGATAATTGGCGGTTCTATTAGTCCACTAACATCACTTGAGACTTTTTTAATGCCAATTAAATTAGGTGTATTTTCGTAGATTGCTGTTAGCTGCTCATGTCCAGAACCCACTGGTAGGTTGCGAAATAAATTAAGTCCAATAACTGAGGGTTGTTGCTGCTTGATTTTGTTCAGTAGGTTTGCTAAGGTTGCATCGTCAATTGGCCATTGTCCTAACTTGGAGATATCAGATTCGCCGATGGTAACTAAAACTATCCGCGATTCTCCTAATTCTGTTGGACGCAGGCGAAACCATTGATCGAGTATTGCATGTTCTATGGCTTGGAAGGCTGCTACATACTGTAGAATAATGATTACCATGGTGATCGCTACAGATATGATGCTGATACTTCGCCACGTAAAAATCTTTGTTTTGAGCCGTTTCCACATAAGTCAGTTATCAGTTATCAGTTATCATCTAGAGCCAATGTTGTACTGCATACTGCGGCTACAGAGCTTGACTGAAAAAAATGCTAGCCGTAGTGAGTCAGGTATGACGTGAATGGTGAGAGATTTGAAGTTGCTAGATAACTCTTGGAAT
Organism: Calothrix sp. PCC 6303; assembly: GCF_000317435.1. Classification (NCBI taxonomy): domain Bacteria; kingdom Bacillati; phylum Cyanobacteriota; class Cyanophyceae; order Nostocales; family Calotrichaceae; genus Calothrix; species Calothrix sp. PCC 6303. The sequence continues at coordinate 4,980,186 of NC_019751.1, forward strand.
TTACAGATTTGGGAGATTGATTAATTTCTGTTGTTCATCCCAACTGTGGCTAAACCTGTATCGGTGTGTGGATTGATGCCTGCAACTTTGAACATTACGCTCCAAGCTTCGGCTATCTCAGGATTACTAGCAGATTGTATTTTTTGAAGTTCGATTAATGATGCTAAAGCATCATACCAGTATCCTTGCTGAAAGTTTTGTGATACCTGCTGTATTTTATTTGACTGGGCTAATTTTTGCTGGAATTTGAGGTCAATATCACGGTATTCTACCCAGCCACCAACCACTATATCTTCAGTGCGATCGCTCTGATTGCAGACTACGGCAAATGCCCAATAATAAGGTGTGTTTTTGGCTAGTGAGGGGGCATTATGGGGAATTTCTAAGTTTAATAATCCAGGTTGCTGAAGGGGGATATTAGTTTGATAAATTCCTCGCATTTGGGCATCAAATAGACTAAATTCGCCAATTTTGGCTTGGGAGTTGGGCAGGTTCACCCAAAATTTAGGTCGCTGAACTTGGGTTAATCCAATTTGATTTTTGGGACTTAATGCTGCTAAACTGCCCTCTAAACATTTTTTCTGGTTCGTTCGAGATCCCCCTCCTGCTGTTCCCCCCTTTGGTGCATCCTTTTTTGGTGGTGGTTCAAAGTCAGAGTTTCCAGCTAAAGCTTGATTAGAAATATTAGATACTATCAGTACTGATAGTATTATTACTGAAAATATCTGTCTTAGGGTAGATGTTTTTATATGCATGATTAGAAATGTGATCTATTTTTCATTTCCGCAAATACATTATGCTTTTTATTAGAGCCAATTGCCAACCATGATGAAAGATGCCCAGTGAAAAGGATGCTTAAATTCAGGTTGCTGAAGTAGGTAAAGCTGTGCCTGACGAAGGGCAGCACTCTTTGTTAATTTTTGACTCAGTAAGTGATTGTAAAATTCCTGCATGAGTAAAGTTGTTGATGTATCGTTGACTGTCCAAAGTGATGCAAGGGTACTACGTGTACCAGAACGGGTGGCAACCCCAGCTAAACCTAATGTGGCACGGTTATCACCTTTGGCGGTTTGACAGGCACTAAGAATAAGTAAGTCTAAGGGTGGTGCGTCTAATTCTCTCTCGCTGAGGAGGGTATTTAGTTGTTGAGGGTTGAGTTTTTGATTCCAAGTCAATATGAAGGTATCTTCAACTTGAGAACTAAATTGGGCATGGGTGGCAAGATGGAGGATGGAAACGGAGGGAGTTTTTAATTTTTTCTGGAGATTATTAACGGTAAAGTTCTCGTTGAGGAGAACAGTTGCTGAAATTTTGCTCCTAATTGTCTTAATTTCTTCCTCAACACCGGGTAAAGCATCTAATTCTTGGTGTGGCTTGCTAATACCAGCAAGAACTGCTTTTACTTGGGATAATCGCCTAGGCTGGGAGGGGTATATTTCTAAGCTGGGGGCAATGGCAATTTGATATTTTTCAACTAGATATTTTTCGCCATCATGTAATGCTGCCATGGGAATATTACGGAGGGAGCCATCTAAAACGAATACTAGGGTATCTATGGGTAAATTGGCTAATTGATTTGCAGCATCTGCAATTAACCAGGTATAAATTTGCTGTGCAACTGCTAATCTTTCCTCTTCAAAAGAGGTTTGCCGCATGGATTGCCGCATCCGGTTAATTGCCACTTCTACCTCTGATTGGGGGATGGAGGTAGCATAATGGTGTAATGCTTGATTGGGGATTGAGAGAATTACTTCTATGCGATCGCGTAAAATAATTGGGTAGATAATCGCGGCATGGGGATCTATTTTTTCTACCGAAATAGGTTTGATTTGGTTGCAAGCTTGGCGAAAATAATTAGCAAGTTCGGCAGTTTGTAATGCTTCGATGGTTTTTCGGGCTTTAATTAGGTGTTCTTGATTGGGTTGTTGCAGTAGTAAGTCTACAAGTTGACGATAAACTGGTTCGACACTGCTGCGAAAGGAAAATTGCACGTCTTGGTTGACTGCAACTAAATCTTGCCGCAAAGATTGGAGAATATTTACAGCTTCGGTGTAATTAGCAATCGCCTTAGGAATGTTATTCGTGGCTTGCTCGATTCTACCTATTTGCCATTGCCATTGATAAATAATATCATCAGCCCTTTTTTTTTCGGCTATGTTTATGGCTTGCTGTGTTAATTTTTTTGCATCTTCCCACTGCTGAGTTTGTTCATACAAATGTCCTAAGCGTCCCAAAGCGTAAGATTGAGCGCGCAATTCTCCTATTTTTTCTGCTTCTTGGTTAGCTGCTACTAAAATTTCGGCAGCAACAGAATTTTCTCTATTATTTAACTGAATTAAGACTTCAGCAAATTCAATCTTGGTATATATACTTAATTGAGTTTCGGGTAAATTCAATAGAAGATTTTGAATTGGTACAATTAGCTTTTGAGCGTCTGCTAATTGGTGCAGTTGAATTAGGATTCCCATCTGCTTAACTAAAGCTGGTAATCTTACAGAACTATTGGGAAGTGCAGTTTGTTGATAGTAAAATAAAGCCTCTTCTAAAAATCCCCTTGCTACCGCCAAATTTCCCAACTGAAACCGAACTAAATCTCTATCCTTGGGCAAATCTAACTTTTGCGTCAATTCTAAACCCTGTTGTAAGGTGCTTTGGGCAGCTGAAAAATCCCCCGTCAATCGTAAAATATTCCCAAAATTCAGCAAACCAGACACTTTAAGGGGGGAATCAGGTTGGTGATTTAGAGTCTTGGACACCCGCTTTAAGATAGAATGCGATCGCTGATAGAAACCAAGGCTTTGCCAAGCTTTCGCCTGGTTGAGTTGTGTGCCAATTTTTCCGGTGATATCTCCCAACTTTGAATAAAGCTGTTCAGATTCTTGCCAACTTGTTAAAGCTGCCTCTATTTTTCCCTGTTCAAATAAAGTATTTCCTTGATGATTTAAGTTTTGGGCAGTTGTCAACTTAGGAACATTAGCAAAACTGGGAATGGAGAATGCCAAAAAAGCCAGCAAAATGCACCAAAAAAGTTTCATGAATTAGTATCTACACAGCTTTGAGTTTTATTTGCTACAGTTTTTTTACTACCTAACAATCTTACCTTCCCATCACTACCAATAGTCCAATCTACCGCCTCTACAAAGGTATTAGATTCAGAAAAATTTTCCTCACTTCTGTTTTTCCCTCGTGTATCAACCCAATTAGGCGTATTATTTATAACTTCACTTGGACTTAATGGTAAACCAGAACGTCCAGAATTGACAAAGCTGTTGGTACGGCTTTGAACCGAACAAGTCTGCGTTACTTGTTGAGAAAGATTGAGAAATTCACTAGGTAATTCCACATTACCCTGACTGGGATTAATGCCTAAAGTTTGAATATCAACTACTCCATCGACACCTAAATCAGAACTGGCAGTAATATCATTGCCCGATGTTAAATCTGGATGATATCCTAACCCAAAGATGCCTTGGGAGAAAATGCGGATATTTCCCCCCTGTCCTTGATTAGCATTGGCGATGATATCGTTATTTTCGCTAGTTAGAGCCACAATGAAGTCAGAGTTAATATTTATGTTACCACCGCTACCAGTATATTTGGCAGCTGCGGAAATCTGGCTATTGTTGGATAAAACCAGGAAACCGCTAGAAATATTGATGTCTCCCCCTCTCCCACTAATAGTTTCAGCAGTAATACTTGCTTGTTTCAAGGTAAGATTATCCGTTTGGAATGTGAGGTTTCCGCCATTCCCAGAACCTTGATTATCAGTGGAAATAGAACCATTATTTAATGCTTTAAACAATGGGGAAAATACATAGATATTACCGCCCATCCCACTAGAATTTGCACCTGTATCTGCAAACAATCCGGCATCTTCACCAGATATAATTATGCTTTGGCTAGCGTTAATTCTCATATCTCCAGCATTACCGCGACTGGAAGAACTAGTTATGAGTTGCCCACCATCTACAATTTTTAAGGATTCTGCACGAATAGCGATCGCACCTGCATTCCCTTCCCCATTACTGCCTGCGCTAATTTTACCTTGATTAAACAAGGATAACAAACCAGTATTGATGTTGATATTGCCACCGTTACCCACTGCACCATTCCTAACCTGAGTGGAAATTTCGCTAAATACAGGTGACGCAAATAGATTAAAAATACCATTCAATTGCACCTCATCACTCACATTAAGGGTGATGTCACCAGCATTCCTCTCACCCACTGAGTTGGGAAGATAACCAAAAATTGAGCCGTTATTATCCACTTCACTGCTAATACGTGAGCCATTTTCTAGGGTAAGCGATCGCGCTTTAATATTAATATCCCCACCATTTGCCATAATATCTGGGGCAACATAGCTATAAATCCCACTCAAATTAGATAAAACAATCCTATCTTCCACCTGAATATCGATATTCCCTGTGATGCTATTGCCAGGAGTACTGACAACTAAACCTGAACCGTTCTTTAAATATAGATTTTTCGCTACTAGCAGAATATCATTTCCCCGGCTACCTGCGGCTCTAAAGCGTGTATTGGTGGTTAAACCAGAAAAATCAAAAATAACATCTCCCGTAGCTTTAATCACAATTTTCCCAAAACTTGCGTTATTCTCTGTGACAGCTTCAATAAAACTATCTTCCACCAACAAAGAACCTGTTCTAATTGCAATATCTTCCCCCAGCTTACTAGTACGAGTCGAAGTATTTGTCAGTATATCCGTATTAATTAATTCGACTGACTTAGCATCGATCTCAATTTCAACAGCACTATTTATAGCATTAGTGAACCGAAGATTATCTTCTGCCGTCAGGGTCAGCTTACCATCTACAGATCTCATCGAACCCGTACTACTGATATTTTCACCGACTAAAGTTAAATTTTTTCCAACCACCAAATTACCAGCATTTTCCACCTTACCTGCGGGACTTTTTCCCCACTGCACACCAACGGGTACACTAAAAGTTAAAAGCGGGTCATTCTGATTTGTTGTCGCACTAAATATCTTTCCATCCGCAAATTCCCAGCTGTTAGCTGTACTCACAAAAAAAGAACCAGTAATATTCAATGCCGCATTTTTACCAAAAAAAATTCCATTAGGGTTAAGTAAAAATAAATTGGCATTACCAGCAACACTAATCAATCCGTCAATATGGGAAGGAAAAGCACCCGTGATTCTAGTAATAATATTTTCAGTAGTGGTTCTACCTGTAAAAAGCGCTTTCTGTCCCTGTTGAACCGAGAATCTTTCTAAGCTATGGAACAAATTCGTACCAGCAACAGTTCCTCCCTCAATTATGAGTCCGTCACCCTCTGTAATCACAATTGAGGGATTTGGTAGCTTATTATCGGGTATAATTTCTTGTCCTAACACGGCTGAAGTCATGCCCAGGACTTGATAAATACACAAAGTAGGCAATAAAAGCGTTTTTGGCGATATCAAGTCAGAATAGATTGACATAATACTCAGTATTAATACTTGCTATCAATGATGCTAATATATCTCATAAAATATCTATTACGCACGATTTAATCATTCTCATGTGCAATATATGACTTTAACGCACAATTTTATGCCATTCATCTCAAACTTAAACCTATTTTAAAGATATTATTAATTTTCCTAAGCAATAATTTATCTTGTATTTATGCATTTATCACACAACAATCACATTTTTATCAGATGATTCAGCCATAATGAATTTATAAAAGACTAATTAATGGTTCTACCGATCCCCTTATGGAAATTTAACACTAAAGTGCCAAGATAATAAGCAGCGTAATCTAAAATTTGCGAAATTACGGAAACCATATCCTAATCTTTTGACTAGCTTCAACTTATTATTAATTCCTTCTACAGTGCCACTAGTTGTTCTTTGTTCAAAATAACCAACTATATCTCCAAACCATCTAAAAATTGTTCTAATAGTTTTCGGAAAGTATAAACTCGAATCATACATCCAATCTAATAATTTTAGTACCCCATCGCCCCATGATTCAGCAGTGTTAAATATATTTCTGAATTTCTCTTTTAACTCGTGCATTTTTGATAGAGTTGGAGATACATTTTGAACTGCTTTTAGCTTTTCTTTTTGAGTCTCATTTAAAGAATCTTCGTTTTTCAACAAGCTATATTTACTTTTTAATAATCCCGCCAATATTCGATCTCTATCTAATTTATTCTTGAGGGAATTTGCTTCTTTTTTTTGCTGTTTACGCGCTGCATCTAATTCATCATTTACCTGTTTCATTACATGAAATCTATCAATAGTTACTTCTGCATTTGGCATCAACTCTTTGACTAAACTTTTATATGGTTTCCACAAGTCTATACTAACTTCTTCAATTTGCTCTAAAACCTCATTGCCCATACTCTGCAAAGCTTGAGTCATTTCTGATTGACGACGTGACTCAACAATATCAATTGGTTTTCTTCTGTCTAAATCTACCAATACTCCTAAATAATTACCTTGACCTTTAATTAAAGAAATTTCATCTATACCTAGACGCTTTATTTCACTTGTCTCAAAACTGATATCTGATTCTAAAGAATCTAGCATCGATTGAATTTCTGATTCACTTAAATCATTTCTCTCTGCAACACTACGAATGTTACTGTCTAACACTTGTTTCACTATTTCTATTGCAAATCTTTTAGTATATCCTCGTTGTTTATCGACAAAATCTAAATCCTCACTAAATAATTTTTGACAATTTTTGCACCTAAATTGACGACGATCAATTCTTAATATTACTTGCTGATTACTCCATGGCAAGTCTTTAATATTACGCCAATGATGCTGATGTATACTATGACTAGCTTTACCACATCTTGGACATTTAGAAGATTTGGAGTCAACTTGTATTTCTATGATTAATCCTAAGCCTTCAATATCTTGACAATTTAATACTTTTATCCCTGGTAAATTCAGAATTTGCTCTACGGAAAACTTCATAGCGAGCACCGAAAATTTAATTTATGGCTATTTTACTTGTATTCTCTCACAGATTTGGTATATTTAAAAATCCATAAACCTTTATCTAGCTTGAGTTGTAGCTATACATTCTTGTTAAGTTATAGCCATTTTTTCACATCTAAATATATTTTTTTTCATAAGGGGATCGGTAGAACCTAATTAATTTATAAATCATCTTGTTTGATTATCAGCAATGTATCAATACAAAATAATTATTAAAAATTTTATATCCGGACTTTTTATCATAAGTTTTTTGGGCGCAGGTTGTTTAACCGTACAACTTATTATATCTTTTCTTAGTTACACATATGCAAGCACTAATACGGATACAACATACCCCACATCGTTACCTTGGATAGAAACAAAGTCAGATTGTGAGCATCGTGGTCGAAAATGGCAGGATAATAAATGCTGGGATAAGGAACATAACATACTTTTTTAAATTTATGAAAACCATACCTGAAAAAACAAATTTTTATAACCACATAAAACATTCATTCATTCATTCATTCATTAATTAACATCTTGTTTAACCAAGTTTTAAAGCATTGACAGGAACTTCATCCCAAGAATTTACAGTTCTTAATATTGCAACCCAACCCCAACTTCTTTGAACATCAGTCAGATTTTTTTCAAATGACTCATGACATAATTTCGCTTCAGACTCACTGACAGTAGCAATACAAGCGTGAATCATTCCAGAAGAGTCAACTTGCTCATTAACCCAAATTTTCATACTTATCATATTGGATAAAGTTTATAAAGGCTATCTACATTGGTAAGCTAGTATGCATCTAAATTCATAGGTTCAAAATTATAAGCTTCGTAGAGTGGACATCTTGCCCGTCTTAATATACACAAATTAGAGGCTTACCCTGCTTATCAAATACTCCTTAGAATACAATATAACAAAATTAAATACTTATTAGAAAGCAAAAAGCATGTAAAAGCAAAGCCCCCTCCTATGATGTGTATAGGAAGGGGCTTTGGAAAAGAATAGACCTGGCGCCGAGCTATTTTGGCGGGAGGCAACCCTCCAACTATCGTTGCCGCAGTAGCGTTTTCACCTCTGAGTTCGGGGATGGATTCAGTGTGGTTCCACCACGCCATCAGCACCAGGAAATCTGTATGGTTTTGTTCTTGTTTTGGAAAAACCATGAAGACTGCATATAGAAGCGAATAATTAGTTAAGGTCAAAGCCTCGGTCTATTAGTACTCGTGAGCTACATCCATTACTGAACTTCGACTTCGAGCCTATCAACGGGTGTTCTTCCCGTGACCTTACTTACTTAAAGTAAAAAGAATACTCATCTTGAGGTGGGCTTCCCACTTAGATGCTTTCAGCGGTTATCCACTCCGCACATAGCTACCCAGCGTTTACCGTTGGCACGATAACTGGTACACCAGCGGTGCGTCCTTCCCGGTCCTCTCGTACTAAGGAAGGCTCCTCTCAATATTCCAACGCCTGCACCGGATATGGACCGAACTGTCTCACGACGTTCTGAACCCAGCTCACGTACCGCTTTAATGGGCGAACAGCCCAACCCTTGGGACGTACTTCCGCCCCAGGTTGCGATGAGCCGACATCGAGGTGCCAAACCTCCCCGTCGATGTGGACTCTTGGGGGAGATCAGCCTGTTATCCCTAGAGTAACTTTTATCCGTTGAGCGACGGCCATTCCACTCTGCGCCGTCGGATCACTAAGACCTACTTTCGTACCTGCTCGAGATGTATCTCTTGCAGTCAAGCTCCCTTATTGCCTTTACACTCGCCGCACGATTTCCAACCGTGCTGAGGGAACCATTGCGCGCCTCCGTACCTTTTGGGAGGCGACCGCCCCAGTCAAACTGCCCACCTGAAAATGTCCTCTGACCAGATTATGGTCATCAGTTAGAATCCTAGCTTCGCCAGAGTGGTATCTCACCGTTAGCTCCTATATCCCCACAAGGATATACTCTACGCTTCCCACCTATCCTGCGCAAGCCAAGCCCGGACCCAATTCCAGGATACAGTAAAGCTTCATAGGGTCTTTCTGTCCAGGTGCAGGTAGTCCGTATCTTCACAGACAATCCTATTTCGCCGAGTCTCTCTCCGAGACACCATCCAGATCGTTACGCCTTTCGTGCGGGTCGGAACTTACCCGACAAGGAATTTCGCTACCTTAGGACCGTTATAGTTACGGCCGCCGTTCACCGGGGCTTCAGTCGTCAGCTTCAGATATTTCTACCCTGACCAACTTCCTTAACCTTCCGGCACTGGGCAGGCGTCAGCCCCCATACTTCGTGATTACACTTCGCGGAGACCTGTGTTTTTGGTAAACAGTCGCCTGGATCTCTTCACTGCGACCCATATTGCTATGGGCACCCCTTCTTCCGAAGTTACGGGGCCATTTTGCCGAGTTCCTTAGAGAGAGTTATCTCGCGCCCCTTAGTTTACTCAACCTCCCCACCTGTGTCGGTTTCGGGTACGGGTAATTTATGCTTAACGTGCCACCGAGCTTTTCTTGGAAGCTAGATTATGCCACTTCCCCCGCCGTAGCAGGTCGTACTCATGCCTCAACTCAAGACGTTTTCTCCGTCTCTCAACACCTTGACACTTAAACCGGTAACCAACATCCGGCTGACATTCACCTTCTCCGTCCCTCTGCACAAACATAAATTAGTACGGGATTATTCACCCGTTGTCCATCGACTACGGCGTTCGCCCTCGCCTTAGGACCCGACTAACCCAGAGTGGACGAACCTGCCTCTGGAACCCTTGGGGTTTCGGGGTATTGGATTCTCACCAATATTTGCGCTACTCAAGCCGACATTCTCACTTCTATAAAATCCACACCTGCTTGCCGCTAATGCTTCTCTTCTTATAGAACGCTCCCCTACCACTTATACCTAAATACAAGTCCGCAGCTTCGGTACAACGTTTAGTCCCATTCATTTTCGGCGCAGGAGCGCTTGACCAGTGAGCTATTACGCACTCTTTCAAGGGTGGCTGCTTCTAGGCAAACCTCCTGGTTGTCTGTGCACTCCCACCTCCTTTGCCACTTAACGTTGATTTGGGGACCTTAGCTGGCGGTCTGGGCTGTTTCCCTCTTGACGATGAAGCTTATCCCCCACCGTCTTACTGGCTACATGTTCACTTGGTATTCTGAGTTTGTCTCGATTTGGTACCGGTCTCCCAGCCCGCACCGAAACAGTGCTTTACCCCCAAGCTATATTCGTAACCGCTGCGCCTAAACACATTTCGGGGAGAACCAGCTAGCTCCTGGCTCGATTGGCATTTCACCCCTAACCACACCTCATCCGCTGATTTTTCAACATCAGTCGGTGCGGACCTCCACTTGGTGTTACCCAAGCTTCATCCTGGACATGGTTAGATCGCCAGGGTTCGGGTCTATAAATACTGATTAACGCCCTTCTCAGACTCGGTTTCCCTTTGACTTCGCTACTTAATAGCTTAATCCACCAGTACCTATAAGTCGCCGGCTCATTCTTCAACAGGCACGCGGTCATCCGTTTAATCAGACTCCCACTGCTTGTAAGCTGACGGTTTCATGTTCTTTTCACTCCCCTCCCGGGGTTCTTTTCACCTTTCCCTCGCGGTACTTGTTCTCTATCGGTCACGCAGTAGTATTTAGCCTTACGAGGTGGTCCTCGCTGATTCACATGGAATTTCTCGTGCTCCATGCTACTCGGGATTCAACTAGTATCTTTCAGCTTTCGACTACAAGACTCTCACTTTCTCTGGTGCATCTTTTCAATGCTTCGTCTAACCTTCCGATTCCATCTCGTTGTCCCACTACCCCACAATGCAAGCATTCTGGTTTAGGCTCTTCCCATTTCGCTCACCACTACTTTGGGAATCTCTTTTGATTTCTTTTCCTCTAGCTACTAAGATGTTTCAGTTCGCTAGGTTCGCTCTTTCCACCCTATATATTCAGGTGGCAGTATTCTGGGTTGCCCCATTCGGACATTTCCGGCTCAACGCTTGCTTCCAACTCCCCGGAACTTTCGTAGGTAACCACGTCCTTCTTCGCCTCTGCGTGCCTAGGTATCCACCGTCAGCCCTTATTCCTTTGACCTTTTGTCTGTTTCCGATTTCACTCAATCACACTTGCGCGCTCTCAAGCTTCTCGTACTACCTACCTTTTTCGCTTCTATTATGCAGTTTTCATGGTTCTTTACTGAGTCATTACTCAGCATTCCGATTCATTAGTTCTTTGTCACTGATGAACTTAGGTGCTGACTTCAATCTCGGTTAGTTTTTACCGATACCGTTAATAGCTTGATTAGATTATATGACTTTTTCCTCGAACGACCTAGGAATGACCATCTTCATGTGAATTCTCTGGCTCTATTCATCCGAAGATTCATTGAACCTCATTCACTTCAAGTTGGGTAGGTCTCCCTAAAAGGAGGTGATCCAGCCACACCTTCCGGTACGGCTACCTTGTTACGACTTCACCCCAGTCACCAGTCTCGCCTTAGGCATCCCCCTCTGCAAGCAGTTAGGGTAACGACTTCGGGCACTACCAGCTTCCATGGTGTGACGGGCGGTGTGTACAAGGCCCGGGAACGAATTCACTGCAGTATGCTGACCTGCAATTACTAGCGATTCCTCCTTCATGCAGGCGAGTTGCAGCCTGCAATCTGAACTGAGCCACAGTTTCTGAGTTTCGCATCACATCGCTGTGTAGCTTCCCATTGTCTGTAGCATTGTAGTACGTGTGTAGCCCAGGACGTAAGGGGCACGCTGACTTGACGTCATCCCCACCTTCCTCCGGTTTGTCACCGGCAGTCTCCCTAGAGTTCCCAACTTAATGATGGCAACTAAGGACGAGGGTTGCGCTCGTTGCGGGACTTAACCCAACATCTCACGACACGAGCTGACGACAGCCATGCACCACCTGTGTTCCAGCTCCCTAAGGCACTCTCACCTTTCAGCAAGATTCTGGACATGTCAAGCCCTGGTAAGGTTCTTCGCGTTGCATCGAATTAAACCACATACTCCACCGCTTGTGCGGGCCCCCGTCAATTCCTTTGAGTTTCACACTTGCGTGCGTACTCCCCAGGCGGGATACTTAACGCGTTAGCTACGGCACTGTCCGGGTCGATACAGACAACGCCTAGTATCCATCGTTTACGGCTAGGACTACTGGGGTATCTAATCCCATTCGCTCCCCTAGCTTTCGTCCCTCAGTGTCAGTTACGGCCTAGCAAGGCGCTTTCGCCACCGGTGTTCTTCCCAATCTCTACGCATTTCACCGCTACACTGGGAATTCCCCTTTGCCCCGAACGTACTCTAGTCTTATAGTTTCCATTGCCCTTATGAGGTTAAGCCTCACGCTTTAACAACAGACTTTTAAAACCACCTGCGGACGCTTTACGCCCAATCATTCCGGATAACGCTTGCATCCTCCGTATTACCGCGGCTGCTGGCACGGAGTTAGCCGATGCTTATTCCTCTAGTACCGTCATTATCTTCCTAGAGAAAAGAGGTTTACAACCCAAGAGCCTTCCTCCCTCACGCGGTATTGCTCCGTCAGGCTTTCGCCCATTGCGGAAAATTCCCCACTGCTGCCTCCCGTAGGAGTCTGGACCGTGTCTCAGTTCCAGTGTGGCTGATCGTCCTCTCAGACCAGCTACAGATCGTCGCCTAGGTGCGCTCTTACCACACCTACTAGCTAATCTGACGCAAGCTCTTCTCTAGGCAGCAAGCCTTTTACCTCCCGGCACATCCAGTATTAGCCACCGTTTCCAATGGTTGTCCTAGACCTAGAGCTAGATTCTCACGCGTTACTCACCCGTCCGCCACTAACACCCTAAAGTGCCCGTTCGACTTGCATGTGTTAAGCATACCGCCAGCGTTCATCCTGAGCCAGGATCAAACTCTCCGTTTTGTTAACTAAAGTAGTTCTTTTTAGCTCTTTTGACTGATTTTTTCCCTCAGTCTGGGTTATATCTTTACTTCACCCGACCAAGTGCTATATACTAGCTTCCAAACTATATTATTTTCATGGTTCGATTCCCTTCGAGCCTTGCGCTTTGCGCTCCGCTTTTCCGGCACTTATACATACTAGCGGAGCCTCCCTTCCCTGTCAACTCTTTTCCTTATTCTTTTTCTCTATCTCCTTTTTTTTCGGCTCTTTTTTGATGGGTAAGGTTGTTTGAGAAGTCGTGAAGTCCCTTTTTCAAAGGGCTTCTAGTAAAGTGCTTCGGAGTAAAAGACTTCCAGAAAATAAAATATCTCTTGCTTTGTTTGGACATCTTGCCCGAAAAGACAGGCAGGGATCCCTTTTCCAGGATAAAAAGCTGGATAATTATCTAATTGGAAGTCCGTAATGTGATTCAAAGTAGACCCGAATACTGAAAGATTGCCTGAAACCAAGATTCAAATCTTGTGCCTAGAGCATCTAAGGAAAATTCCTGCTCTGCTTGTTGCCGACAATTTAGACGATTGATTGTGTTTAATTTAGATACGGCATTGACGAGTTGATATACATTATCTGGCTCAACCAGAAACCCGGTTTCCCCGTCCTTGATGATTTCCGATGGACCACCACGACGGTACGATATAACAGGAACTCCACAAGCTAAAGCTTCGATTGCTACGTTTCCGAAAGCTTCTACCCACCTTGGTGTCATGATCAATGCTGCACACTGACGAACTATTTCTTGCATCTTGTCTGTGCTTAAGAACCCCAGATACTCAATTGGTGCGTGGGGATATTTGTGGCATATTTGCTGCCAGTAAGATTCGTCTTGGATTTTTCCCATGATTTTGAGTTGCATATCTGTTTGGATGGCAACTTGCACTGCATCCTCTAAGGCTTTTTCTGGAGAAATCCTTCCTAGCCAAGCTAATTGCTGTCTGGGTTGCGAGCAAAATTTGTAAAGTGATAAGTCAATTCCGTTACTTAAATAGTATAGAGGTGAGTTTAAATTGGGAAAAGTTGCTGCTTGGGAAGCAGTACAAAACCCAATTGTGTGGGGAAACTTGTGTGATATTTGAGCAATAGTTTGATCTAAAGCATCTGATAGGGAACCCATGCTGACAATATGGGCAATGGGTATTGAGAAAAAAGGTGTGAGGTAAAAAGGCAACCAATCGTAAGCAAAGTTTACTATTAGATCGAACTTATTTTCTACTTGGCGAGCATACTCCCACATATTCGCTAATACAGAATTGACGGGTAAATTGATGGGAGTGCTGCGTTCTTGACTTTGGGCAATGATTTGTAAGTTTCCGGAAATTTGGGTGATGGAAAATCCATCTAGATGAGAACCTGAAGGTGCAACTATTTCTACACTATGACCACGATGGATCATGGCTTTTGCTGTGTTATGTATACTTAATTCTACGCCCCCACCTAATCCGCTACCGATTGCTCCTACGGGAGTTGAGAGGAAAAGCAGGTTGAATCGACGCTGTGGTATTAGATTATCTGGCATATCAAGAGTTATATTTCGGTTAGTTCTATTTTCTTTATTTTTATATAAACTCTGATTAAATTAACAATACCTTCGCTAAATCTAACATGGCATGAATAGAACTAAATCTGAGGATTTCTTAAAAGGCAAGGGCTTGGTTTTATGTAACCACTTAACTGATAGCAATTGAAATAGTTTTTGCGACAAATGGATGCTTGGTAACTCAGCGTTCGCTCATTTTTGACCCGAAAATTTAATTAACCCTTACAGGGCTTACAATCTAGACTCTACGAGCAATTTCAGCATTTTGAGTTGAAACAAGGTTTTAGCCATTTTTATGGTTTATACCCCTCTACGTCTTAAATAGATCCTTCTAGAAACTTAATAAAAAGGTAATATTTATTACCTTGTATTCCCTACTTATACCAATTGAAATAATGATTGCAACAAATGCAACGGTAGAGACGTAGCACTGCTACGTCTCTACAAATATCTATCTGTCGCGTTGTTTTTTCAAATCGGTATTACTTAAAAAACGCCCTTTTCTTTTTGAATTAAGGCTTTAATTCAATTTGGAGTTTAAAAATAAGCGAACGCACAGTTGGTAAGGGTGTAGCTTATTTTTTGACTTCGGAGTATGTCTACAGATGGCAGACTTCCAGAAAGAAAATAAAATATCTTCTGGTTTGGGTATCTTGCCAGAAAATATAGGCAGGGATGCGTGTTCCACAATAAACAATTGGATAATTATTTAATTGGAAGTCTCTTGTAGCATTTTTCAGATATTTTTAGAGGAGAGAATATCAATCTCTAAATCCTTCATTTCCTTCTATGGAACGAATACGGTTCATTTGTGCCAAGGCATATTTTGCAGTGGCTTGAACTTCGGCGTTGGGATCTTCTAGGGCATGATATAACATCTGACTGACTTGTGTCATCATGTCGTAGACGCGGGTTAAATCACGGATACCGTTTTGACGGACTTCAGGACTTTCATCTTGTAAGGAAATGGCTAAAGCGCGATTTATGGGTTTGAGTGTGCGGGTGCATATTTCGGCTAATGCAGCTAAGATTAAGCTACGTTGCTGAGAGTCAACGTCAATCATGAGATCAAGCAGGGGTTCAATTGCCCGTGAGTCTCCTTGTTGTCCTAAGTCCCAAACGGCTTTACGGCGTTTGTTGGGGTCTTGACTGCGTAAATCATTGACTAATTCTTCAACAATACTAACTTTTATCAGGCGGGATGTTTTTTCTGGTGCTAGTAGTTCGGTGTTTGATGAAGTTGGTAGATCTTGAGAATCTGGAATAGTGTCTATAACTTCTATGTTGTCGGAGTTTTTTTCTGTTGCTTCAAGATATTGAGGTTCAGTATAAGTTTCAACACGAGGAGCAAAATCTGCTGTTGATGCATAGGTTTTGTCGATTGTTTCGGCTTCTGCATCAATTACTTCTAAGGTAGCAGGGAGAAGTTTGGGTTTAGAAAATCGATTGATCGTGTATGCGATCGCGCCGCAGGTTCCGAGTACTCCAGAAAAAACTAAGCCCCACCATAGAATACTACTTTTCGTACTTTCTTGGGGCTTTTTTTTGACTTCCGTTGTGGGATTTGGGGTAGGAATTGCTGGTGTTTGCTGTTTAATTGCAATCGCTAACCGTTCACGAGTAGTCTTTCCGAGGATACCATCGGCGGGCAAACCTTGTTTTGCTTGAAAACGAGATAGAGAGTTGCGTGTGCTCACACCATAATTACCATCCACCACACCATCATAGAATCCCAATTGTTTGAGTTGGGTTTGTAAAGCTTCAACTTGTGAGCCGGAAGTTCCGATTTTTAGATTTATCGAATCACTCGTTTGAGGACTAGAACTAGGTGTTACAGTCGATTCAGCTTGGGCAAGTTTGAAATTTACAGCATTTGCTGAACTTGTATCAAGACCTAAACAAGCTAAACAGGCAATGATTAGTATGGAAGAACCGCATAACCGCATATCAGAAAAGTATAGCCAAGGGTGTGCATAAAAAGTTACCGATATCACGATAACTTCAAGCTGACTAAAATGTTAACTTGGATCTTGACAAAAGTCTTTAAAATCTGACAATAAACTATAAATTAAACTGCGGCAGATACAAATATAGGGTATCTGAGAACTTTGCGACAGATCAGTTTGAGGATTAACCACGCTTAATCCCTGGTGGCTAAACCCTCTTTTAACTTGACTTCTATGGGTTGTTGCTCAAATATTTCTGATTGTGATGTAGATGCAAGTTCTGCGATAGTAACTTTTGTCACTTGTTCGCTTCTACCCAGAGTATCACGTTGATTAATTAGATAAATACTGACCAAGGTTAAAGCAACACCCATCCACTGTATAGGTGTGAGAACTTCACTTAATAATATGTTGCCAAATAGCAGTGCAAATACGGGTGTGAGAAAGGTGAGAGAACTCAAACTGGTGAGACTACCACTAGAGGCAAAGTAGAAGAATAGCGCATAAGCGATCGCGCTACCAAATATAGTGGCATAACTCAAGGCTAACCAATCAGATGTAACTAAGTTTTGCCAACGTTGGGTTTCCGTGACTGCTGAAATTCCCCACAATGGTAAACCACCAATAATCATGTGCCAACCTGTTGCCACCACAGGATCTACGTATTTGGTTACGTATCTAATCATGACTGTTCCTACTGCCATAGATAAAGCAGCAAGCAGCATTAACCATTCACCACTGCTAAACAGGGAATTCAGGTTAAGGGAATTAGGTAAAGAAATCACACCGGAAAACACATTCAAAATCAAATCATCCGGTAAACCAATCAAGCTGATACCCCCAACACCTAATCCCAAACCCAACCATCCCCACAAACCTATATGTTCTTTAAATAGCCACAGTGACATTAGCGCTACAGCTAGAGGTTGGGAGTCAATCATCACAGAACCCAATCCTGCACCTGTACGCATCAAACCTTCTGCCAAAAAACCTTGAAATAAAGTTCCATCCACCAAAGCAAACAACCCAATCCACAACCAAGCTTGCCATCCCTGAGGTTGTTTTCTCCCCATTAATGCTGCAACAGCCAAAATCATGATTCCCGCAGGTACGATTCTCACCCCTGCCATAAATAAAGGTGTAGTGTGGGGAGTCACACCTTTCATTGCCACCATTGCTGTACCCCAAAGAAAAAAGGGTGCAATTAGAAGAATCAGATTCAAGGGAGATTGGGATGTTCGCTGGTTCAGTTCCATGTGATTGGTGACGCTTGGAAGAATATTATTGTATGCACATAGTTAATTTTACCCAATCTGAGGATTTTGTGAAGAAATAATAAGAAACCATGATGAATTGAGGTTAAAGTAATCCCGAAATTTTGGGATTTTCGCAATGTATAAATATCTTGCCATTACGACCCTATTTACAACAGCTTTCATATATTTGAATCCCATCAATGTAGGGGTTTGTCAATACTCATACGTGTCAACTTAAGCTAAAAGCATTGAGATAAGCTAAAAAGCACCCAACTCATATATCAAAGGCAGGCAGGGATGCCTACCCCACAAGAATTGTAATAATTTAGATTATATGATTTAAATACGGAACAGCTTAGAAGGTTTTAACCGATGGCGAGTAGAACAATATCACAAAGTTATCAAATCAAGGTATCAGGTAGAAAGATACTGTTTTAAAATTTAGTTGCATATCTGGGAATACTAAATGTAAAAGTATTTAAAGATGAAGGTAGTATGATTACCACTCAAGTGAGTATTACCGGTTATGAAGTTAGCGAAGAACTTTACAACGGTTCCAGAACCCTGGTTTATCGCGCAGTGCAAGAAACTGACTCATCAGCAGTGGTAATCAAGGTACTAAAAAATCCTTATCCCAGCTTTAGCGAACTCGTACAATTTCGCAATCAGTATACCATCGCTAAAAACCTCAACTATCTCGGAATCATTCAAACCTATAGCCTAGAACCTTACCAAAATGGTTATATGTTGGTGATGGAAGATTTTGGAGGAATTTCCCTCAAAGATTATTTCACCGAACTAGAAACGCAAAATATCGCCTCTCTAGAAGAATTTTTACAAATAGCCATATCTCTATGTAATACCTTAGATATTCTCTGTCGAGAGCGGATTATTCATAAAGATATTAAACCCAGCAATATATTAATTAACCCAGAAACCAAACAAGTTAAATTAATTGACTTTAGTATTGCATCTTTGCTGCCAAGGGAAACTCAAAATCTTGTCAATCCTAATGTATTAGAAGGGACATTAGCTTATATTTCTCCCGAACAAACAGGAAGGATGAATCGGGGGATTGACTACCGCACTGATTTTTACTCTTTGGGTGTCACTTTTTACGAGTTGCTCACCGGACAATTACCGTTTTCATCCATAGAACCAATGGAATTGGTGCATTGTCATATTGCGAAACAGCCGACTTGTGTCTCTGATATCAAATCAGGAATTCCCCAAGTTATCGGTGAGATTATCAGTAAACTGATGGCGAAGAATGCCGAAGATAGATATCAGAGTACATTAGGTTTAAAACATGATTTACAGCAATGTTTAGCTGAAATTAAAGAATCTGGGGAAATTAAGTCTTTTCAAATTGCTCAGAAAGATATTTGTGACAGATTTATTATCCCTGATAAATTATATGGACGAGAAACCGAAGTAGAAAAACTACTCCAAGCATTTGAAAGAGTCAGCGATGGTGCAACAGAAATGATGCTGGTGGCTGGTTTCTCTGGAATTGGTAAAACTGCGGTTGTCAATGAAGTTCATAAGCCGATTGTCAGGCAAAGGGGTTATTTTGTTAAAGGGAAATATGACCAGTTTAATCGCAATATTCCCTTCTCGGCATTTGTGCAAACATTCCGGGATTTAATGGGGCAATTACTGACAGAAAATGATGTTCAAATTCAAGCATGGAAAAACAAAATATTAGAGGCTGTCGGAGACGATGGACAGGTAATTATTGAAGTTATCCCAGAATTAGAACGCATTATTGGTCAGCAACCAGCAACACCGGAATTATCAGGAACGGCGGCACAACATCGGTTTAATTTATTATTCCAGAAATTTGTGCAGGTATTCACAACTAAGGAACATCCATTAGTGATGTTTTTAGATGATTTGCAATGGGCAGATTTGGCATCGTTGAAGTTAATGCAATTGATGATGAGCGAATCAGCCAAAGGCTATTTATTATTAATTGGTGCTTATCGAGATAACGAAGTCTCAGCCGCCCATCCTTTGATGTTAAGTTTAGCAGAAATTATCAAATCTCAAGCCACAATCAATACTATTACCCTTGACCCTCTGAGTAACGATAGTTTAAATCAATTGGTGGCTGATACATTAAGTTGTGCCGCCAAAATTGCTCAAATATTAACTCAATTAGTCTATTATAAAACCAATGGAAATCCATTTTTTAGTACACAGTTTCTGAAGGCACTATATGAAGATGGCTTGATTAAATTTGATGAGAAACAGGGAAATTGGCAGTGTGATACTACGGAAGTTAAGGCGTTAGCCCTGACAGATAATGTAGTAGAGTTTATGGCATTGCAATTGCAAAAATTGCCCCAAGCTACTCAGTCAATTTTAAAGTTAGCGGCTTGCATTCGTAATCAGTTTGATTTAGCAACTTTGGCTATAATTTGCCAAAAATCTGAGATAGAAACATCTACTGATTTGTGGAAAGCTTTGCAGGAAGGATTGATTTTACCTACTAGTGAAATCTACAAGTTTTATATCGGAGAATCAACCAAAAATACATTACAAAATTCGCAGATTGTCAATTATAAATTCTTGCATGATCGCATTCAACAAGCCGCCTATTGCCTGATTTCAGAAGATGAAACCGCCGCAGTACATTTGAGTATTGGGCGGCTACTCCAAAAACACACTCCTAAGGATGAATGGGAGTTGCAACTCTTCCACATTGTCAATCAACTCAATCGCGGTATATCTCTGATTGATGATGCCAAGGAGCGAGAGGAATTAGCGGGTCTCAACAAGCGAGCAGGAGCCAAGGCGCGAATATCCTCCGCATATGATGCAGCCATGAATTATCTTAATATTGGGTTACAGCTGTTATCGCCTCAATGTTGGCAAAACCAGTATGAACTGACCCTAGAACTCCACCAACTAGCCACCGAAGTTGCCTATCTTTCCGGCAACCATGAGCAAATGACAACGCTCCTAACGATCGCCTTACAACAGACGCACCATCGATTAGACCGGGCGAAATTCTACGAAATTCAGATTCTGGCACTGGTGGCGCAAAACGAACCCCGTGCTGCGGTAGATTACGCCTGTAATGTCTTAGCTCAATTCGGTGTTAGTCTACCTCAGAAACCCTCCCAACTACAAACCATGCTGGGATTCTTCGCCACCCTCTATCGGATGTCACGCAAAACCCCCAGGGATTTACTGAAATTACCCACCATGTCCGATCCCGATAAATTAGCCGCTTGCAACCTGTTCAATGCAATGGGATCGGCGGCTACCCTTGGGATGCCGGAGATATTGCCCTTTATCACGTTTCGGGGGATCTCTCTGTACCTGCGGTATGGCAATGTTCCCAAATCATCGATGGCTTATATCATCCATGCTTTTCTGCTCTGTGAGAAACTGGGGCGGATCGACGCTGGGTATGCTTTAGGGAAAGCCGCGATCGCATTATGCCATCAGACCTCTTCTTCTAGGGCGGCATTGGCTCCGACTCTATTTCTCTGGAATCGCTTTATTGCCTATCGCCAGGAATCTTTACGCAGCTTGTTGCCTTTAGTTTTGGAAGCCTATCAGGTGAGCTTGGAAGTGGGAGATTTAGAATATGCAGCCTACAGTCTAGCTGTATATTTTGGACAAGCCTTTCATGCCGGACAAAATCTAGTGGATTTAAAACAGGAGGCGATCGCCAGTCGTCCCGCTATGCAGAGACTTCAAAACTCTGTGATGAATAATCTGCAAGATCTGTCTTGTCAGATTCTAGACAATCTCACCACAGAACCCGATGATGTTTGTCAATTGGTAGGACGTTTTTTTGACGAGACTGTTGTTGAGGATCGGGAAACTCAAGTTTATACGAGTTTAGATAAAATTCTCCTAGCTTTCTGGTTTTATCGCTACGAGCAAGCGATGGCACAAATTGCGATCGTCGAGAAGCTGTTGAGCAATCTTGATGGCACTTTTTTCAAAACTTTTTTCTATTTTTATGATGCCCTAGTTAGGTTGGCACTGTATCCCGATGTGACGAGAGCTAAACAAAAAGCCTATCTAGCCCAAGTCAAGACTACTCACCAGCGTCTTGCGGTGCTAGCAAAATCGGCTCCCATGAATTACCTACATAAACTGTTACTGCTAGAAGCCGAATATCTGCGCGTACTAGGTAAACCCAATCAAGCGATCGCTCTTTACGATCGTGCCATTTCTGAAGCCAAAGTCAACGAATATATCCAAGAAGAAGCTTTAGCCAACGAACTAGCAGCTAAATTCTACCTCAATTGGGGCAAAGAAAAAGTCGCTCAAGCATATATGCAGGAAGCTTACTATTGCTACGCCAAATGGGGCGCAAAAGCCAAAACCGACGACTTAGAAAAACGCTATCCTCAACTACTCAAACCTATCCTCCAACAGCCACAAATTAGCCTTAATCCCTGGGAAACTATTGGTACTATTACCTTACCTCGGACTTCTTCCTCTACTCATACCTATAATACAAGCATTTCCGATGCCCTAGATTTTACTTCCATTCTCAAAGCAGCTCAAGCAATTTCCAGCAGTATTGAGTTAGATGAACTCCTCAGCAGTCTGACTAAAATTATCCTGGAAAATTCTGGAGCGGAAAAATCTGTTCTTATTCTCCCTCAAGAAAATACTTGGCAAGTTCAAGCAATTACCTTGTTGAATCAAGATAAAATACAAACCATTCTTCAATCACAATTACTAGATAGTTGTCAAGATATCCCTAGAAAAATTATCAATTACGTCAAAAATACTCAAGAAACCCTTGTCATTGATAATTCTCAAACCGATATTCCTGGCGTAATTGGGGAGTATATGCTAGAGCATCAACCCAAGAGTATTTTATGTACACCAATTATTAATCAAGGGCATTTAGTTGGGATTTTATATCTAGAAAATAAACTGACAAGCGGCGTATTTACTAATGAACATCTACAAGTTATCAATTTACTTTCCTCCCAAGCTGCCATCTCTCTAGAAAATGCTCGACTTTATCAAAAAGCACAACAAGCATTAGAAGATTTACAACAGGCACAATTACAAATTGTCCAAAGCGAGAAAATGTCTGCTTTGGGTAATTTAGTTGCTGGTGTCGCTCATGAAATGAATAACCCTTTGGGCTTTATTTCCGCCAGTCTCCAACAAGCTAAACCCACATTTAGCGATATTGTTGAACATTTAAATCTCTACCAAGAAAGCACATCTAATCTAGATGAAAAAATAACTAAACATGCAGAAGAGATTGATTTGGATTACAGTTTATCAGATTTGCCCAAGATGCTGGATGCGATGGTTTTAGCCTGCGACAGATTAGAAAATATTAGCACCAGTTTAAGAACATTCTCCCGCGCAGATAAAGATTATAAAGTACCATTTAATATTCACGAAGGCATTGATAGCACAATTTTAATTCTCAAGCATCGCCTGAAAGCTAATGACCAAAGTCCAGCTATTGAAGTAGTTACAGATTATGGTAATTTACTACAGTTAGAATGTTTTCCTGGACAATTAAATCAGGTATTTATGAATATCTTGGCAAATGCTATTGATGCTTTGGATGAGTCGAATATGGGGCGAAATTTTGCAGATATTAAAGATAATCCAAATAAAATTACCATTAAAACATCAATGGCAGATAATCATGTGAAAATCTCAATTACTGATAATGGGAAAGGAATGAGTGAATCAGTTAAACAAAAAATATTTGACAATTTATTTACTACTAAAGGAGTCGGGAAAGGTACGGGTTTAGGGTTGGCGATCGCGCGGCAAATTATTACAGAAACCCACGGTGGTAAATTAAGTTGTAATTCTGTACTGGGTGAGGGTACTGAGTTTGTAATGCAAATACCTATGGATCACATTGAGTTGTAATTCTTTACTGGGTAAGGGTAAAGACTTTGCGATCGCCATCCGTGTATGAGTATTTTTGCCATGCTACTTATTGCAGATTGCACGGGAATACTAAGCAAAAAAGGATAAATTGTTAGAAGTATTAATTATTATAGAGAATTAATCATATGACACAATCTATTTTTCCTCAATTTTCAGAAGCACTTTCAGGCGGAGATATATTACAAAAACAATTATTACAGTTAGTTATGGATAATCTACCAGAATGTATTTTCTGGAAAGATATAAATTCTATTTATCTTGGTTGTAATCGTAAATTTGCAGAAATTGCTGGTGTTGGGACTCCAGATAAAATTGTTGGCAAAACTGATTATGACTTGGCTTGGAAAAAAGAAGAAGCTGATTTTTTTCGGGCTTGCGATCGCCGAGTCATGGATGCTAATAGCGGGGAATTAGGCATCATTGAACCCCAACTTCAAGCTGATGGCAGACAAGCTTGGTTAGAAACAAATAAAGTCCCACTCCATGATGAAAAAGGTCTGGTAATCGGCATTCTCGGTACTTTCCAAGATATTACTGAGCGGAAAGAAGCAGAATTAGCCCTGAAGCAACTCAATGAAGTTTTAGAACAACGGGTTATAGAACGTACTTCTGAACTTCAATATGCGAAAGAAATTGCTGACAATGCTAACAAAGCCAAAAGCGAATTTCTCGCCAATATGAGCCACGAATTACGTACTCCCCTGAATGGTATTTTGGGCTATGCTCAAATTCTCAAACGTAATGAACCCCTCACCCAAAAAGGTCAAAATGGCATCGATATTATCTATGAATGCGGTTCTCACTTATTGAATTTAATTAACGATGTATTGGATCTATCTAAAATCGAAGCTAGAAAATTAGAATTGCATTCCACACCTTTACATTTACCTTCCTTCCTACAAAGTGTTGCTGAAATTAACCGTATCCGTGCCGAAGAAAAAGGAATTACTTTCAATTTCCAAGTTGACTCCAAATTACCTACGGGTGTTTGTGCTGATAAAAAACGTTTGCGTCAGGTATTAATTAATCTATTAGGTAACGCAATTAAATTTACCGATCGCGGTAGTGTGACTTTTAAAGTAGAACCCATCAGCAACAAAATTCGCTTTCACATAGAAGATACTGGGGTGGGTATGACAAAAGAACAAATCTAGGACTTACGCATTGACGGGATGGTAAAATAATGCATTGGAAAACGGTGTCGTCTACTTTCAAGGTATCGGACAATTAGAGAAATCAGCAAACCCTCGACAGCACAATGTAATTTGGAACATTACACCCTGTTCTTGCTATCGGAGCCAAAGCATGGAGGGTGCAGTCGATTGGCAGAAATCTTGGGAGATGTTTCACATGATAGTGTGAATAGGTTTTTGCTGAGAGAAAGATACGAGCCAAAAGATTTATTTGACATAGTAAAAGAGATAATCAATATAGAAGGAGGGATTTTAAGTGTTGATGATACAGTAATAGAAAAGCTGTACAGCAACCCAAAATACGCAGAATTAATTGGATATTTTTGGTCTGGTAAATATCATAAAACGATTAAAGGTTTAAATTTAATAACACTTTATTACAGCGATATTCGAGGCAATTGTGTTCCCATAAATTACAGGATATACGATAAGAAGGAGGGAAAAACCAAAAATGATTATTTCCAAGAGATGCTAATAGAAGTGACTGATTGGGGATTAAAGCCGCGAATAGTCACAGGGGATAGTTGGTACTCAGGAGTAGAAAATCTGAAATTTTTGAGAAACCAGAAATTAGGTTTTTTATTCGGAGTTGAAAAAAATAGAACAGTATCAAATGAGCCTGGAAAGTACTGTCAGGTAAGTACTTTAGAGATTTACGATGAAGGTTTGATAACTCATTTAAGAGAATTTGGATTTGTAAAGTTGTTTAGGAAAGTGTTTAAGAAAGAAGACTCTAGACACTACATATTTTATCAGCCTGATGACGAGAATCAGAAAGAAGTCTTACAACAAATAACTAGAACTGAATTTATCACTATTCATGACACACATTGGGGTATTGAAAGTTTCCATAGAGCAGTAAAACAGCTATGTGGCATTTGTAGGTTTATGGTTAGAGATAGCCACGCAATCAAAACACATATATTCTGCTCACTTCAAGCATTTGTTCGTTTAGAGAAAATGCGTTCTGAAAACATCATTGACAATTGGTATGAAGTACAAAGGAATCTATTCACAAAAGTTATTCGTGAATATGTTTTGGATAACTTGAATGCTAGTTGTGCCGCTTGAATACATAAACTAGCTTTCCTGTCAATGCGTAAGTCCTAAAATCACTAAAATCTTCCTTCCTTTCGAGCAAGTTGGTGATACTAAAAAGCAATCTGAAGGTACGGGATTGGGATTGGCGATTACCCACAAAATTGTTTCTTTGATGGACAGCGAAATCCAGGTTACAAGTATTCTAGGCAAAGGTAGTACCTTTTGTTTGGAACTAGAACTACCGGAAGCAGAAAATTGGGCAGATGCTTCCAGAGTAGTGACAAAAGGTTTAGTCAAAGGTTACAAAGGCTCAAAACGCAAAATTTTGGTCATTGATGACCATTGGGAAAATCGCTCTGTTTTGGTGAATCTTTTAGAACCAATTGGTTTTGAAATCATCGAAGCCAACAACGGACTTGAAGGTATCGAACAGGTTCTGAAAATATCACCAGATTTAATTATTACTGACTTGGTAATGCCCGTGATGGATGGGTTTGAGTTTTTACAGAAATTGCGGTCGCATCCCCAATTGCATAATCAAATTGTGCTGATTTCCTCCGCCAGCGTGTTTGAGAGCGATCGTTACAAAAGTTTAGATGCTGGGGGGAATGATTTCTTACCCAAACCCGTACAATCGGAAAATTTACTGTCACTTCTGGAGAAATATCTGGAATTAGATTGGATTTATGACAGTAATCGCACTAATAACCAGGATATTGAAGTTATAAATGGTGAGATACAACCACCTGAAACTACAATCTTAGAGCAGCTATTTGAGTTAGCTCAAGACGGAGAAATCGATGGTATTATTGAAGTCGCCCAGCAACTTCAAGATGACAGTAAATCTATTTTCGCCCAAGAAATTATCAGTTTTGCTGAGGCTTGTGAACTCCATAAACTGCGGGCATTTATTCAACAATACCTTCCTTAAAAATAAGCATTACCCTGTGATTGAGATGAACATTTACCGTCAGCTAATACCTAATTGAAACTCAGAACTTTGAACCCTTAAATCCATGCCATATCCAGCCCAACCGTTTATCTTAATTGTTGATGACAACGCCACTAACTTATCTGTCTTGTCCCAAGTATTGAAAGCTGCTGGCTATAAAGTCCGCATGGCTGTTGATGGGGAAGATGCTCTTGCTCAGGTAGAACGCAATCATCCAGAACTAATTTTACTAGATGTGGATATGCCAAAAATGGATGGATTTGAAACCTGTCTTCATCTCCAAAAAAACCCTATAACTCAAGGAATTCCTATCATTTTCATGACAGCTTTAGCTGATACGGAACACAAAGTTAAAGGCTTATCATTAGGTGCAGTGGATTACATTACCAAACCCTTCGCCGAAGCAGAAGTGTTAGCTCGTGTCAAGGTTCACTGGGGATTGAAGCGCCTAATGGAGTTCCTAGAACAGCAGGTAGTAGAACAGATCAAGAAATTGCAACAAGCACAATTAACAATTGTGCAAAGTGAGAAAATGTCTGCACTTGGTAATTTAGTTGCTGGTGTTGCTCATGAAATGAACAATCCCCTTGGTTTTATTTCTGCGAGTCTCAAACAAGCAAAACCCACATTTACTGATATTGTTGAACATTTAAAACTCTACCAAAAAAGGACATCCAATTCAGATGAAGAAATTAGCAAACACGCAGAATCAATCGATTTAGATTACAGTTTAGAAGATTTTCCCAAGATGCTGGATGCGATGGTTTTAGCTTGCGACAGATTAGAAAATATTAGCACCAGTTTAAGAACATTCTCCCGCGCAGATAAAGAGTATAAAGTGCCATTTAATATTCACGAAGGCATTGATAGCACAATTTTAATTCTCAAGCATCGCCTGAAAGCTAATGACCAACGTCCAGCTATTGAAATAGTTACAGATTATGGTAATTTACCACAGTTAGAATGTTTTTCTGGACAATTAAATCAGGTATTCATGAATATCTTGGCAAATGCTATTGATGCTTTGGATGAGTCGAATACAGGGCGAAATTTTGCAGATATTAAAGATAATCCAAATAAAATTACCATTAAAACATCAATGGCAGATAATCATGTGAAAATCTCAATTGCTGATAATGGAAAAGGAATGATAGAAGAAGTCAAACAAAAAATATTTGACCATTTATTTACTACCAAAGGAGTCGGTAAAGGTACGGGATTGGGACTTGCGATCGCACGTCAGATTGTGATGGAAAAACATGGTGGAAATATCGAAGTCAATTCCACAGTAGGGAAAGGTACGGAATTTATCATCAAAATCCCTGTTTAAGTCTTAACATCCCAGCTAAAAAACTGATAGCGATCGCTATGATGGAAAGATAAGGGTAAAAGTCAGTTTACTGTTCAGTTATTTATTTATTTATCAAGCGGGCAAAACCGGGTTTCTCTCGAAGATGAAAGGTTGTGATTGACCGTGCGATCGCCCAAATTTTTGGGAACACTATTAGGGTAGTCCCACAAGATTAGGGCTAGACGCTGCCCATCCCCAACCGATGAAATCTTTAAACAATAGCTCCCCCGACTTACTACCGGAAATTCCTGGCTATAGCATTGTTGAGCAATTATACCTGGGTTCTAGAACCGCAGTGTATCGTGCGGTGCAAACAGCGACTCAGCGTCCGGTGGTGATTAAGGTGCTGCAACGAGACTATCCTAGCTTTGGGGAATTGGTGCAGTTTCGCAATCAATATGCTGTTACAAAAAATCTTCCTATTTCTGGTATTGTTCAACCTTTGAGCCTGGAACCTGTGGGGAATGGCTACGGGCTGGTGATGGAAGATTGCGGCGGTGTGGCATTAAGTAAATATATTCAGCAGCAATCGCTGGTTTTGACAGAGGTGTTGGCGATCGCCCTTCAAATCGCTGATATTCTCGACGATCTGATCCAGCATCGGGTGGTGCATAAGGACATCAAACCCGCCAATATTCTGATTCAACCTGAATCGAAGCAAGTCAAACTGATCGACTTTAGCATTGCCTCTTTGCTGCCCAAGGAAACCCAGGAAATCCAAAGCCCCAACGTCTTGGAAGGAACCCTGGCATATTTAGCACCAGAACAAACCGGGCGGATGAATCGCGGTATCGATTATCGGGCTGATTTCTATGCTTTAGGCGTAACTCTCTATCAACTGTTGACAGGAACATTGCCGTTTACTTCGGATGATCCATTAGAGCTAATGCACTGTCACATTGCTAAAACTCCGGTTGCTGTGGAGCAGGTAAATCCTGATGTGCCTGGGATGATGGCAGCGATCGTCACGAAACTGATGGCAAAAAATGCCGAAGATCGGTATCAAAGTGCCTTGGGACTCAAACATGATTTACAGCGGTGTTTAACCGACTGGAAAGAAACCGGTGAGATTGCAGCATTTGAATTGGGACAACGCGATTTGAGCGATCGCTTCCTCATCCCCGAAAAACTCTATGGACGGCAAGCAGAAGTTAACACCCTATTACAAGCATTCGATCGGGTTGCGGATGGCGCATCGGAATTGATGCTGGTGGCAGGATTTTCAGGCATTGGTAAAACAGCAGTAGTTAATGAAGTCCATAAGCCGATCGTGCGGCAACGCGGCTACTTCATCAAGGGCAAATTTGACCAGTTCAATCGCAACATTCCCCTCTCTGCCTTTGTGCAGGCTCTTCGGGATTTGATGGGACAATTGCTCTCTGAATCTGACGCGCAACTGGCGCAGTGGCAAGCCAAAATCTTGGCTGCTGTGGGCGAGAATGGGCAAGTGCTGATAGACGTGATTCCTGAACTGGAGCAGATAATCGGCAAACAACCACCTGCTCCCGAACTATCCGGTAGTGCTGCTCAAAATCGGTTTAACTTATTATTTCAGAAGTTTATTGAAGTTTTTACGACCGCCGAGCATCCTCTGGTGGTGTTTTTGGATGATTTGCAGTGGGCAGATTCGGCTTCACTTCAGTTGATCAAACTGTTGATGAAGGATAATGGCTATTTACTGATGTTGGGAGCCTATCGAGACAATGAAGTTTCACCCATCCACCCATTTATTCTGACCGTAGAAGAAATCAAAAAAGCGAACGCGATTGTTAACACCATTACCCTGACACCGTTAGATTTGGCGGATACCAATCATCTGGTTGCGGATACATTGAATTGTTCGAGGGAACTGGCACAACCTTTGACAGAGTTAATTAATCGCAAAACTCAAGGTAATCCCTTTTTTACTACCCAGTTTCTCAAAGCGTTGTATGAAGAAAACTGCATCACGTTCGATCGTGATCGCCGCTATTGGGAATGTGATATTGCCCAAGTAAATGCACTAGCACTCACGGATGATGTTGTTGAGTTTATGGCAGTGCAATTGCAGAAATTGCCGTTGGAAACACAACAGGTGCTGAAGTTAGCGGCTTGTGTGGGCAACCAATTTGATTTGGCAACCTTGGCGATCGTTTTAGAACAATCACCCACTGAGGCAGCCACAGATCTCTGGAAAGCATTGCAGGAATGCTTGATTTTACCTACTAGCCAAATCTATAAGTTCTTTCAAAATACAGAGTCGGGTGATCCGCAGAGTGTCGTGAATCCGACCTATCGATTTTTACACGATCGCGTCCAACAAGCTGCTTATTCTCTGATTCCTGAAGATCAACAACAATCAACTCATTTAGCAATTGCTTACTTGCTGCGACAAAACACGCCAGATGAAGAACTAGAAGCCAATATTTTTGAGATTGTCAACCACTGGAATCGGGCGATCGCCCTTCTGGTCGATCCACTGGAAAAAACTAATCTCGCCCAACTCAATTTAATTGCTGGGAACAAAGCCAAAGCAGCGAATGCCTACGAACTAGCTCTGACGTATTGCAGGACAGGTATAGCTCTGCTAGATGATCTGGGTGACTGGCAGAACCAAACCAGCCTGATGCTGGCATTGCATGAAGGCGCAGCATCAGCAGCTTCTCTTCACGGTGATTTTGCTCAAATGGAGCAGTGGGTGAGCGCGATCTTAGCTCAAAAACTGGAGCCTCTCCACCTGGTTAAAACCTATGACATCCAGATTCAAGCCCATAGCAATCAGAGTCAGTTTGCGGAGGCGATCGCAATCGGACAGAAAGCCCTAGAGCAATTTAATATTCATCTACCAAAACAACCCGCACCAGCAGATATCGTCCCAGCCCTGCAAGATATTGCAGCACTGCTCAATGGCAGAACTGCCCGTGATTTACTCGAACTGCCCGTGATGACAGACGCGGTATCTTTGGCAAGTATGCAGTTACTGTCGAGTATTAGCGGAGCCTCTTACGTTTCTGCCCCCCTAGTGTTTCCCTTTGTCATTTTGGCTCAAGTGAAACTATCGATTCAAGTCGGCAATACAGCCCTCTCTGCCTTTAGCTACACTGGCTATGGTCTTTTATTAAGCGGTGTTTTGGAAGACTTGGACGCAGCCTATGAATTTGGTCAGCTAGGGCTAGAACTTGCAGAAAAATTCAAAGTGCAAACTGTTCAGATGAAGGTGAATTTCGCCGTCGGAAACTTTATTATTCACTGTAAATCCCACTTCCAAAACAGTCTACCTCTGTTCACAGAAGCATTTAAAATTGGACTAGAAGTGGGTGATTTTGAATATACAGGCTACAGTGCTGGCGATCTTTGTGCATTTCCCTATGCGGTTGGCAAAGAATTAACGGCACTGCTGGCAGAAATAGACATTTATCTCGCCACACTCTTGAAGCTAAAAATCGTCTCAAGCTCAAACCATACTTATACTATTTTTCAGACAATTCAGCGATTACAAGCGACTCGGAATGAGGCTGTGCTGACTGCCCAAAAGGAATTACATCACACCTTAACCATTGCTAATGATTTAACCGGATTACATTGGTATTGGGTTTATCGGCTCACAGCTTCCTATTTGCTTAACGAAATGGCTGAGGCAAAACAAGATGCGGCGGCAGCACGCCAAACCTTAGCAGCCGGGGCAGGTATGATTAGCACACCCATTTTTTACTTCTACGATTCTCTGACGGCATTGGCTGACCTTGCGGAAGTGACAGACAAAATGGCAGTCCTCGATCGCGTGTCTGAAAACCAGGCTAAACTGCACCATCGCGCTCACCACGCACCAATGAACTTTCAACATAAATATGATTTGGTGGAGGCAGAACGATATCGCGTTTTGGACAATAAAATTGAGGCAATAGAAATGTACGATCGCGCCATTTCTGGAGCTAAGGAAAATGGTTTTATCCAAGAAGAAGCTTTAGCCAACGAACTCGCAGCTAAATTCTACCTCAACTGGGGCAAAGAGAAAATTGCCCTAAGCTACATGCAAGATGCCTACTACAGTTACGCACGCTGGGGTGCCAAAGCCAAATTAGAGGATTTAGAGCAGCGCTATCCCCAACTGCTTGCGCCGATTTTACAACAGCAACAAATGGCTTTGTCAGCCAATGAAACAGTGTTTTCGACAATATCTTTAGCCCCATCGCAAACTTCCGCCACACAATCCTCCACCTCCGGCAGCACCAGTATATCTGCCGCTCTCGACCTAGCAACGGTGCTAAAAGCTTCCCAAACCCTATCTGGCGAAATTCAACTTGACAAACTCTTGGCAACCTTGCTGCATACGGTGCTAGAAAATGCTGGAGCAGACAAAGCTGCCTTACTGATGCCCCGTGACCATCAGTGGTTTGTGGAAGCGGTTGCTACAATTGATTGTCCGGCGCAGGTAGAATCCATCGCCCTGTCAAGTAGTTCATCCGTTCCCCAATCCTTGATTAACACCGTTAAACGCAGCCGAGAACCGGTGGTGGTGGTCGATGCCTTGATCCATCCTACCCTAGCGGTGGATGCCTATGTTGTGCAACAGCAACCGAAGAGTGTGCTGTGTACCCCGATTCTCAACCAGGGTAAACTCGTAGCGATTTTGTATTTGGAGAATCGCGTTACCGTTGGCGCATTTACCCGCGATCGCGTCCAACTACTCAATTTTCTCTGTACCCAAGCTGCAATTTCTCTGGAAAATGCCCGCCTCTATCAACAAGTTCAGAACTACGCACAACAACTTGAACAATCCCAACTGCAAATTGTCCAAAGCGAAAAAATGTCGGCTTTGGGCAATTTAGTAGCTGGTGTTGCCCACGAAATGAATAATCCTTTGGGCTTTATCTCTGCCAGTCTCAGACAAGCAAAACCCATATTTGCTGATATTACTGAACATCTAAAACTATATCAAGAGACTTTCCCCGAATCCAGTGATAATATTCTGGAACACGCAGAGGAAATTGACTTAGATTATAGTTTAGAAGATTTACCCAAAATAATTGATGGAATGGTGATGGCGTGCGACAGGTTGAAAAATATTAGCACCAGCTTAAGAACTTTTTCCCGTGCTGATACAGATTACAAAGTGTCTTTTAATATTCATGAAGGTATTGACAGTACAATTTTAATTCTCAAACATCGTCTCAAAGCTAACGAACAACGCCCATCTATTGAAGTAATTACAGAATATGGTAACTTACCCCAAATTCAATGTTTCCCAGGACAATTAAACCAAGTGTTCATGAATATTCTGGCAAATGCCATTGATGCTCTAGATGAATCAAATACTGGGCGAAGTTTCGCAGAAATTCAAGCTAATCCAAATAAAATTACCATTAAAACATCAATAGAAGATAAACAAGTTAAAATCTCAATTGCTGATAATGGTAAAGGGATGAGTGAATCAGTTAAACAAAAAATATTTGACAATTTATTTACTACCAAAGAAGTCGGTAAAGGTACGGGTTTAGGGTTGGCGATCGCTCGTCAGATTGTGATGGAAAAACATGGTGGAACTATCGAAGTCAATTCCACAGTAGGGAAAGGTACGGAATTTATCATCAAAATTCCTGTTTAAGTCTCAACATCCCAGCTAAAAAACTGATAGCGATCGCTATGATGGAAAGATAAGGGTAAAAGTCAGTTTACTGTTCAGTTATTTATTTACCAAGCGGGCAAAACCGGGTTTCTCTCGAAGATGAAAAGTTGTGATTTACTGAATTTTTTTTCAATGGGTGAGCTAGGTTTTAGTAGTACAAACGTATGAGTTGCCGATATACAACTTACTGAATTTATAAAAGTTATCAATATACAAAAATCACAATACAAACTTATTACATTTACAGCTACTCAAGGATGAGAGCGTGATTTATAGTTAACCGATGTGTCTCATCCAACAAAGTAAAATTATGAGACTGAGGTTTCTGTAGCTGCTGAAATTCCCCACAATGGTAAACCACCAATAATCATGTGCCAGCCTGTCGCCACCACAGGATCTACGTATTTGGTTACGTATCTAATCATGACTGTTCCCACTGCCTTGGATGTTCGCTCGTTCAGTTCCATGTAATTGGTGACGCTTGGTTGGATGTTATATGCACATAGTTAATTTTACCTAATTGTTGAATTTTGTGAAGAAACAATAAGGAGGCATGTTGAACTGAGGTTAATGGAAGCAAACTACGGGATGACAAAACTCCATTTTTTCTGATGGATGAGGTTTAGCCATAAATTTTCCCGCCTCGCGCTAGAGTAAATGTAACCACTGTTACTACTGTATATTTACGGGAAAATATCTATGTCGGGATTAACTAAAAACTTACTTCTGTCATTACTGCTAATTTCCAGCAATGGTGGACTAGGTTGGTTAATTAATCAATTACCAACTAAATCAGAATTAAAGTTATCCGACTCAACAATTTTGGGTTTAACAATTGGCTGTATATTTTTTCAAGTAATTCTGACTTTTATATCAAGTGATTCCCAACAGCAAAGTTCTACATCTACTGCTACATCTAATCAATCAACATCAAATAATTGGATAGGTGGATTTTTGCCTCTACTGGGAGGAGGTATACTAAGTATTTTTCTGTACCTCAAATTAGTTCCAACAGAATTTAGTTTAATAACTTCTTATGCATCATTGATAATGTTTGCTTTGGGAGCTATATTACCACCAGTGTTAATTTTACCGGAAAAGTGGCGTAAGTGGTTATTGTGGCTGATTCCAGGTTTCGGGATATTTTTGACAGTTCATCTAATATTGAAACAGCAACAATTTCCAGCAGTTGTATCATTAATTTTGACTGGGATTATTACAGTCATACTTGCTGCTAAAGATTTTTTTAAAATATTCATAACCGAACTTTCGGTAGTTTGGGAGGAATATCAGCGGCAAGGTGCTGTTAGTGCAGCGACTTGGATAAAAGATAAGTTTGAAGACGTTATTTCACCGTTTCAGCGTGACTATTACAAAGCTTTAGAATATAAATGTCGAGATTTTGAAACTCAAGGATTAGATAATGAGTGGACTTTGGAATTAAAAAATGTCTTTGTTCAGTTGAAAATATCGGCAAATAGCGCTAATAATGCTAGGCAAGACATAATACCTCAAAGTCTCAACCAAAATAGCGAAAAATCTATCTGGGATTTTTTAGCAGCTAATAAAAGTGGAGAAAACCAATTTAAGAAAATTGTAATTTTAGGTAGACCTGGTTCTGGTAAAACTACACTTTTGAGGCATTTGACATTAATTTATGCAACTAAACAAGAAACTAAGATCAATCCTCGACCGCCACAATTAATTCCTATCTTATTTTATCTGCGCGAAATTAGAGACGAAATTGCTAATCATCATCCATCTTTAGAAGATTTGATTAAACAGCATCTTGAAAAACTAAAAATAAATAATAAACCACTAAAAACACCCATTTATTGGTTACAGAAAAACTTATATAAAAATAGATTTTTAATTCTACTAGATGGGTTAGATGAAGTTGCAGATAAAAATCAGCGTCAGCAAGTCAGAACTTGGGTAGATAGGCAAATGGAAGCTTACCCCGACACCATATTTATTCTCACATCTCGTCCTAATGGCTATCGAGAATTACAGCGACAGGTTTCAGTTAATGAACTAGAAGTACAACCATTTAATCGCGGACAAATCGAAGAATTTTTGCATAGTTGGTATTTGCAAACGGAGATAAAAAGCCGTGCAGGACAAAGTGATGAAGGTGTAAAGCAAGCTGCAAAAGAACAAGCAAATAAGTTAATTAATCGCATTCAAGATTCACAAAATAGTCGCGCTATTGCGGCAATGGCTGTAAATCCTCTGTTGCTAACAATGATTGCCACAGTTCACCGTCGGGGAAATGTTTTACCGGGTAAAAGGGTTGAGCTTTATAAAGAAATTTGTCAAATTTTATTGGAAAAACGTCAACGTGCAAAAAATATACCGGATGCATTAACAGCTTCGCAGAAACAATCTTTTTTGCAAGAATTAGCACTTAAGTTAATGCAAAAAGAAGTGCGTGAATTTAATTTAGCTGAAGGTGTTGGTTATATTCAGCAACAATTGACTACATTACCGCAGCACTTTGCCAATGCTGAAGCTTTTATCAGACATATTCGGGATGATTGTGGGTTATTGGTAGAAAAAGAAAATGATATTTATGAATTTGCTCACTTGAGTTTTCAGGAATATTTAGCTGCGGTTGAGATTAAGGAGTCAAATCAAGAAGATATTTTAATTAGGAATATCAATAATTCCTGGTGGGCTGAAACTATTCGTCTTTATGCAACAGTAAATGATGCAACCAATTTGATTCGGGCTGTGATTAATATGCCTGTTCCTTCGATAAATGCATTTTTGGTAGTGGCAGATTATGAAGAGGAAGGTTGGCGAATTGATAATCAAGTAAGGCAGCAAATTAGTGAAAAACTTGATGCGGGATTGGAATCTGATGATTCGGAGATATTTAAGTTAGCTGCTGGGGTTAAGTTAGCAAAAAGATTAAATAATTTGGTGCGGGTTGATGAGAATGCTGAAGTTGATAATAGCTGTGTTACCTGTGCAGAATATAAATTATTTTTGTTAGAAAATGGACATAACCCACAGCAAAATTTGCTAACTCAAAGCTTTGTGAAAGGAACAGCAAAAAATATAGTTGATGACATCACTCTAGAAGATGCGAATCGGTTTTGTGTATGGTTAAGCTTAAAAGATACAAGTAATCAACTTGATAAATTGGCTACGTGGTACAGATTACCAACACTAAAAGAACGAAAGCAATACAATATACCAGAAGAAAATAAAACTAAAATTCGTTTGGTGAGGTGCAAATTACCTTTAAAATATAGTCAGCTTGCAAAATATTTAATGCGGGGTGAGTGGAGAGAAGCTGATGAAGAAACTTTTAAAGTCATGTTGCAAGTTGCGGGAAGAGAAAATCAAGGGTATTTAGATATAGAAGCTATAGATAATTTCCCTTGCGAGGACTTGCGGATTATTGATACACTTTGGGTATCTGCTAGCAACGGTCATTTTGGCTTTAGTGTCCAAAAAGAAATTTACCAAAGTTTAGGTGGTAAACGAGAATATAATGAAAAAGTATGGAATGCTTTCTGCGATCGCGTGGGCTGGAAGATAGGAGGTTCTTGGTTGCGTTACGATGATTATACCTTTAACCTAAATGCCCCTAAAAGAGATACCTTTTTGCCCCTGCCCCTATGTGATAATGCCCCTGCTCCTGTTGGGAAATTATTTTCTTCTCTCGCGCAGAAACTTGTGAACTGTAACATATAAGCGCTTCAGCTTTTTATCAAGATTTGTAAAATAGAATATTTCTACGGAAACATAAGCCTTTCGGAAATTCGATACCTGGCACTTGGCACTATGCGCGAGGCAGCTTAATCGTTAAATAACTGCATAGCGATTTTTGCGTCATAGCAGTTTGCCGTCGCAAATTTCTCCGCTACCGCTTCAATTTCTGGGTTGTCAGCTTCCCAAGTTGCCCAAGGTAACTTTGTTTGCCCTGGTGATGTTTTCTTCTTTTTGCTTTTTATGACTTTGGTTTCTGAAATCTCCAAGAAATCTGGTTTTTCCATCACTCAGTATAACTATTGCGAATTTAACGATGAAAACCGGGTTTCTCTCGAAGATGAGAAGTCGTGATAAACCTGGTTTTTCTTGAAAGTGGCTAACTGATGGCATACCGCATCCATCTGCGTTCAAGATAAAGGCTGCTGCGGGTTGATTTGTTTGCACAGGAAACCAGGTTGCTTTGGGTTTTAGTGTTCAGTTGTTTGTTTCCCAAGCTGGTGAAACCTGGTTTCGGAAATCTCCAAGAAACCGGGATCATTAGTACAGATGTATGAAGTCACTTATATGTAACTTACTGAATTTATAAAAATTATCAACATACAAATATCACAATACAAACTTATTACATCAACAGCTAGTCAAGGATTACAGCCTAATTTATAGCTAACCGATGTATTTCATCAAACCAAGTAAAATTCTGAGACGGAGAGACAGTAAAATTACTCCGCACAAAAGAATTAGATGCGTGGTAACTTGAAAATTCCTAGTCCATCACCCCTTGCTGTCAACCATGTATAACCACTATTTACATCCTCAGCACCTCGAAGAACTTATCGAGGGTAGTGGTATAGATTCTCAAATTGCCAGTTTAAATTTTAGTTCTCTCCAAGATAGAGACGCTTACAATTGCCTGTTGATTTCGGAACAGGTACCCCGTACGAACACCGGAATGGTGAAGCATAGCTGGTTACAACGTTACTCCCATGTCACCTCTGGTGGTTGGTGGTGTTCGGGGTTAGATCCTTTGAATAATTGGCAGGAGATGGAGTGGGGTTGTTTTAAACCTGATGAACCTCGCTTAAATCAAAAAGGCAAACCCATTAAGTACGAACATCCACCGGGAACCTCAACACGGGTGTTTTGCTTACGAGTGACGCTGAAAACATGGCAGAAAGTTGCCCAACGGTACAATTTAGCAATTCCCCATGATGTGAAAGTTTCTCCAGATGGGGAAGCTGTAGGGTTTTGGCAGTGGGTAAGAGAACAGAATTTGCCGATAATTATTTGTGAGGGAGTAAAGAAAGCCGCTTCATTGTTATCTTTGGGGTACAATGCGATCGCTATTCCGGGAATCACTAGTGGTTATCGTGTGGCAAAGGATGATTTTGGAAAAATAGTCAGTCGTCAACTAATTCCCGATTTAACTACTTTTGCTAGTAAACACCGGACTTTCTACATTTGTTTTGATTTTGAAACCGAACCTCGAAAAATCGCGGCGGTGAATAATGCGATTATTCAATTAGGTGTGCTGTTTCAAAGCAAAAATTGCTCAGTTCAAGTCATTAAGTTACCGGGTGCGGAGAAAGGAGTTGATGAATATATCGTCAGGAAGGGGATTAGTGGAGTTGAAAGTCTTTATCGTCAAAGTCTAGATTTAGAGCTTTATCTGGCTCAAATCAAACCCTATACCCAACTCACAATTCCTTCTACTTTATCAGTTAATCAGCGCTATTTAGGCGAAATTCCCTTTCCAAAAAGTGGCATCATTGGTGTGAAATCTGCTAAGGGAACAGGTAAAACTACAGCTTTGAAATCAGTTGTTCAACAAGCAAAAGCTAAAAATCAGCCAGTTTTATTAATTACCCATCGCATCCAGTTAGGAAAGTTTTTGTGTGACAAAATCGGGATTAATTGGGGTTTAAATAAATCATATAATTCTCGACATCTAGGACTTTGTGCAGATTCCATCTGGAAATTAAATCCCCAAGATTGGCAAGGTGGAATTATTATTTTAGATGAGGTTGAGCAGTCTTTATGGCATTTACTCCACAGCAACACCTGTAAAGACAAACGTGTCAAACTTTTGAAAAGTTTTCAAAACTTGATTTATACAGTTTTGAGCACAGGAGGAATGATAATTGCTCAAGATGCAGATTTATCGGATATTTCCTTAGAATATTTACAACAGTTAAGTGGAACAGAATTACCACCTTGGATATTAGTCAATCAATGGCAACCTGAAAAAGGTTGGGATGTGACTTTTTACGATTCTCCGAATCCAACACCCTTAATTCAGCAACTTGAATTAGATTTAATTGCTGGAAGAAAGTGCTATGTCACCACAGATAGTCGAGCAGGTCGTTATAGTTGTGAAACAATTGATAAATATCTCAAAGAACGTTTAGAAAAAATATATCGATTATTTCCCAAAACCTTAGTAATTAGCAGCAGTACTACCAATACACCAGGACACCAAGCTGTTGATTTTGTCAATGAAATTAACGATAAAGTAACAAACTATGATTTGGTTTTAGTAACTCCCAGTTTGGGAACTGGTGTAAGTATTGATATTCAACATTTCGATCGGGTTTATGGTATCTTCCAAGGTGTAATTCCCGATTCTGAAGCACGTCAAGCTTTAGCAAGGGTTCGTGATCATGTTCCGCGCACGGTTTGG
This sequence comes from Calothrix sp. PCC 6303, assembly GCF_000317435.1. Classification (NCBI taxonomy): domain Bacteria; kingdom Bacillati; phylum Cyanobacteriota; class Cyanophyceae; order Nostocales; family Calotrichaceae; genus Calothrix; species Calothrix sp. PCC 6303. The sequence goes on from NC_019751.1 coordinate 5,020,289, forward strand.
TGTGCAAAACGCGGGATTGGCTTAATTGGTAGCGGCAGCACTAATTATCGTCTACTATCAGATTGGTATCAAGAAAATCAAAAAGAAAATTTAGCATTACTCAGTCCACTACAAAAAATCGATGTTGATTTGCCTTTAGCTTATGATCCAATTCATTTACGCACCTGGTCAAAAATATCTGCTAGGGTAAATTCTTCAATTAGCATTTATCGTCAATCAATGAAAGAAGGTTTATTGGCAGATGGACATCAGATTTGGCTACGTAGTAATGCGATTCAGCAGAATATTATCCGAGATTTGCGTCATGCATTTTTAGTAACAGATCCTGAAGATGCAGCAACACGACGTAGGCTCATACTAGAAATAGTCAAAGTTAAAAAAGATTGGGAAAGAAGTAGGCAGAAAAATAAACAAATTAGCCATAGTATCCGCAAAATTAAATATCAAAATCAATTAGCATCTGCAAATGCTGTAGCAAATGCAAGAGATATTGATTACGTCGAATACGAAGAACTCTTAACAAAACATTCACTTAGCGATGACGAACGTTGTCAAGTTAATAAACATAAATTGTGGCAAAGATATGGTGTTGAAGTCACACCTAAGTTAAAAATTCAAGATGATCAAGGATATTATTCGCAACTATTAATTCATTATTACCTAACTCATGAAAGTGAGTATTTCCGTGTTCGAGATCAACAGGAACTACGTCAACATTTATTTTCAGGTGAAGGTAAAATATTTTTACCTGATTTGAAAGCTTACACCTTAAAAGTTGAAGTTTTACGTGCTTTAGGGATGCAGCAGTTTCTCGAAGTAGGAAGAAAGTTTTCTGAGAATGATACAGATTTAGTTTTGTTGAAGAATACTACTTCACAATGTAGTCAACATATACAGCGTGCCTTAAATATCAACTTAGTTTGTGGAAATGATCAAAAATCGTCTTTGAAAATTTTAGGCAGATTACTAAATTTATTTGGTTTGAAATTAAAACGAACTCACGGAATTTATCAAGTTGACTTAAAGACTTTAGATGATGGTAGAGATGAAATTTTTCATGTATGGCATCAGCGTGATAAATTAATGTTGGCAAATTTGGCGGTTGTAGACAAAAATCCTCAAATTACATCCGGAGTTAGAGATTTAGCAGTAAACGCTTATCAATAATCAGCCGGCTGGCGTGGAACTTAAGTCAATATTATGATCTCAATCATGTCGTATGAGGCGAAACTTGCGTGATGAAAGAGATCTACTTCGATTAAGGTAAAATTCAAATATTATATCAGTGCCATCACGAAGCTTGCGTATGAACTCTCATAAAGTTAATCAGAATAGTAAAAATATATTAGATAATGACACTATCGCCGCGTGGATATTTCTTACTCCTGCGTTAATATTGCTGGGCTTATTTATTATTTATCCCATAATCTACTTATTATATCTTAGTTTTACTGCCGGAAGTTTCACTTCCAAGGGAGCTTATTGGGTAGGTTTTAAAAATTATTGGCGATTACTTCTGAGCAAAGATTTTTGGCAAATTATCGGCAATACAACTTACTTTACCATCACTACAGTGATTCCTAGCTTAATTATCCCTCTCGGATTAGCTGCTTTGTTAAATCGCAATATTCCCTTACGAGGTGTCATCAGAACAGCGTACTTCATCCCTTCAATTATTTCACTAGTTGCGGCTGGTTTAGGGTTTCGTTGGCTATTTCAAACAGATGGACCTGTAAACGAATTTTTAAATATTTTGGGAATTGATTCTATCTCTTGGTTGGGTGATACATTTTGGGCAATGCCTGTATTAATTATTATGAGTATTTGGAAACAGCTTGGTTTTAACATGGTTGTTTTTTTAGCTGGTTTACAAGCCATTCCCATCAGTCGTTACGAAGCATCTGAGTTAGATGGGGCAAATGAATGGCAGCAGTTTTGGCACATTACATTACCAGGAATAAGACCTACTCTAGTGTTTACAGCTGTTACTACAATTATCTTTACGCTACGCAGTTTCGAGCAGGTATTCGTTGTAACTGGTGGCGGTCCCCTCAATTCTACTAATTTGTTGGTTTATTATATCTATCAAGAAGCATTTGGACAATTTGATTTTGGTTATGCCGCAGCTGCTGCAACAGTTTTATTAGTAGTTACGTTAGTACTTGTATATTTACAGTTACGAACATGGCAAGATGATGATTAAAATCAAAGTTTGAATATATATATTATGCTGATTTGATAACGATTAGTTTATCTTACAGGTAAAAAATTATAGTACCAGAAGAAGTTATATAAGATAATATGACTTTTACTAAATTATGTGACGTAGATATAAAATTTTTTTAAATTTTACAATAAACTTCAAGTTAATTATTGAAATTTTCAGCACATGGCAATTTATGAAATTGCTGTGACTTATATCAGAGCATTATGACATTTGAAAATAAAAAACAACGTATTATCAGGGATTTTTCGGAATTCTCAATATTTTTTGGGAAATTCTTTTATTGTTCGTAAATTATTTGTTTCATATGACGGCAACTGGAGTGTAATCTCAAGGTATGGAGCAAATCATAAAAATCAAAGCTCTCAAGTTATATCAGGGTGAAATTTAGATGAAAAGCAGAAATATTCATTCACTCACCCAATTTAATTTTTTCAATCGATGATCATGTTTATTTGCATCTAGCACTTAAATTAGGTATCTACATTTCCAACACTGAGCATCCAGGATTTAGAGGAAAATTACCATGAATAACCAAGCTGATAACCAGGAACTAGTCTTGAGTCAAATCTTCAATCAAGTTGCGGATAAATCGTTCTCTCGTAATAATTTTAATGGATATAGTTTAAGTGGTGTAGATTTAAGCTCAATCGATTTGAGTGGAGTCAATTTGATTGGGGTAGATTTACGAGGTGCTAATTTGAGTAATTCTATTCTCAAAGGAGCAAATCTCAGTGGTGCAAATTTGATCGGAGCTAATTTACGAGGAATTAATTTAGAAGAAGCTTGCTTATGTGAAGCTAACTTGAATGATGCTGATTTACTTGGTGCAAATTTGTGCGGAGCTTTTTTGTGGAAAGCGAAACTGAATCAAACTAATTTACGTTCTGCTTCTTTGTGCGGGGTAGATTTAAGGAAAGCAGATTTGTATCGAGCAGTATTAGTGGAAGCATCGCTAGTTGAGGCTAATTTGATTAATGCTAATTTGATAGAAGCTAAGTTATGTGGAGCAATTTTGCTTGAGGCTAATCTAAATCGGGTTAATTTGATGAATGCAGATCTTTCATGGTCTAATTTAATGCAAACAAATTTGTTTGAAGCTAACTTGTTTAGAACTAATTTAAGTAATGCCAAACTTGTGGATACAATTATGCCCGATGGTTCAATTCATAGGTGTAAGTAAATTAGAAATAATTAAAGGTTTATCAACAAAAATTTGGAGATAGGGTTTGGGAGTTAGAAATCAAGAATTGCAGTTGGGAAATAGGAAAATAGAGTACGACACACTATCGAAGAGTTTAAGTACAAATCTTGTTTTACTGCTAGTTTCTGACTTCTGACTTACTCCTTACCCGTCCTGATGATTAGTTAAAGATTAAGCAGCTTGCTCACTTTGACAGTCAAACACTAACATAAAGCTTGCATCGGGTGTCATACGACTTAAGAGTTGCATATGACCATCTGCATCTGAGCGACTACGGAATCTAGCAACAATTTCACGTTGCATACCAGGAATCAGTTTCGCAATTGCCCATGAATTCAATCGCTTTTTGTATGCGATCGCTTCTGCTTCTGAACCACTGTGGTTGCTGTTTAATTTTTGTGTCATTATTTATGTTATCCTCATTAGATTAGCTAAAAAGCACTAGTGACTCTCTTGGCGGGGATAAGCTAGGGCTTTTTATTTTTGCTTATCACACCTGGATATCATAGCATTTTTTGAACGTCATCAGTGAATATTCGGTATTAAATGCAACTTAGTTAAAATTTTGACTAGTAGTTGATTTAATAAAGTGGTTATGGAGTAACGATTTGAGCGATTTATATAAAATATAATTGGCAGTATTTTATATGTGGAAATACCTCAAAATAGTCGGAAAATTTTTACTATTGACAGCTAAAAATCTGAACAACATCAATCCGATTTTTTTCTTGCCAAAGTCAGGATTTTGGGATAATAATATTTCTAAGGAAACCAAAAAAGCTTAGATCACCGGATTAACTATAAATAAAAGCGGTAATCTAAGCTGTTTTACATTTCGGCTAAAATCCCTCGACAAATCTACCGATTCTAATCTTTGTTAAGTAATAGTTCAAATTCAGCCTGTAATGCTCGCATATCAGCGATTCTGGCAACTAATAAATTGTCCGTGCCTGCATCATCTAACCGCAATTTCCAATAACCAATACTCTCAGAATTTTTGAGCCAAAATTCAATTATGGTTTTGACCACTTCATCTAAATTCCATCCCCATTTAATTGGAACTGGTTCGATACAGGCAATTACTGCATCAAGGGTGAAAACTTGAGTACCAAAGTATTCTACTCCCCCTATTGAAGATTTTTGAATAGTTTCTTGTTGGTGGCGAAAAAAGTGTAAAACTGGAGATACGCCAACGATATCAAATGTGTAACTCATGTTGGATCACCTTGGAAAGGATTGTGCATAAACTTTTATCCCCAAAAGGCATAAAATATATAGCTAAGTACAAAGCCCACCTCCGCAGGCTAATAAACAATGTTGCGATGAAAGTGAGATGCCAATATGATTTAGAGCCTGTTTAATTCTTTTTTTCTAAAAAGCCGACATGCTCCTTTGTCTGACAAAAACTTTCAGAGGGATGCAATTAGCAGTTGTTGTTCTTAATTGCTAAATTTTAATTAATAGAAATTAGCACTTAATGGGTGAGACTGCTAATATTTTCTTGCGTAATATATTGAGTTATATATTTAAATTAATAAGCTGTGGAGGAAAATGAAAACCATTTTATGTAAATTTTAATAATTCGTATCATTCTAATATTTTCAGATTTTCAGAGCAAAAATGTAGCATTCACAGCTTTTTTTTATCCTGTTTTATGATTTATTAACTCATCCATAATGGTGAATGAATAAGCAGCGAATAGCTAGCAAATAACTAATAAGAAATAATGCTTTAAAAATTTGGAAGCTTTTGCACCTTATTCAATATTTTTATTCAAAATAGAAGCATTAAACCTAGAATGCTTGCAGAAGGTATTATCAATTGAAGACTCGACTCATAGTCTTTTTTCTAACTGCAACTCAGTGTATTTTTTTTGTAGGGTGCGCTTCACGTAACGCACCTCAAAGGAGAGAACAGCAAAATCCCTTTCCAAGTGAACAACAGCCGTTCTCCAATCCCACAAGAACCGACACAGAGCGCAACAACGATAACGATAGAGACAGCCGCAACATAGACAACGACAGGAACGACCGCGATCGAAACAACGATAACGATAGAGACAGCCGTGACAGAGATAACGACAGGAACGACAGAAACGACGGAAACCACCGCGATCGCAACAATAACGGAGGGGGTGAATATCGTAATCGCCAAAAAAAGTACAATGCTCCAGGATGGCACTCTCATCGGATCAATGTTACCACCAGTGAGATGACATTTCGTCTATCACAATCAGATATCCCTGCTGGTGATGTCGATTTTATTGTGACAAATGCTGGTCGAATTCCTCATGAAATGTCGGTAATTAAAACTACTTTTCCTGCGAACCAATTACCCGTAACTCAAAATGGTCTACTAGATCAACAAAAAGCAGGTGAAAAGGTAGGTGAAATTAATGCTCAAGAACTTAAAGGTGGTGCAACTAGAGTTCTCAGAGTGAATTTAACACCAGGCAAGTATCTCGTAGTTTCTAATCCACCAGGCAATTTTCAAGGTGCGATGAAAGCTATCTTTGTAGTTAAGTAAGATTTCTATTAGTGACATCTCCTACACTTGGGTAGGTGTATGCTAGTCTACGACAAGCCGATGCAGCGTCTACCTTACATCGCTTTTTGAGGCATTTGAATCGCTCAAAAAGCTTCAGATTTGATCATGGACGGGGTTTAATATCCCCGATTTCCTTAAGGAAATCGGGGATTTTTAACGTTGGTAAGCTGTTAAGCACCTAATTTGTATATCTAGTTTGGCGGGACGGAAACCGACACCACCAAACTGTCTCTATTCCACAATAAAAATTGGTTGAAGGAGACAGAAGGCAGAGGGCAGAAAACAGTATTCCTTCCTGCCTCCTGCCCTCTGCCTTTCCCGATAATTATTTAATTGAAAGTCCCCAATAGCAGGCATCAAAAAAAGCATTTGAGGGTGAGCTAAGGAACGGGAATTTAATAACGTGCAATTTTGCTAGACAATGAAATGGTGCGTTACGCTCCGCTTACACACCCTACTTTTGTACTTTATTTAATCCACGCTCCTAACCTAAATCAAACAACAAAATTTCTCCACCAACATCACTAGAAATTTCTAATTCATTTTCGCCGCTCAGTTGCACTGCATCACCACCATGAAGGGTTTCTTGATTAAAAGTCACGACACCTTTCGCAACCTGTAACCACCCGTGACGATTGGGTAATAAGTTGTAACTAACTTGCTCGCCAGGTGACAAAATAGCGGTGTATAAATTTAGATCTTGGTAAATTGTCACAGCACCATCACGTCCATCTTGAGCGGCAATTAAGCGTAATTTACCGCTTCTTTCTGCTACGGAAAATGCTTTTTGTTCATAGCGAGGTTCTAAGTTGTTGCGGCTAGGTAAAATCCAGATTTGTAATAGATGTACTGGATCAGTTGTTGAAGCATTATACTCACTATGTCTAATGCCAGTACCAGCGCTCATTACTTGGGCTTCACCAGGAAGAATGACTGAACCATTGCCTAAGCTATCTTTATGTTCTAAAGCACCATCTAAAACATATGTGAGAATTTCCATATCTTTGTGAGGGTGGGTTGCAAAACCTCTTCCAGGAGCAATATGATCATCGTTAATTACTCTTAGTGATCTAAAACCCATTCGCTCAGAATCATAGAAATTACCAAAGGAAAAGGTATGACGACTATCAAGCCAGTCAAGTTGGGTTATGCCACGAGCATCGCTATGATGAACTAGGTGACTAATTAGGCTGCTAGTCATAGTATTTAGGTTGTTAACATGCATACTTACGATGTTACCGCACGCTTATATGCTTCATCTAAAACTTCTGAAAGTGTTGGGTGTGCATGAACTAAATGTGCTAAGGTGTGGACGCTTTGACGATTAGCGATCGCAGCTGAAGCTTCATGGATTAAATCGGAAGCATGGATGCCAAAAATATGGACTCCTAACACTTCACCTGTATCTTTGCGGTAGATAACTTTGGCGATACCATCGGCTTCACCTTCTGCCAAAGCTTTGGAATTACCTTTGAAGTAACTCTTGGCTACACCTATTTGAAAACCAGCAGCAGTAGCTTTTTCCTGTGCTTGGACTTCTGTCATTCCCACATAACTGACTTCTGGATGGGTAAATGCGGCTGCGGGGATGCTTTGGTAGTCAATTTCTCGGCTTCTACCACAAATATTTTCCACCGCAGTGATACCTTGGGCAGATGCGGCATGTGCCAACATCATTTTTCCGGTGGCATCTCCAATTGCCCAGAGATGTGGGACTACTTCCCCGGAACTGAGTACTTCCATTTTATCATTTACCGGGATAAAATTTCGGCGATCGCGTTCGGCTCCAACTGACTCTAAACCAAGGTTTTCTGTCATGGGGATGCGTCCAGTTGCCACTAAACAAGCATCGACTTCGATTGTCCCCACATCTTCTTTGGTTTTGAAGTTTGCCAATTCAATCACTACGGGGGAACCAGGAATAACTCGTTTGGCATATATACCCACGTAGGTTTCGATATCACGGGGTGTAATTAATACTCTTTCTGCCAACTTAGCAATGTCCCGATCAAACCCTGGCATTAATTGATCTAAGGCTTCAATCATGGTGATTTCACAGCCCAATGCCGAATAGACATCGGAAAATTCTAAACCAATGTAACCGCTGCCAATGATTGCTACCCAGTCAGGTAAGGTCTCTAATTTGACACCTTGGTCGCTGGTATATACAGTTTTACCATCCACTTCAATTCCTGGGGGGACAAAGGGAATGGAACCAGGGGAAAGAATAATATCTTTGGCGGTAATAGTTTTTTCGCCGCTATCGGTGGTGATACTAACTTTTTGACTACCTGCCAATTTACCCCAACCGCGAATAATATCTACGTTCAGACGCTTGAGGGAGTTGGTTAAATCACCTTGAATCTTCGCTACTAGGCTTCCGGCGTGGGATGCGATCGCTTCTCTGTTAAAACTAACATTATCAACTTGAATGCCCAATGATTTGAGATGATGAGCATTCCGCAAATCACGCACCCTTCCCGAAGCTGCCAATAAAGCCTTTGAGGGGATACAACCACGATTTACGCAAGTTCCCCCCATATCCGCAGCTTCAATAATTGCAGTCTTCAAACCACAACTAACAGCGTGGAGGGCTGCACCATGTCCGCCCACACCCGCGCCGATAATTACTAAATCATAATCAAATCCATCACTCACTTTGGTGTCCCCGTGCGCTGTGCTCTATATATTTTCAACTGACGATGTAACCGATGCAAGTACCTCAACAAAGAAGCAGGAGGGAAGGGACAGGGGGCAAGGGAAAATAATTTGTTGTACAAAGCTGTGAAACAATGCGGAATATGGGTTTAAGCCTCTCGCTTTTGCTAATTACAACAGACATCAATTGCTAGTGCGTGACACTGTATCAGCATTTCTCTTTGACGTGGAGATTTTTTCGTAGTGTCACACACCCTACAAACTACAAACTTTTCCCCTATTCCCTGCTCAAATTCCCTTACCTCATCTCTTAATTTTAATTGCTAAAGCTAACTTGCTAAATCAGGAAAAACTTCTTGCACTGCTGGATGGACTAACTTATGATTGCTGACATTTACACCTTTAGCTAGTGCTGGATTAACTTCCAATGCTTTTAAGCCCAAGTTAGCTAACTGTTGAACGTATGGCAAAGTGCTGTTATTCAAAGCTTGGGTAGCTGTCCAAGGTGCTGCACCCGGCATATTGGGAACTCCGTAGTGGAGGACACCCGATTCTAAGTACACTGGGTTAGTGTGGGATGTGGGATGTAAAGTTTCTACGCAACCACCTTGATCGACCGCAACATCGATAATCACTGAGCCGGGACGCATTTGTTGAACTAATTCACGAGAGACTAGGATGGGCGCTCGTTTACCCAAAATCAATACGGCACCGATGAGTAAATCTGCTTCTTTGACTGCGGCTTCGATATGTGCCGAATTACTATAAAGTAGTTCCACACGGGAACCAAATAGGGTTTCTAAATAACTCAAACGATCGACATTAACATCTAATATTGTGACTGTTGCACCCATCCCGACGGCGATTTTTGCGGCTTCTGTCCCCACAACACCGCCACCGAGAATTACAACTTTACCAGCTTTCACCCCAGGTACCCCACCCAGGAGGACACCGCGTCCACCCTGTTGCTTTTCCAGATATCTGGCTCCAATTTGGACCGATAACCTTCCAGCAATGATACTCATGGGGGTCAACAAAGGTAGGCGATTGGCTCCTGGTAACTCTACTGTTTCATAAGCGATCGCGCATACGCCAGAATCCATTAAATGCTCAGTTAATTCCCGATCAGCGGCTAAATGTAAATAGGTAAATAATATTTGATCTTTCTGTATATATTTGTACTCACTTTTCAGAGGTTCCTTGACTTTGACAACTAATTCTCGTTGCCAAGCGGATTCAGATGCAGTCACAATCTTTGCCCCAGCACTCACATACTCTTCATCGCTGAAACCAGCACCTGTACCCGCACCTGTCTCGACAAATACAGTATGTCCACTTTCCCCTAACACCCGCACACTGGAGGGACTTAGCCCAACCCGAAACTCTAAATCTTTAGTTTCCTTGGGAACACCAATTTCCATTGACTGCCTCTGTGTTGATTTTTGTTTAGTTTAGTGTCTCAATCTCCAGACTGCCAGTTTGGTACCAGATATACCTTATTCATGTTTAATTGCTGAAAGTTCGGCAATTACCACCTCAAACTATTTAAGTTGCTTACTCAAGCTATCCAAAAATCCTATTACTAAAATTTATAAATAAATATAAAGAACTGTAAAGAGTCGTAGACATGTGGTATAACTTGGATATCCTGTAAAATCGTAAATAAACCCTTTGTGATATTTGCGATCGCTTAAGACTCGTAGTCTTACTTAAACTTCTAAAAATTTCTCAGAACTAAACCTTTACCAACAAGAGACTTCCCTGAATCATGACACAACCACAGCCTTCCATTACACCAAAGCTTGAAGATCCTAAATTTGGCTTTAATTACTACGCAGAACGTCTCAATGGTCGGGCAGCGATGATCGGTTTTCTTCTAATGGTAGTGATTGAGTATGTTACAGATAAAGGAGTATTATCTTGGCTAGGTCTAAGATAAATTGATATCAAGGTATAATTTGTATATTTTATACCAGCAATTAGATAAATTAAAGCCAGCTGCTTATCCCAGCTGGTTTTTAGTAGTAGGTTAAATATCAACATCTCATACCACCAGTTCTTGAAATTATAATAAAGAAACAGGCTTTCTCAAGAAATGCCCATAACGATGGGGTAATTTTAGGTAGATTTATACAAAAACTTTAGCTAGAGCAAAATAATCTGTGATGAATGCAGTGTTACCTCGTATTTTAAAATCAGCCTATCGGAGAGACCCTATCATCAGCGTTGTCATGACGATGGGTTTAGTTGATGCTTTAATTGGTGGACTAGATGATAGCTGGTCTTTATTTATCTTTGGCTTGATAATTACAGGAGCTTCTTTGGGAGTCAAACTGTGGAAAGTTCAGCAAAATCGGCAAATTCCCCAGGATGAACCCGTTTTACAGCAACGTTATTTACCTTCAAAATCCAGTTCTAGTGCTTCAGCTTTGCCAATGTTAAGTGTGACAAAGAAAAGACCACCGCTATAACGCAGGGGAACAAGGGGAGGGAAGAAAAGGGATTCTACTTTTTATACCAACTATAGTAGTGGTTAACGAGTTAGGAAAAAACTGTGAGGAGTGTTAGCAAAAGAAAAGCTGTAATTTTGGCTGTAGCCGTTTTAACAGCATATTTCACCATTGAACCTACAAAATCTCAACAATTGATTTTACCGAGGGTTTTAGCGGCAGAAGCACCAGTAAATACAGCAGCTAGCAAATTTGTTAAACCCAAGTTGGCTTACAGCTTAAAAGGTCATACAGGAACCGTTAAAACCGTCACCTTTAGTCCGGATAGCAAAAGGCTATTCAGTGGTGGTGCGGATAGTGATGGTAGTGTTTTTATCTGGAGTACTTCCCATGGCGATCGTAAAGGATTGATAAATCGGGCACATAAAACAGCAGTTCAATCCTTAGTAGTTTCACCAGATGGTCAGACATTAGCCAGTTGTGGTAGCGACTATATGGTGAACATTTGGAATTTGAAGAAAAACCAATTCATTCGGACGTTTGTAGGACACAGTAGTAATGTCCTGTCTTTGGCAGTGACACCAGATAGTAAAATGCTAATTAGCGGTGCCACAGATGGAATCAGGATTTGGGACTTATTGCAACGTCGTCCTTTGAGTACCTTGGCAAAATTTGATAATGTTATTTATGCCGTAGCTGTGAGTCCAGACGGTAAGATTTTTGCCAGCGGTGATAAAAATGGTGTAGTTAAGCTGTGGGATTTGGGGACAGGAAAATTAATTCGAGAATTTACAGCACATACAAATATTTTGACAAGTCTTACTTTTAGTAAAGACGGAAAAACCCTAATTACAGCCAGCCGCGATCGCACAATCAAACTATGGGGTGTAGAATCAGGGATGCTTAATCGTACCTTAACTGGACACAACGATTGGGTAAACGCCATTTCACTTCATCCAGATGGTGAAACCTTGGCAAGTGGAGGACGTGACGGGGTGAAAATTTGGAATTTAACCACAGGTGAAGTGATTAGCACCTTATATAATCATACCGATTGGGTGAGTGCGATCGCATTTAGTCCCGACGGTAAGATGCTAGCTAGTGGTGGATTTGATAAAAATGTTAATTTGTGGCGATTTTAATTTTGATTAACGCAGATAGTCCCCCATAAACCCAAATATTCAAACTGGATCAATTTGGGTGCATCCCAGTTTTTATACTTCAACATGCCAAAGTGACGATGATGTCTAAATTTGAAGATAAATTAGAAAAGTTTCACGCTGCCAGTCGTGAAGAATGGCGTTTATGGTTGCATAAAAATCACAATGAATCTATTGGTGTATGGCTAGTATATTATAAAGTAAAAAGTGGTAAACCCAGCGTTAAATATAGTGAAGCAGTAAAAGAAGCTTTATGTTTTGGTTGGATTGATAGCAAAGTAAAATCCTTGGATGCAGAAAGCTATATGCAAGTATTCACCCCAAGAAAACCAAAAAGTGTCTGGTCGAAATTAAATAAGCAGTATATCGAAGAACTGATTGCAGAAGACTTAATGACTGAGTTTGGGATAGCAAAAATTGAAGTTGCAAAGCAAAATAATTCTTGGACAAGTTTAGATGCAATAGAAGCGTTAATAGTCCCAGAAGATTTACAGGAAGCTTTTGAACTAAATGCAACTGCCAAAAAGTATTTTCAATTATTTAGTAACACAACTAAGAAAAATATTCTGCTGTGGATTCAAAGTGCAAAACGTTCGGAAACCAGGTTAAAGCGAATCGAACAAACCATATTATCAGTAACTCAAAATAAAAGTCCGTTAGTACGTTGATTTTTACACAAGAATAATTACTTAAATACAATAGTAATAATACTTAAAAAACAATGGAATTACTAGAGTTTATTTTGATGCTAGCAACAGTAACTGGCATCATCAATGGAGAAATAATAGCAATTAAAGACAACACAGGGCAGGTAGGACAAGTCAAGCTAACATGTATTAATCCACAGCCTAATTTAGCAGCACCGAGGCTAAAAGAACTACTACCAGCAGATAGTCCTGTAGTTATTAGAAGTATAGAAAAAGATCAAAGCGGTCGTATAGTTGGCGAAGTATATGTGGATAATCGCTCAATCAATCTGCGTTTAGTAGAGGAAGGGAACGCTGTTGTGAATAGAGAAACTTTAAATAACTGTTCGGAAAACAAAATCCAATATTTGATAGCAGAAGCTAATGCTAAAAATAAACAACTGGGATTGTGGCAGCAATCAAAAGTACATTCTTTGCAAGGAAAATTAATTTATCAAGAAATTACCCCTGTGATGTCAACTAGATCTTATAGGGGAGAAGAATTTTTTTTAGTCACTAATTTCCCAGAAAAAAATCGATTAGTGCTACTTCCATCAGCGCAGGTTTCTCGTACTCAATTGCAAGCACTTCATAATCAACAAGTTGAAATTAAAGCGGTGTATATTGAAGGTATAAAACCTGATTCTGCTGGCGTTGCCTGTCCTATTGATGCTGATGGAAAATGTATGCCTCAAGGTGGTGGTTATCAAGTTTTATCTGTATCGAGATCTCCCGTTAAGTAAGTCATTTTGAACAATGCTTAAACTTATCCTTACTTAAGCTGCCAGGAAGCAATACAAAATGAAATAGCAAACAACGAATGTACAACCATTGCAGGTGGATTAGCTGTGTTATTATTCAAACTGTAAATTTGGGAAATAGTTGTTGCTGTGTGAAAAACACATAGGGTAATTAACCCTGGTTTTAATGCTTTGGTGCCAATCAAATCCAGCATTAAAAAACTCAAAGTACCAAATGCCAAAGCCCCGCATCCAATTACTCTCAATAAAGAAATCGACATAGCGCTATCTTTTAATATCATGTTGGGGAAGAAAAGAAACACGCAACCAATTCCGATTTCAAAAATAGTATTAGCTATTAATAGTATTTGCATAAATTTATTTTAACTAGGCTTTATTTAGTTGGTAATCTATTGTATATTACCCAAAAAATATCAATACCATCATAGTGTCAACGTTGCTACAAGCGAACGCACAGTAATTGGGAAGCCAAATTAACAAAATAGCTATAGCTTCGATGACGGTAAAAATACAAAAATCCCCAATTGTATAAATTGGGGATCTAGAGTTGAAAAAACTAGAGAAAACTACAGCAAATAAATCAAACCGAATAAAATAATCCAAACGACATCGACAAAGTGCCAGTAGATTTCTGCTGCTTCGATGCCGAAATGCTTCTCATTACTATAGTGTCCTGGTTTACGCGATCGCCATAACACTGAAAGTATTGCTAATACGCCAATTGTCACATGCAACCCGTGAAATCCAGTCAAAACATAAAAAGCACTGGCAAATAGGTTGGTTGTCAACCCAAATTCTAGGTGAGTATATTCATATACCTGACCGCATAAAAAGATAATTCCCATCACAGCAGTAATGGCAAACCACTTTTGCATCCCCTTGACATCGTTCTTTTTAATTGCGGTGTCAGCGTTGTGAATTACAAAACTACTGGCAATTAGGTTGACGCTATTGATTCCAGGAAGCAATAATTCTAACTCTGGGGTTCCTTCGGGAGGCCACACAGGTATTGTTGCCCGGTAAACTAAGTAAGCCCCAAATAAACCTGCAAAAATCATTCCTTCTGCAATCAGGAAGACAACCAAGCCAAACAACCGAAAATCTGGATGTTCTTCGTGGTGTTCTGTAGTCGCTGCATGGTGATGATTTAACTCGGTTTTTGCTGGGTCAATAATTTGACTTTGCATGAAATTTTATTGTTAAAGGACAAGTTTGATCTCCAGATCACCGACTTCTTTAAGAAGTCAGTGATCTGTGCTTTTCATCTACGGTTCGGCACGTAAAACCGAATTGGGACCACCAGATATCACCGGGTCAGGGTCTTGTAAAGGTGTACTGGGGGAAGCTTTTTCCAAGCCGTAATCATAGGGTCCAGTTGCTAAAACGGGAATACCTTCAAAGTTTTCGATTGCTGGTGGTGAAGTTGTCATCCATTCCAATGTCAAACTTCTCCAAGGGTTATCTCCAGCTTTTTCACCGTACAACCAACTCCAAATGATGTTGATGATAAAGGGAAAAGTTGAAATAGCTAAGATATAGGAACCGTAAGTACAAATTTCGTTCAGGCTGGTAAATTTGGGATCGTATTGAGCGATACGTCGATTCATCCCCATCAAACCGAGTTTATGCATCGGTAGGAATGTCATATTTAAACCGACGATAGTTAGGGCAAAGTGAACCCGACCCCAAAATTCGTTGTACATACGCCCAGTCATTTTGGGAAACCAGTGATAGATTGCCGCAAAAATACCGAGAACGCTACCACCAAAAAGTACATAGTGAAGGTGAGCAACAACAAAATAGGTATCGTGAACGTGGATATCAAATGGCACAGCAGCTAACATTACACCACTGATACCACCGATCACGAAAGTTCCCACAAAGCCGATAGCGAAGAGCATGGGGGAATTTAAGCTGATTTTGCCACCCCACATTGTCGCCAACCAACTAAATATTTTAATCCCAGTAGGTACAGCGATAATCATGGTGGTAATCATGAAAAACATCCGTAACCATCCAGGTATACCACTAGTGAACATGTGGTGTGCCCAAACAATCAAACCCAGGAAACTAATGGCTAAACTGGAGAATGCGATCGCTTTATAGCCGAAAATGGGTTTTCGAGAATGGGTAGGAATAATTTCGGAAATCGCCCCAAAGAAAGGCAAAATCATGATGTACACAGCTGGGTGGGAGTAGAACCAAAACATGTGTTGGTAAACTACCGGATCACCACCACCTGATGGATTAAAAAATGCTGTTCCCGCGATTAAATCAAAAGACAGCAAAATCAAACCAGCGGCTAATACTGGAGTCGCAAGCAATGCCAAAGCTGAAGTCGATATCATTGCCCAGCAGAACAACGGCATTTGGAAAATTCCCACACTGGGTGCGCGCATTTTAATCAGCGTCACCAAAAAGTTGATTGCACCCAAAATTGAAGAGGTGCCCAACAGCAGGATACTCATAATCCAAATGCCTTCACCTACCTTCCCAGTAACTAAACTTAGAGGGGGATAGGAAGTCCAACCAGCATCGGGTGCATCACCCAAAACTAAACTACTAATTAACAGAATTCCAGCTGGGGGAATTACCCAAAAAGCCACAGCATTCAATTTAGGAAATGCCATATCTTTTGCCCCAATCATCAATGGAATCAAATAATTGGCAAATCCTGCCCCCGCTGGTACAATCCACAAAAAAATCATGATTGTAGCGTGCAGCGTGAACAGACTGTTATAGACTTCTGGAGTGACAAAATCAACTTCTGGGGTTCGCAGTTCGGTACGTACCAAATCTGCCATTAAACCACCGATACAGTAAAAAATGAAGCTTGTCACCAAGTATTGAATGCCAATCACCTTGTGATCAGTACTAAAGGTGAAAAATTCCCACCATTTTCTGATCCCCGGTTCCTCAATCTTGGCTGGAATATTTGCTTTTTCTTGGATTTGGGCTTGTGTCATAAAGGTTTTATGTCATTTAAGTCAAGAATCAAGAGTTATCGGTAATGACAAAAATAGAAGCGCGGTGAAATTTAAGAATACCCATGTCCCCATGTTTTGCCGTTAACAGTGAAAAGTGATGTTTTATCGGTTGGATCAAGTTATCCTATTTTTCACAACTTCTAGCTTTCACAAGGAGTCATTCGCTTATAGTCTCCTAAGGAAGAACTTAAACTTTGATAACTATTTACCGATAAGCTGCGAGGCATCTAATTTTGATATAAGACACGGGCAAGACTTCGGTGTGAGCGCTCAGTCCTTACCTCCGGTACACTTCGTTCCGACAGGCTCAGGAACCATCGAACGCTGCCCGCACTACAATTATTTTGTGTTTTTGGCTTATACAATCTAGCTGGACATCAGCCTAACTGATAACTCTTTTCACCTTGACTTTTTTGACTAATGGTGTACTTGATGTAATACTTCAGGTTCAATTCCCATTTCATGGGTGTAATGTGCGAGAAACTGATCGGCAAAAGGAGCAGTAGGATTAATTGCCACAGCCTGATTCATAGTTTCTGCACTAGCAACTAATTGCTCTTGTACCCATTTATCGTATGCTTCTTGGGGTTCAACGATCACACGAGTCCGCATAGCACCATGATAGGGACCGCATAATTCCGCACAAATTAGAGCATAATCGCCCTCAACTTGGGGAGTAAAACGGATTTGGGTTTGTCTTCCGGGAATCAAGTCCTGTTTGAGGCGGAATTCTGGCACCCAAAAAGCGTGAATCACGTCATTTGCTGCCATGTTCAAATTTACTTCACGTCCGATGGGGACATGTAACTCTCCACTACTGATACCTAGTTTGGGATAGGAGAAAATGAAAGCGTACTGAAGCCCAGCTACGTCTACTTCTAAATCTGGGGGATTTTCAGCATTTTCTGGAGTCCCACCGATCCCAGCGTTAACCTCAGCAATTTGGTTGAGGTTTGTAACTTTCGCTTCTCCCACTTCTGCCACGGGATGATCGTGGTTCATTGTGGCAGCCATAGCACTTCCATGGCTCTTCATTGCTTGAGGTGCGCCGTGTCCACCATGGGGATCAAAGCCGCCCATTTCGTTATAGATATCAAAGCTATATACTGAAATACCGAAAACAATAATTGCTGGGATCGCCGTCCAGAGGATCTCTAGGGGTACATTACCATGTACTGGTTGACCATCTGTTTCATCGCCTGGGCTACGACGATATTTAATTGCGGCATAAATTAAAATTCCTTCAACCAAAATGAATATGCCTGTAGACACAACCATCATGGTGTTGAATAAGCCATCAATGAGAAAAGCTTCCTTGGATGCTGCTACTGGTAGTAAGCCGTGATTTTGACCATACCACAGGCTGACGAGTGTCAGCAGAATACCAACTAGTAGTGTCCAGATTGAATTTGGGATTTTCACGGTGGATTTACGCTAATGACTTTACTACTTTTGGACAGAGCTGCTTACTTACTAAGGTAATCCAGCGTATAAGACATGGAGTCGTAGAAGGTGAAATAATTATTAATTTTTTAGCTTCTGTTTTGTTTCTCGAATCTGGGAAAACGCTTTATCTGCCTTATGATGCGTATAAATTGAGATGAAATCTGAGGAAATTAGAATGATTACGCAATAGGTAATTATAACTGGAGTAATTTTCTGAGAACTACTTAAGAATCTCTAAAGCTTTGGGCTAATAATGGTTTTCCTGATTCACAGTATAACAACAGACCTAATCTTGAACCTAGATTTTGTACGCTAGGGTGGAATAGGGCGCTGAAATAAAATTGCCCAAAATAAAATAAAACTTCAGACAATCAATAGCTCTATTCAAATATATGGAGCGCAAGGTGACATTCATGAGCGAATTTGTTCTCGAACAACAAACAGTAGCGGTGGAACCGCAGCCGAAAGAGCGAATTCGTCGCTTGGTGTGGAAGATGTGTATAGCCACTTTGATTTTAATGGCGATAGGCAGTGCCACCCGTGTGATGAATGCTGGGCTAGCTTGTCCAGATTGGCCTTTGTGCTACGGTGAACTAGTACCCACTAAACAAATGAATCTCCAAGTGTTTTTGGAGTGGTTTCATAGATTGGATGCAGCCTTGATTGGTGTGAGCGCGATCGCACTCTCTGGAATATCCTGGTGGTATCGTCGTTTTTTACCTGGTTGGCTACCTTGGGCAGCAACCTTTGCTCTGTTCCTGATTGTTTTTCAAGGTATTCTTGGTGGTTTAACTGTCACCCAATTATTGCGGTTTGATATCGTCACCGCCCACTTCGGAACAGCGTTGTTATTTTTTACTACACTGCTCATAATTGGTACGGTACTTACTCCTTACCAGGGAACGGGGAATGTTGGTAAGCTACACTGGATTGGTTTAGTAGCATCAGTTTTAGTTTATATTCAAAGTTTACTTGGTGCGGTGGTTGGCTCTCGCTGGGCTTTGCACCAATGTTTTGGTGGATACCAACTCTGTGGCGTGATGTATACCCACATTTTTGGTTTAGTTCCCCCAACAGTGGCAACTTTAGCCTTGGTTTTCGTCGCTTGGCGTACACCAGCACTACATCCTGCCCTCAGAAGACTGGTTAACATGGCAGGTGCGCTGTTGTTATTACAATTGCTAATTGGGGTTGCGACTTTCCGCTTACACCTTCAAGTAGAACCCCTAACCGTCTCCCACCAGGCAATTGGAGCCACATTACTAGGAACTTTAGTCGCTTTTACAGTCTTAGCATGGCGTGATTCAGTTACCAATTACGGCAATATCTCCTACCCCCTTGACATTGCCCCATCGATTAAAGGTTCATAAACAGCAGAATCAAATTATTAAAAAAAGTTAGGAGTTGTAGAGGTTCTGTAAACAGCGTCTCTCAACTATTACACCCCACGTAACAGTTATCAGTTACCAGTTATGAGTTAACAGCTATCAGCTTGAGTCGAGCGTACTTTATCTACGGTACACTTCGTTCCAACAAGTGATACAAGCAGCAGTTCGACAAGCTCACTGTAACACCTGCCGAACTACTCACTACAACTAACTGACAACTACTGATAACTGATAACTGTTTACTGTTCACTGACTTCAAAGCAGGGGGCTGTTAAATAACATAATTGAAAAATAAGGAACTAGTGCCGACATGATTGAGACTAACGTCTCTCGCCACCACGCGACGTTTTTAGAGGTAATTCAAAGCTATTATCAGCTGACAAAACCTCGAATTATCCCCTTATTGCTGATTACCACAGCAGGTAGTATGTGGATTGCTGCCAAAGGACAGGTAGATCCATTACTGTTACTGGTAACGCTAACTGGTGGTACCCTGGCTGCTGCTAGTGCCCAAACCATCAATTGTATTTACGATCGGGATATCGATTATGATATGGAGCGGACTCGCCATCGCCCCATACCTTCAGGTAAAGTTCAACCCCGTGATGCGTTGATTTTTGCGATCGCACTCGCTGCTTTATCCTTTATAATTCTCACTGTCTTTGCTAACGTACTGGCTGCTTCCCTAGCATTTTCAGGTATTGGATTTTATGTTTTAATCTATACCCATCTTCTCAAACGCCATAGCACCCAAAATATTGTGATCGGTGGTGCGGCTGGAGCGATCCCTGCCTTAGTTGGCTGGGCTGCCGTCACCGGGAGTCTGAGTTGGACAGCTTGGTTACTATTTGGTATCGTGTTTCTTTGGACACCTCCCCATTTTTGGGCATTGGCGTTGATGATTCGGGATGATTACGCAAAGGTAGGAATACCGATGCTACCAGTAATTGCTGGTGCCAAAGCAACAGTATGGCAAATTTGGTGGTACACCTTAATTACAGTATTTGCCAGCATGTTACTGATTTATCCCTTACAAGAAAGCGGTTTACTTTACGGGGCGATCGCACTTGCTCTAGGATCTGTATTTATCCGTAAATCTTGGCAACTCCTACAAAATCCCGAAGATAAACCCAGCGCTCGAAGTTTATTTCTTTACTCTATTTCCTACATGATGCTGCTGTGTTTGGGTATGGTGATTGATAGTTTGCCTATTACCCAACATGCCATCGCTTTTGCAATTAACAAGCTGCATTTACTTGTAGCTTAAAACTTGATTGCACGATCAAATTTTAATCAAAACCTCCGTCAGCAATAATTAGGTTGACGGAGGTTCACTATTTTCTTACGTAACATGCTCGGATTTGTGAACAATACTGGGAATAGACATGAAAATTAGGATAATTAGATTCGCCACCCAAAACAACAGAATCAACCATAATAGACCTAATTCTACTTGAGTGTAATTTGCCAAGTGTAAACCTTCCCAAAGTTGCCAAAGTCGAAAAATTGTGTAAATAGTTCCAATAATCACCACAACACTTTTGACAAACAAACGGCTAAAGCTGACCTCACAAACTAACTGAATTGCAACTACTCCAAGATAACTTCCCAAAAATTGACGAACAATTGATTGATTCCACAAAGTGATTAACATCACAAATGGGACAATTACTCCTATAACCAAAGCAACCCTGAGCCAAATTCGCATAAACTGCCATTGCCTCTCACTAAATGTGATGACATCGCTTAAGGGTAAATTCCCGGTTTTGATCAACCAACCTCCTCCCCCGCTCAAGACTGTGGCGATCGCTAGGAAGGATACAATAGTTAAACTGTTATTGGCAACAGCAGTGGAAGTTATATTCATAAGTTATAAATTTTACACCTGCAAAGCTAAAAAAATTACGTTTGTACATTTTCCGAAATCCTCTAATTTATTCCTGTATCCCTTTAGCAGAAATAAATCAAAGCTAGGTTAAGCAGAGTCAATGTTTGATTCACTGGCACTAAATGGTGCTAACTCAGCTGCTAACTATACTTTCTATTCAGCCGTTTTATTCGAGGCAATTTTGGCAAGGGGGGTCAAGCCCCCTGTTATCAAACAAGAGTAGAAAGCTATAAAAGGTCAGCATCTTTGAAATGATGTGTGTAAAAAACTATTCAAAATATGCGACGGAAGCAGCACAGCCAAAATTATCAGTAATGAATCAACATCAAAATATCTATTTCTCATAGGGCATTCCAGACAAAATTGGTTCTGACTTAATTTAATCTGACAAAAATCATTAAAAATAGAGGTAAAAAATGAGACACGAAAAACTTTCGGCTGGTTTGTTATTGGCATACGAAGACTACCAACGTGACGGAGAACAAGCTCTAATTCCACACAAGCGATCGCTTGGTATCATCGCTCCTAAGAATAACGTTAAACCGGCTAAAAGTGTTGTCTTCGTCTACTGCGATGAAGAAGCTGATTTAAGCCATCTCGAACAATACGGCATTCACTTCAACCAAAATACAGGTAAAGTTCGCACAGCATTTTTACCCGTTGATGGCTTAGATGCACTATCAGAAGAAGCTTCTGTTTGCCGCATCAAACCATCCCGGAAAATGAAATTACTGATGGATGTGGCACCTGGAAAAGTAAAATTGCCTGAGTTCAAAACCAAAACCGGATTGACAGGTAAAGGCGTAATTATTGGTATCGTGGATAGTGGAATTGATGCCAAACACCCAGCTTTTGCCGGACGAATCCTGCGAATTTGGGATCAAACCATGTCGGGGCCTGGTGTTGCTGAAGGCAACTATGGTGCAGAATTTACTGGAGAACAACTAACTGTTTCCCAAGATGTAGATGGACATGGTACCCACGTTGCTGGTATCGCTTCGGGTGCAGACACAAACTATGGTGGTGTCGCACCCGAAGCCGAAATCATCGCTGTTAGATCCGATTTACAAGATGCTCACATAGCTGATGGAATCCGTTATATCTTCCGTTTAGCTGCTGAATTAGGCAAACCCGCAGTTGTTAACCTCAGCTTGGGTGGACATGCAGATGCTCATGATGGTAGTGATTCACTTTCTAAAATTATCGATGCTGAAAGTGGTCCTGGCAAAATTGTTTGCTGTGCAGCTGGAAACGAAGGTAATGATAACATTCACGGACAAGCGGAAGTAAAATCCTGTTCCATGAGTTCCATGCGCTTCCGTGTTCCTAGTACTCAAGTGGGAATTGTTTGGTTGAATGGTTGGTATACAGGTAACACACAACTAGAAATTGCAGTTCGCAGTCCTATTGGTTTTGTAACTCCTTGGCAAAAAATCATTGCTGATGGTAATCCTTCTAAAGATTACAACTTACCTGATGGCAAAGTGCAAATTGTCACACCAGCAGCAGATCCTAGCAATAATGATTACAATTTCTTTGTACAAATCCAGGGAAATGGTACATTTCCAGTGACACAAGGAGTATGGCAACTACGAGTCCGTAACAAATCTAAAGAACAAACTCGCCTTGATGTTTGGACACTTGATGATACTGGTTCAGTATTTTTCACCGGGAAAAGCGCTCAAGACACCATGAAAATTGGTTCACCTGGTGCTGCTAAAACTGCAATTACAGTTGCTTCCTTCACAACAAAAACCGAATATAACGATATCGACGGGAATAAGCGTGAAGTTGGTTTAACCTTGGATGATATCTCGGAATTTAGCAGTGAAGGTCCCCTACGTAACAATGAGCAAAAACCCGATGTTGCTGCACCTGGAGCGATGATTTGTTCTACATTATCATCTGCTGCTGCCTTTGATCGGGCAATGATGGTTAATTCCAAATTCGTGATGTTAGCTGGTACCAGCATGGCAACTCCGTTTATCTCAGGTTTAGTTGCTTTGTTACTCCAACGGGATGCAAGTTTAACTCCTGATGCAGTGAAGGAAATATTCAAGAAAAACAGCACAATTCCTGGAAAGGGTGCAGGTGAATTTGATCCTAAATGGGGATTTGGATTGATTAATACTGAGAATCTTTAAAACTTTGGGTGTTAAGCTGCTACGCAGGTAATACCGATTCAAAAAATCATTGCAACACATAAACAATCTGTAGGGGTTTAGCATTGCTAAACCCCTACCAAAGCATCTGTCGCATTGTTTCTTCAAATTGCTAGAAATCAGGGTAATAGGGGCAAACGGTTGTTTGCCCCTACGATTGACTGTAAATATTTTTGTCCAGGTATTTATGCTCTCAGTTTTGCTCTATTTTTGATTGCTTGTGGTTGCTTCAACGAAATGATACCTTCAATTGTTGAAGTGAAAGCAGATGATAGAGGAATGTATATATGTATCATGGAAAATCATTTACTAGTCTAACTATTATTTCTAGTTTGTTCACACCCTATGTAGCGATTGCTGCACCACCACGAAATCCGGATCAGGTTGTTAACTGTGATATCTTGGCAGCTGGGGCTGGACTTTCGGGTGTGGCAACTGCTTATGAGGGATTATTAGCAGGAAAAACCGTCTGTTTGACGGAAATCACCGATTGGTTGGGGGGACAAATTTCTTCTCAGGGGACTTCTGCACTAGATGAACGTCCTACCCAAAGAGCGAAACAGTTTTTTTCTCGTGGATATCTGGATTTACGTCAACGGATTCAAAAAACCTATGGAGGGAATCTCAACCCTGGTGACTGTTGGGTGAGTGAATCGTGTTTTTTACCAGCAGATGGACACAAAGCTTTGCAGGGGATGCTGAAGGATGCTGAAAGTAAGGGGAGAGGAAAATTACATTGGTTTCCGAATACGGTAATTAAAGAATTAGAAATGAGTCAGGATGGTAAGTTGATTGAAAATGCGATCGCAATTCAACATCAACCCGCACCAAATGCCCCCAAGCTAAATACTTTTACCCTTTCCCAAACCATTGAAGATTCCTATAGTTACCAAAATTCTCCCCGCTTCACCAAAACTATCATCCGCTTTTCCCCCAAACAAACCAAAGTTACTAATGCACCCCGGTGGTATGTTGCTGATACTTCCGAAACTGGGGAAATTATTGGTTTAGCCGATGTTCCTTACCGCTTGGGAATCGACCCCCTCAGCTACTTAGAACCTTCATCATCTTCCACCACCAATAACCCCTACTGTACCCAAGGTTTTACTTATACTTTTGCGATGGAGGCAACCAAAACCCCGCAAACTAATGCAATGCCTCCCTATTATGAGCAATATGCACCATATTTTAGTTATGAACTCAAACGATTAGCAAATTTCAACTTAGTATTTACCTATCGTCGGATTTGGAGTCCAACTAAAGGAAAATCGGAAAAATTTGGCGGAATTGAGTTTACTAGCCCCACACCAGGGGATATTTCCATGCAAAACTGGACTTGGGGCAACGACTACCGACCAGGAACTGCCCAAGATAACCTAGTTTATACCCGTGACCAACTTCAAGCAACTGGACAACTTACTTCTGGTGGTTGGATGGGGGGACTCAGAACAGATGCTTTACTCAAAGCTGAAGAAAAATCTCTTTCTTATTTTTACTGGTTAGTTGCGGGAAATACTGACTCTCAACTAGGTAAAGATGTCAAACAGCCAGAACCCAATCATCGTTTGCTAACTGGGTTAGATGCACCCATGGGTACAGTCAGTGGTTTATCCAAATATCCATACATGCGCGAAGGTAGACGGATTATTGGACGACCAAGTTGGGGACAAGCTGATGGTTTTTCCATTGCTGAAATCGATATTTCTCGGCAGGATTACAACGATGAGTATTACCGCACCACCTTACCAGCTGACATGTATCGCCAACTACGGGCATCTCTGGCAGGTTTAGAAGCAGCATCGGTACTCACCGGGCAAATTGACCCCAACAAAGCCAACCGACGCACCCGTTCCACGGTGTACCCCGATTCAGTTGGTATTGGGCACTATGCCATCGATTTTCATCCCTGTATGGAAAAAAGTCCCCCAGAAGCACCCGGCAACCGTGAATACCCAGGAGAAAGACGCGGTGCTGGACAAGCCTATCCTTTCCAAATTCCCCTCAGAGCCATGATTCCCCAAAAAATAGATAATTTACTAGTTGGGGGTAAAAGTATTGCCACAAGCCACATAGCTGCCGCTGCGTACAGAGTTCATTCCTTTGAATGGTCAGCTGGTGCAGCTTTGGGAACAGTTGCAGCCTTCTCGTTGAAAAACGCGATCGCACCTTATGAATTAATAGATAATCTGCCCAAAATGGAACCGAAATTAGACCAACTCAGGGCATTATTAGAGCAGAACAACAACCCAACCGCATTTCCTGACACATCCATCTTTAACCAGAAATGGGAAGATTGGAAGTAAATCACTAAGCAGTTATCAGTGAACAGTAAGTACTTATCAGTTATAAAGCTTGAACAATTTGACTTAGCGATCGCCAAAATCTAAATAGGGCTAAACTTCGTTAGGTGCAATTTAAATTCCTCACCACATCTAACTAGCGATTTTGATTCCTGATAACAGTTAACTGATAACTGTTCCCTGTTGACTGATTACGAACTAAACTAGTTACTTGTACATCTAATTCTTGTAAACCCTCTACTGAACCTAGTATTTTATGCTTACAAGACTTTCAGCCACAGTTTACGGAATGGCATCGGCACCTACTGTAACTCCTGAACGGTCGAGCCAAGTCGTCCAAAAACCCTATCCTAACTATAAAGTGATAGTGTTAGATGATGACTTTAACACCTTTCAGCATGTCGCCGAATGCCTGATAAAATATATACCAGCAATGACAAGCGATCGCGCTTGGGACTTAACCAACCAAGTTCATTTTGAAGGACAAGCAATTGTTTGGACTGGTCCCCAAGAACCAGCGGAACTGTATCATCAGCAGTTGCGTCGTGCTGGCTTAACGATGGCACCTCTTGAAGCAGCTTAAATCCTAAAATATCATGACTAAACCCTCCCCTGGCAGGCTTGTTTGGAATCACTCCACCCACATCCCCGGTTTAATTCCCGTACTAGAACGTCTATGTAAATATGACGGAATTCAAACTGTGACACCAGGGGTATTAGGTAGGGTGAAAGGTCATGCTCCCAAGCTATTATTAAGGATATCTGTACCGATACGTGGAGGTTTTAAAGCGATCGCACGTCAGGGGAAAACGGTACAAGAGGTGTTTATTCTCACTGCCTTAGATCAGGAATGTTTGGAACATGCGATCGCTATTTCTATTAAAAAGTAAATAAAAAGTAAATTCCGCTGCGCGGGAATACAGAAATACAGAAATA
This sequence comes from Calothrix sp. PCC 6303, assembly GCF_000317435.1. NCBI lineage: Bacteria > Bacillati > Cyanobacteriota > Cyanophyceae > Nostocales > Calotrichaceae > Calothrix > Calothrix sp. PCC 6303. The sequence continues at coordinate 5,047,086 of NC_019751.1, forward strand.
TATATCTCATATCTGTAACCACCACCACAAATTTCCTTTAAAAAACAAAGACGCTCCACCGGAACGTCTATTTATGATGAAGGCTTTAGAGCAGCGTTTTTACATCCAATCAATTTACCTATTCTTCAATTTTATTCACTGCAAACTTGTGTAGCGGTAAGCTCAGAATGCATGAAAATGTTAGCAAATATGCCAAAGCAGTGGTAATCTTCAAAGGTGGAATTAATGTTTCCCAGCCAGGTAATGTAATCTTTTGCATCCCAAAAGCAACACAGTAAACTAACCAATAGGAAAAGCTCATCATAAACAAAATCCGCTCAGTTTCCTTCGCTTCATCATTCTGAGAATCATAACCCCACAGTAAGACCAAGCCGCTAACACAAGCGATCGCAGATAATAGAACAACCGAACTGTGACAACATAAAGTGTTTAAAAGCATTTTTTATATTCCGAAGCTGATTAATTTGATTTCAGTTTATCGGATGAGTATTTCAGTTTCCAAAAAAGAGTTACAAACTGAAATACAACAATCGGAAGAATGTAAATAAATACGAAGAAAAATAGAGAAAAATAAAGTAAGGGTTGATGATTACCAAACCCTTACCTAACAACTAAATACATTTTCTTGGGAAAACCATGTTTTCTATTTAGTGTCAATACGTAAAATATTAAATATCTCTAAAGCCACTTTTCTATAGGAGTTGAGAAATTCTTACTTTAAAGGAGGAACCTGGGGCAAATTTGGGTCTTGTTCAGTATTACTCATATTACCAGGGTCAATTTCACCACTAGTTAAAAATCTAAAAGTCTCCTGATACAAACTTTGCCAAAAGCGATTTGTCATTCCCTGACTTTTGACATCCGGTTCTGCAAGGGGATGGGGAACTAAATCACTAGCAGGGTATATATATAAATGATTTCCCTTTTTTTCCCCACCAACGTCATTAAAAAACTTTTGATTAGTGGGGATATTTGCAGCATCCTCGTTTTCCGTTAGTACCATCAAAGTACGAACCTGCTGTAACGCTTTGACATTCTTCGGTTCACGGACAAAAGCCCCATATTTTGCCGCTGCCGTCAATGCACCAATTGGAAAACTTTCACCAGGACTCCAGCTTTTTTCATGTATATCCAAAGGACCAGCTAAATTTACATACCGCTCCATAATTGGTGTATGTAGTTTTAGTAACGGTGCATAGCTGACAACTTTCGAGATGCGATTAGGTTTATCAGCTGCCAAACCAAGTGCGATCGCAGCTCCTACAGATAACCCAATAGTGTAAATTGGTCCTGACATATCGTCAAGTTCCGCCAATCTTTGCCGTGCATGGGTAAGATATTCCATGTGATTGGAATCAAAATAGCGGTAAAAATCAGGATCGTCATCTCTTTCAATTGCTGGGACAATATCCAGTAAACGCGGTTCAATCAACAGCAAACGCGACACCAAAGCAGCTTGTTGCTGAAAAGAAGGACGCTGAAACTTACTAGGATCTGTTGGTAAATTAGCAATATAGTTGGACAAAACACTGTCTTTTTGCACTTTCTCCCGCAATGGTTGGCAGATTTCCGGTTTTAAATCCACCTGACACCAATACTTACTTGGTGGTTGTAAAGCATGTCCAGCTAAGTTTGTTTGGTAATAATTAAACCCGTTGGCAAATAAGTAATCAGATAATAGTGACATTTGCTTGGGTTTGCCACTAAACCCATGAAATACTAATACTGTACCGTGTATAGCTTTCCCAGGTTCGTGAAAACCGTAGTATGGAGTCGAACCAGCACGAAAATTTGGGTTATTATTTACACTTTGAATATAAGCATCGATTCTCTTTTTGGTGCGGCTAATTTGTTCCCTAGTAGGAGTCGCAGAGAGTTTTATATTAGTTGTCATCGTCACATTTGCTGTAATTGTGTATTTTTATAGAAATAGCGCGAAACTTGCAGGACTTAGCTTGTTTACTTTTATAGGTAAAATCTAAGGCAAAATATGCGGTATTCAAATACAACATCAATAGCGATGTATTCAATTACGCAAAAACTTGGAAGTATTAACTAAGGGACTTCCAACAAAATAATTCCCCAATAGATGCATTGGTGGTTTTACCATGGACAAGTTTGAGTACGGGAAACTCCAATACCCAACCCATCAAGCTAACATTACAATCATAATTAAGAACTAAACAAAAGGATATATTACTATGCTATCTACATCTAATACGGATAGACGCAAACTGCTTTCTGCCCTATCTCATGGATCAATTTTCTTCAGTACAACACTCGTCTCTATTGGTATTCCCATTGCCATTTACTTTATTGCCGATGATTCTGTAATTAGAAGTAACGCAAAAGAATCTATCAATTTCCACCTCAATGTCTGGTTCTGGGCGACAGTTATAGGAGTTCCCATCGGCATTTTATCTTTTATTACCTTTGGTCTTGGTGGTATTTTATTCTTTCCTGTAGTCGCTTTGGGCTTTTTAATCCACTGGGGACTGACTATTTGGGCTTTGTTGCATTGTTTTAGCCAACCTGATGTCCCATTTCGCTACCCTTTTACCTTCAGAATTTTCTAGATACGTTTAGTGGCAGGGGGAAATGAAACTAATTACTAATTCTGCCCCCTTTCAAAATTTATCTATGTCCCATCCTGGTATATTTAGGAATTAAGCATTAATTAAACGCTTTTCGTAGTCATTCAAACAAAAAGACTACGAAGAAAAAATAGAAACGAAAGATAAAGAGATCCAAAGCCTAAATGATAAATTAACAAACAGCAAAGTATCTCCTTAACTTTCATCAAATGTGACTAATTACACCTAAATAACCGCTAACTCATTAAGTTTCCTGCGATGCCATTTGCGCGTGCTTACGTTGACTATGCATGGATGAATATAACCTATTCAGTGCATTTACATAAGCCTGTGCGGAGGCAACGATGATGTCTGTATTGGCTGCATGACCTGTAAATATTCTATTTTCATCCTTGAGACGAATTGTCACTTCCCCAATGGCATCAATTCCAGCTGTCACAGATTGTACAGAGTATTCAATCAGTTGATTCGGAACATTAGCAATCCGATTAATGGCTTTGTAAATTGCGTCAACGGGTCCGGTTCCAATGGCTGCATCGGTGATTTCTGCACCATCAGGTAAACGCAGAGTAATAGTAGCTGTAGGACGGGCATTACTACCACAGGATATCTGTACTAATTCCAGTTTAAACAGATCTGGGGCTTGTTGAGTTTCGTCATTAACGATTGCTTCTAAATCCCTGTCGCTAATTTCTTTCTTTTTATCGGCAATATCTTTAAATCTGACAAAAGCTTTATTTAAATCGCTTTCGGAAAGATCATAACCCAACTCTTGTAAACGACTGCGGAAAGCATTTCTTCCGGAAAGTTTGCCCAAGACGATTTGATTGTCTGTTAAACCAATCAATTGGGCATCCATAATTTCATAGGTGAGTTTGTTTTTCAACACCCCATCTTGGTGGATACCCGATTCGTGGGAGAAAGCATTCGCACCGACGATGGCTTTATTTGGCTGGACTAACATTCCTGTGAGGTTAGAAACCAAACGTGATGTTTTGTAAATTTGCCGAGTATCAATATTTGTGAGTGCTTTCTCTGATTCTACTGGTCTGCCAAAAAAGGGATTGAAGTATTGTCTGCGGACATGTAAAGCCATAACTAACTCTTCGAGTGCAGCATTTCCAGCCCGTTCACCGATACCATTAATAGTACATTCTAGCTGTCTGGCACCATTTTTTACTGCTTCTAAAAAGTTGGCAACTGCTAACCCTAAATCGTTGTGTCCGTGGACAGAAATAATTGCTTGATCGATATTGGGAACATTTTCTTTGATGCCTTTAATTAAGGCTCCAAATTCACTGGGAGTTATGAAACCAACAGTATCTGGAATATTAACAGTTGTTGCCCCAGCAGCGATTACTCGCTCTAATACTTCATACAAGAATTCTGGATCAGAACGTCCGGCATCTTCGGGAGAAAATTCTACATCCTGAACAAAACTTTTGGCATAAGCTACCATTTCCCCAGCAATTTCTAAAACTTCTGAGCGGGTTTTTTTGAGTTTATATTGCAGATGGATATCGCTGGTGGCAAGGAAAGTATGAATTCGACCTTTTGCTGCTGGTTTGATGGCTTCGGCTGCTGCCTTGATGTCATCGTGACGCGATCGCGCTAAACTACAAATCACCGGACCATCTTCAACCCCGACAACCTCAGCAATTTTCTGAACTGCTTCAAAATCGCCAGGACTGGCAAAGGCAAAGCCTGCTTCGATGACATCTACTCCCAAGCGTGCTAGTTGCTTGGCTATGGTCAGTTTCTCATCAATGTTTAGTGTTGCCCCTGGTGACTGTTCACCATCACGGAGCGTTGTATCAAAGATAATAATTCCTTCGGGTTTGCTGTTCATTTGCTGCTTAGAAGTAATTTATAGTTTTGCGACCACTAACTTTAAATCTAACTTTTTGTTTATTTAGAAGTGTAAATAATTATTAAGTCTATTTAAGTCTATGAACCTTCTGATTTTTCTATAACTTCACGAATATCATTTAAATCAATATACCTATCAGTAGCATTACGCAACTCTCTAGCAATCATTCCCTCTGTTGATACAACCGTAATATGAGTATTTTTAGACCGTAATAGTTCGATTGCCCTTTCAAAATCTCCATCTCCACTAAATAGAACAACTCGGTCATATTGGTCTACTGTATTAAACATATCAACAACGATTTCTATGTCTAAATTAGCTTTTTGTGAGTATCGACCGGAGGAATCATCATAATATTCTTTAAGAATTTTAGTTCGTACCGTATATCCTAAACTAATTAAAGCATCTCGAAAACCTCTTTGATCTTGTGGGTCTTTTAGTCCAGTGTACCAGAATGCGTTAATTAAATGTGTTTCTGATTGTTCATGTTTAAAATATTCTAAAACCCTTCGGGGATCAAAAAACCAACCATTTTTTTGTTGAGCATAGAACATATTGTTTCCATCTACAAATATAGACAGACGATTCATAGTAGTACCCATAAAAAGAACAACACCGTAGATGTTATAGATAAAATTTAGATGAAACAACAAATTATAGCAATTATTAAATGTCTTATTTGCTAATATCTGTAAAATATATTGTCATGTATAGCTTTGATTAAACACATATTCAATCAGGGATTACCCATAAACTTTTAATTTGAGGTTATTTGTTTTCACAGAGATAATTTTGCCATTGAATTGATATTGAACATGATCACGCATACTGTTAAATCGAAATCGATCAATAAAATTAACTATGTCAGAGACAGCATTGAGGACTGTCTATCGATCCAGTTTACTCCTAAATAGGTATGAAATTGGCTGTAATTGGATTGTAAGAAAGTCAATCCAAAATTCTGAGGTCAGATAGACGTTGCCGTGTAGCGACAAGGAATCTCTTCTGATTTCGTAAAAAATCAGACACCTTTGTGTGACTCAGCAAAAAAACAGTGTGTCATTTTTGCTGTTGATAAGTATTCTCAAGACAAAAGTTTACAAACAAATCAAATTCCCCGTGGGCACGTAATATGCCAATGCTATGATTTAGCAATCAGGTTTTAGATTTGCTCTACTGTATTCTTATCCGCATTTATACTTAAGTATTTACCGTAACTTGATGCCTGTAGCAGTTTCAAATATAAAAGCACTACATTTGTGTCAATGTTTTGCCTCACAGTCAATATATCTGTGAAAGAATAGTTTGAGGGTGTATGAGTAGTTAATCGCTGATCTGTATCTAGGTGATAAATTTAGCCGTTACATGTCTGTAGTCGGATTAAGGATCAAGTGGATTAAATTTTAATCGGCAATGCTGGTATAGATTGGAAACGTATAAGACATTCGTTTAAGTGTTATTTCCAGGTTATTGCATTTGATAGAGTGTGTAAATAAATAAAGACATCATACTTAAATTATTTTTTGAGAAATATGCCAGAAGAACCTATATCTACCTTAACTAAAAAATATGTGTCTGCAACCGATCCGCAATCGAGCAAATCAACGAAGTACACATCAAATCACTTAGCGCGGCAATCAAGACTTTTAGGACGTTTAAGTCATCTGTTGACTGGGATTGTAGTTTTTACTTCAGGTTTGGTGATGGCTTCAAATTGGCGATTGACAGAGGTGACAGAAAATCAGGCACAGTCGGCATTTTACCAGTTTCGCGGTTCTTTGGCACCCCCAAAGGAAATTTTGATTTTGGCGATTGATGATGAGTCTATTTCCACTTCGGCACTATCTTATAACACGGATCCTGTACGGTATCATTATTTAGAGCCATTGAAAACTTTTCCATTTTATCGGGCAGGATATGCTCAAATCATAGATAAATTAATGAAGGCTGGAGCGCGTTCCGTTGCTTTAAATGTTGTTTTTGATGTACCTAGTAGCTATGGCGAAGAAGATGATAAGAAGTTACAAGCGACACTAAAACGTTATGGCAACCGAGTGACTTTAGCTGGACTTTATCAGGAGTCTGATACAGATTATTGGAAAAAAGTTGAGTTAAGGCAACCCCTGGAAAGGTTTAGTAATCAAGAGGTGGCAATTGGTTCGGTAAATTTTTTGTTGGAAGATGATGGCAAAATTCATAAACTGGGATCGGCTTATAATAACTCCTTGCTTGAAGATGGGACGCTGACGGCAAAAATTCCATCTTTTGCAGAGGCAACCTTAGCATCAGCCCAATTTAACTACCCACAACCTCAAGGCGATCGCATTTATTATCGAGGTACTGCTAATACGTTTAAGACAATACCATTGTGGTATGTCCTAGAACCCGCATATTGGAACAATAATTTACAACAAGGCAGAATTTTTAAAGACAAAATTGTCCTAGTTGGTGCAACTGCACAGCTTGCGAATGATTTCCACCCGGTTGCCGTAAACTGGTTATATCCTCAACGGATGGCAGGAGTAGAGATTCATGCCAATGCGATCGCGTCTTTGATGCAGGGTAATACAGTTGCCATTGCTATCCCTAATAAATATGGGCAAGCTTTATTTGTCATGCTGTTAGTAGGGGGCTGTGGGTTCCTCATCACCAGAAACAAACACGGCAAAATTCGCCTTTTTTCCAGCTTATCCCTGGCGCTTATCTGGGGAGGTATCAGTTATATATTATTTATTACCAGCCATTTGTTTTTTCCCACCGCTATTCCTATCGCGGCAATAGTTGCAATCGGACTTTTCTATTTTGGTACCGAAATCTATATTGAACGGATGCGAAAAATCCAACTAGTCGATATCCTGAAGCGAAATCCCTCTTCCCGTCTAGCCCAAGAAATTATCAGTCAGCAAGAAGACTTACAAGACTTGATTGCACAGCGTGAAATTGCTATATTCGGCAAAGTTCTGGATGGACGCTACCGGATAGTCAAAGTTCTTGGTTCTGGTGGGTTTAGCGAAACCTATATTGCTGAAGATATTAGACTTCCCGGTAATCCTCGATGCGTTGTCAAACAACTGAAACCAGCAAATACTGAACCGAAGCAATTAGAAGTCGCTAGACGCTTATTTAATTCTGAAGCTCAAACTTTACAGATTTTAGGCAGTCATCCTCAAATTCCCCAGCTACTGGCATTTTTTGAGGAAGAAGAAGAATTTTATTTGGTACAGGAATTAATCCAGGGTAATGCCTTAAATAAAGAACTATCAGGAAAATGCATTGACGAAATGACCGTCATCGATATATTCAAAGATTTATTACAAATATTGACATTCGTCCATCAACATGGCGTTATTCACCGAGATATCAAGCCTAGTAACATCATTGTTCGCAAGAGCGATCGCAAACTCGTATTAATCGACTTTGGTGCAGTCAAACAAGTTTCTACTACAATCGTCAAAACCTCCCAAGATTCTGAATACACCGATAGTTCCGACCAAACAGCTTTAACGGTAGGTATAGGAACTAAAGGCTACGCACCCAGAGAACAATGTTTTGGCAGACCCGAATACAGTAGTGATATCTATGCAGTGGGAATGATTGGGATCAAAGCTTTGACTGGTATTCCTCCCCATGAACTTGAACGCGATGAAGATGGTGAGGTTCAGTGGCTAGATAAGTTGAAAATTAGTCAAGGTTTGGCAGCAATTATTAACAAAATGGTTTTAGATCGTCATCAGCAGCGTTATCAATCAGCGGCTGAGGTTCTTCAGGCAGTTGATATTTTAATTGCATCGGGACATATTCAAACAACTCAATCTAGCGATATGGCTATAACTTTGTTATCTCCCGATGAATCTGATATACCCACCACGCCTTGGGATTTGGAAGAGTAATAACTTATGCAAAGACTACAGATTTACGTCATTGCGTAGCTTGCATCTTCGTAAGGAAGCAATCTCAAAGTCTAGTTTTTCCGTTACGATTGCGTAAGTCCTAAGATTAAGTAACAGATTCAAAGCAAGAGTTTCTTGCTTTCTTTTGTAATTGCCAATTGGTATTAGGTACTTGGTAAATCCCGTGGATCGGGTTTAGGAGTTTCCGGTTTCGGAGTCTCAGGTTTTGGAGTTTCGTTCCTAGGATGCTCGTTTTCAGGAGGTTTCACTTCTACAGGAGGTTTCACTTCTACAGGAGGTTTCACTTCTACAGGAGGTTTCACTTCTACAGGAGGCTTAACTTCTACAGGAGGTTTCACTTCTACAGGAGGCTTAACTTCTACAGGAGGCTTAACTTCTACAGGAGGCTTAACTTCTACAGGAGGCTTAACTTCTACAGGAGGCTTAACTTCTACAGGAGGCTTAACTTCTACAGGAGGCTTAACTTCTACAGGAGGCTTAACTTCTACAGGAGGCTTAACTTCTACAGGAGGTTTCACTTCTACAGGAGGCTTAACTTCTACAGGAGGCTTAACTTCTACAGGAGGCTTAACTTCTACAGGAGGTTTCACTTCTACAGGAGGTTTCACTTCTACAGGAGGTTTCACTTCTACAGGAGGCTTAACTTCTACAGGAGGTTTCACTTCTACAGGAGGCTTAACTTCTACAGGAGGTTTTATTTGATCATCAATTTGCCCTTTCCCATTCACTAACTGACTAGATTGCAAGCTAGATTGATCCAGTAACGAGTCCACTGGAGGATTTGCTCTAGCGCTAGCGTTAGTGTCTGAAGATGTGGAAGTTAATTGTAAAAAACCGGGGTTTTGAATTGTTCCGGCACCAGAAATAGGCGACTGCTTTAACATAGCCTCAACAGTTTCAGCCCGAACGCTGTTAATTGCAGGATCTGATGTTGTTGAACCAGGACTAACGGGACGATTTAGTTCCAAACCCCGCACCATCTCACTGGTGTCGTAAAAAGTTCGCAAGTCGAAATTATACAAACCTTCAAGCTTGCCCTTAACAACAACCATCATTTGTCCGGCTTTGAGAACTCTACCGCTAGAAGCATTCTTTTCCAAAACTTCAATGCCGCTGTTGGTCAATGCTCCCACAATCGTAGTATCGGTTGGGCGGTCATAACGAACAAACAAAGCTGACCCCCGAATTGCCGCAGCGGCACTTGGTGTTTGAATGCGGGTGCGTCCCTGACCTGGTGGAATCAGTAAAAGTACTGTGCCATTATTGAGTGTAAAGTTACGTGTTTGGGGTAAAAACCTAAATATCGCTTGTTCCCCGACTCGCGCTAATGAGCCATCATTGAAGCGAAGGTCTGCTAGTGAAGAACGACCAGTTGATAAACCGTCTCCTGGTGTCATTGCATCCGCGCGACGAGCTTTCCGCTTCGGTTGCTTATTAGGCATTAATTGCACTAGATTTCGGAGTTCCTGGATGGTAGCTCTTGTTAGCGGCGTTTGTGCGTTGGCTTTGCCCGCTGTAGGCATCGCTTGATCATACAAAAGCGCTGTGAATCCAGAAAAACCAATCACCAGTAGGGGAAATAACTTACGATACATTGGGTTATAGCCTCGGCAAATTTTACTCACACTCAAACATTTTCAAAATTAGGGTCTTTTCTGCGATCGCTGATGCAGCTAAGTACTCGGTAACGTACTTGGATCGACTTGTCCCCCAGGACTTCCAGTATCTCCTGGATTTCCATTACCTCCGGAATTTCCAGGATTTCCACCATCTGTTCCGATGGAACCACCTCCGGAATTTCCAGGATTTCCGCCACCTGTTCCGATGGAACCACCTCCAGAATTTCCAGGATTTCCACCACCTGTTCCGATGGAACCACCTCCAGAATTCCCAGGATTTCCGCCACCTGTTCCGATGGAACCACCTCCAGAATTTCCAGGATTTCCACCACCTGTTCCGATGGAACCACCTCCGGAATTTCCAGGATTTCCACCACCTGTTCCGATGGAACCACCTCCGGAATTTCCAGGATTTCCACCATCTGTTCCGATGGAACCACCTCCGGAATTTCCAGGATTTCCACCACCTGTTCCGATGGAACCACCTCCGGAATTTCCAGGATTTCCACCACCTGTTCCGATGGAACCACCTCCGGAATTTCCAGGATTTCCACCACCTGTTCCGATGGAACCACCTCCGGAATTTCCAGGATTTCCGCCACCTGTTCCGATGGAACCACCTCCAGAATTTCCAACGTTAACTACGCTAGTTAAATCTCCACTAGCAGTATTAGAATTATTATTTTCTTGTAGCTGACTAGATTGTAAAACTGAGTTGTCCTGTAACGATTCCACTGAATAACCGGGTCTAACGTTAGTGTTAGTATTTCTGGAAGTATTAGAAGTTAATTGTAAAAAACCGGGGTTTTGAATTGTTCCGGCACCAGAAATAGGCGACTGCTTTAACATAGCCTCAACAGTTTCAGCCCGAACGCTATTAATTGCGGGATCTAATGTTGTTGAACCAGCACTAACGGGACGATTTAGTTCCAAACCCCGCACCATCTCACTGGTGTCGTAAAAAGTTCGCAAGTCGAAATTATATAAACCTTCAAACTTACCTTTAACAACAACCATCATTTGTCCGGCTTTGAGAACTCTACCGCTAGAAGCATTCTTTTCCAAAACCTCAATGCCGCTGTTGGTCAATGCTCCCACAATCGTAGTATCGGTTGGGCGGTCATAACGAACAAACAAAGCTGACCCCCGAATTGCCGCAGCGGCACTTGGTGTTTGAATGCGGGTGCGTCCCTGCCCTGGTGGAATCAGTAAAAGTACTGTGCCGTTATTGAGTGTAAAGTTACGTGTTTGGGGTAAAAACCTAAATATCGCTTGTTCCCCGACTCGCGCTAATGAGCCATCATTGAAGCGAAGGTCTGCTAGTGAAGAGCGACCAGTTGATAAACCGTCTCCTGGTGTCATTGCATCCGCGCGACGAGCTTTCCGTTTTGGTTGCTTATTAGGCATTAATTGCACTAGATTTCGGAGTTCCTGGATGGTAGCTCTTGTTAGCGGCGTTTGTGCGTTGGCTTTGCCCGCTGTAGGCATCGCTTGATCACACAAAAGCGCTGTAAATCCAGAAAAACCAATCACCAGTAGGGGAAATAACTTACGATACATTGAGTTATAGCCTCGGCAAATTTTACTCACACTCAAACATTTTTAAAATCAGTGTCTTTTCTCTAATTTGATTATGTTAACTGTTATGAAAACTTCTTCTACGTATTCTTTCTGAAAATAATGCTAAAAATACAAATACAAAACACTCATACATCCTATATATACACTGTGCAATTCAGTTTTAGCAACCTTTATGTAGGTATAGATAAATTCATCTGCTAAAGTACACTTTATTGACTAATGAGATAGATACTTAAGTACATGTATTATGGACTATGAAACGATAATTTGTTTAGGATTTAGTATTGATTAAATCGGAACTTCGGAACAATCGTGCAAGTCTAAATTTTCAAAAAAATACGGCAGATGGAACTTAAAAATCGAAACTTTTTCTTATTTTGGATTTTACTTGTTTTGGGTCATACAGGCTGGTTTTTGATTGAGTCTAATAAAACACGGGCTGCGAACTCTAGTCAAGGACACAAAATAAATGAATCAATGTCAAATATATCACATTCTGTAGTCAATTTGACTACTGGAGAGGCATCTAATTTGACTGATCAACAATTAGATAAGTTTCCGAGTGAAGGCACCAATACTGATGAATCTCTTAACAAAAACTCTTTTGCTTATTCAAGTTATCAGGTAAAACGAGCCGAGCAAAGCCAGTACAATTCGCAATTAATACCCAGGGTTAAATCAGGCGGATTGAACCAGGCAAAGTTCCTAAGTTATTCATCCATAAACAAATTTAGTGACCAGAGGAATAACTTAGCATTTCCTAATCATACTCAAAAACTATCAAATTTTATAACAGTACAGCAAGTTACTACACCTGATAGTAATAATAATCCGGTAAAACCTGCACAGCCCAACAATCCACCACCTACTGATGCTAAACCTTCAGATCCACCACAATTGGAGGGAAGACCGAATGATTCACCGCTTCCAGCACCTGCACCAATTGAGCAACGCTTAGAAAAGCCTTCAGAAAATTATCCTCAGCGGATAGAACGACTACTGCAAATATTGGGAACACCTACAGAAACGCAGACAGAAGCAGAGCCAGGGAAAAATACTGAGTTAGGTGTGATTATTGCCAGACAAGAAGCAATTGAGCAACAACCATTACCCCAACAACCTCCTACTTTCAGACCTATTGGTTATGTATCGGGACATGTTAGCTATTTTCTGACAGATAACTTGTTTTCATCTTCGGTTGATCCGATTCAAGATGGTTTAATTTTTAGTGGATTGACTTTAGCAACTGCACCAATTGAATTATCACCCAAAACCTATTTGAGTGGTTCAGTAGATGGTAATTTGGTTAAGTATATCGACCAATCAGAGTTTAACTACAATCAAATTCAAGTAAATGTTAACTTGTACCACCAAATTACGTCACGGATGTATGGCGAAGTTGGTTGGAGTAACCAGCAATTATTTTATGCTAGGGATAGCGATCGCTATGATTTTTCGTCTGGAGATCGCTTTTTAAATGAGAATGCTTGGCATTTATCGTTAGGTAGACGTGATCCACTATCAAAAAAGCTAATGTTTGATAGTTACTATGAACTACGCTGGAGTTTAACTGGTCCCCCAGAAAAGCGCGATCGCTTAATCAATTCTTTGTGGTTATCGTTAAATTACTATTTGCAAAAACCTCTACAGGTTGGTTTAAATTACCAGTTCAATCTATCAAGCTTTACTCAACGCGATCGCCAAGACATATCGCACCGTATATACAGTCATCTTAACTATCGCCTATCTGATACAAATAGCATGAGCGCCCAAGCTGGTGTCTCTTTGGGTAACTCCACCGAAAGTAGTATTGATTTCGATGGTTGGTTCTTCAGTATTAATTACAACGTGGATTTGGGTAGGTTTTGATATAGGTGGAGTCGTGGTTTAATATAGATATAATCTGGAACCAACAATCGGGTGACAGTGGCAGAGAATTATATAAAACTATAAACCTAAGGAACTCCCCAACTTTAGCAATGATCACAAAGCTAGATCAACAGCTAGGGATCCCTGCTAAAACAATAAGCATATTTGCCCGTCGAGAGAATTACGCGATCGCGTTTGTAATCTTTTACCGAAAACTCCCTCAAACTTCACGTCAATCCACTTAGATAACTCCACAAAAAAGATGACCCAATATTGTGGGATAGGCAGCGTTCGATGGTTCCTAAGCCTGTCGGAACGAAGTGTACCGGAGGTAAAGTAGCGCTCACGCCGAAGTCTTGCCTGTTTTTATATTAGTAGCAGGCAAAATGCCTACAAGAAATTTTGGGCTATTTTTTATTTGGAAGTCTCTTACCAGTTAAGATCAAAGCTAAAATCCGCAATCTTGGGAGTGGGAATATGTCAAACCGGATGAAGCGCAAAACCCCCAAAAGCCAGCTTCAGCGCAAACCGATGGGTTTGCTGTTGGTAATTTTGGTTTGGAGTTTAGCTATGGGTTGGCTATTGGCTTTTGCCACTAATGTCCAAGGTGCAACTCCTACTACGGAAATCGGTACAGTTGATGTGGTACCAGCACAATACCAACTGGGACAAGAGGTATATTTAGAAAACTGTGCCACCTGCCATATTGGAATCCCACCTGCGGTTTTCCCCACCCAAACCTGGAAAAATTTACTTCAAGATAATCAACATTATGGTGTGCAAGTAAAACAACTTGTAGATCCGCCGCGAATATTAGCATGGCGTTACCTCTCCACATTTTCCCGTCCTCTGCTTGAAGATGAGCAAACACCCTATAGATTTGCCAGTTCGCGTTATTTTAAAGCTTTACACCCCAAAATCAAACTTCCCAATCCCATCCAAGTTAGTTCCTGTATTAGTTGTCATCCAGGTGCAAATGATTTTAATTTCCGTCGGTTAACTGCTGAGTGGGAATAGAACAAGGGGCTTTCTAGTAGGGGGAGTAAGTCCTTCCCATCTGAGTGAAGCGAAGCATTGCTCCCTGCTCCACGTTCGGTTTTTCACCCCAAATAACTCCCGAATTCTCAACTACGGATATCGCTACATCAATGGTGCCGGAGTATCTGTACAAGCTGATGAGGCAAAATGATACTATAAGGACAGTTTTAATATAATTTATGAGTTAAAACCAGCCTTCAAGAATACTTGAGTGGCTCCCGCCATTTTTGAGCTAATTTACTAGTTGCACAGCCGTTGACAGCTACGAATGTCCCGGTTGGCATTAATGACTATAATTACATAGCCAAACTTTAAATCCCTCTCTTCCTCATTTTAGTTAAATAACTGCCATGCTAAAAGCTTTGTTGGGCGACCCCAACGCTCGTAAACTTAAAAAATATCAACCTTCCATCAACGACATTAATCTTTTTGAAGAAGAGATTAAAGCTCTTTCAGATGAAGAACTCAAGGGTAAGACACTAGAGTTTAAACAACGTCTCGCCAAAGATGAAACCCTTGATGATATCCTGCCGGAAGCATTTGCAGTGGTAAGGGAATCAGGAAGACGCGTATTGGGGTTGCGTCACTTTGACGTGCAAATGTTGGGTGGAATTATTTTGCACACCGGGCAAATTGCCGAAATGAAAACGGGTGAAGGCAAAACCCTAGTAGCAACTTTACCAAGTTATTTGAATGCTTTAACTGGTAAAGGGGTGCATGTAATTACTGTGAACGATTACTTGGCAAGACGTGATGCTGAGTGGATGGGACAGGTACACCGATTTTTGGGTTTGAGTGTGGGGTTGATTCAGCAAAGTATGACCCCCCAAGAACGACGGAAAAATTACGATTGTGATATTACATACGTCACCAATAGTGAGATTGGTTTCGACTATCTCCGAGATAATATGGCAACTTCAATTACGGATGTGGTGCAGCGTCCGTTCAATTACTGTGTAATTGATGAAGTTGATTCCATTTTAATCGATGAAGCCCGGACACCGCTGATTATTTCGGGTCAGGTGGAGCGTCCGACAGAGAAGTATGTAAGAGCATCTCAAATCGCTTCAGCATTACAAATAGATGAACATTACGAAGTTGACGAAAAGGCTCGAAATGTGCTGCTGAGTGATGAAGGCTTTGCAGAAGCTGAAAAACTCCTAGAAGTAACAGATTTATTCGATCCAGAGGAACCTTGGGCGCATTTTATTTTTAATGCCCTCAAGGCAAAAGAATTATTTAAAAAAGATGTAACCTATATTGTCCGCAATGGTGAAATTGTCATTGTTGATGAATTTACTGGTAGGGTATTACCAGGAAGACGCTGGAGTGATGGTTTGCACCAAGCAATTGAGGCAAAGGAACATGTAGAAATTCAGCCAGAAACTCAAACTTTGGCAACCATTACTTACCAAAACCTATTTTTGCTATATCCCAAATTGGGAGGGATGACAGGAACCGCAAAAACAGAAGAGGCGGAATTTGGCAAAATCTATAAGTTAGATGTGACAATTATTCCCACAAATCGTACCCGACTACGTAAAGATTTGTCGGATATGGTGTTTAAAACTGAGCATGGGAAGTGGGTAGCGATCGCGCGCGAGTGCAAAGAGATGTATGAACTGGGTAGACCTGTTTTAGTAGGTACCACCAGTGTGGAAAAATCTGAGTATTTGAGTCGCCTCCTCAAGGAAATAGAAATCCCCCACGAACTACTTAATGCTCGCCCCGAAAACGTCGAAAGGGAAGCTGAGATTGTCGCCCAAGCCGGAAGAGGTGGTGCCTTAACTATTGCTACCAACATGGCAGGACGGGGTACAGATATCATTTTGGGTGGTAACTCAGAATACATGGCGCGGTTGAAATTACGGGAGTATTTCATGCCCCGAATTGTCCAACCAGACGATGAAGACAACTTTGGGGTACAACAAGCATCGGGTTTACCCAGTTCAAGCAGTGGTGGTGGGCAAGGTTTCGTACCTGGGAAAAAGGTGAAAACATGGCGTGCTTCCCCAGAAATTTTCCCCACCCAAATTTCTAAGGAGACAGAAAAGCAATTAAAAGCAGCGGTTGATTTTGCTGTGCGCGAATATGGTGAACGCAGTTTACCAGAATTGGAAGCAGAAGAAAGAATCGCTGTTGCCGCCGAAAAAGCCCCCACTGACGATCCGGTGATTCAGAAATTACGGGATGCTTACAACCAAATTAAAAACGAATATGAAACCTTCACCAAGACAGAACACGATAAAGTGGTAGATCTTGGTGGGTTACATGTAATTGGCACAGAACGTCACGAATCTCGACGCATCGACAACCAATTACGGGGACGCGCAGGCAGACAAGGAGACCCTGGAACCACGAGATTTTTCCTCAGTTTAGAAGATAACTTAATGCGGATCTTCGGAGGCGATCGCGTGGCGAAACTAATGGAGGTTTTCCAAGTTGAAGAAGATATGCCCATCGAATCCAAGATGTTGACAAACAGCTTGGAAGGGGCACAGAAAAAAGTCGAAACCTACTACTACGATATCCGGAAACAGGTATTTGAGTACGACGAGGTAATGAACAACCAACGTCGTGCTATCTACGCTGAACGTCGTCGGGTTCTAGAAGGTTTGGATTTAAAGGAACAAGTGATCAAATATGCTGAGTTAACGATGGATGACATCATTAACTACTACATCAACATTGATCTGCCTTCGGAGGAATGGGAATTAGAGAAGTTAGTTGAGAAAGTCAAGGAATTCGTTTATCTTCTCTCCGACTTACAAGCAGATCAACTCATAGATATGTCCGTCACCGATATCAAAGCCTTCCTCCACGAACAGGTACGCATTGCCTACGATATGAAAGAAGGGGAAATTGACCAAATCCAAGCTGGATTGATGCGGCAAGCAGAACGTTTCTTCATTCTGCAACGGATTGATACCCTGTGGCGCGAACACTTACAACAGATGGATGCTCTCCGCGAATCAGTAGGATTACGGGGATATGGACAGAAAGATCCACTCATTGAATATAAGAGTGAAGGGTACGAGTTGTTCTTGGAAATGATGGTAAATATCCGTAGAGATGTTGTT
The DNA here is from genome assembly GCF_000317435.1 of Calothrix sp. PCC 6303. Classification (NCBI taxonomy): domain Bacteria; kingdom Bacillati; phylum Cyanobacteriota; class Cyanophyceae; order Nostocales; family Calotrichaceae; genus Calothrix; species Calothrix sp. PCC 6303. The sequence goes on from NC_019751.1 coordinate 5,064,648, forward strand.
TACTCGTTATTTATGTTCCAACCTCAACCTCAGGCAATGATGCAGGCTCCATCAGAGATGGTGTAAAAAGTTGCAGGATTTAGGGATATCAAGCCATTGGCATATCTCTACATCCTAACTAAATGACTCAAAATCCTACTGTGAAACAACAACTTCAGCAGTAGGATTTTTTTTAACTATTTTGCCTACATATAAACAAGAACTCAGAAGCCCGGTTTCACCACGTTCAACATCACAATTATTCACTACGACTAAAGAAACCGGGTTTCTCACTACCCAGGGTTAAGCTGCTACCTGGTTTCACACCGCACCACAACAATCTCCGCGACTTCTTGAAGTGGCGGATCTAAAATCCTGTTGCAAAAACTGAAACCGGGTTTACTGACTCTTCACTTTAGCTTTAAACTGACCACTATATAATTCAGTATATCTCCGGAAATAGAAAAAACTTTCTTATCTCCATAGCCGTATTTATACGGTCTAATTTGCTACGACTAAAAATCTTGATTGAGGGCTAAAAATGAATAGGTGCAGAAATAACCAGGGATTTATCAAGTTTTCACTACGCCAAATTAACTCTTACAGCTTAATTTGCCTATTAACCGTGGTTTTTCTCTCAGATTCAGTTGGAGCAATAACTAAAATTGCAGAGTTACAAATAGCACAGCAGTCAGCTACAAAGAAAGAGAATCTAGCAAATACAGATATTGATCCGAAGTTGAAAGCATTGTTGGAGGAAGCAGACAAATTACGCGAAGAGGGAATAAATTTACAGCAACCAGGAATATCAGAATCTCAAAAGCAAGCTATAGCGAAATGGGAACAAGCATTAAAGATTTATCAGCGACAAGACGTGAGAACTGGCTTTGATAAAGCTCAAATCAATGAAGCTGCGTTGTTATTTGACATTGGAAGTACATATTTAGACTTGGGTGAAAAGAAAAAGGCTGTGAAATATTTTGAAAATTCCTTAGTAATTTACCGCGAACTAAAAGATAGTCAGTTTCAATATGCAATCCTAAAACAAATTGCTCTACCTTACACAGAATTAGGAGAAAAACAAAAAGCTTTAGATTCTGCCAGCGAAGCATTAAGGTTAGCTCAGACTGAAAGTAGCCTAAGCCAGATAAGCCAGATAATGCATACCTTAGATTATGTCGCTTCAATCTATTCTCAAAACGGTGAGGATCAAAAGGCAATCGAATACTATAATCAAGCTTTAGATATAGCAAAACAGATAAATAATCAGTCAAAACAAGCAGAAATACTAGCTAGCATTGCTGGTGTATACATCATATTAGGAGAATCGGATCAAGCTCTTAATTTTTCACAGCAAGCATTAGCAATAAGTGAAAAAACAAACAATTTACTAGGAAAATTAGAAAACCTACTGGATATTGCTTCAGCTTATGCTGGAAAAGGTGAAAGTCAGCAGGTAGATAAATATGTTAAACAAGCATTACAGTTAGAAAGTGAAATAGAGCAAAGAATACAACAGAATCCGGAAATTATCCTTGATCAAGGTTGTAATTTAGATCAAATACCAGAACAAGAACGCCAAAGCAAGAAAACAGAATGTGTTGCGTCTGCAAAGAAAAAATTGATTTTCATAAAGTATCTCAATCGAAGAGATATTGCGAATCATTATACCCGATTGTTTGACAACAAGCAGATAATTTTCTATATAAAACAACAGCTAACCCTTGCTTCTAAATTAGGAATACCATTGGAAGAAGCTGATGGTATTCAAAGTCTTGGCTTTACTTATTCTCTGCTTGGTGATACTCAAAAAGCGTTGGAGTATTATAATCAAGCTTTGGCAAAATTTAAAGCTCTTAATGATCCTTTAAAAGTAGCGAGTACACTTCAATATAGAGGTGATTTATATAATGATCAGGGTGAATATCAGAAAGCAATAGATGATTTCAAAGAAGCAGGAAATATTTTTCTTAAAATAGACCGTCAATACGAAGTGTTTACCTTGATGTCTCTAGCGGGTACTTATAGAGATTTAGGAGATTATGAGCAAAGTTTGACAACTTTTCAGAATGCGCTAAAAATATCACAGCAAATGAAATTTGAGATGCCTATTGCTTCGATTTATAATGGTATTTTTTCTGTTTATATAGGAAGAGGAAAATTTTTTGAAGATGTAAATGGCTCTGTAGATGAAGCAAGAACTGATTATCAAGCAGCATTAGAATCTTCAAAGAAAGCGTTGAAATATTATCATGAAAAAGGTGATACTAGTACCGAAATCACCAACCTTATCAATATTGCCGTAGCACATAGATTACTCAAGGATTATCCTCAAGCAATTAGTTTTTCTCAACAAGCTTTAGCATTATCTCGTAAAAGTCAACTCAAATACCAGGAACGCCGTTCACTAAGTATTTTGAGTGCGATATATAGAGCCGCAGGGAAATATCCAGAAGCTTTAGAAACTAGCAATCAATCAATACTCCTATCACGTCAAGCTGAAGACACATCAGATCAAGCTAATGGCTACCAAATTCAAGGTAAAATCTATAGTGGTATGAAACAGCCACAGCAAGCAATTGAAGCTTTCAAACAATCTTTAACACTGCGACAGAAAATCCAAGATACAAAAACCCAAGCCATAATTTTATACGAAATGGCAAAAGTGGAACGGGATCGAGGTAATCTCACAGTTGCCCTGGAAAATATTCAACAAGCAACCGACATCATTGAAAATTCCCGCACCAAAGTTAATAACCCGGATTTGCGAACTTCTTTCTTTGCCACTAAACAAGATTACTACAAATTCAAAATCGACCTATTGATGCAACTCCACAAAAAACAACCATCAAAAGGCTACAACGCATTAGCCCTGAACACATCAGAACGTTCCCGCGCTAGGGGACTAGTAGACTTACTTGCTGAAGCAGGGGCAAACATCCGCAAAGGCATAAATCCCCAACTTCTAGCACAGGAAAAAGAGTTACAGCAATCACTGAACGCCAAAGAAAAAGCCAGAAACGATATCCTCAGCAAATCAAAAGGCAACGACGCAGCCAAAGCTACAGCAGAGGAGTTAACCAAAGAAATTGCCAACATTATCCGCCAACAACAAGAACTAAAAACCAAAATTTTGACAGAAAGTCCACAATATGCATCACTGAAATATCCCCAACCCTTGGAATTAAAGGGAATTCAGCAACAACTCGATAAAGACACCATCCTTCTTCAATATTCCCTCGGCAAAGAACGCAGTTATCTCTGGTTAGTTACACCCGACTCACTCCAAGCTTACGAATTACCCAAAGGTGAAGATATTGAAAAAGCAGTAGCCAACTTCCGAGATGTCATCCTCGTTGCTGATTCTCCTTATGGGAAAGCTCACCCAGATGACATCAATCAACCTGCTTCCCAACTCAGTCAAATGATTCTGGCACCTGTAGCTAAGAAGTTAGGCAAAAAGCGGTTAGTTATTGTCGCTGATGGTGCATTGCAAACTATCCCCTTTTCAGCATTAGCAGATCCAGAAACCCAATCCCTCAAATCTCGTTCCTTGTCTCTGGCAAGGAATGCAGTAACGGAGGCTCTGCCTCCTGAGTTTACCAGAGGCAGAGCCTCTAGAATTGCATTCCCAGGCTCCAGCCTGGGAACGAGGAAGCAAGATAAAAGTCCTTCTCCGCCAAAAGGAGAAGTTTCATATCAACCACTACTTGTCAACCACGAAATTGTTAATCTTCCCTCAATAACAGCCATAGCGACTCAACGCAAACTACTTAATAACCGTCCACTCTCACCCAAAACCCTAGCTATACTTGCAGACCCGGTATTTTCGGCAGAACAAGCTCAAGGCAAACCCGAATCTCTGGGACCAGAACTCCAACGGGCAATGAGAAATCTCAAACGTAGCGATTTACGTCCTCTACCAGGTACCCGTGTAGAAGCTGAAGCAATGCTCAAACTTGTTCCATCTGGACAAAGTACCCATGCTTATGGTGCTGATGCTAATTACAACTTTGCCACTAATCCCGTACTTAAACAATATCAACACCTTTTCTTTGCTACCCACGGTTTAGCAGATCCTAAACAACCGGAGTTATCAGGGATTGCGCTGGCACAGGTAGACAAAAATGGTAAACCCGTGAAAGACGAAGAGGGCTATCTACGCCTTGGTGACATCTTCAACATGGATTGGGCTGCTGAGTTGGTGGTGTTGAGTGCCTGTCAAACTGGTTTAGGGTTTAGTTGGGTTGACAAGGGGCTTAATGTATGCGGGATCAAAGCGGGCTGTGGTGTCACTGTGGAATGTCAGTGATGAGGGGACATCGCAGTTGATGCCGTTATTTTACAAGGAGGTGTTAGCTGGTAAGTCTCCGGATGTGGCTTTGCGGGAAGCGCAGTTGCAGATGTGGCAGGGTAAGGATTGGAAAAGCCCCTATTATTGGGCTGCTTTCACCTTACAGGGTGAGTGGAGGTAAGTTTGAGATCTCAGAAACCCGGTTTCTCGCTGCACCACGACTGTTGGTGAATTAGCGCGGAAATATGGATTTAAGGCAAGTATACAAACTTAGTAACTTCCCAATAGACATCTGTTGGAAATTAATTATGCATTACCCATAACCCTTGTAGAGACGTAGCAATGCTACGTCTCTACGTCTTTTTCAGCAGATGTTTAATAATGGGAGTACTTTATTTTTTAGGATTTTAATCAAATCCACATCCATATAATCGTAATTATCAGGAATATCTAAACATATAATCCGCTGATTTTTCAGATAAGGCTTAAACTTTTTTGATAACTTACTTCTGTGTGCCTTTTCCATAACAAAAATAATATCAGCTTCCTCCAGCATCTCAACTGAAAGAGGTACTTCCGCATCATGATTTAAACCCGCAGATTCTACTTCCAACCCTTCATATTCGGAAAAAACAGCTTCAGCCGTGGGACTTCTTAACTTATTTTGACTACATATAAATAAAAGCTTTTTCACCATCGCTGCATTCAAATCACTAATTCCCTATACCATCACTACCAATACAGTTTGGTTAAGGATTTTTCATTTTGGGTAAATAACCAAAACCTGCCACTTTTAAAGCAGCAGGCTTGATTCAGCAATACATGTATTTAGCAAAAATTGATCAAGAAATTGAATACTCTTGATGTAACAACTTAAACTAGCTCTTCAATGCTTCGTCGTTCTTCTACAGTTGATTCGCTAAAAACTGTTACATAGAACCATCCAGCCAAAATACCACCCAAGATAGGAGCTAACCAAAATAGCCAGACTTGGGAAAAAAGTTCTGGACCAGCAAATAACGCAACTCCAGTACTACGAGCAGGATTAACTGAAGTATTGGTGATAGGAATGCTGATTAAGTGAATCAAAGTGAGTCCAAAACCAATTGCCAGTGGTGCAAATCCTTTGGGAGCGCGACGATCGGTTACACCGAGAATAATTAACAAAAACATGAAAGTCATCACGACTTCAGTGATTAAGCAAGCGAGTAAGCTATAACTGCCTGGAGAGTGAGCACCAAAGCCATTAGTTGCAAGTGGGTTAGAGCCGCTGAGTGCAAATCCAGTTTTACCGCTAGCTATCATGTAGATAATACCTGCACCCGTAGTAGCGCCGAGTACTTGAGCAACTATGTAAGGTAGTAAATCTGAGGCAGGAAATCGCTTACCAGCCCAAAGCCCGAAGGAAACAGCAGGGTTAAAATGCCCCCCAGAAATATGACCAAATGCATAAGCTCCTGTGAGGACAGTTAGTCCAAATGCTAAGGACACACCTACTAATCCAATACCTAAAGGGAAAGAAGTACTTTCACTAATTTTAGCACCATCTGCGGTATAGGCTGCTGCTAAAACTGCACTACCACAGCCACCTAAAACCAGCCAAAATGTACCGACAAATTCAGCGATACTACGTTTGATCAGAGACATTTAGTAAACTCCTTGTTGATTTGAATATTAGATGAAAGGCAACAGGGAACTCGTTGTTATTAAATTGTAGTTAAATAGATATTGAGCGTATTTGCGCTAAATTTTTTACCTATTAGACCTAAAATTTAGAATCATAATACTACTATTAGTCGTTGAATTGTTACAAGTTTAATTTTCTTCATTTTGACTGGATATAAATTAAAGCTTTGTCACGATAGCTTCAATAGTAAGATTTTGTTTTGTTACGCGATCGCTATTAGATATTTGAACTAGTACAGCACGGCGAAAACAAACCTACCATCGTAACCAGACAAAAAAGCTTGTTTTATTGGCTTTATTCCTTAGGTTCCTCTCCGCAGTCGCTACAACGGGTGGAACCCCCGCAACACGCTGCTCTCTGCCTACTTACTTCTGCCTTCTTATACTAGAATTTGTGCTTTTCTCACATACCCATCGTTTGTCACTCAATTAGAACTATGGCGTGTGCGTTACATTGCGATAAGAATAACTTTTATTACAAGTATTGACCATTAGGATTATTCAAGTTAAATTCTCCAGTGTGTGAGGAGCAAAACAGAAAGGGCACCGAGACGAAACACGGTCAGTCGTCGGTGCCCTTCCTGCTTTCATCTTGATTTTATTGGCAGTCTCTTATAATAAGAATTTCTGAATTGCCGCTGCTACCCCATCCCCTTCTATACTGGGAGCAACCCAATTCGCCATAGCTTGGACTTCTGGTGGTGCATTCCCCATTGCTACTCCGACACCAGCATATTGAAGCATCTCTACATCATTAAAGTTATCACCAATAGTCATCACCTGTTCAGCTTGTAATCCCAATAATTCTTCTGCTAGATACTTAACTGCTGCACCCTTATTTACAGATGGGTGAGTTGCTTCAAAAAAGGTTGCTACTGATTTTGTCAGGTACAGTTCGGCGGGGGTATACTGAGTGCGTAGAGAACCTAATAATTGGTCAATCACATTATGATCATCGCATAATGCCAGTACTTTGGTTGGTTCTCGCTCTAAAGTTTGGCGTAAATCTCCAACAACAACTGGTTTAATATTGGAACGTTGAGCGTAGATTTTTGATTCCCTAGTTAGTTCTCGAATATAAAGTTGATCGTCAATATAAAAATGGACAGATAATAGTTTTCGTAATTCTGGTTGTTCAAAATAATCTAGTAATTGCTCAACTGTTTTCCGAGATACTGTCAGATGACGTTCGGCTTTTTCAGTAGCTGGGTTTTGAATCCAAGCACCTTGGTAGGCAATTAGGGGTAATGGTGAGTTAATCTCGCTGTGGAAGCGTAACGCAGAACGATACATACGTCCAGTGGCAATAGCAACCTGAATACCCTTTTCTTGAGCTTGTGCGATCGCTTCTTTAACTTTACTACTAACTTTATTAGAATGTCCCGCTATTGTTCCATCGATGTCAACAGCTAAAAGCTTAATATCTGGTACTGGGGTAGATGTCATTTCTGTAGGGGATAATATTGACAGAATGGCTTAAATCCTACATTTTCACTTCAAGATTAGCAAGTATATAGTCATGTCTATATTTTGTTCATTTAAATCTGTTGCAGCTGGATAAATATGTAGCGATAAATACTAAATTCAACTTAATTGTGAACTAAGTCAATAAATAACGCACCAAATAGAACGGTGCGTTAAGAAACGTTATATTTTTTCTCAAAATTCAAATACAGTTTTATGTTTTCTGCACCCTACATAGATTATTTATATCCAAGTACTACTTAGACATCATAAATGCGACACTCATCAGCTTCAGGGTGAAAGTGGCAGTAATAGTCGAGGGATGTGGGAATTCGGTTCTCCTGTTGACGATGCGATCGCTCTGCTTGTAATTCCTCTACAATATCCCAAACCACTGCACATTCTGGGGAATATTTTCCTTTAATTTCGCAGGTTGCACGGGCTTCAATGACTGCTTCATTAATTGCTTGATCTAAGGTTATTTTAGCATCTTGGTAAGCTTGGATTGATTCTGAGACCTGAGGCATAATATTTTCACCGTTTTGAAGGGAGATGTAAGTCAACTCTGAGCTAATTTACTGGCAGAGTTTAGGGTTATTAGTTTATATAGACTAAAACAGAAAATATAGTTGTTAAACAGTATTCTTTTGCAAGTATTTAATAATTTTCTCTGAATGTATTTTTTGATTCATTGCTATTAAGTTTGAAGCAAATACTTTGATGAATACCTGTAAAAATACGTAAAACATACGCAAGATAATTAATACTTGTCATAATTGAGATATTAGAGTAATACTGTATTAGATTAAGTTTCAAATAAATATTTAGTAAATCATAGTTGCTTTGAAAATAATAATCTTTTAAGTATGCTCAAGCAAAAAAATAATTTTAGCCATTTGACGGCAATAGAAAGGATAAATTTATCACTGCCAATACAGTTTTTATTAGAAAATAATTTACTTAAAGGTGAGATTCTTGACTTTGGTTGTGGCTTTGGTAATGATGTAAAGTTACTTCAGAAAAAAGGGTTTAAAATTAATGGGTATGATCCTCATTACTTTCCAGACTATCCTGAAAATAAATTTGATACAATAGTTTGCTGTTATGTATTAAATGTTTTGTTTACTGAACAACAATCAAATGTATTGATGGCAATTTCACATTTACTCAAACCAGGAGGTAAAGCCTACTATGCAGTAAGAAGAGATATCAAAAAGGAAGGATTTAGAGAACATTATGTTCACAAAAAGCCAACATATCAATGTATTGTTAAACTGCCATTTAAATCTCTTAAGTTAGAAGAAAATTACGAAATATACGAATATACACATTATAACTATCAAAGAAATTCATCCAATAATTGCCTATTTTGCAACCCCCGTCAAAACCTGAAATTAATTACAGAGTCTGCAACCGCTTATGCCATACTTGACGGCTACCCACTTAGTAATGGGCATACCTTGGTAATACCTAAACGTCATGTTAGTAATTACTTCGATTTACCCTTTAAAGAACAATCAGCATGTTGGTTAATGGTGAATAAGGTTCAGGAAATTCTCAACCAGGAATTTAAACCTGATGGTTTTAATGTGGGCATGAATGTTAATCGAGAAGCTGGTCAGAATATGATGCATGTTAGTATTCATATAGTTCCTCGCTATGGAGGAGACGTTATGGGTGCAAAAAGTGGAATGCGATGTGTGATTCCTCAGAAAAAATAGGAGTTTTCTTAATTTGTTGGAAACGTAGATTGAAAAACTCTAGTTTTGCTGTATAAATCATCAAAAAATTATAACTACTAGATATATAGGAATCAGATTTGATTCTTTTTGACGTAGCCTGTTCCTTGCACTTAAAAAATTAAGTGTATGTAGGGTGTATTATGGCTTTAGCCTAACGCACCGTCTTCCGGATTTTGGTGCGTTACACTTCGTGATAACGCACCCTACGTCTGTTTCATAAATTAAAGTAATTATTTATCAATCCTATATAGTAGTTATTGTTAAATATAAAGAGAGACGTGACATATCGCGTCTCTACATATTGATTATTGCCAAAAATGTTAATTACTTTCGTTATTATTCTGGCTTTTTATCTTGCATTTAACCTTGGTGCAAATGATGTTGCTAACGCGATGGGGACTTCGGTAGGTTCTAAAGCGATAACATTAAAGCAAGCTTTGATTGTAGCTGGTGTATTAGAATTTGCAGGTGCAGCATTATTTGGGCGTGAAGTTACGGAGACTTTATCCACAAATGTGGCTAATCCGGAATTATTCGCAAATTCACCCCAATCATTAATTACTGGAATGATATCCGTATTAATAGCTTGTGGATTATGGTTACAGATAGCAACAGCGAGGGGTTTGCCAGTATCATCATCCCATGCGGTGGTGGGCGCGATCGCAGGATTCAGTGGAGTGGCTTTGGGCGGTAAAGCGATCGCGTGGTCTTCTATTGGTACAATTACCGTGGGTTGGGTATTAACCCCAGTTATCAGTGGAATTATCGCGGCTTTATTTTATAGTCAAATTCAACGTTGGATTTTGCAGCAACCAAATCAACTCACGCAACTCAACGAGTGGATTCCTTGGTTAAGCACAGCTTTAATTGGGGCTTTTGGTGTGATTGTCTTGCCAACTTTGACTCAGCCAATTACAGAATTATTGGGTGACAAACTTGGAATACAGATACCACAACATGATATTTCCCTATTAATCGGTGGATTAGTTGTATTTGGCTTAACAGTTTCTGGTTGGCAACAACTCAAAGTTACCGAAAGTGAAAATAACCTTGAAAAACCAGCAATTGAAAACCCCATCGAAAGACTCTTTGCCCGGTATCAAGTATTAAGTGCTTGCTTTGTCGCCTTTGCCCATGGTTCTAATGATGTGGGTAATGCGATCGCGCCATTGGCAACCATCATATATACTATCAAAAACCATGCTGTTCCCACTGCCGGAATTGAAATACCGTTATGGATAATGCTAATTGGAGCTATGGGGATCGTTACCGGATTGGCAATTCTCGGTAAAAAAGTAATTGCCACCATCGGCGAAAGCATCATTACTTTACAACCCAGTAGTGGCTTTTGTGCAGAATTGGCAACCGCAACCACAATTTTACTCGCTTCCCGTTTTGGTTTGCCTGTTTCCACTTCCCATGCTTTGGTTGGGGGGGTTGTGGGTATTGGTTTAGTCAAAGATTTCAAGTCAATTCAATTTTCCACTCTCAAAGGGATTGCTGCCGCTTGGGTAATTACACTTCCAGCTAGTGCAGGATTGAGTGCAGTTATTTTTAGCTTGATTCGGTGGATAGGATTTTAGGTTTTGATGATTTCTTGCATAAAGGAGTCAAGACAAACATACAGGTAAGTGAAGAGAAACAAATCTGAAACTTTCCGGGAAATTTTTATTATGAAAAAGCAAATATTATTTACTCTTGTTACTTCTATTTCTTTACTTAATGCCGTCACCTTACCTAGCATTGCCCAAACTACTCCCGTTGCTGAACCCGTAACTCAAGCAATTAGCCAAGATGTGACAATTCCTCAGGATGTAGCAATTATTATTTCCTTCCCTGCACCGATAACAGTTGATGCTGGACAAAAGCAAGAATTCCCTTTAACTGTTCCACTTTCACAAGCAATTCAAGATAGTCGAGGTAACGTTGTAGTTCCCGAAAATACACCTGTTTCTATTGTTTTGAAACCAACTAAAGGTGGTGTACAAATTATTGCTCAATCTTTAGTAGTTAAAGGTCGAATTGTAAAAATTAAAGCCTCAAGTCAAATGATTCCAGGCACTACAATTACCCACAAACGTGCCAATGATAAAGCTGTAGAAAACGGCTCCATTTGGGGAAGAATTGGTGGTAGTGCCTTGGGTGCTGTAAGTAATGGAGATCCAGAAAAATTTGACAGAGGTGCAATGCTAGGAAGCGCCATCGGCTTAGTTTCTGGTTTACGTTCCGCTGAAAATACTCGCGTTGTCCAAATTCCTCAAAGTAGTGTTTATGTCCTATCTCTGGAAAGTCCAATTAGTTTAGTAAGCAAGTAGCTAAACAAAACAGAGCATCCCAGTTTTGCACTCTTCCCCGTAGGCTAGAAGCCTGGGGATTCAAAAAGCGGGATGCTTACGCATCCGCTACCAACGAGTCTAAGGTATGAAAACAGCCCTTAATATTCGTTCCATAACAGTTCTGCTTCTACGTCCACTGATGGGAATCATCCGGTGACACAAAACATGGGGTGCTAAAAATTTCACATCATCAGGGATGGCATAATCACGTCCAGAAATGAAAGCTAGTGCTTGAGTTGCCCGTTGTAGTGATGCGGTTCCCCGTGGACTAACTCCCAGCATAATTTCTTCATCTTGTCTAGTTGCCCGCACTAATTCCAGCATGTACTGTTGGAGAGAAGTATCAACTTTAACTTGTTTACATGCTTGGCGAATTTGTTCCACTTCATGGAGTGTAATGCAAGGCTCTAAGTTAGAGATTACCTGATCGTTTTGTTGGCGTTGCAACATTTGTAATTCTTCGTCAATGCTGGGATAACCCAAACTTAAAGACAGCATAAATCTGTCCATCTGTGCTTCTGGAAGGGGAAACGTACCCTGGTATTCGATGGGGTTTTGGGTGGCAATTACAAAAAAAGGCGAGGAAACAGGGCGAGAAATACCATCAATTGTGACTTGATATTCTTCCATGACTTCCAGGAGTGCTGATTGGGTGCGAGGTGTGGCACGGTTGATTTCGTCAGCAAGGAGAATATTTGTGAATACTGGACCAGAAAGAAAGAGAAATTCCCCGTTTTTGGGGTTCCAAATATTTGTACCTGTGATATCTGTTGGTAAGAGGTCGGGGGTACATTGAATCCGCTGAAATTTCCCATCTATCGAACGTGCTAAGGATTTTGCCAAGAGAGTTTTACCAACACCGGGAACATCTTCGAGAAGTGCATGACCCCCCCCGAAAAGGGCAACCATTACCAGACGTATTGCTTCACTTTTACCGACGATGGTAAGAGCAAGATTTTCGGTTAAAGCTGCAATTTTTTCTCTCATATTTCTGCCGGCAATAATGAATAACGTCTGCTAAATCAGGGAACAGAGAACAGTGAACAGGGGTGAAATAATATACTTGATAAAAACTACACTAGGTTCAAAGTAGCTTGAACTGATAACTGGTAACTGATAACTGGTAAAATTAGGTAAGGGCGCGACAGATGCCGTGCCCTAGCTTTACTTCTTGAGTCCTGTGTTTAGTGTTCCCGCAAGTTGAGAAAACGAACACTTAGATGTGAAAAAATGTTTTAGCGTTTTGAGCATCCTGTTGAATTTGGGTTTTGAGATCTGCTAGGGAAGGAAATTTGCGTTCGGGGCGGAGAAAATCTTGGAGTTCTATTGTGAGTTTTTGGTCGTATAGATCACCTGACCAGTCAAGTAGATGTACTTCAGTCGTTGTTTGAACACCGTTGACCGTGGGGCGATTACCAATATTCATCACCCCAAAACCAATATGTTGAGTTGTATCAGATGTCTCAATAAATTGATAAACACGGACAGCATAAACTCCTTTACGAGGGAGAAATTTATCTGAAGGTAGTTGCAGGTTAGCGGTAGGAAAATCGATAGTTCTGCCGATTTGTTTTCCCTGGATGACTGTACCAATGAGGGTGTAAGAATAACCAAGCAGTCGATTTGCCCTTTGAATGTCGCCGAGTTCGAGGAGTTGGCGGATCACCGAGGTGCTGATGCGGGTATCTTCTGCGGGGATGGTGCTATCGTAGGTTTGGAGAGGGGATACGGTGACAGGGATATTGTACTTGGATGCGATCGCTTGTAGATCCAAAGCCGTACCACTACGTTGAGAACCGAAGCAAAAATCCTCACCAACGCTAATCTGGGTGGCTTGAAGTTGATTAATGAGAATTTTTTCAACAAATTCTTGAGGACTAAGGGCGCATAATTCCCGATCAAAAGGGAGGAGGATTAATTGTTCAACTCCAAGCGATCGCAGTTTCTGCACTTTTTCGTCAAGGGGTGTGAGTAATGCGCGGGGTGTACCGCTAAAAAATTCCTGCGGATGTGGGTTGAAGGTGACGACTGTGGAGTGACTTTCTGTTCCTTCCACTCCAGATGCTTTGATAATCGGTTGGATAACCTGCTGATGACCTCGATGGACACCATCAAATTTACCAAGGGCGATCGCATTCGGTGTTAAAGCCAGTTCAGTCGAAGATGTAACCCACACAGAACACCCGTTTTGAGACAGATTTAGCACGTCGATTTGGGGATTTGAGGTTTATTGAGCTAAGTCAATAGTCAGATAGTTCATAGTCAAAAGCGTAATTTTTATTTGCCGACCCTTGACTTTGACCCAAAAACTTTTACAGCTCTCAATCTCCAATCTAATCTAAAATTCCCAACTGCTTCTATTCTCAAGCTTTGAAATAGTGCTAGTTAACAGAAATTTCTCTTGATAGTGGGGCTGAAACTTCTACAGGTATCACCATTCCTTCCTTTGCCATCATTGCACCTGAGAATTTTTCTTTTGCTTGTCTACCGACATTATCTAAAAAATCATCATCATGGGCTGGATCATGATGAAATATGACTAAATTTTTAACGTTGGCAGCTTGGGCAATTTTCACTGCTTCTTGCCAGGTTGAGTGTCCCCAGCCAATTTTTGGGGAATTGGGGGAATGGTACTCTTCATCGGTATAGGTGGAATCGTAAATTAAAACATCGGCATTTCGCGCTAACCAAAGAACATTTTCGTCCATTCTGTCAGCGTAATGCTCTGTATCGGTAATATATGTAGCAGCACCACCTCGCCAGTTGACACGGTAGCCCACAGCTTCCCCAGGATGGTTAAGGGGTGCTGTCTCCACGACAATATCATCGATTTTGATGGATTCTCCTGGAGTTACATCACAAAAATCCAAATCTGCTTGCATAATTTGCAAAGGAACAGGAAAATTTGGGTGTAACATTTGGTCATTCAGACGCTGTTCCACGGTTGATCCGTCAGGTGCGATCGCACCATAGATAAAGAAGTGATTCCCTTTTACAAATCCTGGCGAGAAAAAGGGAAAACCCTGCATATGATCCCAGTGGGAATGGGTAAAAAATATATGAGCTGATGCTGGCATTTTTTTGAGCATCGATTGTCCCAAAACATGGAGTCCTGTACCACCATCGAAAACTAAATGGTTGCCGCCCACTTGCATCTCAACGCAAGGGGTATTTCCACCGTAACGTACAGTGTTTGAACCCGGACAGGGGATACTGCCGCGAACTCCCCAAAAATTTACATTGAACTGGTTTTCTATCCTAAACATGCGTCTTGACTAGCAAAGATTAAGCGGGCGAACAATACAATTTTTTAGAAGTATATTTACTTCAATTCAGACGGAATCACAGATAATCGTGTTTGTGAGAAAAACTTCACATCATTTGCAATATTTCTCACAAATCAAGCCTAAGTAACTGGTGGTACAAAAGGCAAGGGTGTAAGCTCATTATTGCCTCTTTGTCGATTTAGTGCGAATGCTGGAAAAATAATGAAACAATGTTAACAACTTCTCCTAAATTTATAACTTAGTTTTTTTGATGCCCCTACTCTAGAAGATACTACCCAGAGATTTATCTCAAATTAATATCTATCTTCAGAATAACTACAGTTAGTGATATATGCTACAAGGAACGATTCACACTTACAGTATTACCAACTTCTGGGAGTAAGTTAAAAATCTTAATTCCCTTTGGTGATTAAAAATCCAAACTACTTAATTGACTCAAACCTTTGGAGTAGGTCAAATTATATTGTAACGGCGTAATACTGATATAGTTGTCTCGAATTGCATGTACATCAATTGGCACATTCTTTGGTAATTCCAACGTTTCTGGTGGTTCCACATCTTCTAGCACCTCTCCAGTAAGCCAGTAATAAGTTTTACCACGAGGATCGATCCGTTTGTTAAACACATCAACATAACGCCGTACCCCTTGACGTGTAAGCTTCACTCCGCAAATTTCCTCAGATCCTACGGGCGGAATATTCACATTCAATAACATCAAATCAGTTAGGGGTTTTTCGGTTAATTTTGCCACTAAGGTTTGAGCAAAATTTGCAGCAGGTTGAAATTCTGTCACAGTGTGACTAGCCAAACTGAAAGCAATTGCGGGAATACCTTCAATTACCCCTTCCATTGCTGCGGATACAGTACCAGAATAAAGAATTTCTGTACCCAGATTAGCACCATGATTAATTCCTGAAAGCACCAAATCAGGAGGTGTATCCAATAATGCCCACAGCGCCAGCTTGACACAATC
Organism: Calothrix sp. PCC 6303; assembly: GCF_000317435.1. NCBI lineage: Bacteria > Bacillati > Cyanobacteriota > Cyanophyceae > Nostocales > Calotrichaceae > Calothrix > Calothrix sp. PCC 6303. Next base: position 5,080,409 of record NC_019751.1, read on the forward strand.
TGAGGGTGTACCGTCACAAGCCCAAGCTTTAATTTGGGGATGGAAAATTGATTCCACAATTTCCGCCCGAATTGGTTGGTGTAAAGTTAATCCATGTCCCGTAGCTGAACGCTCTCTATCTGGACAAACCACGGTAACTTCGTGACCTGCCTGTGCTAAAGTGTTGGCAAGGGTGCGGATACCCAAGGCAAAAACCCCATCATCGTTACTAATTAGTAGTTTCATCGGTGAGTTAAGTTTAAGTTAAGTAAGATAAAAGTGCGGAATTTATCAACAGTCTGTATACAACAGCTTGTAACTAAATTGACTACAACAGTATCGCCTAAATAGTCATAACATAAAGCCCAATACCTTCTATCTGCCTAAATTAACGTCAAAATACTCACAAAAATACTGTTCACTGTTCCCTGTTCCCCATTGTCAGAAATTAACCAAGAGCATTTAAACTGGAAAACATAGTAAACAGTCAGGAAAATCACTGTTGCTGTAGTAGTTTTGAATATTAATTGATAATCAACAAGCATGAGCAACAGTCTTAGTAATCTTGAGGCTCAACTAGAAGCACTGCGTCATGATGGAGAAAATGCCATCGCCGAAGCGGATTCGCTGGAACGTTTGGAAGAATTACGCTTAAGTTACCTGGGTAAAAAGGGTCAACTTTCTGTAATTTTAGGAATGATGGGCAAACTCCCGCCAGAAGAGAAGCCGAAAATTGGAGCGATCGCTAATACAGTCAAAGAGGCTATTCAAACTAGTCTCGAACGCCAACGCACCAGTTTAGAATCGGTCAAAATCCGCGCCCAGCTAGAGGCAGAAACCCTAGATGTGTCTATGCCTGGTGTTTTTCGTCCTCAAGGTCGTGTTCACCCCCTCAATGGCATTGTTGACCGCGCATTAGACATATTTGTCGGGCTAGGATACACAGTAGCTCAAGGTCCAGAAATGGAAAGTGACTATTATAACTTTGAAGCACTAAATACACCCCCAGATCACCCAGCACGGGATATGCAGGATACTTTCTATCTCAGTGATGGAAATCTCCTGCGGACTCACACTTCCTCGGTACAAATTCGTTACATGGAAGCGGATGAACCCCCGGTACGGGTTGTTGCTCCCGGTCGCGTTTATCGTCGTGATACTGTTGATGCTACCCACTCAGCTGTATTCCATCAAATTGAGCTTTTAGCTATTGATGAGGGATTGACTTTTACCGACCTCAAAGGGACGATTAAGGTATTTTTACAGGAAATGTTTGGCGATTTGCCAATTCGTTTTCGCGCTAGTTATTTTCCCTTTACTGAACCTTCCGCAGAAGTCGATTTACAATGGAATGGGCGCTGGTTGGAAGTGATGGGTTGTGGAATGGTTGACCCCAACGTATTAAAAAATGTGGGTTACGATCCTGAAGTTTACACTGGTTTTGCTGCGGGTTTCGGTGTAGAACGTTTTGCCATGGTACTGCATCAAATTGATGATATTCGTCGGTTATATAGTAGCGATTTGCGGTTTTTACAGCAGATTTAGTTATTATTTGGATAGATTTTCGGGAAATAACGTTCATAAATAAAACCCGAAACGTTGTAGAGACGCGATATATCGCGTCTCTCTTTTTATTTTATTTTATTTTATTTGTTAATTATTTTTGAACCATGAGCAAATAGTATTTTAGGTTATTTAGCGCCGACAGCGATCGCAATGTCCACAAAACCCACCTAATTCCTTCTCAAAACCAAAAGCACTCAGCAAAAATTGCCAGCGGCAAGTTTTAGTATAAAAATATTTACGCATTTTTTTAGCTGAATGTTCCTGAATATTTTCCGGCTTTCTTCCACCTTGAATCATCACATAATTAAAAGGATCAACCCATTTCAACAACCCATCCCGGTGTAGTAATGAAAGACTATTTGCACTATTGGGGAACTGTTTCATCACTGCGGTAATTTCCCCTTTTTTAGGTAATTTTTTCGCCAATTGTTCCGCTTCTCGCTGCTGTTGATATATCTGATTACTAAAAAATTCCTGTCTTTGTTTATCTCCCGAATCCAACCATCCAGTCGGTTCACTCACTAACATTAATAAATCTGCTGATTTTCCATCCCTACCAGCACGTCCAATTTCTTGAACATATTCTGATAGTAATGACGGCGGATGAAAATGTACTACCCAGCGAACATCAGGTTTATTAATACCCATTCCAAAGGCATTTGTACATACCACAAATTGTAGTGTTCCATTCAACCATTTACTCTCAATTTTTCGACGTTCCTCAGCATCTAAACCTGCATGATAAGGACTGACATTTAATCCTTTTTCCGATAACCAGATAGCTAAATTATCGCTATCGCTTCTTGTTCGCACATAAACTAATCCAGATTGATTTTTTTGACTTTGAATAAACTTGATTAACTTATGTTTTCTTGCTTGAGGTGTCCAAATTACTTGGACACGGGGATTCAAATTAGGACGATATAAATTTAAACTAAAAATTTCTGGCTGTTGCAATTCTAATACTTCTTGAATCACCTTTTGAGCCGCAGGCTCGGCAGTGGCAGTAAAAGCCGCAACGCTAATTTTTGTTCCTACTGGCTTGGTTGCAAGTAAAGCTTTACGGACTGCTCCTAATCTGCGGTATGCCGAACGAAAACTATCGCCCCACTGCACCAAACAATGAGCTTCATCTAGGATAATAGCGTTAATAATTAGCTGCGGTTGGATTAACTTTTCCCAAACAGGTGGACTTAGTAAAGTTTCCGGTGATAAGTATAGTAATCTCAGCTTTTGTTGTTCTAATTTCTGTAAAACTTCTCGTCTTTGTGGCGAAGTTAATTGACTATGTAAAAGTGCGGCAGGTAATTTTTTCTCACGCAATTCCTGCACTTGATTTTCCATCAACGCAACCAATGGGGAAACCACCAGCGTCAATCCAGTTTGGAGTAAAGCTGGCAGCTGAAAACAAATCGATTTTCCTCCACCAGTTGGCATGAGTACCAGTGCATCTTTTCGTGCTAATAAGCAACGAATAATTTCTCCTTGAGGTGAACGAAAATCTTCATAACCCCAAATATTTTGAAACTCTGCGCGAACTTGATGCCAAGACGGAGATGAAACTCGATTCATTTTTTTAAAAGTAGATGCTCCCGTCTCCTTGCACTTTTATCTGACGGTAAATATAAGTCTAGTTCTTTTTTCCACAACTAACGTCAGTGATATTCCTGGTTATTTATGAATTCTGGGTAAGTTCCGGTATTCCTGAAAATTAAGTATTTGCCGATAGCTATAGATAGTTTTGATCAAATCTTTTTGTTTATTATTCAGCTTATAAAAAACCTAAATCCATATATATCATCATCTATTTTGAGTAAAAATTCAGAGATGATTGTTAAATCGAGTTTATGGTTTTTGAGCATATTAGCAAGTCGCAAATCTTTGATACAGATGATACAGTTTTCTTTAATTAAACGAGTCGAGAGTTTGTGCAGAAAATCGTCTCTTAAATTGCTAATGCTTCCATAGATACCAGCCAGCTTGTTCTTCGCTTTGACTCGAATACTATCCCTTCATCTGCTTCACCAAATGGACGATTTCCGGCAATATCAGCTTTTCCATCGCTAAACTGACGGCATTGCTAGAACCAGGAAGGGAAAAAATTAGTTTTTGACGGTAAATCCCAGCTGTTGCACGAGATGCGATCGCGCGGGAAGCAATTTCTTGATAACTTAGAAATCTGAAGAGTTCACCAAAACCGGGTAAGGTTTTTTCTAAGAGTTGCTCAATTACATCATAGGTGGTATCTCTGGGGGCAATACCTGTGCCACCATTGAGGATGATGACATCAATACCTGGATGCTGGGAAAGTTGCTGAATCTGACTTTTAATTTGCGCTGGTTCATCTGGCAAAATCATGTAAGCCATAATTTTATGGCTATCACGACTGAGGTATTCTTGAATTAATTTACCGCTTTTATCTGTTTCTGTTGTGCGTGTATCGCTGATGGTAATTGCCCCACAGTTGAGGCTGATTGTTGAGGTATCTGGGTGAGGAAGATGTTCCATATGCGGGGAGTTAGGAATGAAATTCCTAACCCATAACTTAGAAGTATGTTGACTACGTTTACTATTGGTCTAAGTCTAAACCATTCTGTTCGGCATAGCGCTCCATAAAACGCATAAAACGATCCCATTCTTCAACAGACTTCATGATATGTAATGCTTCAAGAGCGTCAGCCTTCCCATTCACAAATTTGCCCTTAACCTCGCGGGTGACAATTTCACCCTCCTCATCAATCATGTACATCCCGGTAATTTCTTCGGTACTGGTAGCATCTAATGCTCTAGGATTTTGAAAAAAGAACGTAGCTGTGCCACTTTCACCAGAACGCGATCGCGTTAAGCGGACATCGGGAATAACTTCTTCTGTAATACCTTTGGAAAATTGAATCTCAGCCATGACGCGCAAATTTAAAGTTTTATGATCTTTAACTTAATATTTTCTCATCATTTGACACCTACTCAATACCCATGGATGAGTGTTTTAGAAAAGGATACATTTTCAATATTGCACAACCAGTTAGTATTTGTGATATTTTTGTTTAGTTGCGAGCCAAAAACTACATAATTGATCACAGTCGTAATAATGAACCGAAATGCTGGTACAGTTCCGCGAGATAAATCCCTTCGATGTCTGGATTTGGCTAAGATTTAGTAACGTTCCTTCACAACGGGAAAAACAGTTCGTTGAGGAAGCTTTTGACTCTTGGTTTTACCTGGGTAAGTTGGGTGCTTTTAATGCCGAAAACTTGCAGGTACAGGATACAGGGCTAGAACTTAGTTACATGGACTATTATCAACAAGGGTATCAGCAGAGTCTCAAAGCTTTGATGCATAATATGGGAAGATTTGAGTATGAGGGAGAATGGGCTAGATGCTGGTTTGACCTTGGAACCTCGGATGCGATCGCGCTTGACGTTTTAATCAATGCTTTAACCCAATTAAGTCAAGAATACGTCACCATCGAAGAATTAATTATTGGTGGTGAAAACTCAGATTGGTCAATTGAAGATAGCGACAGCCGTCCAGAATCCATATACGATAATTACGACAATTAAAACTCCTCCATCACGAAAAGTACAGTTTTGTCATTGCGTAGACATGCAGCAGTTTTCCGGAGGATGGTAAATCCCCAAGTTTAAGTAGGTTGTGGGAAGTGAGTAGGGAATAGTGAGTAGTGAGTAGTTTTAAGGGTTTAAGGTAAATTTATACTCTGCTACATAGCGGAAACTTTTTTGGAGGCGGAAGCCGCCAAAAATAGTTTTTAAGAAGTTGTGTTTATTTCTAACCATCTACTTAGCTACACCTACCCACACGAGAAGACTTTTTGAGAAAATCCTAACTAATAATTAATTATCAAATGCATAAAGAAGGCGAAATTCGGGTTGTAGTTTTAGGAATAATCCGTGATGGAGATAGAATTTTTGTCTCCAAAGGATACGATCCAGTTAAAGAAACCACCTTTTATCGTGCCATGGGTGGCGGTGTAGACTTTGGTGAAACTAGCTTAATAGCTTTAGAGCGGGAATTTCAAGAAGAAATTCAAGCAGAGTTAAAAAATATTCGCTATATCGGCTGTTTAGAAAATATCTTTACCTTCAATGGTAAACCTGGACATGAGATTTTTCAGGTATACGAATGCGATTTTGTTGACCCTAAATTCTACGAACTGGAAACAATCAATTTTTCCGAAGGTAAACGCCAGAAAACCGCAGTTTGGGTAAATATAAACAGCTTTAAATCTGGAGAATACAGATTAGTTCCAGAACAATTTATTAATTACCTAGGACTTGCTGAATAACTATAAAACATTTATTTATCAACACTTTCGCTATTTTTTATCCGGGGAAAATGCAAGTAAATAAGGTTTTGAGGTTTAAAAAACTTGCATTCAGATTTATTTTAGTAAAAAAATGGAAAAAATAAGGGTATGTTCTTTGTTAAGAGTTCCCTAGGGAGCATCTCACTTTCGTAAAAACACTATTTATTAGCCTGCGTAGGCAGGCTTTGTACCTGTAGCCCCAGACTTCAGTCTGTTCGCGCAGCACGGGCTTGGCTTATCACTTCAAATACCCACGTTTCCAAAGATAAAAAGGACTAATAAAACTGTTAACAAATAGCTCCAGTTCACAAGCTGCAACCAACTCACTTTTGACCTGCCAGCGATATTTAATCAGATGTAAAATCACTCTTTTGAGATCATTCACCATATAAGCAAGAGATAAAAATGGTCTCATCCAAGGTTTAATTCTTGCCATTCGAGTTACGTAGCGACTTAAACCAATCCCTCGGAAAAAAGGAATTAAATAATCTCTTTGTAAACGCCATTGAGGAATTTGGTGATAAATTTCCATCTCAGGGTTATACCAGATTTCCCAACCTGCTTTTTGAATATAAGCAAGCATTTCTAAATCTTCCCCAGCTAGCATATTACCACCTACTCTACCAATTAAAATTTGTGTTTCTGGAACACTCTCCAACCAAGCCTGTTGACGTATAACTAAACCAGCCGAAGGAGGTAAAAGATTAGCCTTAGGATCATATAATAGCGGCATATCTCCACGTTCAGTAATTGCTAAAAATGGAGTAATTCGTTGAAAATTATCAGGGGGATTAACTTCCCAATTTGGGTGTATTTGACTAGCAAAAGCCCCCGCTTGGGGATATTTTTCCCCAAAAATATAAGCATTAGCAACCCAATTAGATTCTGGGTAATTATCATCATCCAGAAACCCAATAAATTTGCCTTTTGCTTGTGCAACAGCCAACTTACGAGCATGGGCTGCACCTTGCTTAGTTTCTAGTAAATATTTGAGTTGATAAGGAAATTGCCAATTTTCTTGATAGGATTTGACCAATTTAGCAGTATTATCAGTACTGTTATTATCAACAATAATTATTTCCCAAGTTAAATTTTCAGTATTAATTTGATTTTTTAGTCTTTCTAATAGTTCTGGCAAGCGTTTCTCGCCGTTGTAAGTTGGCACAGCGACGGTGAAATCAATATTCATTATTTTTAAATGGATAAAGTCGATCTTACAGATCAATTTTGAATCTTAATACTAGGTTTTATGTTCAGTATTATGACTGATCTTTTTGAACTAGTTGGTTGTGGAAATTAACTATTGCACGCTGAGTCCTTTGCTGTTCGCATTCCACCCAAAAGCGTTTGGACAATTACACAGCGTTTAGTTGTACCAGGGGTAGTAGAATTTGGAGTATCGGGAATAGCAACAACAATCCGTAAACCTGGTGGATCATCAGAACCAGTTGGTGCTGTTCCTAGATTTGCCTCAGATAAAAGACCTAAATAATCAAAGGTAATTTTTCTTGCTGTTGCTAGGCTATTAGATGTTGTAACAAGACCAGCAGTATTATTAGCTGTCATGTTTGTTCGTAATAAAAATTTTCTAGATTTTACCCCAACTTCCCCTCCCAGAGGTTTCCATGCAGTAATATCTGTGGCAGCATAATCAGTATTATCAGGTTTTTTAGTTGGCATAATACTATACTCTGCATTCCCACTACTTTCACGAAACCAAACGCTATAGCTACGCTTAGTTTTTTTTGCTTCTCGTTGTGCTTCCTGTATTCCTCCAAAAACCTCATCATTCACTTTATTTATTCTTTGTCTATCTGTGAAAGCTAGCCAACTAGGTGCCGCAATAGCTGAGAGAATACCAATGATTAATACCGTGACTAGTACCTCTAATAAAGTGAATCCACCAGATGATTGAGAATCAAGTTTAATTGAACCTTTGTTTTTTAAGAAGTATTTTTTATTAGAATAAAATAACTTATTTATGTGGTAATTTTGTAAATTAATTAATAACATTTGATTTACCATATTTTTCCAGATTACTCAGCACCCAAAAAGCCACGACCTTTTATTTTAATACTTGCTTTAGGAAAATATTCAGAATTCTCAGAATTATATTTAGCACCGGATTCAAATCTCGCTTTTGCATTACCTCTAATAAATACTCTTGCTACATATTTACTAGAGTTAACGCAAGCATAAAAACTCCCAGTTTGTAAAGCTGCGGGTGTTGAAGTATAGCGAGGAACTTGTTGCTCATCGCTAGCGCAAGTTGGTGCTATTCCTGTTCCTCCATCAGCAATAGTAGTCTGATCTACAAAATCTATCAGAGTAGGTCTTGTTCCTCTAGTTTCATAAGGATCTGAATGTTTTACCCAAGTACCTAATTTCTTCTTTAAATCACCTTCTAAAGATAAATTGAAGGGCATAAAACCAGAACTAGGGGCTAGAAGGTACCTGACAGTTTGTGTACTTGTATTAATTGTTTCAGAACGAGTAATCGTACCACTTAAATCTCGTATACCATCTCTGATTTCCCATCGCTCAATTCTCGCAGTCGTGGAATTCCAAGTAGCACTATTATCTTTTACTAAATAGTATGCGACTAAAGAATAAAGCATGTAATCTTGCTCATTGCACACACTAGCAGAAAGTGTCACCAAACAACCAGCTCGCTTGTTTTGGGTTCCAACTGTCACATTTTGATCTTTACCTAAAAAGTAACGCTTCCAAAAAACAAGTACAGGGACTTTTGTTGTTTCAGTTGGAGTAGGTAGCTGGTTAAGTATTCCCCTAATACTTTTTGTTGCATCAGTTGCGTCAGTTTTACCGTAAATACCATCTGCATCATAGATATACACTGCTTGTTCCATATCCCTGGCAATATAATCTACCGCTGCTTGAACTTCTTGCTCGGAAGATGCTTTTGCCTGTTCCCTGCGATCTGTATCTAGAATATTGATCATGAAAGTTAGTAAGGGTGTGATCACCAAAACAGCTAAAATCATTGCGACCAATAATTCAATCAGAGTAAAACCCTGTTGTTGTTCTTTATGATTAGACTGTATTTTTATTTTGAGAAGATATGCCAGTATATATTTCATCAAGCTATTTTCCTTATATTAAACATTGTTTTATTTGCATACAAAAACACTAAATCACCGATCAATGCTTTACTGCTGACAACCACCAAAACGATCGCAGTAATCTTGATATTTGGTAGCTTTAGAAGCTATTTCTGTAGCTGTTTCAAATACAGGTGCTTGACGATCGCCTAAACCACCTGTAAAAGTAGATGATTTAGAACCACCTTGCTGAGTTTTGAGAGTTGTTCCTGTTCCTTTAAAGCCACCTGCTCTATAAACTCTCACTCCCAGTAAATAACCTTTATCTGGATCGTCAGCAGTAGCATTTGGGCTACTACGAAATGCTTGTAGAATAAAGTCTTTATTACTAGTGCTAGTGCAACCTCCGCCATCTAAATCTATGCAATACAAACTAGAAGTAGCCGTGTCTGCACAATAACCCTTAGTTGGTGAAGTACAGTTAGGTAAAGTAGCATTCGGAGCCGCAACCTGAGCAAAACCTAATCGTTGTGAGGTATATACTTTAGTAGTTGAATTTACTTCTGTTAATTGTTTAAAGTGTTTTGGTGCATCAATAGATCCAGCTCTAACTCCATCAAGGTATGCTCTAGCTGCTTGTGTTCCTGACTCTACCCTTTTCGATTGCACACGAGTCGCAACAGATAGGACAATTACAGGGGCGATCGCACTCATGAGAATAGCCACTACTACCAGGGCAATCAAAGACTCAATGATTGTAAAACCAGACTGACAATCTTCCGCAGATTTGAATTTTCTCCACTTAATTGCTAATTTAATGTGTTGATTTAATTGCTTGCGATTCATTATTTTGCCTCATTCAACCTCAGTAAACAGCACCTTATTATGGATAATTGCCAGTTGGACAACTTGCAGGACGATAACTAGCTGGAACCGCATCTTTTGACCAGGTTGTACTAGTTGATGTTGGTAATTCTTTTGCACATAACAAAGTGCTTACCCACGGATCATCTTTACCCACTTCCCGGAAAAACTCCGAAGGTGCGCCGACAGCAGGAGTTGTAAATCGTTGAGCAAACAAGTCAGGTAGCTGTGATAGTAATGCCACATCAAAACCCCAGACCCTTGTAGGAGGTGTGTAATAAGGTAATGTACCCTCTGGAGCTCCTTTATTAGTTTTATAGACGTTAAAACGGAAGTCGAAAATACTGATGTTATTGCTGGGAGCAGAACCAGTAGTAGTAAGAGTATTACTGCTTTGGGAGTTAGCTCTGGAAACTAAGATAGACGCAAACGGTGCAGTGGAATAAGAACTGCGTTTAAACTGAATAAAACTACCGCTGATAAAAGCTGTTCGACTATCCCAATTTTCCAAAAATCTTACAAAGTTATGTAAACCAGCAGATTCTTCTTCTGGACGACTAGGAGCGTTACCCCCAACAAATGCTGAGTTGAAAGTAGTATCTAATGCTCGTTGTACCCATTGGCTTTGAATTAGTACAGTACCACCTCCTACAGGTAATGTGGCAGTTCTGCCTGTGGTAACTGCGGGGGACCCTTCTGGACTATATATTTGTAAAACTGGTGCTAGGAGCGGCTGTCCTTGAAGGCTTGGAGCTTGAGCTTGAATAAATAATGGCTTATCAGTGGCATAGTCTGGATTGGTTGTGGGTGAGGCGGGAGTATGAGTGGTTCTAAACCATAATGCGGTTGGTGTTAGTGGTGTTGGTGTTGGCTTTGTATTGGCAAAGTCGCTGTATTTAGTCTCCGTAACTACACCTGATCTAATTCCAAGTGGGATTGGAAGCGTACCATCCAGTTGTAAATTGTTAATGGTAGTACCAGGAGTCAATATTCTTGAAAAAGCCACTCGACGTGGATAACGCTCATAACCTGTGTCTGGTGGTTTTGCAGTTGTACCAGAAATAAGTCGTATTAAAGAACTATTCCCATTAATATCATCGATATCTTTGGTTATTATCTCTGATGCTTTCTTTTTCACTCCATTAGTAAGAAAAACAGACCAATGGTCAGGATTATTTTGATCGCATTGCGAGGCAATTGGTTGATCGCAAATCTCCATCAAGTATTCACCAAATGCTGCTCTACGTTGAATTGGTGTTACACCATTTGCTAAGTACGATGTTTTATATGCAGCTTTTGGATACCCAGTAGTATGAACCCAATCAAATGTAGTAACAAAATTATTTACCAATGTAGGGATAGACGAACTAGGAGGAAGCGTAAGAGCATTATTTCTTAGATCGTAATCGCCATGATTACGAAAACCATCCTGGAAACCAGTTGTAAGAGTGTTGCCACTCAACAAAGTGATACTATCAGCAATAATTGTCGATGGTCGCCAGAGATCGCCACCTGTTGCTGGACATCCGGTTCTTCCTGGACGACAACCAAAGTTACTATCAGGGGTTGTGCGATCGCCATAAAATTTACTATCAGACGTGTCAGTTACTTTCTGTGTAAATTCTTCAATTTGAGTTGTAGCAGTTGAACTAGTCCTATGAAGGTTGAAATCACCTTTTACATACACAGGTAGGTTACTAACTAAGATTAAGCCTTTTTCTGCCTGATCGTAAGTTGTTGAGTTTGCTCCGCCCCTTGCCAAATTACTTCCATTGATTAGTCGGATACCACTTGGACGACGAGTTGGGTCTAGCTTAAAGTCAGTTTGACTAAATAATTTAATTCGTTCTAATTGTCTGGAATTTGTAAGGCGATTTGCATTCGTATCGATGGTGGCATAACTTAAATCTTGCAGTGCATCATCACGAGTCGCGTAGACAATCCCACTCTTTGGCAATAAATATTCAGCTGTGCTGTAAGTTCTTCCAGCAAGATAGCCCATATCTATTTCAGTAACGCGCATCTCTAAAGGCTGACGTTGTTCTAATTCCAGGTCGTATTGCCCTTGTTTTGTACTGTCTTGGTAGTCAACTGAATTCTGAACTGTCTTAACTTCTCTAGAGTCTAAAAATGCTCTTTCTCTAATTGCTCCATGAGCAATTGTAGAATTATTTGGAGATGCTCCATTCAGAATTGCAAGTGAGCATAACGCAGTATCAACTGCCGAATAATCTGCATAGGTAAAGTTAGTGAAAGTGCTACTTGTATATTTCTGCATTGCATTTCGCAATGGTTCATTAACGATACGTCCGTTGGGAAAAACTAATCTGGCTTGACGCTTGAGGGTATTTAAGTAAGTTGTAATACTAGTTCGACCAGGAAAGCCATAGGTTACTCCATTATTGGATCTTCCTTGTGGATTAGTCCCCAAGCCACCATCAGGTAAGGTTGTAGGGCTTGTCGAATTCTTTGCAGTAGTTTCATTGGTGGGATCATAGTAGCTGCTAACACAGGCGATAGGCTGCTGACTAACAACATTGGTGGCGTTATTTTTGTAGTGGTAAACAGCCGTTGCCCGCATTAATAGATCACCCTTCCTGGTGTCGGTAGGATTAGGACTACTCATTGGCATCGCATCCGACCAAACCACTATATTGCTTTGTTGAGTAGTTCCAGCATTTCTATATTGGGCTGGTTTTGGAACTCTGCCTGCAACTGTCTGAGCAGTGCTGGTATCAACAAAATTAGTATCAAGACCAGTTTCCCCAGGAATTTCATTAGCAGGAAGGACACCTGGGGCAAAAGTATCCTTTGGTGATGGCAAGAAAGAGTTGGTACTACGTGTATAGCTTGGAGTATCTCCTGTACGTGTAACCCCATCATCATCTACATATATACCTGCACCAGTTACTACACGTAAACCACCAACATTTGCAAGCGGATTGGTTGCATCTTTGTCTTCAGCAGCTTTTTGCTCCCAAAAGTCGTTACGATCTGTCACCCCTAAGTTGAGTTGTGGTTGAATCTGAGTAGCACGGGTACGGGCTTTATCAGTCCCGCTAGGTGCATTCCATTTAGTGGTTCCATCATCCACTTGTTGACGGGCTTTTTCACCAGTTATGTACTGACCACTACTATTTTTCCAGTAAGCAGCTAAGTTATTTCCAAGAAGAATGCGATCGCCTGGAAGTGTTTCTTTTCCGCTTTCTTTCTGCGTTGTTGGTTCGGTTGCAGATAACTTATCAAGAGCGAGTGTTAATCCTGTATTTGTGGTGCTTATGTCTCTCCACTCCGCAGGCACATCTATAATTCCAGTCCCTGAAAACACGTTACCTGTTGCGTATGTACCTAATGCTTGAGCATCAGTAGGTATGGCTTGGGATACTATCGCAAAGGGCACCCGCATAGTACGATTCCTGACGTATAGCTCAAGTTCTTCACCTAGAATATCGTAAGCTGCGTCCCTATCAATACCTGTGCTTTGAGCCACCCGTGTTCTATAGTTATCTAGAACTTCTTTAGGGTATCTATCATCCTTTCCATTAACTGCGGTTGTGAGAGCAGCGACTGTAGTGGCGGTATCACAAGCAGTACACAAGCTCAAAGCTTCATTTTTCATTTTGCTGATGCGTCTATCGTAAGCAGCATCATTATGACCAATTACGTTACCACCAGTTAATGTTGTTGATTTTTCAGTAGTTGACCCACCGATGGAGTTGGTTCCTGGTGTAGCTTTATAACCTAAAAATCTATCGATTTTAATTGTCTTGTTGGGAGCAGTTGTTCCTTGGGAAACGTTTCCCGTGCCGAAGTTTCCGCCAATTGTTATCTTGGCATTTTCTTGCTCATAAAAACAGGAATTTTGACTACTAACTTGACGGAAAATAATATCATTATCATTATATTGTCCACTAGCTAGCAAGTTAGCATTGGTGTGAACTGCACCATTTAAGTACAGTGCGCTACCAGGAGTAATTTCTAAATCATTCTCAAACCATACGGCTTTACTATTAACAGGAATCCTTTCTCGATCTTGTTGATACTCTAATGCAGAAAATCCTTTGTTACCTTTGTATATTTGATATCTATTCGTATCAAGTCCTGTTGTATTTTCTATGGGAATATTAACTGTATAAACAAAAAAGCTTTTAGACAGTCTTCCAGATGATTTGTACCAATCAGAATCACCAATCAAACTTGCACTAGTACCAATAGCTGCTCCGCAAGCACCACCAATTTGACTTTTATCCATCGGTGGAGTTCGGGCTTCTAGTGGGTTTCTGGCACGATTAAATTGATTCGTCGCAGTATTTCTAGTAGGACTACGGAAGTAAATCGCATAAAGTGTATAAGTATCAAATTTACCATCGTTATTTGTATCTACAGGATATTTCCAGGCAGTATTTAGAGTTTCATCATTCTGTAAATTAGTTGTATCAGTGGCTATTGTGCCACCATTAATATCTTTTGCTAACTTTAAACGAACTTCATCACCTAAATTGTATTTCTTATTATTTTTAATAACATCATACAGCGCCACATCTGATGGTGTTGAACGTGGTAGTGAAGGGTCATTAAATAACTGTTCCAATTTTGCCGCAGCTCGATCAATAGCAGGTAAAGCCGCATTCATCACGGTTTCGTTAAGCCTGACATTACCTGCATTTTTAGACCGTTCAAAAGAACGAAATAAAATTGCGGTGGTGAGTAAAACAACTACCAAAGCCACCATTGCAACCGTTGGTAAAACAAAACCAGAGTTTGCCCAATTAGAATTCTTTTGATTAATTAGAAAAGTTCGTATTAGCCAGTAACGTTGCTCTCGAATTGTGGAGGGAGAGTGAGAGCGAAGTTTTTGGAATAAATTTTGGATGACTTTGACTAACTCACTTTTTCGAGACATAGCTGCTTTCCTGTTAAGGGATTTTATACTAATTATTTAATGTTTTTACAACGTGAGTTTAACCTGATAATATGTTTACCAGGCTCAATTCATACCGCTGAAAATTTTCTAGATATCCGCCTTCTTCAAGAAGTTAAATATCTAGATATTGAATGATAAATTTTGTTTTACTATGTTTTTTTCAGAATTGTCCGGAAGTTAAAATTCCTCAACGAATAATTCAATTTATATCCGACAAAACTAAAATGTGCCATATCTTTACATTCACTTTGCAGTAATGTATTGGTTTCGTAGGTTAGTTTATAAAGCGATTGTTAGGGAATTGTTCTTATGTTACCCATCCGGTAACAAAAATCTATCAGTCAGGAAAAAATTATAAATTTTATACCAATTTGAAAATCGGTAAATCCCTCACTCCGCCTGGGATTGAAAATCCCAGTCTCACAGCACAAGTCCATTTCAATGGACTAAAAACCAAAAATATTCAGTCATCTTGTAGATGACTTTAGCTATTAGACAGCGAGCAGCGCGTTGCGGGGGTTCCCCCCGTTGTAGCGACTGCGGTGGGTTTCAACCGTTGGCGGGTGTGGAATTATAGAAAATCTGGGGAATTCGATACTTGTGTGTACATTGCACGCTTGCGGGGAGGGTGCCCGATAGGGCGGGTCGGGTAATTGGTCACATACATTTTTTTTACAATGACGTAACTGCGTAGTGATTGCGTAACTCCTGTCAACTAAGAAGCGCTATAAATCCGCGACTCATCATAATTGATGTACTAACTTTTGCTTGTCACCAATTGCTGATCGCGTCTGCGAGGAACTTCATACATCATGAAGTCGTATGCCATTTCGGTGTTAGGAAAAATGGCTCTGGCTTCTTTGAGTAAATCTTTCAATTCTACTGAGTTTCCAGGGGCATAACGGGGGCTGAAATGGGTCATAATCAATCGATGTGCCCCCGCTGTCAGTGCGGTTTGAGCAGCCATCGTGCTGGTTGAGTGTAAGCGTTGAAAAGCCATCTCAGCATCTTGATGGGCAAATGTGGCTTCATGAATTACCACATCGGCATCGCGGGCAAGTTCTACTGCCCCATCGCAATATACGGTGTCGGTACAATAGGCAAATTTACGCCCGATTTCAGTTGGTCCGCATAATTCGCTACCGTTGATGGTGCGTCCATCGGGGAGGGTGACAGTTTCACCCCGTTTGAGTTGACCATAAACTCTACCAGGGGGAATTTCTAATGCTTGGGCTTTTTCAATGTCAAACCGCCCTGCACGGTCTTTCTCGGCGATGCGGTAGCCAAAGGCGGGAATTCTGTGGTGCAGTTGGGCGCAGCTAACTGTAAATTCTGCGTCTTCGTAGATTACACCGGGTTTAACTGTATGAACTTTAACAGGGTAAGAGAAATGAGTGTGGGAATAACGGGAACAAGCTTGAAGATATTCGTTTAACCCTGCTGGACCGTAGATATCAACACGATCCACATTCCCAGCCAAGCCACAGCTAGCCAGCAACCCCATTAAACCAAAAATATGGTCGCCATGCATGTGAGTGATAAAGATTCGGGATAGTTGGCTAACCTTGAGGTCACTGTGTAAAATTTGATGTTGGGTGCCTTCACCACAGTCGAATAACCACATTTCTGCTCGTTGAGGTAATCGTAGAGCTACACTTGAAACGTTACGCGATCGCGTGGGTACACCAGAGCTAGTCCCTAAAAATGTTATCTGCACGGTTGCTGATTTCTGTCCTTTGTTCGACTACTTACTGTCTCTCTAAATATATCGCGGCATGGCAAAAGCTGGTGAGAAGTATCTGTTTTCTGTTGATAATGCTGAAAATAAAATTCCCGAACTTTCTCTTCGGTTGCTTTCGGTAGATTTAAGAGGCTACGGTGTAAACAGAAGTATTGAATTCCCTAGATTTTCCCTAATCCCACGCCCGCCAATAGTTGAAACCGCCGTCTAATGGGCTGATGTGGTTCAAATAGGTGAAAACTGCTGTAATAACAATTCAAATTATCTTTGGGACAAATCAATGGTTGCTGGGATTCTTTTTTTAAGATAGATATAATCTAGTTTTTTTGGTCAACGCGATCGCGCTTTTAATGCTACACTCATACTACAAACATTTTGGTAATCCAAACATGATTATTCCCATTACAAAATCTCCTACTCTCCACATTTCCAACGATAATAGTGAAAATCTGACCTCATATTCATTAACCCATCAGAGCAGTGACAGAAGCTAAAAGTTACAAAGATACAGTAAATTTACCCAAAACAAAATTCGATATGCGGGCGAACGCTGTCAAGCGTGAGCCAGAAATACAAAGATTTTGGGCAGAAAATAAAATCTACGCTCGCCTTTCTCAAGAAAATCCAGGCGATGTATTTATACTCCATGATGGACCACCCTACGCAAATGGTTCACTGCATATTGGTCATGCTTTAAATAAAATCCTTAAAGATATTATTAACCGTTACCAACTCATGCAAGGTCGGAAGGTACGTTATGTACCCGGTTGGGATTGCCACGGATTGCCGATTGAGTTGAAGGTTCTGCAAAATATGAAGCAGGCAGAACGTCAAGAATTAACCCCGTTGAAGTTACGTCAAAAAGCTCATGAATTTGCCCTGGAAGCAGTTGAAGGGCAACGCAAAGGCTTTAAAAGATACGGTGTTTGGGGTGATTGGGAACATCCATATCTCACGCTGACACCGGAATATGAAGCAGCCCAGATCGATGTTTTTGGGCAGATGTTTTTGAAAGGGTATATCTATCGCGGCTTGAAACCTGTAAATTGGAGTCCCAGTTCGCGGACGGCTTTGGCTGAAGCTGAGTTAGAATATCCAGAGGGACATACTTCGAGAAGTATGTATGCAGCCTTCCCAATGGTGAGTTTGGCGGATGGTGCAAAGTCAGCTTTAGGGGAATATTTACCAAGTTTGGGTGTAGCGATTTGGACGACGACACCCTGGACAATTCCGGCGAATTTGGCTGTGGCGGTGAATCCAGATTTGGATTATTCTGTTGTGGAAGTAGGTCAAGTTGCCTCGAATGCAGATACACAGTGGAACGTCTCCAGCAAATACCTGATTGTGGCGAAGGATTTAATAGATTCTCTAGCCGAAAAATTCAATGTGGAATTAACCGTAAAAACCACAGTTAAAGGGAAAGATTTAGAACATTCAACATACAAACATCCCCTATTTGAGCGTGAGAGTCCCATCGTCATTGGCGGCGATTATATAACCACAGAGAGCGGTACAGGATTAGTTCATACTGCCCCAGGTCATGGTCAAGAAGACTACATCACCGGACAAAAATATGGCTTACCAATTCTTTCCCCTGTGGATGATGGTGGCAACTTTACAGAGGAAGCAGGACAATTTGCGGGGTTAAATGTCCTCGGTGACGGCAACCAAGCAGTTTTGGATGCCATGTTAGCTGCTGGTGCTTTACTTAAAGAAGAACCCTATCAACACAAATATCCCTACGATTGGCGAACTAAAAAACCGACGATTTTTAGAGCAACAGAGCAGTGGTTTGCCTCAGTTGAGGGATTCCGCGATCGCGCTTTGGATGCAATTGCCCAAGTACGTTGGATACCACCACAGGGAGAAAATAGAATAACTCCCATGGTAAGCGATCGCTCGGACTGGTGTATTTCTCGGCAGCGTAATTGGGGTGTACCAATCCCCGTATTTTACGATGAGGAAACCAACGAAGTTTTAATGACAGAAGAAACCATCAACCATATTCGGGATATCTTTGCTGAAAAAGGTTCTAATGCTTGGTGGGAAATGTCTGTAGAAGAATTGCTACCCGAACAGTACCGCAATAATGGACGCAGATATCGTCAAGGCTTTGATACGATGGATGTGTGGTTTGATTCGGGTTCTTCTTGGGCTTCAGTAGTTAAACAGCGTCAAGAGTTATCAAAGTACCCAGTAGATATATATTTGGAAGGCTCAGACCAACATCGCGGTTGGTTCCAATCGAGTTTACTTACTAGTGTAGCTGTCAACGATTGCGCCCCCTATAAAACCGTCTTAACCCACGGCTTTACTCTGGATGAAAAAGGCTTCAAAATGAGTAAATCCTTGGGAAATGTTCTAGATCCCAACGTCGTCATCGAAGGTGGAAAAAATCAGAAAGAAGAACCACCCTACGGTGCAGACGTGTTGCGGTTATGGGTCTCTTCAGTAGATTACACCAACGACCAACGCATCGGTAAAAATGTTCTCAAACAACTAGGAGACATTCGCGGGAAAATTCGCAACACAGCGCGGGTTTTACTGGGAAATCTACACGACTTCGACCCCGAAAAAGACGCAGTTCCCTACGACAAATTACCCGCAGTCGATAAATACATGCTACACCGAATGACGGAGGTATTTAACGAAGTTACAGAAGCCTTTGAAAGCTTCCAATTCTTCCGCTTCTTCCAAACAGTGCAAAACTTCTGCGTGGTGGATTTATCCAGCTTCTACATCGACATCGCCAAAGATCGGCTGTATATCAGCACCCCCGAAGGTTTCCGCCGTCGCAGCACCCAAACAGTATTGTACCTGGCACTGGAGAATTTGACTCGTGCGATCGCGCCTGTTCTCTGTCACTTAGCTGAAGACATCTGGCAATTTTTACCCTACAAAACACCTTATAAATCGGTGTTTGAAGCAGGTTGGGTGAATTTGGATGCAAAATGGCAAAATCCCGAAATCGCCACCTTCTGGGAGAAACTACGGGAACTTCGTAACGATGTCAACAAGGTGTTGGAACAAGCACGGGTTGATAAAAGTATTGGTTCTTCTTTGGAAGCGAAGGTGTTACTGTATATAGCCGATAGCGAATTACGGCAACAAGTCAAAACACTGGAAGAAAATAGCAACGGTATCGATGAATTGCGATATTTGTTTATTACTTCCCAAGTTGAACTACTAGATTCATCTCAAAAAATTGACGGATTGAAATATAATTCCGTTGGTGAAAACTGGGGAATTGGCGTAGTGGATGCTGAAGGGGCAAAATGTGACAGATGTTGGAATTATTCTACCCATGTGGGGGAATCAAAGGATGATCCATTGTTATGTGAGCGATGTGTTGATGCTTTAGGTGGAGAGTTTTGATCTTTTTCTGAATTTTTAGCCAAAATTTGTCCCTTTCCAGCTAGGAGAGGGATTTTTGATAATTTTGTTTTTAGCTTTTGATAAATTATATTCTGAACTCAATGTTAAACAATGATGAGAAACTCAACAGGGAATGAAATTACCTAATCCCGAACGCGCTATAGTCGAAGTGGACAAGATCAGTGGTTACTGTCTCAATCCAGAACATCCGCAAGGAAAACATAAAGCTCGCGTTTTTAAATCAGCCCTAAACCTGAATCTTGAGAATGCTGAGGAATTACAAATAGCGCTTTTGCAAGCAGTGACTAATTGGGATGCAGTTCTAGCAATAGGCTGCCGTTTGAACAACAAACAATTTATGAATGTCTACTATTTTGTTCAATGAACCCCATAAGCGCAAGCCTTTTCTTCATTTCTTGTTCATACTCTCGATTATTTTTTGGCCAATCAAAGTCCACATGCTTTAGCTGTTTTACACAGTTAGGAGAGATCAGAAATTTAATCCCACGTTCGACCAATCCCTCAATCAGATAAATATGACGGTCAATGTCTTCGTTATAGTCGATTGCATATAAGCTCCAGCAAGTATTAATGAATGGATCTATTACCTCAAATATGAAATTAATCGTTTCTCCACTGAAATCGATTTCTGGTGGTGGTGCAAAATGTTGTATAGAATTCCTCAGCCTACCGAATGATTTATACTTTTCTAAGTTTTCTAGTTTCATACCAGTAGTCGCCCATAGCCGTTCGGGCAATTCTGAGTATTGAATAGTTCTAGCACTTTCAAATAAGTGCTTCATCTCTAAAAAATTGTCAGTCACCTTAGAGCGAGGAAGCTGCTCGAAAATAAGCAAGGGATGCTCCTCGGCTATACGTGCTTTGATTAATATCTCCGCTGCATGAGCTGCTTGCAAAACTGAAAGCTCAGGCCATTTACTGTTCTCAATACTCATATAGTTTGCATGCCAATTTGCATGGGCTAAAGCACCCAAGCCAAGTGCAAGCATGTGTTCTGAAACCCTCTTTAACTCTGAATTCAATGCCATTCCATTTTTTGAGATATGCGACCATATTTGGCTAAACTACAATGCTATGTCCAGAGGACAATAAACTCAAACTTGCAGAAGCTAGTTGAGTTGTTGCTGAAGTTGTTGGACTTCTTCGATTGATAACCCCGTTCCATGAGCAACCGCTTCAACGGATAAACCATCTCGTAAGAAATTGAGCGCGATTTCCCTTTGTTTTTTTACTTCACCTTCTGCCAGGATAGAGCGATACACAGTCGATTCTTGCATGATGTCCTTCCGCAATATGCGATAAATCACTTCCTGATCTAATTGTAACCCAGCTAAAATTCCTGATGCCGCTAACAAATTAGCTTGAGTCTGGGGATCTTTTATCTGTTCCACTCTTTGAGCCGCTTGACGTAACGTTTCTTCAGCATTTTCGCTTTGTCCCAGAGCCGCAAAGGGAATCAGCCCAGGATATTGTAGGAAGAGCGATGCAGGTTGCTCCCACAAACGAATTACCTCAAATTCGTGGTGGGTACGTTCCATTGTAAAACTGGTTTGATAAACCAAGGGCGATGAAGTCTGCTTCAGGTAAATGACAACTTGTCGCATCGGTTTGGTTGGATCTCTTCGATAGGCTCGCACACGATAATCCAGAACACGGAATGGGATATTGTTTTTAGGAAGTGTTTGAAACTCAATATGCAAAATTTCTTCATCTGACTCTAGAAAAATCAGAGCATCAGCGCGAATTGGGTCAAGGGAGAGTTCAGAGGGTTGGAGTTCTGCCAGAGTGACGGATTTCCCCAACAGCCAACTAGCGAAGTCGGCTGAGAAGTGTTCGGCTAGGAATCGGCAAGTGTCATCATACATAATAGGTATGATTCTACCAGTAAACTATCATCAACCTACAATATCGAGCGCGATGCCCTTGATAACCAGGCAGTTATAAGACTGCGCGACGTAGTGCGATCGCATTAGAGCAGGAACTACGAAATATAGTAAAGACGCTCCATGGGAACGTCTTTACAAACACTAAATTTCTACCTGGAACTTAGTAATAAGTACCAGATTTACGGTAATGAACAGCAGTTGTAGCATGGGGTTGAAGTAGTTTACCGTTGTTGATAGTTGAGTAAATTACCCAATGATCGCCACATTCCATCCGTTTAGCGACACAACATTCCAAATATGCGATCGCGTCCATGAGAATCACACAACCATCATCATTGAGGGCAGTTTCAAAGCCATCAAAGCGTTCTTCTCCAGGGGCAAACTGTTTCCGGAAGTGCTTCATGTACTCTTGGTGATTGTTTTCTGCCAAAATATTTAGCACAAACTTAGAACCAGGATAAAGCAAATTCTCGATTGCCCGCTCTTTAGCGATCGCTATTGTAATTCCAGGGGGATTAAACGTCGCTTGAGATACCCAAGCACCCATCATCGCTGCGGAGATATCACCTTGTTTGGTGGTGATGACACAAACTGAACCTACAATCCGTCCCACAGCTTGTTCCATGGAATTTGCAGCAGGTTGAGGTAAGCGGAGTTTCCTGGCTTTGCGGAGAATTTGAGCGAAGTCTGTAGCTGCTTCTTCACATTCCTTCAAGGTTTTATCAGATGGTTTGAAGCGAGCGCGGATGGTTTCAAATCCAAATTTGTATCCGGCTTCTTTGAGTTTACCTTCAATTAAATCAAAGGCTTCACCACTCCAACCATAGGAACCAAATACACCCGCCAACTTATTATTATTGCCAACCGATAACACTGTTCCTAACGCTGTGTGTATGGGAGTAGGTGCATGACCCCCAATAGTTGGGGAACCAATAATAAAACCCTCGCATCTTTCAACTGCATTCTTAATATCATCAGGTTCGGCAAATTCGCAATTAATTAATTCGACTGCCACACCACCCTTTGTCAGTCCGAGTGCGATCGCTTGTGCTAAAGTCGCCGTATTCCCGTAAGCGGAAGCATATAACAAAGCTACTTTTATTTCCCGTTCAGCTTGGGAACGACTCCATTCTCCATAGGATTTGGTCAACTCCATCAAACCATAGCGTACCAAAGGACCATGACCTACTGCATACATCCGGACTTGGTAATCGGATATTTTCTCCAAAGCCGCTTTGATGTGGTTTGCATTGGGAGCCATGACGCTATCGTAATAATAGCGCTGATCTTCTTTGAAGCTGTCCCAATCCTCATCAAAAATATCATCCCCACAAACATGGGCACTAAATAATTTATCTGTATAAAGAATTTGGGTTTGTTGATCGTAGGTGCAAAGTCCTTCAGTCCAACGTGGACTAGGTGTAGGAATAAAATTCAACACATGACCTTTACCCAAATCGAGGGTTTCTTTCCCCCGCATGGTGAGAATTTTCAACTCTTGGTTTGAGAAAGCAGCCCGTAAATGTGCAGCACCTGGCACCGAAGTCACAAAGGTTAATTCGGGGGCAATTTCTAATAATGCCCTCATTGTCGCCATCCGGTTGGGACTAAAGTGACCAATCACCACGTAATCAATTGTGGTTAACTCCAAACAGCGACGTAGGGCTTCTTTATATATATCTGTAAAAGTTTCCGAAGGTGGATCAATAATCGCCGTTTTATCCCCACGAATTACATAGGAATTCGCCGTAGTTCCACGAGAAAGTGCATACTCAATTTCAAATCGTTGTCTTGTCCAACTGCGTGCCCGTAAAACTGTCGTATTAGTGGCAATTGGTAACACTTGCACGTCACGAGGATGTTGATCGGTCATAGTGATTTTGGGTGAAGAGATGAGATAGTTTGGATGAAGAGGCAGGGAGGTAGGGAGGTAGGGAGGTAGGGAGGTAGGGAGGTAGGGAGAGCAGGGGAGCAGGGGAGGTAGGGGGAGCTTAGGCAATATAACGCCCTTTGGGCATACCCTGCGGGAAGCAAGCTACAAGAAAGGCTTTTAGCCTGTCCCCTTGGGACATGAAAACAAGACTTTGAGATTGCTTCCTTGCGTCGCAATGACGTAACTGCGTAGTGATTGCGTTAGTCCTGCCTTGAAAGGAGCCTTTTCTCCCTACTCCCTGCCCCAATTCTTCCCTTATCAGACCATTTAGTAGTAATTACCAACCTTGCGGTGACGAACAGCGGTGACACCATCAGGCTTAGAAACACGACCATCTTGAACGGTACAGTACAAAATCCAATGGTCACTACATTCCATGCTGTCGATAATTTCACATTCCATGTATGCTAAGGCATCTGTGAGGATCGGACAGCCATTTTTAGCGGTTTGGGTCTTGACATCTCCAAAGCGGTCGGCACCGGGTAATAAGCGCTTGAGGAAGTGACGTTTGAGTTCTTTGTAGTTACCTTCTTCTAAGGCGTTGAGGACAAATTTGTCACCAACTTGCATGAAAGATTCAATTGCTCGGTCTTTAGCAATCGCGATGGTAAAACCAAGAGGTTGTAAGCTGGCTTGGGCAACCCAAGATGCTAACATAGCGCTTCTATTACCGTCTTTCTGACTAGTAATGATGTAAAGTCCACTACTAATCCGACCTAGGGCTTTTTCCATATTTACATCAAGGGATTTTACCTGCTTGATGTTACGTTCGCGGACGAGTCTTTGTCCTAAATCGGTTCCTGCCTCTTCACACAATTGATAGGTGTCAGGGTTGGGTGTTTCTCTAATTTTGATGGCAGAGAAACCTTCTTTGATACCCTGTGATGTGAATTTTTGACGGAGACTATCAATTGGTTCATCATCACCACCAAAAGCTTCAAATAAACCCACAAACTGCTTATCTTTGGCGACAGCTAGGAGGGAACTAATACCTGCTTGGGCTGAGATGTTGCTGCTAGGAGGCATTCCGATGACGATTCCAGAAGCACGTCCGGCGAGTTCTTGAATTTCTTGGACATCAGCTGTGGTGATATCCATCACTTCTACACCGATACCTGTTTTCAAGATACCGTGGGAGATGGAATGAGCCAAGCGATCGCTATATCCGTAATCTGCTACATAAAACAAGCCAACAGTGGTTTCTGCCTTGGCTTGGATTTGACTCCAATTTTGGTAACGTTCCCGCAAAAAGTCTAAGTGATGGTAAAGTAGGGGTCCATGTCCATTGGCAATCATTTTGATGTCGCCAAGTTCGCCCATTTTCTTCATCGCGTTAATTAGCGATCGCGCATTTGGTCCCATCAAGCAATCGTAGTAAAATCGAAAATCTGGTTCGATTGCTTCCAAATCCACATCAAAGGTGTCGTCACTACAATAGTGCATCCCAAAAGCATCGCAAGTATAGAGAGCTTTTGTTTTCTGGTCGAAACTAAATATTGTATCGGGCCAGTGAAGATTTGGCGCACTGACAAACTCAATTACATGTCCGTCACCTAAGTCTACCTTGTCCCCAGACTTGACAATCCGCTTAGAAAAGGGGTCATGTACCAGGTTTTCTAGAAATTGTAACGCCACCTTGGAGGCTAAAACGGTAGCCCTTGGTGCCAGTTGTAATACATCCTCTACCAACCCACTGTGATCGGGTTCAGTGTGGCTGACGATGATGTAATCAATTGCCTTGGGGTTAACAAGTGTTTTTAGGGTTTCTAAATATAGGTCGCGGAATTTGCCGTGGGAAGTATCCACCAAGGCAATACGATCGCCTTTAATTAGATAGGAATTGTAAGTTGTACCATTTTGCAAGCCAAATTCAATGTCAAAGCGATCGCGGTCCCAATCTAAGGAGCGGATTGCTGTTGTGTTTGGTGCAATCTCAACAGTTTGTATAGTTAATCGACGTTGAATGTTCTCTGTGAGGACTACCATTGTTTATCTCCGAGGACTAATCTTCAGCCGTTTTTTTCTTCCTTTATTTTGCTCATAATTATTTTTGTAAAGTTGTATGGAATTTGTTATTTTGCAAAAGTCAACTTGTATTAGATTTTGCTATTTCTTCGGATACTTTTTAACTTGTAAACCCTTGGTTTTAATATGTTCTCTATGGACAATAAATTATAGTTAATCATTCGATTTTATCATGTTAATTTTTTCTACGATATTTTCATAAAAATCAAAAAATAGCCAACAAAAACCCCAGCTATTATTAATCGGGGATATAAATACCAATTAAATAAGAGGCAGAGGGGCTTTTTAGCAATGGGATATAGAAATCCGATTTGATCATTGTTGGCGCAGCCTGTGCTTTGCACTTAAAAGTTTAAGTATATGCAGGGTGTATTTCATAAATAAAATATGAGTCCTATATATGATTTATTTTGGATGAAATTATACTCAAGTAAAGTAACAAGTAATAAGTGAAGATTAAAAATTATTTTCTTATTCCTTACTCATTACTTTAAAGCCGTCGTCGAACGGCGTAGCTGTATATCCCGAATTTTTCGGTAATGATCTATAAATTCAACTCAAATTCTTCTGCACAACTACCCCAAATGTTTGCGCTTACCCCAACTGCCTACTGCCTCGTTATAACGATACTTTTCAACACCCACGTACTTATCTATTCGGGTTGACTACAGTATTTATTTAATTCCGTTGCCATGGAATCTGCCTGTTTTGCTGCAACTGAAGCTTTTTGCAAAGACGAGTCGATTTCATCCTTTGCTTTTTGGATGGTTGCTCTTCCATCTACAGAAGGTTGTGCTGTTTTTGCAGAACCTAATGCTTTAGAGGCTTTCGCAATATTTTGACTTAGGGTTCCAAATACTGTGATAAATTTGGTTTGATAATCTTTTAATTTTGGGTCTTGGAAATTCAGTTCCTCGGTTTTTTTCGTGACATCCTGTAAATCCTGAGCAAGCTTCCTGCTTGTTGTCACCTGCGAACCTTTATTTTTTTCCAGCAGCGTTGTTCCTGCATTCACCTGCCTAATTAGTCGCTCGCATTGTGTAACTTTACTATCGTTGCAACTTGTAATTAGAAATATGAAACTGACAGGAATTATAAGAATAAATTTACGAGTGGTAAACATGGATACCTTATTTGATTAAATCCCAAACAATAGTACCTGATTATTTACGTGTTTTAGTTTTTTTAGAGCCATAGTTGTGGATTTTCCCAAAAAATAGGACAGGCATTTACAGCCTGTCCTCAAAATCTCAGTAATACTGAATTATTAATGTGCCCAAACAATTAGCCGGGGTTCGTAAGCACTGGATAAGTATTTGTGTTTGGGTAATACTCGCAGAGATAAGCCCTGCAAGCCTGATGTATCATAGACTACATCTGCGGTGTAAGTGCTTAAACCATGGGAGTCGATACCTTGGTTTTCCATGACTACAGATTCGCCGTTGACGATTTCACCACTGGCATCGATGGCACCTTGGTATAATTCTACCTGTACATCATCCTTGGTTAATGTTGCTAAGTCGATTTTAGCTTGGACGGTGACAGTCTGGTTAACCTTAATATCACTATCAGATGAGACGTTGATATCTTTGATTTTGAGATTGTACCAATTTTGGCTAAGTTTATTTTTCCACTCAGCTAGTTCTTTGGCTGGAGCGTAGTTTTCGCTAGTTAGAGTATGATAGCGATCGCTGGCGTGGAAGTAAGCGCGTTCTGCGTACTCTCCCACCATTCTCGCTGTGTTGAAGAAGGGACAATTTAAGCGAATTGCATCTTTCATTTTAGCAATCCAATGCCGAGGTAAACCATCAGCATCACGATCGTAAAATAGGGGAACTACTTCTTTTTCTAGTAAATCGTACAGCGCGTTGGCTTCGATTTCATCTTGATATGTCTCATCATCGTACATTTCTCCATGTCCAATTGCCCAACCTGTGCGGACAAAATCGGCTTCATCCCACCAACCATCTAAGACACTTAAGTTAGGCAAACCGTTCATTGCAGCTTTCATTCCGCTAGTTCCGGAAGCTTCACGGGGACGACGTGGTGTATTTAACCAGATGTCGCATCCTGCCACCATTAACCGGGAAATGTGGATGTCGTAGTTGGGAACGAAAACAATTTGTTTTTCTAAACCTTGTTCGCGGATAAAGTGGTTGATTTCCTGAATCAATTCTTTACCGGGGATATCTTTAGGGTGTGCTTTTCCAGCAATCACAAATTGAACTTTTCTGTCTTTGTTTGCCAGTAAAATTTTTCTGATTCTTTCGATATCCCGCATCCACAATGTTGCCCGTTTGTAGGTAGCAAAACGACGGGCAAAACCGATGGTGAAAACTTTAGGATCAAGAACTTCCTGTGCTTGAGCAACTACCGATGAAGAGGCACCGCGATCGCGTAAATGCTTCACTAGGTGTTCCCGTACATATAGAATCATATCTAGGCGACATCTTTCATGGTTCCGCCACAATTCTTCATCGGGAATTGCATCCATGCGTTCCCACAAAGGACTATCAACTCCTACTGATGACCAGTTTGGTCCTAAATAGCGATCGTACAGTTCCTGGGTCGATTTGGATACACAACTACGGGCATGAACACCGTTAGTAATGGCACCGATGGGAACTTCTTCTACAGGAACATCTTTCCATAAACCCTGGAACATGTCACGGGAAACTACGCCATGTAGCTGGGCAACTCCATTGGAGAAGGTTGCCATCTTCAATGCCAAAACCGCCATACTAAAGGCAGAAGCATCATCTTCAGGATTATCTCTGCCCAATTCTAAGAATTGCTCTGGGGATAATCCGAATATGTTTCCATAGTAACCCAGGTAGTGTAAAACCTTATCGGGGGAAAATAGATCGATCCCTGCGGGTACGGGAGTATGGGTTGTAAAGATATTGGAAGAGATTACTAACTGTTTAGCAGTAGCATAACTCAAACCTTTTTCTTGAATCAGGATGCGAGTACGTTCAAGGGCAGAAAATGCGGCGTGTCCCTCGTTCATATGGTACGCGGTAACTTCGTATCCTAGTGCCTTCAGCAAGCGCACACCACCAATTCCCAACATAATTTCTTGGTGAATCCGCATGTCGGTATCACCACCATACAATTGGTCGGTAATATCTTGATCATAGGCGTTGTTTGGTTCGATATTGGTATCCATCATGTAGAGGGGTACCGAACCTACTTGAACGCGCCACACACGAGCATATACCTTACGTCCTGGGTAATCAACCTCAATGCGTAGTTCTGAACCATCTGCGTTGCGTTCGAGGTGCAACGGCATGTTATGAAAATCGTTGTTGATGTAGCGTTCTTGTTGCCAACCATCAGCGTTGAGGTATTGGGCAAAGTAACCTTGTTGATACAGTAAACCGACACCTAATAATGGTAAACCCAGGTCGCTAGCTGATTTGAGGTGATCACCAGCTAGAACCCCCAAACCACCTGAGTAGATGGGTAAACAATCAGTTAAACCAAATTCAGCGGAGAAATAAGCATAATATTCTTTAGGCTTACCAGTGCGTTGCTTTTGAAACCAAGTCCGTTCTTGAAGATAATCTTCTAGCTGTTGCGCTGCACGTCCCATTTGAGCGAGAAAGCCCTCATCTTCCACAACTTCAGTGAGCCGATCTTGGCTAATGGTACCAAGCATTGCCACCGGATTGTGGTGACTTGACTCCCACAAATCTGGATCTAAACGGCGAAATAAGTCTTTTGATTCAGCATTCCAGTCCCAATGAAGGTTGTACGCTAGTTTCCGTAACGGTTCTAAGCGTTCTGGTAATGATGGTGAAACGTTAAAAGTGCGAATAGGCTGCATAAGATGTTTGGCGTGTTTGGGAAAAATTCCAGTTCTAGCTATGGGTATTGTTCACTGTCTTCATCCAAAGTTGCTAATTTTTTATACTTTTTTTGTGAGCAAATCTTGACTTTGTAAAGTTATGGTAATTATATTGACAATCAGCTTTAGACAAGGTTAATAAATACTCCTGATGATTTAATAAGAATGTTTCGTGTTGATGATCTAACTAAATCTTAATGATTTGCTAGCTTTTTACACTGGGGAGCGATCAAAAGTATAGTTAAGTACAGAATCTGTCATGTGAACATTGAAGTTTTAGATCCCCCACTTGTTGAATGATGCCATTGGCGAATAAGGGGTCTTGCCTAGTGCAGCATCGCGTAAACAACTAGACCATTATTTGAGGATGAAAGGCGCAGTAATAAATGGCTTTCCCTCACTGCCTACTGCATACTCACTACTGTCTTGATCTACTAGGTGTTACCCCCAATTCGCCAATGGCATCCTTTAAGAAGTCGGGGGTCTAAATTTTCATCTCATGATTAATTCTAAATTAATCAGTTATGTTTATGACGAATAGTCTCATAAATTTCCACATAATCTTCCGCCGGATACTTCCAAGAATTATCGCATTTCATCCCTTGAATTGCTAAATTGCAGAATAGTTCGGGACTGAGATTATATAAATCAATTGCCCTACCCATAGCAGATTCTAAAGCATAATTATCGGTTTCAAAAAACACAAAACCATTACGTTCTTCCGGGGTATGCATCGTATCATAATCCCAATCAAACACAGTATTTACTAACCCCCCTACGCCTCTAACAATTGGTACTGTACCGTATTTTAAACCAATCATTTGTGTTAAACCGCAGGGTTCATAATTACTCGGAACAACAATCATATCCGCAGCAGCGTAGATCAGATGGGATAATTCCTCATTAAAACCAAGTTCAATATGCACGTCGGGATCATCAGCTAAAAATTTCTTTTCATGGGCAAACCAACTGTGAATACTGGGTTCAGTTGCTGCACCTAAGAGGACAAATTGTGCTTGTCTTTCCAGTGCGTGGTAAATTGCATGGTGAACTAAATGGACACCTTTTTGAGCATCTAAACGCCCAATATACGCAATTAAAGGTTTATTGCTATCATCTAAATTCAATCTTTCCCGTAATGCTTTTTTGTTATAGGCTTTTTGCTCAAAATCTTCTGTTGTATAGTTATTGGGTATATATTTATCAACATCCGGACTCCAAAATTCAAAATCAATTCCATTGAGAACACCTTGGAACTTGCCTTGATGAATATCTAAAGTATGTCCCAAACCACAATTAATTTCGGTATGTAAAGCTTCCCATGCATGGTGTGGAGAAACAGTTGTCACAGCATTAGAATAAACAATGCCACCTTTCATCATATTTAGGGCAAAGCCATTAAAATTATCCCGTACTTTGTCGTATTGGAAATAATATTCTGGACGATTTAAACCTGTTGCCTTTAAAACTTCGTTACCACAAATTCCTTGATGCTTAAAGTTGTGGATGGTGTAGCAAATTCGCTGATACTCCATACCGTGATATTTATACATTTCGTATAGCATCACCGGAATTAAACCAGTTTGCCAGTCGTGACAGTGAATTACATCAGGACATTTGTTACTTTGTTGCAAAAACTGTAAAGCTGCTTTGCTAAAAAAGGCAAAGCGCATATTGTCATCATCACAACCGTAATAACAACCACGATGGAAGAAATTATCTTCTGAATGTGCCTCAATAAAAAAACACACCCTGCCATGTACCCAACCACAGTAAACTGAGCAATGAATTTGCCCATCATACCAGGGTACCCACAAGTCTTTGTAGGCATCGTGAATTCCCCAGATGTGGTCGTAGCGCATACAATCATACATGGGCAGGATTAGCTCAACACAGTGTCCTTGATTTTCTAATTCCCTGCTGAGTCCATACACTACATCACCTAACCCCCCTGCTTTGATTACAGGAGCGCATTCTGAGGCAATTTGCACTATGTACATCCCTAATCCCCACTTAATAAAAGTTTATTTAATAGATCACTCTAAAGTATATGGGATATGTAGCCAGTGATAAATACCTAGTATTTTTGTATTGATGTAAAGAAGCGCTATATTTACTTCCATCGGTTATGCGATCGCTCATCCTGTAAATATTACATCGCATAAGAGACCTCCACAAAAACAAATGCCCAATTGTCATTGCATACAGCACTTGCAGCAGCTATGGGGTACATTCTAAAAGCTGAAAGCAATGATACGAGAGGGGCAAGGAGAAAAGCTATATGGCATAATAGCCGGAAGCGCTGTAGTTTACTTCCAGGTAGTGGTATGGAGCGAAACGATGAAGCATAAGTCCGTTCGCTTTTAGGGTTCCCGCAGGTTAGCAGACACGCTCCGCGTTTCTTGTATACCCAAAGGGCTTTACACAATGACAGCTTTTGGACCAATCATTCTGTGGATCTCTCAAAGTTGTGTTAACATCGAAAAATTATTAACCCCTTGCTGTTATGGGAATATTTGGCACTCTCAGCAGCCATAGGCTGCCATAAATAGCTTTGGTTTTCACAAAGACACAAAAAATATATATCTTCGTCATAGGAAAATAACTTCTAGATTGCATACTTGATTGAAGCTACCTCAAGGTGGTGAAGAATAATATTTTTTGATTTAGTCTAATTAAGGAATAATTTATGAAAGAGGAACTAATCGAATTGTTAGCCAGAGTAATACAAGTTTTACAAATAAACGAAAGTTGGATGACTTGGAACTTATTCCTAGCCTTTATACCTTTAGTTCTAAGCGTGTGGCTGTTTCGCAGTAGACGGGGAAATGGTTGGGCTTGGTGCCTAGGCTTTTTGGCTCTTTTTGCTTGCTTACCGGAAAATCAAAAATACATTCGCACTCTTTCATACTTTTTAATTTCAGCAGTACTTTCCATCTCATTTCTCAAGTTGTTACTATTTTCAACTTTGGTAATTTTACCATTGATGATTTGGATGTTACGAAGTCGTAGCGGAAATAGATTTGCTTGGTGGTTGGGATTTTTAGCATTTATAGGTTTTTTGCCCAATGCACCCTACTTATTGACTGATGTCATCCATTTAATTGATGATATCCGCACGATAAATTCGGTGTGGATGATTACTTTAGTTGTAATTCCCCTTTATATATTGGTAATTTCTGCGGGATTTGAAGCTTACGTAATTTCACTGATTAATCTTGGCTATTATCTAGAACAGCGGGGGAAAGGTGAATGGGTACTAACAACTGAATTGATTATCCATGCTTTGAGCGCAGTTGGTATTTACTGGGGACGCTTTTTACGTTTCAATACTTGGGATTTTATTACTCAACCCGATCATTTATTAACTAAGGGTGTGGAGGAATTATTGGGTAAGCAACCTTTGCTAATTATAGCTATCACATTTATAGTTTTGACGAGTTTGCATTGGTTAGGGAAACGGATAACTTTAAGTGTAATTGAAGAAACCCGTGGCAGGATGATTACGCGATCGCGTAGCGCGAAGACACATTCGTAATATTGACTGCACTCTGCCTTAAGTGTCTGTGGTTTAATCTCAAGAGTGCGATCGCTTAGTTTTAATGACCCTAGAAGTATATTCATGTGCAAGAGAAGACGGTATGATAGCCCAAAATCCTTGCATCACCCTGACCATAAGTACTAAAGCGTGCTGTTTGTAACTATGTACCGAAAACAGGGACAAAATCCAATCTTAGCAAAGAACTTTGAACTGATTTTTGAACTGGAGTTTAGACTAAATCAGTCTCAGCAACATTGCGAACTGACAAAAGCCATTCTGGCATCCAAGAAACAGCGCTGGCGCTATCGCATACAAAAAAATAGAGAGATACCTGGTTAATTAAATTTTCGGGTCAAAAATGAGCGAACGCCCAGAAGTTAGGGAAGGCAAGAGAATAAAAAGCATAGAAAAGCAAAGCCCCCTCCTATGATGTGTATAGGAAGGGGCTTTGGAAAAGAATAGACCTGGCGCCGAGCTATTTTGGCGGGAGGCAACCCTCCAACTATCGTTGCCGCAGTAGCGTTTCACCTCTGAGTTCGGGATGGATTCAGTGTGGTTCCACCACGCCATCAGCACCAGGAAATCTGTATGGTTTTGTTCCTGTTTTGGAAAAACCATGAAGACTGCATATAGAAGCGAATAATTAGTTAAGGTCAAAGCCTCGGTCTATTAGTACTCGTGAGCTACATCCATTACTGAACTTCGACTTCGAGCCTATCAACGGGTGTTCTTCCCGTGACCTTACTTACTTAAAGTAAAAAGAATACTCATCTTGAGGTGGGCTTCCCACTTAGATGCTTTCAGCGGTTATCCACTCCGCACATAGCTACCCAGCGTTTACCGTTGGCACGATAACTGGTACACCAGCGGTGCGTCCTTCCCGGTCCTCTCGTACTAAGGAAGGCTCCTCTCAATATTCTAACGCCTGCACCGGATATGGACCGAACTGTCTCACGACGTTCTGAACCCAGCTCACGTACCGCTTTAATGGGCGAACAGCCCAACCCTTGGGACGTACTTCCGCCCCAGGTTGCGATGAGCCGACATCGAGGTGCCAAACCTCCCCGTCGATGTGGACTCTTGGGGGAGATCAGCCTGTTATCCCTAGAGTAACTTTTATCCGTTGAGCGACGGCCATTCCACTCTGCGCCGTCGGATCACTAAGACCTACTTTCGTACCTGCTCGAGATGTATCTCTTGCAGTCAAGCTCCCTTATTGCCTTTACACTCGCCGCACGATTTCCAACCGTGCTGAGGGAACCATTGCGCGCCTCCGTTACCTTTTGGGAGGCGACCGCCCCAGTCAAACTGCCCACCTGAAAATGTCCTCTGACCAGATTATGGTCATCAGTTAGAATCCTAGCTTCGCCAGAGTGGTATCTCACCGTTAGCTCCTATATCCCCACAAGGATATACTCTACGCTTCCCACCTATCCTGCGCAAGCCAAGCCCGGACCCAATTCCAGGATACAGTAAAGCTTCATAGGGTCTTTCTGTCCAGGTGCAGGTAGTCCGTATCTTCACAGACAATCCTATTTCGCCGAGTCTCTCTCCGAGACACCATCCAGATCGTTACGCCTTTCGTGCGGGTCGGAACTTACCCGACAAGGAATTTCGCTACCTTAGGACCGTTATAGTTACGGCCGCCGTTCACCGGGGCTTCAGTCGTCAGCTTCAAATATTTCTACCCTGACCAACTTCCTTAACCTTCCGGCACTGGGCAGGCGTCAGCCCCCATACTTCGTGATTACACTTCGCGGAGACCTGTGTTTTTGGTAAACAGTCGCCTGGATCTCTTCACTGCGACCCATATTGCTATGGGCACCCCTTCTTCCGAAGTTACGGGGCCATTTTGCCGAGTTCCTTAGAGAGAGTTATCTCGCGCCCCTTAGTTTACTCAACCTCCCCACCTGTGTCGGTTTCGGGTACGGGTAATTTATGCTTAACGTGCCACCGAGCTTTTCTTGGAAGCTAGATTATGCCACTTCCCCGCCGTAGCAGGTCGTACTCATGCCTCAACTCAAGACGTTTTCTCCGTCTCTCAACACCTTGACACTTAAACCGGTAACCAACATCCGGCTGACATTCACCTTCTCCGTCCCTCTGCACAAACATAAATTAGTACGGGATTATTCACCCGTTGTCCATCGACTACGGCGTTCGCCCTCGCCTTAGGACCCGACTAACCCAGAGTGGACGAACCTGCCTCTGGAACCCTTGGGGTTTCGGGGTATTGGATTCTCACCAATATTTGCGCTACTCAAGCCGACATTCTCACTTCTATAAAATCCACACCTGCTTGCCGCTAATGCTTCTCTTCTTATAGAACGCTCCCCTACCACTTATACCTAAATACAAGTCCGCAGCTTCGGTACAACGTTTAGTCCCATTCATTTTCGGCGCAGGAGCGCTTGACCAGTGAGCTATTACGCACTCTTTCAAGGGTGGCTGCTTCTAGGCAAACCTCCTGGTTGTCTGTGCACTCCCACCTCCTTTGCCACTTAACGTTGATTTGGGGACCTTAGCTGGCGGTCTGGGCTGTTTCCCTCTTGACGATGAAGCTTATCCCCCACCGTCTTACTGGCTACATGTTCACTTGGTATTCTGAGTTTGTCTCGATTTGGTACCGGTCTCCCAGCCCGCACCGAAACAGTGCTTTACCCCCAAGCTATATTCGTAACCGCTGCGCCTAAACACATTTCGGGGAGAACCAGCTAGCTCCTGGCTCGATTGGCATTTCACCCCTAACCACACCTCATCCGCTGATTTTTCAACATCAGTCGGTGCGGACCTCCACTTGGTGTTACCCAAGCTTCATCCTGGACATGGTTAGATCGCCAGGGTTCGGGTCTATAAATACTGATTAACGCCCTTCTCAGACTCGGTTTCCCTTTGACTTCGCTACTTAATAGCTTAATCCACCAGTACCTATAAGTCGCCGGCTCATTCTTCAACAGGCACGCGGTCATCCGTTTAATCAGACTCCCACTGCTTGTAAGCTGACGGTTTCATGTTCTTTTTCACTCCCCTCCCGGGGTTCTTTTCACCTTTCCCTCGCGGTACTTGTTCTCTATCGGTCACGCAGTAGTATTTAGCCTTACGAGGTGGTCCTCGCTGATTCACATGGAATTTCTCGTGCTCCATGCTACTCGGGATTCAACTAGTATCTTTCAGCTTTCGACTACAAGACTCTCACTTTCTCTGGTGCATCTTTTCAATGCTTCGTCTAACCTTCCGATTCCATCTCGTTGTCCCACTACCCCACAATGCAAGCATTCTGGTTTAGGCTCTTCCCATTTCGCTCACCACTACTTTGGGAATCTCTTTTGATTTCTTTTCCTCTAGCTACTAAGATGTTTCAGTTCGCTAGGTTCGCTCTTTCCACCCTATATATTCAGGTGGCAGTATTCTGGGTTGCCCCATTCGGACATTTCCGGCTCAACGCTTGCTTCCAACTCCCCGGAACTTTTCGTAGGTAACCACGTCCTTCTTCGCCTCTGCGTGCCTAGGTATCCACCGTCAGCCCTTATTCCTTTGACCTTTTGTCTGTTTCCGATTTCACTCAATCACACTTGCGCGCTCTCAAGCTTCTCGTACTACCTACCTTTTTCGCTTCTATTATGCAGTTTTCATGGTTCTTTACTGAGTCATTACTCAGCATTCCGATTCATTAGTTCTTTGTCACTGATGAACTTAGGTGCTGACTTCAATCTCGGTTAGTTTTTTACCGATACCGTTAATAGCTTGATTAGATTATATGACTTTTTCCTCGAACGACCTAGGAATGACCATCTTCATGTGAATTCTCTGGCTCTATTCATCCGAAGATTCATTGAACCTCATTCACTTCAAGTTGGGTAGGTCTCCCTAAAAGGAGGTGATCCAGCCACACCTTCCGGTACGGCTACCTTGTTACGACTTCACCCCAGTCACCAGTCTCGCCTTAGGCATCCCCCTCTGCAAGCAGTTAGGGTAACGACTTCGGGCACTACCAGCTTCCATGGTGTGACGGGCGGTGTGTACAAGGCCCGGGAACGAATTCACTGCAGTATGCTGACCTGCAATTACTAGCGATTCCTCCTTCATGCAGGCGAGTTGCAGCCTGCAATCTGAACTGAGCCACAGTTTCTGAGTTTCGCATCACATCGCTGTGTAGCTTCCCATTGTCTGTAGCATTGTAGTACGTGTGTAGCCCAGGACGTAAGGGGCATGCTGACTTGACGTCATCCCCACCTTCCTCCGGTTTGTCACCGGCAGTCTCCCTAGAGTTCCCAACTTAATGATGGCAACTAAGGACGAGGGTTGCGCTCGTTGCGGGACTTAACCCAACATCTCACGACACGAGCTGACGACAGCCATGCACCACCTGTGTTCCAGCTCCCTAAGGCACTCTCACCTTTCAGCAAGATTCTGGACATGTCAAGCCCTGGTAAGGTTCTTCGCGTTGCATCGAATTAAACCACATACTCCACCGCTTGTGCGGGCCCCCGTCAATTCCTTTGAGTTTCACACTTGCGTGCGTACTCCCCAGGCGGGATACTTAACGCGTTAGCTACGGCACTGTCCGGGTCGATACAGACAACGCCTAGTATCCATCGTTTACGGCTAGGACTACTGGGGTATCTAATCCCATTCGCTCCCCTAGCTTTCGTCCCTCAGTGTCAGTTACGGCCTAGCAAGGCGCTTTCGCCACCGGTGTTCTTCCCAATCTCTACGCATTTCACCGCTACACTGGGAATTCCCCTTGCCCCGAACGTACTCTAGTCTTATAGTTTCCATTGCCCTTATGAGGTTAAGCCTCACGCTTTAACAACAGACTTTTAAAACCACCTGCGGACGCTTTACGCCCAATCATTCCGGATAACGCTTGCATCCTCCGTATTACCGCGGCTGCTGGCACGGAGTTAGCCGATGCTTATTCCTCTAGTACCGTCATTATCTTCCTAGAGAAAAGAGGTTTACAACCCAAGAGCCTTCCTCCCTCACGCGGTATTGCTCCGTCAGGCTTTCGCCCATTGCGGAAAATTCCCCACTGCTGCCTCCCGTAGGAGTCTGGACCGTGTCTCAGTTCCAGTGTGGCTGATCGTCCTCTCAGACCAGCTACAGATCGTCGCCTAGGTGCGCTCTTACCACACCTACTAGCTAATCTGACGCAAGCTCTTCTCTAGGCAGCAAGCCTTTTACCTCCCGGCACATCCAGTATTAGCCACCGTTTCCAATGGTTGTCCTAGACCTAGAGCTAGATTCTCACGCGTTACTCACCCGTCCGCCACTAACACCCTAAAGTGCCCGTTCGACTTGCATGTGTTAAGCATACCGCCAGCGTTCATCCTGAGCCAGGATCAAACTCTCCGTTTTGTTCAAAACAAAATCAAATTCGTTTGTTTAGCTCTTCTGAAATTCTTTTTCTTCTTTCAAAGCTTCTGAATCTCTCGTCCTCAAGGCTTTGCCTTTTGACTTCTCATTATCTTTTTGACGAGGATTTGTCTTTTCTTTTCAAGCTATTACTTTTTCTCGGTTCGGTTGGCGCTCGGCAGTTGCGTTTGCCGTTTCGCACCTATCTAACTTAGCCTATGCCTATTTCCTTGTCAACCCCTTTTTTTACTTTTTTCTCCCAATCCCCTAATTCTTTTGGGATTCTATGTTTGGGAAGCTGAATCAGTATCTCTTCGATGATAGTGCTAACGCCAAATTGCCCCCAGGTAGAGCCGTTTAGAAGATAGGCTTGGGCAGATTTGCCGATGGAGTAGGTTCCGTAACTGGCAACTCCCCCTTGGGCGATCGC
This sequence comes from Calothrix sp. PCC 6303, assembly GCF_000317435.1. Taxonomy (NCBI): domain Bacteria; kingdom Bacillati; phylum Cyanobacteriota; class Cyanophyceae; order Nostocales; family Calotrichaceae; genus Calothrix; species Calothrix sp. PCC 6303. Next base: position 5,119,285 of record NC_019751.1, read on the forward strand.
TGTTCCGATAAAACCGCCTATATTGTTGAAGTTCTCTCCAAATCCGATGGCTGAACTACTTTTTTCCAAACCTATTATTAAAGATGTTCCTACCTCTGTAAGCAGCAAACTACCGGAACTCAAGAGGATTTTCTGAAGAATTTTTCCAGCTTCGTAGCTTGTAACTGGCAAACCATATAGTTTTGCCAAAGAACGGATCAGCAGCAAATCAGCTATTGTTCCTGCCACAATATCAATTACACCAATAGGATTTAAGCTAATTATCAAGGCTTTGTATTTGGCAAACTGCAAAATTAATTTTTCTGCTGCTTCGTTATGGTGAGTAATGAGTTTTTGGGCAATTATTGCTTCTACTTGACGCGCTTGTATCAAAGCATTGAGGGCTAATAATGATCTGCCCTCACGATTGAGAATATCTAGGACAGCCCGTCGTAGTTCATCAATTTGTGGTAGCGGTGTTTCCCACTCATAATCGACTCGCCCATCAGAATACTCTATTCGCACTTCCATAGGAGCCGGTTCAGCTGCTACCATGACTACTTGGTCAAGTTTTAATGGTTCGTCTAAAGTATTTTCTGCACTTAATCGTTGTAAATTATTCTGTATAGATATGCGATCTGTATCGGGGTATAGGTCAATTTTGTTAAAGACTAAAATTAATGGCTTGTGAGATTTTCGCAGGTCTTTGAGAGCTTGATACTCAGTATTAGTTATGTCTCCTGAGACGACGAAAAGAATCAAATCTGCTTGATTAGCAACGTCTCGCGCCATTTTATCTCGGTATTCTCCAGCAATTTCGTCTAATCCAGGAGTGTCAATCAGTTCAACTTCCACTTTATCGCTGGAATGCCAACGGATTGAACGTGGGTACTGTGTAACACCATTTAAGGGTCCTGTTTGTAAGGTCTTTTGCCCACATAAAGCGTTTAAAACCGCAGACTTTCCCCTACTCACTAGCCCAAAGGCTGCAATCCTAATTATATTTTGCTCTAATTTTTGAAGTGCAGCGTTAAGGCTTTCTAGATCAGACTTTATTAAATGTGCTAACTCTGTACTGACATTAACTTGTCCCGGCTTAATGAAATTACCGTACCACGACAACGACTGACGAAGACTAGCACGGGCGCGGTTAATGTGGGTTTCTTGTAGGTTATTGGACACTGATCTTAGGAATTGGAGATATTAATGAATATTATATTTATTTTCTGGGACTGACTAAGAAAATGTTTTATAAGTCACTAATAAATTTATGTGGGATAAATTTGTATATTGTGGAACTTACGATGGATTATAAAATTAGTATTACGTAATCGAAATATTACTAAGGGATTTACAAAAGAAAACTCAGAAATAGACTTTCAAGGGCATTTGCCTAGTTTGCCACTCTCAAATAAATCACATAAATTCGCAGTCATCACATAAGTAATAATTAGAATTATGTATATTTAGTTTTATGAATTTATTTTTTTATAATTATTATGAAGAGTATCGTTACTGATCAACAGTTAAGTTATTTTAGCAGACCAATTATTCAAAAAATTGAGAGTAAAGTTGCAAACTCTTTTCAAGTAGATATTTATGTATTACGTCTTGATGTAATTCATCCTTTTATTAATGGGAATAAGTGGTTTAAATTAAAATATAATCTCGCAGAAGCTAAAGACACAAGTTCTACGACAATAGTTACTTTTGGTGGTGCTTATTCAAATCATATTTATGCGACAGCCGCAGCCGGGAATTTGTTTGGATTTAAAACCATTGGCATAATTAGAGGTGAAGAAAATAAACCTTTGAATCAGACACTCAGCTTTGCTGTAAAAAAAGGCATGGATTTAATATATTTGGATAGACAAGCTTATAAACAAAAGTCTACAGAATTAATACAAGAAAATTTAAAAAAATCTTTTGAAGATGCATTTTTTATTCCTGAAGGTGGATGTAATTTAAATGGGGTTAGAGGCTGTACGGAAATCATCGACTCTGATATGGATTTTGATGTTGTTTGTTTAGCTTGTGGGACTGCTACAACTCTTACAGGTATTGCTCTTTCACTAGGGAAAAGTCAGCGTGTAATTGGTTTTCCTGTGCTCAAAAATGGAGGTTTTTTAAAGTTAGAAATTGAAAAGCTCATGCAATTATATTTACAAGGGCAAAAGACTTTACCTGGGCATATTGAATTGATGTCTGATTATCATTTTGGTGGCTATGGGAAAGTCAATCAAAATTTAGTCAATTTTAAGCAGGAATTTGAACAAATACATAACATTCCCCTTGATTATATTTATACAGCTAAAATGTTTTATGGAGTTATAGATTTAATTAAAAAAGGGTATTTTAGTAGATGTCGTTTACTTTTAGTACATACTGGTGGTTTACAGGGAAATTTAGGTATTGAGAATAAGTTAAAATAGTTTGATTAAAGGAAGTTGATAAATAGTTGAAGTTATTGACTAACTTTACGAGGATTTATCAAGATTTTAATGAATGACAATTGTGTTTGATAATGTAGTTTACTATTATGGTAAGACATCAGGTTAACTAATGTCTCAGAGCCTATTTTTTAGTACAGGCTAATAGTACAATGGCTTTGAGAAAAATTTTCCAGATCGCTCTCAACGTTTATTAAAGCTTGAAATTATTTTAACTAAAGGTTCCTACTCATGGTATTTGAAATTCCAACAATTCTTGCATCTGATTTTGATGGTGTGATTTGTGATGGCATGGTTGAGTATTTTGAGGTAGCATGGAGAACCTATTGTCAAATTTGGATACCTGATAAAAAGATTCCATCTGATGATTTAGCATCAGGTTTTTATAGTCTTAGACCTGTAATTGAGACGGGTTGGGAAATGCCAGTATTAATTAAGGCATTAACGGAAAAACTATCAGAGGAGGTAATACTTAAAGATTGGGTAAATATTACACAAAGGATTTTAAGAGAAAATGATCTTAATTCTCAAGATTTGGCGGTGAAGTTGGATGGTATTCGTGATGAGTGGATTAAACATGATTTAGAAGACTGGATGAGTTTACACAGATTTTACCCAGGTGTGGTTGAAAAAATTCAGGATATGATTTCAAGTAATATAAAATTATATATAGTTACAACTAAGGAAGGACGATTTGCACATAAATTGTTAGAGAAAGAAGGAATTAATATTCCTCGTGAATGTATTTTTGGGAAGGAATTGAAACGTCCTAAATCTCAAATATTACGAGAAATTCAAAATAATGGAGAGCAGACAGATAAGAATATTTGGTTTATTGAAGATAGATTAAAAACTTTGCAGTCAGTGAAAGCTCAACCTGATTTAAGTGATGTTAAATTGTTTTTAGCAGATTGGGGATATAATACGCCATCAGACAGACTGGTAGCTCATAATGATAGTGAGATTAACTTGCTTTCTCTTGGTAATTATGCCAAGGACTTCTCTAAGTGGATTGAGATAGTGTAGTGAGAAATGGTACCCTTCGGCTTCGCTCAGGGTACCATGCATATTAGATTTTGGCAGTTATGTGAAGAACTTACGTTGTGCAAGCTTCGCATGTAAAATCAAATCAATAATTTAATTCAACAGGGTTTGCATCAAGGGTTGTTCATCGGAGATTTTGCCGCTGCGTAACCATTCTGGAAATTCTGTGGGTGAAACTGCTTGATTTAGCTTACCCCGCAGTTCTTCACCTTCAAGTACTTCCCGATTCAACAGTTCTTGTGCGGTTGTTTCCAAAAGGTCGCGGTTTTGTTGGAGAATAGTCAAGGCGATATGATGGGCATTATCAACTAATTTTTTAACTTCGTAGTCGATTTGTTCAGCAACTTTGGGACTAATTGAACGACGGGGATTTCCATAACCTTCAATGAATTGCTGTTGACTCTTTTCAAATGCGACGGGACCAAGTTCGTCACTCATACCGTAAAGTGTGACATAACGCTCTGCTAAATCGGTTGCTTTTTGAATGTCATCGCTAGCACCAGTAGAGACTTTACCAAAGATGACTTCTTCTGCTGAACGTCCACCTAAAAGTGTGGCAATACGTCCGCGAATTTCATCTTCAACCATTAAGAAGCGATCTTCCTCTGGCATTTGTAGTGTATAACCTAATGCACCGACACCACGAGGCACGATAGATATTTTCTCAACCTTTCCGGCTCCCGGCATCAAAGTACCGATGATAGCATGACCAACTTCATGGTAAGCAACGGTTTTCTTTTCAACTTCATTGAGAACACGCGATCGCTTTTCTAAACCAGCTACTACTCTTTCGATGGCTTCGTTAAAGTCTGCCATTTTCACAGTATCACTGTTTTTCCTAGCTGCTAACAAAGCTGCTTCGTTAACTAAGTTGGCTAAGTCTGCACCTGCAAAACCGGGAGTTCTAGCGGCAATTGTAGTTAAGTCAACATCAGTATCTAATTTGACTGCACGAGCATGAACTCTCAGTATGGCATCACGTCCAATTTTGTCAGGACGATCCACAACCACTTGTCTATCAAAGCGTCCAGGACGACGTAGGGCGGGATCTAGAACTTCAGGACGGTTGGTTGCTGCGATAATAATTACACCGGTGTTGGCATCAAAACCATCCATTTCTGTGAGTAATTGATTCAGGGTTTGTTCCCGTTCATCATTACCACCACTGAAACCACTGTTACCACCCCGCGATTTACCGAGTGCGTCTAACTCATCAATGAAGACGATACAGGGTGCTTGCTGTTTTGCTTGTTCAAACAAATCACGAACTCTCGCAGCACCAACACCAACGAACAACTCAATAAACTCAGAACCTGAGATACTAAAGAATGGGACTCCAGCTTCACCTGCGATCGCTTTTGCTAACAAAGTCTTACCAGTTCCAGGAGGTCCTACTAATAAAGCACCTTTAGGAATTTTCGCACCAAGACGGGTATATTTATCAGCGTTTTTGAGGAAGTCTACAACTTCTTCTAACTCAACTTTAGCTTCATCTACACCTGCAACGTCGGTGAATTTCACACCAGTGCTACCTTCTGAATAGATTCTAGCTTTACTTTTGCCTACTGTTAACGCAGCAGGACCCCCACCTTGACGACTAATAAATCCCCAAATTCCAAAGAAAATTAATGGAGGTATTACCCAACTCAACAAAGTACCAATCCAACCATTTTGACTTGGAGGTGGTGCAGCAAATTCCACTTTGTTGTCGCGGAGAATTTTAGGTAAATCTAAGTCGATAGCGACGGGTGTAGTTTGGAAAACCTGTTGACTATCTTGCCCATCTTCAGTTTTAATCGGCATTGAGTACTGAATGCGATCGCTTCCCACAATTGCCTTATCTACTTTACCTGCTTGCACTTGGCTAATAAAGTCGCTGTAGGGAACCTGTGGTAATTTTGGACCTGAAAAACTGGGGATAACTAAATTCAGAACTAATAATATTGATAGTAAAATTAGTAAACTGCCACCAAATTGTCTGATTTTTGGCGACTTCATTGGCTTTTTGTTATTAGTTTCAACTGGCACTTATATATCCTCGCTGTTAGTTGTGTTAGTTGCTAGAACTTCACAATGTAAACGTTTGTAAACTTGTTCTCATTGTAGGGATTCTTTGTTAGGAGGGTTTTCGTACCTACCCCACACCCGATATGCGTATAGCCGTACTTTTAGCGAATTTAATTTTATGAACGGTCAAACTGGATTAGTTTTAAAAGTAATTTTACTCTCTGCGGTATTGTCATTGTTGATAAAATATGGTACAGAAGATTTTGTGATTCCGGGAACTGCTAGTAATGCTTTAATTTTAGTTTTATTACCAACGATAGTTGTGGCGAGTTTGTTGGGTTTAAGGTTTCTAATAGACAAGTGATGTAGAATTTGAAATTTAAAAAATTGAAAATAAAGACGTTCCACCGGAACGTCTCTAACTGTGGGATTTTGAAGGAAACCGCTAATTAAAATTTCTTCAGAACACCAGGCTCTGTCTGAATTGGCAAGACATCTAAAGTATCAAGTTGTGAACAATATTTTAAATCCTCATGGCAATCTAGGCGTAACAACCGTTGTCCATGACTAGCATGATGTAAAAGTCCGAGGATATCATTTTGCCATTGTTGGTAAAGCGCGATCGCACTAATCATTTCATCGTTACCAGCTAGCTTAACTAGAGGTTGGTCTAATTGCTGAGAAATACCATGTGCGATCGCACCAGCACAAGCGGTATCTTCCAAAGAATAACTTCCTTCCCAACCAGAACCCACAATCCACACTGTTTCTGGTTTAGTTTTTAACACATAATTAACAACAGCGGCACGGTTGACAAATGCGCCAGTTAAAACACTATTTGCGGCTTGAATACATTGTAAAGTTCGAGTTCCATTAGTTGTACTAATAAACAAGCGTTTTCCCCCTACCAATTCCGAACTGCAATCTAGGGGAGAATTACCCAAATCAAAACCAGGAACCCTTGCCCCACCACGTTCCCCAGCCCGCAATCGTTTATCACCAGCCCAACTTTCGCTAACTTGCATCAACTGTTCCAAATCGCTGAAAACCTGCACAGCTTCGCCCCCAGCAGCTAAAACCGTCGCCATTGTACTAGTTGCCCGTAAGACATCAACTGCGATCGCACAATCAGGTGTTTGATTGCTAGGAGTAAGTTCCGGGGTATGAAAAACAAATAGTTTCACGTTTTGAATACACTAAATTTAATAGTCGAATTACATTCTACCCGTGTTGATGTGACCAACCGAGATCAATTTTCCAATGAAATTAATATGCTTGATATATAGCTTCACTGCCCATGATTTGTTAGATTGTGAGCAAAGTAACTTATCAAAGGGATTATCAAGCTGTAATCTCAGAGAAGGACAGACTTATATCTATGTTTAGCATTGGTAATTAGAATGATATTTACAGCCCTCAGTTAAACAAATATTTTAAGAAATAATATTTTCAAATACCTGAGATAGTAATCTCTGATTGGGAATAACGCTGAAGATGTATTCTAGATCTGAGACACAAAATTTTAGAGTAGTTTTTGGCTACCAATGCCTAACTAGATAATATGCATTCGTCCAGCACAAAAACCAAAATACAAAATACCTATGGCACCTTTACCCGAATATCGCCCTAAGCAGTTATCACTAGGTCCTTTAGAAGCAGAAATTTTGAATATAGTTTGGGAACTGGGTTCGGTGACAGTTAAAGACGTACACGATCGCATTTTGGCAGATCCTAACCGAGAGTTAGCTTATACTTCTGTAACTACCGTATTGCGTCGTCTCACAGATAAAGGTTGGCTAGCTTGCGATAAAAAAGGACGCGCTTTCTACTGGCGAACCATGTTAACCAAGCAACAAGCAGATATAATTAGGGCGCACGAACAGTTACAAAGATTTTTAGCGGTGGGTAATCCGGATGTGATTGCCGCCTTTGCTGATAGCCTTGATGAATCAGCAAGTGATCAAATTCAGGCAATTGCTAATCGGATTCAAGCAGCACGTCAAGCCAGGGAGGAAAAACAATAATGCACATGTTGATGATTGTCGTAGTGATAGCGATCGCGTGGTGCGTGAGATCCTTAGAAAATATCCCTCAAACTACCAACCATCGAATTTGTTGGGTTTCTCGCTGGCAGCGATCGCTATTTCTATTTCTCTTTCCACCACTGCTTTTATTCTCCAACGCGATCGCGCTTTTGTGTATGGGTAGCCAAGACATGATGGGAACTTGGCACACAGGCAAATTTAGCTATGTTTTCGCCCTTTGCTATCTCCTCACCTCAATTTTATTTGGCATCTACCTAGCCTACAAAGGTTGGATATCTGTACAATCAGCCCGAAACAATCCCCAAATTCAACTAGCAGATCAAAAAATTCGCCTCTTGACAACTGGCGCATTATTTGCTGGTCAAATCGGCTTTTGGCAACCTGAACTAGTTATCAGCCAAGGACTCATTAAATCCCTTTCCGCAGAACAATTAGAAACCGTCCTGGCACACGAACAAGGACACCACTATTACCGAGATACATTTTGGTTCTTTTGGCTAGGTTGGGTTCGCAAATTTACAGCTTGGCTACCCAATACCAACATCCTCTGGCAAGAACTTGTAGACTTGCGTGAACTCCGCGCTGATGCTTACGCAACTTCTCAAGTCGATCCCCTACTCTTAGCCGAATCACTACTGTTAGTTGCCAGTAACCCACCTGTCACATCAGATATGTGCTGTGCAGCAGTGAATTCCTACGGAGTTCAGCGTCTTGAACAACGCATCGAAGCTTTACTTTCCCCACAAGAAACCCTAGAAACCAAACAAAAACTTCATTACCCGGCTTGGAATCAATTTCTTTTTGCCTTACTTCCCTTAATCATAGTTTTCTTTCATCGCTAGTCTTTACAGATCCCCTTCAAGAAGTGGGGGATCTGGAGGATCTATAATTCATCGTAAAATCTTCAATCTCAAACTCCGATGCGAATTCTTTTAGTAGATGATGAAACCGAACTAACAGATCCCCTGAGTCGTTTATTAATACGTGAAGGTTACACCGTCGATGCTGCCTATGACGGGGAAAATGGGAGTCAAATGGCAAAAAATACTACCTATGATCTATTAATTCTCGATTGGATGTTACCAGAGAAAACTGGATTGGAAATTTGTCAAGAACTGCGGCAACAAGGTAAAGCTACACCTGTATTATTTTTAACAGCTAAAGACACCCTTGATGATCGAGTACAGGGATTAGATGCTGGTGCCGATGATTACTTAGTTAAACCATTTGAACTACGGGAACTACTGGCAAGAGTTCGGGCATTATTACGACGTTCTCCAACCCAAACAGCAGCTAATTCAACAAATCGGATCAAGGTAGCAGACTTAGAACTAGATATCGAAAATCAAGTTGCCTATCGTCAAGCAAGAATAATTGAACTTTCCCAAAAAGAAACCCAACTATTGCAATATTTCATGGAAAACCTTGGGAATTTACTAACTCACACCCAAATTATGCAGCATCTGTGGCAAGAGGAAGAACAACCCAGCAGTAACGTAATTGCGGCACTAATTCGGTTGTTACGACGGAAAATTGAAGTTGGTGAACAGACGCAATTAATTTATAGCGTCTACGGAAAAGGCTACCGTTTTGGTATAAACGAATAAAAGTATCAAAAATTACAATGCAATAATATTACAAAAACCACCAGTCAAATTTCAGAAGTATATAATATTGTCAAGTCAAATCAGCTGAGAAAATACTCACCTTTAACCATGAAAGCGAACAACTTCCATCGCGTAAGCTTCGCGTTTACCATTCTCGGTATATCAGCAGCTTTATTTGGTTTCCAAAATCCCGTTACAGCGCAATCGTCATCAGAGGTAAAATCGGGTGATTCTTTAACAGGAATTAATAATCGAGATGCTCAGGCAGATTTTAATAATTTCTTTGGCATTACCAATAGTAACAACAATCCGAGACAAACAACTAAGCCAGTGGGTTATAGTGAAACACTGACTTTACCCAATACACCAATTTTATTACAACCTGCACAATCAGTTAATGGCAATGATGGAGTACAGTTACAACTGGATCTTGGTAACTTAGAAAGTCAAACAAAGTAGACATGAGGCGACTTCTGTAATCACGCCCTTAAGTAGGTAGGCATAAATAAAACATAGACGCGGTAGGCACGGAGTGACTTCTGTAAGTGCGGCTTCTCGCAGAGTACTATGTAACAAACCGTAAACTTGATTCAAAGCCTTTTTACAAATTATTTGGGAGGCACAGGCACCCCAAATCTTTGCGCTGTCATAACGACAATTTTCAATACCCACCTACTTACCTATCAGCCTCAGTTTACCGATGCTGTTGATAAATTACTTCTTTCGCCAGATTTTTACCTACTTCTTGAACTGTTTGAGTCACTTGGTTGAGCTTGGCGATCATTGTAGCGCTTAGTAAACCAAGTACAATTAACAAGCTAAAAAAAAGTTTTTGACTCTTTGATTCCTTTGCCTGAATTTTGGCATTTGATTTTTCTGGCTCGTGGGGTTCGTGGTAGATTTCTTGTTTAACCAATGAAGTCCAATCATATCCACCGTGCCACCACAAATTAGATAAATTTAGATCATTGAGATTTTGGAAGCTATCATGATTTTGATTGTTTTCGTCAGACATTTCTATCTCCTGATGATTAATTGAAGAGACAAACCAACTCAAAAACTAAAACAGACTACTACGTTAAGGCAGGAGGAACCTAAGCAATCAAGCCAATAAAACAAGCTTTTTGGCTGGTTGCAATGGTAGGTTTATTTCTGCCGTGCTGTACTAGGTTATTGATATATAGACAACCATCAACAATTTTTATGCACAATTGCATTGCTAAGTCCTATCCCCAAAGGACTGCAAAGGATTTATAATTTCTTGGGATGTCGGATTTGAAGCTATTTCCGCAGATAATATTCAGTAAACCAGAATTTCCCTTGATTCCGCTAGCGAAAATCTGCGGACGTTTTGCAGTAATATTAATCCTTTAGATAGATGGGGGAAAATAAGGATGACTCGTGTCATCATAGTGCGCCACGGAGAAAGCACCTACAATACGCAAAGGCGAATCCAAGGACGTAGTAATGCTTCAACGCTAACTGAAAAGGGTAGGAACGATGCCAATAAAGTTGGTAATATCCTGAAAAATATTCCTTTTCAAGCGATTTACTGTAGCCCTTTACAACGGGCAAAGGAAACTGCTGAAATTATTCATCGTGAGATTATTGCGAACTCTGGAGACAGTGCTAGTTTTTCCACTAGTGACAAGTTGATGGAAATTGATTTGCGAACATGGGAAGGTTTACTTACCAGTGATGTCAAAGAGAATTATCCCGAAGATTATCGAATTTGGCATGAAGAACCAGAAAAACTGGTGATGGAGGTTGAAAATCGGGAATATTTTCCAGTTTTAGCTTTGTATGGACAAGCTAGGGATTTTTGGCAGGAAATTTTGGAGCGCCACCCAGGTGAAACTATCTTGGTGGTGGGACATAATGGGATTAACAGAGCCTTAATTAGTACTGCTTTGGGTGTGTCTGCCAATCGCTATCATTCGTTGCAACAATCAAATTGTGGTGTGAGTATCCTCAATTTTGCGGGTGGTTTGGATGATACGGTGCAGTTGGAATCTTTGAACCAAACTCAGCATATGGGGGAAATTTTCCCATCGGTACGTCCTGGACACCAAGGTGTAAGATTGCTGTTGGTGCGTCATGGTGAAACTGAGTGGAACCGTCAAGGAAAGTTTCAAGGACAAATTGATATTCCCCTGAATGATAATGGTAGACAGCAAGCGCAAAAAGCTGGAGAATTTCTCAAAGATGTGAAAATCGACTTTGCTATTAGTAGTTCAATGTCGCGTCCAAAAGAAACTGCGGAGATTATTTTACAGCCACATTCTGATATTTCACTGGAAGTTGATGATGGTTTGCGAGAAATTAGTCACGGATTGTGGGAAGGTAAGTTTGAGAAGGAGATTGAACAGGAGTTTCCTGGAGAATTAGAACGTTGGAGAACGATTCCCGCTGAGGTGCAAATGCCAGAAGGTGAAAATTTGCAACAGGTTTGGGAACGAAGCGCGATCGCATGGCGGAAAATAGTTAGTACTGGACTAGATAAGCAACTGCAAATTGGTTTAGTTGTTGCCCACGATGCCACAAATAAATCTTTACTTTGTCAAATTCTGGGATTACCAGCAGAAAACTTTTGGAATTTTCGTCAAGGTAATGGTGCAGTCAGCGTGATTGATTATCCTAATGGGTTGGATGGGTTGCCAGTGCTGCAAGCTATGAACATTACTGCACATTTGGGTGGTGGTGTATTTGATAAAACCGCAGCTGGAGCGTTATAAATCAGTTAACAGTAATCAGTTATCAGTTGTCGGGGTATGTACACCTGATTTACCTCAAAGCTTGTAGAGATAAGATATGTGACTCTATGGCTAGGTTAAAGATTTGTATTTGTACTTTGGAAAAATGCACAATGGAGTCTAACAATTCTAATTGTAATAATAAATCCGCTAACTGATAACTGGTAACTGGTAACTGATAACTGATAACTGCTAACTGATAACTGATTTATATGGAACTTTTACAACAGGTGCGAGTAATTGACTCGGTTTCCCAAACTGATGAAGTAACGGATGTACTGCTGAATGAGTCGGGAAATTATCAAATTATTGCGTCTATCTCCCCTCTAGAATTATCACCAGATACCTTAGTTCGTGATTGTCGCGGTTTGGTGCTAGGTAATGGTTTGGTGGATTTGTATAGTCATTCTGGGGAACCTGGGTTTGAAGAGCGGGAAACTTTGGTATCCTTGATGCAATCGGCTAAAGCTGGCGGTTTTACCCGGATTTGTCTTTTACCCGATACTTCTCCCGCTCTCGATAATCCGGCATCTATTGCTCAAATTCACCAAAAAAGTCGAGATATTGGGCAAAATCTGCCAAATATCTATCTTTGGGGTGCATTAACTCATGGTGTGGAAGGACAAAAAATTACTGAGTTTGCCGAATTAGCTGAAGCGGGAATTGTTGGGTTTGCAGATGGTAAGCCGTTGACAAATTTAGGTATGGTGCGACGTATTTTAGAATACCTAAAACCTTTGAGTAAACCTGTAGCCTTTTGGTGCTGTGATCATCACTTACACGCTAATGGGATGATGCGAGAAGGTAGTGACGCAATAAGATTTGGGTTGCCATTAATACCATATAGCTGTGAGACCTCAGCAATTTCCGCATTATTAGAATTAGTGGCAACCATGGGTACACCTATACACATTATGCGGGTATCGACAGCGCGGGGAGTGGAATTAATTGCTGATGCGAAATCGCGGGGTTTAGCAGTCACAGCAAGTACCACATGGATGCATTTATTATTGGATAGTAAAGCCTTAAAAAGTTATCATCCTAGCTTGCATTTAGAACCACCCCTGGGAAATAGCAGTGATATGTTAGCATTGCGTCGAGGAATTAAGGATGGGATCATAGATGCGATCGCTATTGAGCATACACCCTATACTTATGAGGAAAAAACTGTAGCTTTTGCGGACGCACCACCCGGAGCGATAGGGTACGAGTTAGCTTTACCTTTGTTGTGGCAAAACCTCGTGGAAACTGGAGAATTCACTGCTTTAGAATTATGGCAAGCTTTAAGTAGTCGTCCTGCAAATTGTGTACAACAACAGTTAAATACTATTACCTCTGGAAAAGCTGCTGAATTAGTTTTATTTAATCCTCATCAAACCTGGAAAGTTGAACCTAGAAATCTCCAGACACTTGCAGCAAATAGCTATTGGTATGGACAAAAATTAACAGGTAAAGTGATTGAAACTTGGTGTTAATTTACTAATTAGAGCTTGCTGATATTCACGGCTCATGTAAATTTGATTATCGTTGCTTGGTGCTTGATGTTATAGTTTTGATTTCTAGATTCAAATCTGCTTACAGCATCAAAATTATACGATAAAGTCATCTTAGTTGCGTGAGTCTTAGTATCTTTGAATGCAAAGTCAAAATATATAACGCAAAATAGTATTTATTTTCACAAAATTATGAATTAAATCATATTTAGCTATAATTTCTGATATAAAATTACTAAAAAACAGTATATCAAAGTCAAGATGTATAAATCATCTGGTTAAATTGAGTAATTCTCTAGTTTTTGCTTAAAGGAATCGTTTACAATATTGTATATTCATAACTAAGACGAGTAAGATTAGCGATGTTACTCACTAAGTAACTGTGACATCTTAATAAGTAAGAACACAGTTAACGGAACAAAATACGATGGTAAGCATAGCTAGTAATACTGATTTCTTGAAACGTACTTCATCTCAGAAATTTCAGAAGCTAGGTAGATTTAGAACAGTTCGCCATCTATATAGTCAAACTCAAAAAGTATTCCAAAGTCTATATCCAGCAAAGCTAGTAGATTATCAAAGCCAAATATTTTCTACCTCAATAGATCAAAAAGAATGTCAGCGGGAATTAAGTTCTACCGCGATTTATCCACTAAAATCTTTACTAAATCAGAATATTGTTGATGCAATCTATAATTTTGCAACAACTAATCCTTGTGTAGAACCTAAAAATGAGCATACTTTTTATGTTAAGGATATTGATAACAAAAAACTAGACTCTAACTACATTTATCGCGGATTAGTGGCAGATATTCATACCTGCCCCGAAATTAGACAAGTCACACATAACAATGAACTAATTCAAGTTGCTAGCAACTTTCTTGGTTACTATCCAAGCAAAATCACTCAACATTTAACTTGGAGTTTTGTTGTTCCTGAAAGTGAAGATAAAATTCAGCAGTTATATCCTCCCACTAACTGGCATTATGATGTTGCAGGAATGAACTTTGTCACTGCAAGTTTTTATATTACAGATGTGATGAATATTGAATCTGGAGTGCATGTATTATTACCAGGTTCTCATAAAAATAAACCTATTTCAATGCTCTTAAATTCTAATATTCAGGAAGAAGAAGTTGTCTTTAAGCATTATAGTAGATGGCAACAAATGTATTTGATAGGTAAAGCTGGTTACGGCTTTATGGAAGATCCATCTTGTTTGCATAGAGTTAAACCACCTACCACAAAAGATCGCTTAATTTTACAAATTCGTTATTCATAAGTACCTTCTTAAGGGTATCTACATCTGATTAAGAAATAAGTAATGAGTAATAAATCTATTTTGTAATGGGAATTTACACAAGGGATGTTTGTGGGGGAAGTTTCCCCCACAAACATGCTGCCTCCAACTAAAACAGGCTGCCGCAAACGTGGTTAAAGGTTAAAATGGACTATAAGTCAGCGAGAAATATAAACCATTTTCCTGCCAGTTGTTTTTCTTAGATTCTATTGAAACCAAAGGAATACCGTAATCTAATTGGGCATTGAGATTATCACCTAACTGAAATCTTAGACCTAATCCTGTAGACACTAATGTATTAGGTTTAGGATCCGGATTTTTGCCTTGATTCCATACGGTACCAAAATCCAGGAAGGGAACCAACTGTAAAACTAACTTAGATTTGCGTTGTCTCCAAATTGGTAAACGTACTTCGGTACTAGCTAAAAACCCATTATCTGTTAATAGGGCATCTTGACGGTAGCCGCGCACACTTTGAATTCCTCCCAAACTGTACTGTTCAATAGCAAGTAATTGTCTATCAGCAAATTGCAAATCACCACGTACCAAGAAAAGTGTATCGGGTGCAAGTAAACTAACCAATTGGGCTTGTCCTCTCCATGCCAAAAAGCTACTATCAGGAGAAGATTTATTAATGGTGGAGTTGAAAGCATCAAGCCCGATGCTAAACTGCGATCGCGCTGCCAATACTTGGCGACTATCACGTTGTGTCCACTCTTGAGTGAACCTCAGTGCTGTGACGCTAGTTCTACCGTTTTCATCAGTTCCAGTCCCTGGAAAGGGTACTTCACCGTTGAATAAACTAGCTTTGCTTTCCCGCTGGGTAAAGGCAAAACCTAGGGCAAATTCTTCGCGGGGTTTTTGAACAATTGGTTGACGTAGGGCTACTTCATAATATCTGGAGTAGGAAGTAATATCTAGCTGGTTAAATGGTTTTTCGATAATGTCATTATCTGAGGTTCCATAACTAAATGCCAGAGTACCGTTTTTCGCATTGATGGGTAAACTGTAGCTAAAATCCCAAACGTCGCTACCATCAGTATTTAGATAACTAACACTTGCACTGTCTCCAAATCCTGATAAATTGCCTTCTCTGATTCTAACTTCACGACGAAAACTACCGACGCTGGGAGAACGTCCATTATCTAACGTTAACTGAGTATTAAAGGTTTTTGCTTCTAATACCTTGACTTCCAAAACACTACCACCAGGGGTTGTTCCGGTAGAAAGTTCGGCAGAAAGGTTACTAACTTGAGGATTTGTTTGTAAAACCTGCAATCCTTGTAGTAAGCGATCGCGATTTAAAGGTCTGCCTGCTGCTAGTCTAACACGACTGCGAATATACTGGGGATTGAGGCGTTTTAAACCAGTAACTTTAATCTCTTCTACCTGACCCTCTACTACCTTGATTTCGACTGTACCACCTTTGAGTGATTGAGAGGGAATATAGGCACCACTTGTGATGTATCCTTTATCAACATATAGCTTTGTAATTGCCGAACGAACTTGAAATAATTCTGGCAGAGTTAAAGGTTTTTTTGTAAAAGGTGCGGTAACTTTCTCAAAATCTGCGGCACTAAAAACTGTACTACCCGTAACTATAAACTGATCAACCTGGATCGTATCTGGGACATTTATATCGGGATTAACTTCTGGGGGAGTCGGTTCGGCATTAGGTGGCAATAACAACTCATCGGGTGGTGGTAGCGGAGTTGGTAGCGGTTGTGGTAAAGGTTGGGTAGAGGGTGGTTTATTATCTTGCTGTGGAGGCAAAACTGGAGTAACTTGGGCTTGTAATTGGTTTGTTAATTGGTTTGTTAAATCTGCTTCTATTGCCAACTGCGCTTTGAGTGGCTGAATATCGCACATATTAACGATAGTAGCCAGACTTAAACAGCAAGCATTGATATTAAATTTTGATAATGTCATAAAATCTCAAGAGATGCTAAACAGAGATCACAACTTACGGCAAATTTAGCAACTTGATTGTTGCTGATTAGATATTGCGGTAACTTATTTCGGTGCTGTGATTATTCTAAGGGAATACCTATTAAAAACATAACTAAGCTAAAACGCATCTAGATGACATAAAATAAAAGCAGCAAATTTAGATAATAAGCCGAAATGCCAGCGAAGGGTCATCTATCATCAACAGAAAAGAAAAATCTACAACAGGCAGTAAAGACGGAAGAAAATCCGAAGATAAGAGAAAGAGCTTTAATGTTGTTGCTTTTGAATGATGGAAAGACGTATGAGAAGATAGCCGAGTTTGTAGGATGCTCCCTAAGAAGAGTAGCTTACTGGTGCGTTCATGGAGATCCAAATAATTTAGAAACACTAGAAGATGGAAGAGCAAAAGGTAATTACAGCAAAGCGAGTAAAGAATATATAGAGCGTTTGTTAAAAATTATAGATAAAGAACCGAAAGAATTCGGGTATGAATTTGGGAGGTGGACAGGGAAAAGATTATCAGAGCATCTAGAGAAAGAAACAGGAATAAAACTGAGTAAATCGCAAGTAAGCAGAATACTATCACAAGAAAAATATGTATATATTTGGGGAAAATATAGTTTAGAAGAGAAACAAGATAAAAAAAAAGAGAAGAGTTCAAAGAAAAATTATTAGACTATTTGAGATTAGCGCAAGAGAGCCCAAATGCACTTCAGGTATGGTTTTGGGATGAGTGCGGTTTTAGCTTAAGAGTGATAAGAAGAAGATGTTGGACTAAAAAAGGGAAGAGAAAAAAAATAAAAGGAAAGAGGAGAAGAGGAAGAGTAAATATCATGGGAGGATTAAGATATGGGGATAAAAGAAGAATATGTTTTGTGATAAAAAAAGGAAATTCGGAAACATTTTATAACCAGTTAATTTGTTTGAATGAGCAAATACGTAAAGAATGGGAGTTTCAAGGTAATGAACCGCAAAAATTTCACAGCGAAGGTCCAAAGATAATCATAATTTTAGATAACGCAAGCTTTCATAAAAAGCAAGAGTTTTTAGAAAAAATAGAATCAGAATTACCTAATATAAAGTTGGAATTTTTACCTGCTTATAGTCCTGACTATAATTTAATAGAATTAGTGTGGCATTCTGCTAAAGAATATATAGCTCATCGAGAATTTGAAACACAAGAAGAACTAGAAAAAATAGTAAATAAACTTTTGAACGAAGGGGAATTAATTATTAATTGGACTAGGAAGGTAAAAAATAAAGGAAATTCTGTTAATGTCATTTAAATGCGTCTAAGCTTATTAATATTAGTAAATCAAAAAATTTTAAATATTTGCTCTTAATATACCTACAAGGTTTAATTGACTTGATTCTTGATATATGCTATGAACGAATTTGATTCAAAGCTAAAATTAAATCAGTGAACTGATAACTGGTAATTGATAACTGATAACTGATAACTGGTTAAAAATGTGAATACCATATCCTCATCTCCAAAATCATCTATCAAGAAACCGCGTGTAATGGCATGGCAAGCTATGTTTTCCTCGGTAATGCTGATGTTGATGTATTTACCCATTCTGGTGCTTGGTTTTTACAGCTTTAACAAGTCACCCTATAGTAGTGGTTGGGAAGGTTTCACGCTGGAATGGTACCGAAAGTTATTCCAAGATGAACGGATTTTATTCGCTTTAAAAAATAGCCTCATTGTTGCCGTGACTGCTGTGGGAATATCTGCGGTGTTAGGAACATTAATGGCAGTGGGTTTATCACGGTATCGCTTTCCTTTTAAAGGTGTATATGTGGGTATTTCCTATCTACCATTGATTATTCCTGATATAGCGATCGCTGTTTCCACTTTAGTCTTTCTGGCAGCCTTTGCGATTCCCCTCAGCATCTGGACAATTATTGCCGCACATGTTGTTTTTTGCATTGCTTACATTGGTTTAATTGTCTCATCTCGACTTACAGGTTTAGATTCCCATATCGAGGAAGCTGCATTAGATTTGGGGGCAACACCTACACAGTCTTTCATTTTAGTCCTATTACCCCAACTCATGCCCGCCATTGTTGCCGGGTGTCTGCTATCTTTTATTCTGAGTCTCGATGACTTCTTGATTGCCAGCTTTACATCCGGTAGCGGTTCAGGAACTTTACCCATGGAAATCTTCAGCCGAATTAGAACCGGGGTAAAACCAGATATTAATGCCCTCAGCGTCATCTTAATTATAGTATCCGCGTTCATTGCTGCGATCGCTGAATTCATCCGTTTCTCTGGTGACAACAAAAAAAATTAGGCTTTGCTAATTAGGGCTTGCTGAATAACTATAAAACATTTATTTATCAACACTTTCGGGATTTTTTATCCGGGGAAAGTGCAAGGAAATAAGGGTTTGAGGTTTAAAAAGCTTGTATTCAGATTTATTGGAGTTATCTCCGATAAGAATGTAGAGACGCGATATATCGCGTCTTTACAAGGGTTCTGCGTACCGCATAATTAATTTCGGGTTTAACTATGCAATTTCTGAAAATCATTCTGAGATTTATGGTGAAAACGGTTTACGACGACACAACCATAAATTAAGTTTCCATATTTCCAATCATCGCAATTATAAAATTAATCTCCGAAACTGTGCTGATCTGGTATACATCATCTGGTATAGTTTGGCATAAATTTGACAGCACACCAGCTGCAAATGAAACTATATCAAACATACTCCTATTTAGCACATTACAAGTACTTAGAAACATGAAACGTCAGGGTTTACAAAATAATCAGTACAAAGGTTTTCGTTCATTCTCAGCAGGTTTAGCTGTAACACTATTAGTCTCTAGTGGCTCAGTATTGACACCAGTCCAGGTAAATGCAAGAACTGATATTCAAATCAAAACCACTCAAAATATTACAGCCCAAGCTCCCGCAACTGGTACCATAATTTACGTTAATCCCACCAGCGGCAATGATGCAGCTGGTGCAGGAACAACTGAAGCTGCACCACTGAAAACAATTAGCTTTGCCCTCAAACAAGCACAATCAGGTACAGTTATTCAACTATTACCTGGTAATTACAGCACCGCAAGCGGTGAAACTTTCCCCCTAGATTTAAAATCTGGAGTCACATTACGGGGAAATGACGAAGCGAAAGGACAGGGAATTTTAATTACTGGTGGTGGTTCTTACACTAGTCGAACTTTTGCCCAACAAAATATTACAATTTTGGGTCAAAATAATGCCACCATTAGCGGTGTGACTGTCACCAACCCAAACCAACGGGGTACAGGAATATGGCTAGAGTCTACAAATACAGTAATTGCTAACAACACATTTACCAATAGTGTCCGTGACGGTGTGTTTGTTACAGGTACAGGTAATCCCAAAGTAAACAATAATATTTTTGTTCTCAATCTAGGTAACGGTATTTCCATTGCCAAACAATCTACGGGTGAAGTTCGGGGAAATACATTCCAAAATACTGGTTTTGGCATCGCAGTTAGTGAAACTGCTGCACCAATGATTGCTGATAACCAGATTCTTCAAAATAATGGAGGAGTGGTTGTGACTGGTAGCGCTAAACCCATGTTACGGAATAATGTCATCCAAGATAGCCGCGATCATGGTTTAGTAGCAATTCAAACCGCTGAACCAAATTTAGGTACTGAAGCTGATCCTGGCAAAAACCTAATTCGGAACAACGGCACAAAAAATACCAAAACATTCTTTGATGTTCTCAATGCAACCAAAGAACAAACCATCACTGCTGTTGGAAATGATATTGATCCGAAGCGCGTATCTGGAAAAATTAATCTAGTTATCGCTCAAGTTGATCCACCGCAAGGCAGTGGTAGCTTCAGTGATATTACTGCTAATTACTGGGCAAAAGGTTACATCGAAGCCTTAGCCAGTAGAAATATCATTGCTGGGTTCCCTGATGGTCGTTTTAAGCCAGATGAACCCGTTACCCGCGCTCAATTTGCGGCAATTATTGCCAAAGCTTTTAATCCTGCACCAAAAAATCCAGCAATAGCATTTACTGATGTTAAGAGTGATTTTTGGGCTTTTGCGGTGATTCAAACAGTTTCCCGTGGTGGGTTTATTGCTGGATATCCAGATAAGACCTTTAAACCTCAACAACAAATTCCTAGAGTTCAAGCATTAGTAGCTTTAGCAAACGGTTTGGGTTTAAGCACTGCTAGAGCGAATCTTCTTTCTTATTATAGTGATGCGGCTCAAATTCCCAGTTATGCCAATCTAGCGATCGCATCTGCAACTGCAAGGGGACTTGTCGTTAACTACCCCACCGTCAAACAACTCAACCCCACCCGTCCAGCTACCCGTGCTGAGGTTGCAGCTTTTGTTTACCAAGGATTGGTGAGTTCTGGTGCAGCACCAGCAATTGCATCACCATATGTGGTAAATGTTCCCTAATTTTTAATCAAGTTCTCAGGAAATTAGAGATAGTAGTCTGTCAAGATAAAAATGACGGTTGTAGAGACGTAGCATTGCTACGTCTCTACGCAATTATGGATTTGTACACAACCGTCAAAATAAAATTGATAGACTAAATAGTTATGGAAAAATATACCAGGTGTAGCAATGCTACATCTGGTATAAAAGTTTCAATATCTAACTTCCTAAAAACCACTGAGTCCCCGTAAATAGGTAATACACCCCAGTTAAAATCAGCGCGACACTACCAAAACGAATAATACCCTCGGAATGATTCAACAAACTACGACTTTGTTTTGCTAATCCCGTAAATAAACTTGCCAGAAAAATCAACAAGGTATAACCAAGCGCATAACTAATCATTGTCAGCGTACCCAATACCTGGGAACCCGTAGCTGCTGCTGATGCTAACACCGCGAATAATACTGGACTTGCACAAGGAGAACTCACCAATGCAAAGGTTAAACCGACTCCATAAGGTCCCGCTTTCGGAAGATTTACATTCATCTGCGGTAAGGGTATATTCACCACACCCATCAACCACAACCCCATCACAGCCATAATTAAGCCCACTACTATATTGATATAGCCTCGGTACTCCACCATTACAGTTCCCGCAAAGGAAGACACCAAACCAAATAGACTTAAAATAGTCACCGCACCCAAAACGAACAAACCAGCTTTAGTGAAAGCATCCCAACGGGATTTGATATTGAGTGTACCGATATAGCTGAGATTGACAGGTAAAAGTGCGAGAATACAAGGAGACACGGATGCGATCGCGCCTCCTGCAAAAGCCAATGGTAGCAAGACAAAGGGATTGGCGGTATCCTGTTTATCAAACCATTGTTGGTAGCGGTTTTCCACAATGGAAATTACTCGCTCAATGGGTTGACTAATTACAGATCCAAGGGTGAGAACTAGAATTAGTGATAGTAATCCCAATCCACCGTAAACTAGCCATTTTTTCGAGATTGGAAAACGTCGGGAAGGGTTTCGCTCTGGGGAAGATTGGGGTATTGGTTTCATGAAATTATCCGTGATGAAGAGATAGAGATTAAAAAAAGTAATGAGTAATAAGTAATAAGTAATGAGTGTGTTTTGTAACGGGGATTTAACCCCGACAGAAAACACGCTGGTTATAGAAGCACGGGAATTAGACCCCCTAATATTGTTAATTTTTAGCTAGAGCGGTGTCGAGGATTTTGGTGTAATCTGCTTTGTTAGGATTATTTTTAAACATGGTTAAAATATTGCCAGTTGCCGGGTCAACAATAGCTACTGTGCTAGTTTTACTCTGATTAGCCTCAAGAAATTTACCTAAACCCAGTTTTTCAGCTTGAGCTTGTGTCTCTTGAACCTTAGCTTTATCGGTGACATCTAAAACTACAAAATTCACCTTGCCGGAATATTCTTGTTTCAATTGCGACAAGGTGGGAGCAATATTTTTACAACCAGGACACCAGGTTGCATATACATCTACTAAAACTGGTTTACCTTGAAGTTCTTTAGCTAAAGGCGCTCCAACGGAGGTTAATTTTCCTGCACAGGGGTCTTTTTTCCCAGCACATGGGTCAGCTTGAGCAATTTCTGTAGTCGATGGTGCAGCTTGATTTTGGGAAATATTATCTGATTTTGTGGTGCTGCATGATACGGTCAAAACCAGGCTACTTAAACACAGTAGACTGAGTAAAAATTTGTTATTTTTGAACATGATTGCTTCTTAATGGTTGTATGGCAAAATGTTTGTCCGAGATAACTCGAATTGCATCTATTTACTAAGACGAACAAGAAACGAGATCGGATTTAATTCCACGAAAATTCCGTTTAACCAAGCAAATAGGGGGTTTATACGGAATTGTTCTTTTGAATAACCCTACGGGGGGATTTATACGGAATTGTTCTGTATAATCCACTTAAAAAGGTTGTTTATAAGGAAAGATTCGGTATAATAGCGCAATTGGGGGAGTTAAACAGAATAGTTCGGTATAAGTACCTTGTTGAAGGGGATTATATGGAAGCGTTCGATATAATAAATAGTTCGACAGACATTCTTTTGAATCAATTCTCGTGACTGCTTAAGAGAATCTATGGCTCGCTACGATACAATTGGACACGGCTATTCCCAGACCCGGCGCGAGGATCCTCGCTTCCGAGCGCAGATACACGCGGCTTTAGCCAATGCTCAGACGGTTGTCAACGTCGGTGCTGGTACTGGTGCGTACGAGCCGACGGATCGCTTCGTGATTGCAATTGAACCCAGCGATGTGATGGCAGCGCAGCGCTCGCACAATCTTGTCCCTGCGATCCGTGCGTCTGCGGACAGCATTCCTCTTCGTGATCGCTCTGTAGACGCGGCAATGGCAGTACTTACCGTTCACCATTGGGATAAGGAACGTGAGAAAGGTGTCCGCGAGCTTCGACGTGTGGCGCGAGGAGCCGTTGTAATCTTGACCTATGATGCGACCATCAGTGCTGCAATGTGGCTGATGGCAGATTACTTGCCGGAAGTAGCTGCGCTGGATCTCCGAATCTTCCCGCCTCTGGAACAACTCGCGGAATGGCTTGGCGGTGACGTGCGAATCGATAAGGTACCGATTCCGTGCGATACACCTGATTGGATGCTCGGTTCGTTCTGGGCTCACCCGGAGCGTGTGCTCAATGCGAACGCACGAGCGGCGACATCTGGTTTTGCTCGCATGTCAACCAGCGTTGTCGATCGCGTTGTTTCCGAAGTATCTCGCGATTTGGACAGCGGATTGTGGGACGACCGCTATGGGCACTTGAGGAGCCTTGACGCTCTCGATGTTGGACTTCGGCTCGTTGTCGCAACGTCAAGCTGATCCGGCGGCACGGGCAACTGTGCCGTCGAACAACTCAAATGCACCGGACAACTAAAATTTGGTCGGTGAGTGCGAACAATTTAGGCGTGCCGGTGATTTGAACCGTTAAACATCTTTGAGAAAAGCGATCGCTAGCTACCACCGGATACAACCTTGATAAATAAAAGTGTATGTGATAAAAGGCGATCGCCAATCCTGTAGCACCAGGGAGCGAGACGCTCCCACTACTTTTGACCTACTTTTTCGCCACAGCAGCGTTCAGGATTTTGGTATAGTCAGCTTTATTCGCATTATTTTTATACATAGCTAAAATGTTTCCAGTTGCAGGGTCAACAATAGCCACTGTACTTGTTTTACTCTTGTTAGCTTCTAGAAATTTACCTAAACCCAGTCTTTGCGCTGCTGCTTCCGTCTGTTTGAGCTTACCTTTATCAGTCACATCCAAGACTACAAAATTTACCTTACCAGAATATTCCTGTTTCAACTGCGATAGAGTAGGAGCAATATTTTTGCAACCAGCGCACCAAGTAGCATATACATCCACCACTACAGGTTTACCCTGAAGTTCCTTAGCCAGAGGTCCCCCCACAGATTTCACTTTACCTGCACAGGGATTTTTCCCAGCACAGGGATTCCCTTGAGCAATCTTGGTAATTGATGATTGAGCTTCAGTTGCAGAGATACTAGTTGAGGTTGTTACAACCATAGATGCAGTCAAAACTAGGCTGCTCAGACAAATTTTGAGCAACAAATTCGCGTGTTTATGCATAAAAGTCTTCCTGTCGTCAAGCTGAAAGTGTTTAATGGCGGTATGCTGCCACAAGAATAGTCAATAGTGGTGCATCTACTTACTAAGACGACTGAGGGTGGGAATTGGATTTAATTAAATTCAAACTTTTTTCTTCGCGTTAAAGTTTTGCTAGTTAAGTATCTTTTGTGAACTCCTCGTTCAAGGTCAGGAGACTTCTTTTCAAGCATTGATGGGCTTCTTGTTTAAGCAATTTAGAAACTTCATTTTCAACAATGAAGGTTGCATCAATCGCATCTATTATTAATTGATAGCCTCGATCCGTATAAGCGATCGTCTTGGCACGTCTATCGCTAGGGTCTGGTAATTTAACTAAGAATGCTTTCTTTTCCAAGGAATCAATTAATTGACCAATTGCTTGCTTTGATAACTTGGTTTGCTCTGCAAGTTCTGTCATCCGCATCCCTGAGAGGCATAACTGTTGCATTACACGAAGTTCAGCTAGGGAAATATTGTCATACCCTAGATTTCTGACTTGAGCAAGCGTCTTTTGAGCGATAACCTGTTCAGCCTTAGTCAGAAGCCTTAGCAAGGTATCTCCCTCATTTGCCACAAATGCCTGAAATTTTTCAATAGCTTTTTGCTGCTCCATAAAAAAATAGTACAAGTACTTGATATTTTAGTCAAGGAGATTTACTATTTAGTCAACCTACTTGACTAAATCACTGAAATGATTAGAAACCGATGGAAACTGATTGGCTATTCTTGGCTTGCCATGAAAACCTGGGTGAAGATTTGGCTTTTCTGGTTAAATTTAGTTCTGTTAAACTCAGTGTTTTTTCTAGATGAACCCCTAGGACAGTACACATTGCTAAGTTTACCTCCGACCATCATACTTCTTGTCTTGATTGCTTATCGATACTCCGGATTGGTTCGTTTGTTGGGAATTGGACACCTAATTCCTTGGATACCACTATTGACCTATGCAGAGCTTCGTCTTTTGACGAATTGGGTAGGGTCAAAAATTCTATTTATCAATTCACCTTATCTTTACCTTTGGGCTGTGGCATTAGTCCTTTCCCTGACTATTTGTCTGGTATTTGATGTTTTTGATATTATTCGTTGGTATAGAGGGGAGCGTTATGTATTAGGTACAAAAGCGGCTTTTCTCGCTGGAGCATCTAAACTTTCTCGGCATCTGGAAAGTCATTGATTTACAGATTTACAGTAGCGATCGCTGTTCTTGAATTAGCAAAGGAAACGTTGACGAATTTACCCCACGCCCATCCCAATTAATTATTAAGTTTCTTTAAAATCAAATATCTCCATCTAACACTAAATCCGATCGCCTCCCTCAGTCGTCACCTAATATAAAGGAAAGATTCGGTATAATACTGAAATTGGGGAGATTAAACAGAACTATATGGAAAGTCCGGGCAAATAAAATGTCTCGTCAACGTGCACAACAATTAGCGTCAGAATTCCTAGACCGCATAGATGTCACAGGGTGGTTTGAGGTACTCTATGCTGAAGCTGGAAACAATTATGCTGATGTCCCTTGGGCTGATTTAGCTCCAAACCCAAATTTAGTTGATTGGTTCATACAACAGGATTTATCAGGCAAAGGAAAAACGGCACTTACGGTAGGTTGTGGTTACGGAGATGATGCCGAATTCTTGGCTGAACAAGGCTTTGATGTTATGGCATTTGACATCTCATCAACCGCAATTTCAGAGTGTAAGCGTCGTTTCCATAATTCTCAAGTGTCCTACCAGATGGTAGATTTGCTCAATCCACCCAATACTTGGTTTCAGAGTTTTGACTTTGTTTTAGAATCCTATACGCTTCAAGTTCTCCCACCTGAGTTACGTTCTGCTGCCATCTTGAAAATCAGTAGTTTTGTAGCACCATCAGGTCAATTGCTTGTCATAGCAAGAGGTCGAGAGAAATCTGATCCTCCTGGAAAAATGCCTTATCCGCTCACTAAGTCTGACCTAGAGCAGTTTGAGCGCTTAGGCTTGAGTCGTCAGTTATTTGAAGATTATTTAGATAGCGAAACTCCTCCTGTCCGCAGGTTTAGAGTTTTGTATGCTCTTTGAGATACAACCGGGAGCAACGCCCATGCACACCGATCGCTAAGATTTGATCGGTTATGATGTGGAGGGTGATGGGCAACATTAAACATCTTTGAGAAAAGCGATCGCTAGCTACCACCGGATACAACCTTGATAAATAAGGTACTCAGGGCATTAATTAAGTTGATGCCAAAATCTACAAATGGTGATGACTCAGCTTGGCAAATTATAACCCAATACGGTTCAGTTAAGGCTATGCAGTGCTTGAAATAACAAACACAGGAGGATTGGTTATTGTTCCAGTACCTCTGTGTTTAACCTTTTTCGAGCGAAATTTTGATACAGGCTTTTTGACAACCCTTGGGTTGTTTCTATGAACCCTTTCAGGTAAAAGTTGGTCAAGAATCTCCATAGTTAACCAACTAAAAAAAAAGGCAGTTCTTGTGGTTGCAAGCGCTGAAATTTGGGAAGGGCACGACGAACAACTCGTAATGTTCCTGTGAAACTTAGACGTAAGGGTGAAACATTTGCGTTGCTTGCAGCTTGAAAAATTAATAACCGAATAGCCCAATGTCCCAGTAACAAACCGTAAACTTCTTGCACCACCTCCCGTGGTTTTTGAGAACGAATATGAGTTTTGCGTCCCAAAAGATGTACCTTGAGTTCATCAATCGTATTTTCAACTTCCCAACGTTGATGATACTCAGAAGCTAGCAAATGGGCACTTAATTTTTCAATGTCCAATAAGCTCGTAATTAAACGATATTTAATTGGTTCTTCTAGATTGTCAGGATTTTCAATTGTGTACTCAATGACTCGTACTTGTATTGGCTCAAAACCTTTTTTTCTTAATTTGCCAGATGGATAAATATAACTTAAATACGAGCCATCGTCTAAAGCTTCTTCGTTTAAAAATTTAACATTGGCAGGAATTCTTCCTAAATACTCACAACCTTTACTTACCGTTGTTTGTACCATTGCGTAGGAATGCAAACCCCTATCCCACATTAACAACATTCCAGATGTTACCGAACGTAATAGTTTTAGTGACCTGACTCGCTCTCCAATCTTATATGGGCACATTAGTGCATCGAAAATTAGATGTGTTCCTGCCTCTACCAAAATCACTAATCTAACTTTGGGAAATGCAGCTCGCGTACCAGGACGACTACCAGGACGACCAAAAACCCTTGCATTTTCATCGCTATCTGGAATATCTAAGCAGGTTCCATCAATTACTACGATTCGTAATCCATTTAAAAAAGCTCCTACTGTTTCGCTAGTTGCCATTGGTTGCACTAACTGATGAAACAACTGTCTCATCACCCCTGCTCCTAGTCGTTGTCTGGCTTGCGTTATAGCTGATTTACATGGGATACGCCAATATTTACCAATTTTTACCCATGCCTCTGAAAGACCATCAATAAGATTTTTTAGTACATCCCGCATTGAATCTCTCGACCACAGGCTCATTGCTATTATTAAGCAAACTACAAGCTGTGCTGGTAACGAGCGATGACGTTCCTCTTCGACTTTAGTTTTAGCGGTAAGCGAAGCCATGCCGTAGGCTTATCGCTTGTTCGATTGAAGTTGCTGGAATCGCTACCTCTATCGCTTTGAATATCTCCGTACTTTGTATCTTGGGAGACAGTAATGAGAATTCTTTAAGATGCACCGTACTTGATTTCCATTTTTGGAAACAATGCCTATTTTACAGCTATTCGAGCCTTAACTGAACCGTATTGAATTATAACCTACATCCCCCTCCCCATCGAAAACTAAATCCGATCGCTTCCCTCAGTCGTCATATTATATATACGGCTTTTTTAAGCAAAAAGATCTCTGTGTGCATTGTGGAGCGAGGTGATGACAGAAGAAATATGCAAAACGGACGACTGTATTAGTTTAGACATGGGTTAAAAATCGCATGGAGCCTAAACAATCCCAGTCGAATTTAACAGGGCTTACCGATGTGACGGATGAAGCTTTGTTTGTGGCACTTAAAAATGGCGATGCTGCGGCATTAAGTGTTTTGTTTAATCGTCACGGTCGTTTGGTGTATGGATTAGCACTGAAGATTTTGGCAAATCCCCAGGAAGCTGAGGATTTAACCCAGGAAATATTTTTGACATTGTGGCGAAAAGCATCTACTAATCCCGATTGTCGCTTTTTTGTCCGCTACTTAATCACGATAACGCGATCGCGTGCCATCGACAAACTACGCGATCGCACTAGACAACTAAAGCTTGTGGAAAAAGTAGGAAAAATGAGCAATGACAAAACACCAGAACCAACACCTGTGGAGCAAGCTAGTTTCACAGAGCGATCGCAAAGAGTTAATCACGCGCTTTCTGAACTCCCAGAAAAGCAACGTCAGGTCATCGAATTAGCTTATAACCAGGGTTTGAGTCAATCGGAAATCGCTAAACAACTAGATATTCCCCTGGGTACAGTCAAAACTAACACCCGTCAAGGATTATTAAAACTCAAACGGATTTTACTCGATGCAGATATATTAATATATGAATAAATCTTTTGATTCTGAATATATAAAAAATCTAGCTGCGGGATTTGTTGTGGATGACCTTTCCCCAGAAGAAGCTGAAGAATTTCGGTTATTACTTGATGAACATCCCGAATTAATTGCCGAAGTTGAGGATTTGCAGGAAGTTTTACGACAGGTTGTAGATGGTTTTGTCGAGGTAGAACCACCTGCTAATTTGTTAAGTAAAATTCTCTCGGAAGCCGAAGTAATCACAACTCAACAATCTAATATAAATGATATTCCAATTCAGCAAACTGATAACTTAATAACACCGAAAGCATCTCGACGATGGACAAAAATTGCTGGTAGTATTGCTGCTTTATTTGTTGTCATTTTAGGGATAGATAACTATCGCTTGCGGCAAAATTTAGGTGTTGTCACCGCAGATAATCAAAAATTACGCCAGGATTTTACCCAAGCTCAAGTGGTCAAAAATATGCTGCAAAATTCCCAAACGCGATTATATACTTTTGAAGCAGCTAGCTCTAATAATAATTCTAAAAATAACATTACAGATAACACTTCGGGAAGTATAGTTATTAATTCCCAAAAACAAAAAGCGGTGATGATTTTCCAAAATCTTCCTGCTCCACCCCCCGGGCAAGTTTATGTATTATGGACAGTTATTGCTGACAAAAAATTACCTTGCGGTCAAGTCAAACCCTATTCCTGGGGAACAGCTTCCTATGAATTACCATTTACAAATCAAATGTACCAAGAATTTACACACCCACAGTTTTCTGGGTTAGTTGTGACATTAGAAACAGATGCAAGGGTTCCTCGTCCAACGGGAAAAGTGGTGATGCAAAGTTCACATATTTAAACTTTGTTTCCACAAACCCTAAAAAATAGAATTTGTAAAAGATGAAAATGATGGTTGTAAAGACGTAGCAGTGCTACGTCTCTACAGAATTGTGGATTTGTATACAACTATCAAAATATAATTGATAGGGTAGTAGTAAAAATTCATGGAAATGCTTCTGTGAAACATTAATTAGATGAAAACTCTTAAGGAATTTTGCTTATGTCTTTTCGACCGAAATATGGTGCCAACAGCATTAAAAGTCTCTGTTGTGGTTGGTTCTATCCTATTTATTATCAATCACGGTTCAGCTTTTGCTAAAGGAGAAATGTCTCGTGAACGCTGGATTTCTGCTGCTGTAACTTACCTAATTCCCTATATAGTCAATATCCACGGACAATACGTAAGTCATTCTCGAAAATATTAATATATCTGTAACCCAGAGTTAGTATCAATCACAGCTATGGGATACCCTTGGCAATCACTTTGTGCGATCGCGTATCTTAAACAACTATTATAAATCCGATCGCCTTTATCATTCGTCATATTCTATAGATGGTGCTTTACGGGAAAATAATGGCGATTTCTACAAATGGTATGCATTCTCAAGACTGGCTAGTAAATGATAGTGGTGACTATATTGCCTTAAACCTGGAGGAACTTGCTTTACCAGAAAAACCCTATCGCTTATACCGATTTCTCACGGAATTGGAAGACATACTTGATACAATAACCGATGATTGTCTTCGCATTCAGGCAATTATGCCACTGGTACGGAAATTATTAGCTAGTTCCTATTGGCTACAAATGGAGTTTAGCGAACCACCAATTGACCCTGGTTGGTCTGTCGAATTCCTGTATGATGAGTATGAGTTTCCTTTAACTATCCAGATGGTTGCTTGGCTCCCTGGAAATATTTCGCCTATCCATAATCATGCAACTTGGGGAATTGTGGCTGTTGTGGGTGGACAGGAAAAAAATAAATTTTGGCGAAAAGTTCCCACATTAAAATATCCCAATCGTATTGAATGTATCGGGGAAAAAATTTTGGTTCCCGGTGATATTATTGGTTTTACTCCCGATGCTATCCACTGCATTGAAGCATTAGGAAATGAACCAGTTGTGACATTTAATTTGTATGGAGTAACGGCATATGAAAAGCGTTGGAAATTCGATTCCGTCACACATCAAGCTAAAAACTTTTAAGATTTAACGGGATTTTGTAAATACTTCAGCAAAGATTAAGCTTACAGCCGTTTTCACCTATTTGAACAACGTCAACCTGGTTTAGCAATAGTAAACCCCTACAATGTGCTCTATTTAACTGAAAATAGCTTAAACACACTGCATAAGAATACCCCTAAACCAGAGAAGCCATAGATTTAGGGGATATTAATTAGATTATTTTTTCAACTGATACATAATCACTTTACCTTTAAAATCTTCCTCCACAAAAACCAAATATTCACCATTAGAACGACGGAAAGCGCGAATTCCATAGGCAATATCTACCCAACCTAGTTCCCCAGAAACTTCTGTACCTGGTTTTAATTTCTGTACTAGTTTTCCAGTTTTAGTCTCGTAAACATACACTTCCCAAGTTTTCACTGTTGTCACAAATACATAATCTCCCGCTACACTCATCGCTGCTGGGGGGAGAACTTCTGGTGGTGCGCTGCTATCTGTTGGTAAAACAATCCGCCAACTAGGGTTACGATTACCTTTACTCCAGTTGTCGAAACGGGCAATTTCTGAACCAATGGACTTAGAATAATCTTGGTTAATGGCTGGTGTTTCTTTGGTAAATCCCGATAGATACATCGTGTCGGTTTCGGGAAAATATTCGATACGTCGTAAATCAGTAAACATACTAGGATGTTTCTGTTTTTCCATAGCTTTGTAGCTGTAAATGGGGTTCCCATATTTGTCAAATCCACCAAAGCGGTAGCGACGAATACCGACACCATCTTGAGTTCGTAAAGCTTTCCAAATATCCCCTTTACTATCGACCCACCAACCGCCAATATAGGGATGGTCTTGACTACGATCGTATTCGTTGGCTTCAAAAGTACCGTTGCCATTTTGATCTCGCCAAATCCACTCCCCAGATGCAGGTTGGGAGGGGGGATAATTCCCGTCAATTGCAGGTTTGTTATTTTCACGGGAACCCACAAACCAAGTAGATGGTATGGCAATTTCTCCATCTGTGGCTTTGTTGAAGCGATAAACTAGTAGACTTCCACCATACATGTCGTTGAGGAACATCAATTGTTTTCCTTGGATGCGCCGCATAACTGTGGCATCATACGGTCTAGTTAAGCGAGGATCTTGGGGATATTTAAAGGGGTTGAGGGTGTAACCTTGATATTTCCACTGTTGTCCTGGGGGTTTGCTGTAATCCATCACAAACCGTTCTTCTTTAGTGAAGACGCTGGAACCGTCGCTACTAGGATCAACATCTGCATTATCCAGGAAATGCAACCCTAGTAAACGCCATTGCATTTTTCCAGCGGGGGAAAATTTCCGGATGTCTGTACCCGAACTATTAAAACCATTATTGGCAACGTATATATTACCATTGCGATCGCTTCCCACTCCGGTGATGCCAGAAAACTTCAAATCACCAACTTCACCAGGGGTACCGCTAAAAACTCCACCTTTGACACCCAAGGTTGATACTAAGCTGGGTTTATTGCTGATGTTGTAAATTAAAATCTGTTGACGTTGGCTGTTGTCAGCAACCAAAAGTCTACCTTGGTTATCGAATGCGATCGCACTGGGTTCCAAAGCTTCATTTATGGTTCCAGATAATTGTTTACCATCTTTGGTGTAATGTAAAACTTTTCCTGGGGTCGCACCTTTTTTCCCTTGAGCTACCCATAGTTCTGCTTTTTTGTCAATGGCAATTTCTTGAGGATTGGGAACCGCAAAGCTACGCAGCAGTTTCATTGTATTTTTATCATACACATAAACCTTGTTTGCACCACCTTCACTGACATACATCTCAGTTGAGGCGACTGCAATCCCGGTAACTTCGTTCTTCTCGCTCACAATGAGCATACTCTTGTCGTGACCTCTGCCGCCAGGAAATGGTGCAGGTTTACCCGATAAATCGTAACGTCGTACACAATGCCAATTTACTTTATCGGGTGGATAATCTTCATCCTTCGGTGCATTCCCGACTCGATCATGTTTCATTGACAAGTATATATATTTAGCGTCGGCTGCGATCGCAACACCACCCGAACGTCCCCAACCATGTAAATCCTCGGCTTTTCCGACTACCTTCCCATCTCGATAAAATCCCACTTCCCTACCTGCTTCATCCCAATCACTATTGGTATAAACAGTTCCATCCGCTGCCACATGCATTCCCATGACTCGGATTTGTACCCATTTATTGTCTGCACCGAAGCTATTACCAATCCAGGAAGTTTTATAGGTAATTGCAGATACTCCACTGGGCGTAAAACATGCAGCTACGAAAATAGATAATAGTAATCCGCAAAAAAATGACGATATCAATTTACGGCTATTTTTTAGTAAATTCCCTATCTTGTGGGGGTTTAGCATTGCTAAAACCCTATTTTTGATATTTAAATATCTGAAAAATGCTGTAACAATTTGGCGACAGCGAGATATATTGATGAATGAGTCTAGTTTTATATTCACATTCCGTAGGTATTTAAATAGTATTTTTATCAACTGTCTGGTTTTGATATTTTCCAGTGGAAGAATCTACAAAATATCTATATCCCTATGTAAACTAGCAAAAACATATATTACCTATGGCAGATTTATCTAAAATTTATAAACATTACATCATTTTTTCAAGATTTTAATGATTCCCCTAAAGGGTGCTTGAAAAGTGTTTGGCTATGATTTTAGGCACTTAGATATACCCTTTAGCGCTGAAAAGTGGGGAACACTAGCTTTTAGCCTCTGGGAACACCTATACTACGGAAAAGCCGATCCATAAGGCTTTAACGCCAAGAACAGGACTTTTGAAATATTCTCTTATTCCAGTAATTTTTACCTATTTGCAAGACATCAAACATGGTTGTAAAGCGCAATGCTAAACTACTACAGCATGGTGTATTTACCTGGAAATAGCTTTAATAGAGGGAAAAAATAAATGTTACTATAAATAATCAAAATGGCTATAGCCATTAATTGAGTAGTCCGGTAAGGCTATAAAAGCTGTGTACAATGTTTGTGGAGTGAAACACAAAGTGATTGCAAGCAATGGAAGCGAATGTTGAATCGAAGGAACTATATTTGATCGAAAGCACTGCTAAAGAACAATTAGAAAAATCTGCTTCTATCCTATGTATGGGTTTGGGTTGGTTTCCCAAGACTCCAGGTGGATTAGAACGTTATGTATACGATTTAACTCATACATTAGCAGCAAATCACGACCGGGTTGAGTTGTGTGGAATTGATTTACCCGAAGTTGAATCAAATTACCCAATCAAGTTAACAAACTTAGCATCTGCAAACGACAGTATTTTACAGCGATTTTGGTCATGTAGAAATAACTTTCGTAAAACAAGAGGGGAAAAGCCTGATGCGATAAATTTGCATTTTGCACTTTATAGCTTCCCAATTATGGATATTTTGCCCAAAGATGTGCCAATTACCTTCAATTTTCATGGTCCTTGGGTATCGGAAAGTGAGCAAGAAGTTAATCAACAAAAACTGAGTAATTTTTTCAAAAAGTGGTTGGTTGAAAAAAGAACATATCAAAAATGCGATCGCTTTATTGTTTTAAGCCAAGCTTTTGGTAAAATTCTCCACCAACAGTATGAAATTCCCGAAGAGAAAATTCATGTCATCCCTGGTGGTGTGGATACCCAAAAATTTGCCCCCCGTTTATCAGCACAAGAAGCCCGCAGCAGGTTAAACTTTCCTTTAGATCGTCCCATTCTTTTTACTTCTCGTCGTTTGGTAAACCGTGTGGGAATCGATAAATTACTCAATGCGATCGCTTTAATTAAACCTAGGATACCCGATGTTTGGCTAGCAATCGGCGGACGTGGACCTTTAGAAGCAGCATTACAACAACAAACCAAAGAGTTGGGATTGGAAAATAACGTCAAATTTATCGGTTTTCTTCCCGATGAAGATTTACCCATAGCATATCAAGCAGCAGACTTCAGTGTCATGCCTAGTCAAGCATTTGAAGGATTTGGATTAGCATTAGTTGAATCCTTAGCTTCCGGAACTCCGGTGATTTGTACACCAGTTGGGGGAATGCCAGAAATCGTACAACAATTTTCACCCGAATTAATTACTAGTTCTCGGAGTGAAAACGCGATCGCGCAAACTCTCGAAGATGCATTATTAGGTAAAATCAATATACCTTCCCGCAGCGAATGTAGAGATTACACCACCACCAATTTTAATTGGGATAAAATAGCTCAACAAGTCAGAACTGTTCTTTTGAGTAAGTAGTCAACATGAATTTCGTACACTAAGTAAGTTGGTTTTGAAGATTGGTGTTGAAAATTCTCGTTATAACAAGGTAGTAGGAACTTGAGGTAAGGCTTTTAGTTGAATTGACAGTTATTTATATAATACTCTGCGAGAAGCCGCACTTACAGAAGTCACTCCGTGTCTACCGCGTCTATGTTTTATTTATGCCTACTTGCTTAGAACAACTGAAAAGGCTATTAGCTGTAATCTGGAACTTACAACTATAGCTTTGAGAAATTTTGATTATTCCCTACTCACTTTTTCAAGCTAGATATGAAGACATTCTAATGCTAGCTCTTTAGAATAAAAGGGTTGTGGGTGAAATATAATTAATTTTCAAAAAATACAGGATTATTCTTTTTTCAGATTATTTATAACTCTGCTAGATTTATCTACAATCAAGATTAAGAATCTTGTAAATGTTCAAGAGCAAGGGTGGATTTTGAATGAAACTAAGTGTAATTGTGCCATGCTTCAACGCAGAAGATACGATTGCTGTACAATTAGAAGCCTTAGCTAATCAGCAATGGCTAGAACCTTGGGAAGTAATTGTTGCAGACAATGGTTCTACAGATAACACAATTGCGATCGCACAACGATATCAACACAGAATTGCTAATTTCCGTATCGTCGATGCATCTGCTAAAGCGGGACCCTCCTATGCTCGAAATTTGGGAGCAAAAGCCGCGTATAGTGAATCATTAGCATTTTGTGATGCAGATGATCAAGTTGCACCTGGTTGGGTTGCAGCTATGGGGATGGCGCTTGTTCAGTATGAATTTGTTGCTGGTCGGAATAATAACATCAAGTTAAATGATCAAGTTACCCTTAAAAATCACGGACTCCCCGAAACTACAGGTGTTACTTTTGACCATCCCTACTTACCAGTCGTGATTAGTAGTAATATGGGAGTTAAGCGATCGCTCCACGAAAAGATTGGTGGATTTGACGAAGGGTTCCTCATGATTGAAGATATTGATTATGCTTGGCGGCTTCAAGAAGCTGGACATCATGTCTGTGAAATCCCTGATGCCATAGTTCATTATCGTTTACGAAAAGACTTCAAAGCGATTTGCGACCACGCTTGGAAAGTCGGTATTTACGAAGCTCTGTTGTATAAAAAACGCCATAATTATCCCTTGCCAAAACAACTAATGTCGTGGAAAACTTTCATTAAAGTACCAATCGTCTTCATTCTAGAACTATTACGTTTCAAAGTTCGCAATAAAGAAACTATGGCAGAATGGATCAAAGTATTAGCATGGCGTTCTGGTCAGTTAACAGGTTGTTTAAAATTTGGATTTATACCTCTTTAAATATTACTTGATATCTGATATATGAAAAAATGACAAGCTATTTTGAAATAATTGTGTTCCCCTTTTTTTAATTTTTACTAGCAAAATTTTCCCATATTTCTCGTTGATATAATTCACAATATACAGACAAACTGTTAAAACAAACTTTACTACGGCAATCAACTAACAATGAAAATATTCTTCTTAGATCAAAGCGGTAAACCAGGAGGTGCCGAATTATGCCTAATAGACATTGCTAAACCATATCAAGATAATTGTCTGGTTGGTTTGTTCGCTGATGGTTCCTTCAAAAATCTCCTAGAAGAAAATCAAATTCCTGTTGAAATTTTAACTAACAATCAAATTCAAGTTCGCAAAGAAAGCAACTTAGCACAGGGTTTAGGAAGTATCACCCAGCTTTTACCATTAATCCAAAAAGTTGCCAAAATCGCCCGTAACTATGATTTAATTTATGCCAACACCCAAAAAGCTTTAGTTGTTGGTGCTTTAGCAAGTTTTATTAGTCGTCGCCCTTTAGTTTATCATCTCCATGATATTCTTTCTCCCGCACACTTTAGCAAAACTAACCGAATGATTGCGGTGAATTTAGCAAATAAATTCGCATCATTAATTATTGCTAATTCCCTAGCAAGTAAAGATGCATTTATTGCTGCTGGAGGTAATCCCAAACTTACCGAAGTCGTATACAACGGCTTTGACTCACAACTATATCAAATTGACCCATTTGAAACTAATACATTACGCGACAACTTAGAAATTACAGATAAATTTGTCGTGGGACACTTCAGCCGTCTTTCACCATGGAAAGGACAACATATACTCATAGAAGCCTTAGTTAAATCACCTCCACAAGTCATCATTCTTTTAGTTGGTGATGCCTTATTTGGGGAGAAAGATTATGTTGATAAATTACACCAACAAGTTGCAAAACTCGGTTTAGAAAATAGAGTCAAATTTTTAGGATTTCGTGATGATATTCCCCAATTAATGGCAGCATGTAATCTGATTGCCCACACATCTACAGCCCCCGAACCCTTTGGTAGAGTGATAGTAGAAGCAATGCTATCTGCTAAACCTGTGATTGCAGCCAAAGCAGGTGGAGCAGTAGAATTAATTGAACCTGGTATAGATGGCTTTTTAGTCACACCCGGAGAACCGGAAGAACTCGCACAAGTCATAACAAGCTGTGTTGAAAACCCAGATACTACTAATCAACTAGCAATCAGCGCTAAACAAAATGCCAGCAAAAGATTTGATGTTTCTATTATTAATCAACAAATCGCAAAATTATTACAGCAGTTTTCATCTAATTGAACTACATCAGTAGTAGAGGTAAAGTTCATTGCTAAACCCGTATAGTATGGTGTATTTACCTGAAAATAGCTGTAAATAGAATTTGCTGTAAAATCTGCGATGTAGTATTTATTAGCAAATTTATTTGCCAATACAAAACCGGGCAAAAATCCGCTCTAAAACTGATTCTGTCACCTCTTCCCCAGTTATTTCTCCCAATGCATAAATGGCATCTCGTAAATCAATAGTCCAAAAATCCAGGGGCAAATTCTGCTCAATAGTCACCTGTGTTTGTTGCAAAGATATTTGAGCTTTAACTAATGCTGCTGCTTGACGTTGGTTAATAGCAAAATCCAAATCTGCGGCTTGAACTTTTCCTAACTGTACCTTCTTTAAAATTGCTATTTCCAAAGCGTCAATTCCTTTATTTACAGCTGCGGCAGTTTCGACAGTATCTTGAATTTCTGGGGGATAATTGACATTTTCCGGTAATGCTAAGTCGATTTTATTAATTACCAAAATTAGGGGACGGTGGTTTACCTTGGTGTAAATTTCCCCATCCTCCACTGTCCAACCTTGGGAAGCATCAATAGTTAATAGCACCAAATCTGCGGAGTCCGCTGCTTTTTGCGATCGCATAACTCCAATTTTCTCTACTGTATCGTCGGTTTCCCGAATCCCAGCTGTATCCAACACCTGAATCGGAATTCCCCCCACCACCAATTGTGATTCCACCACATCGCGGGTAGTTCCTGGTAGGGGTGTAACGATTGCGCGATCGCTTCGGCTCCAAGCATTCAATAAACTGGATTTTCCCACATTCGGACGACCCACAATTGCCACTTTCAAACCTGTTCTCAGCAATTCTCCCCGATCTGCTGTTGCCAGAATCCCATTGATTGCCGCCGTAATTGCAGCAAACTCCGCCATGACATACTTGTAATCTAACGGTGGTAAATCATCTTCAAAATCAATTCTTGCTTCAATTTCTGCCAAAAGATCTAAACATCGACTACGCAACTCTCGAATTGGTTGAGCAAGTTTTCCCTGCAACCCAGCCAAAGCTGTTTGAGCAGCTTGGGGAGATTTTGCCCCCACCAAGTCAGCAATGCTCTCAGCCTGTGATAAATCTATGCGTCCATTTAAAAAGGCTCGTAGCGTAAATTCACCTGGCTGTGCGAGACGAGCGCCACCTTCCAAGCACAATTTTAGTACGTGCTGCACAGCCATAATTCCCCCATGGCAGTGGAATTCCACCACATCTTCACGGGTATAGGAACGAGGTGCTTTCATCAACAATAACAGCGCTTCATCCACCACAACTTGGGTTTGGGGATGACGGATATACCCGTAGAGAATCCGGTGACTTTCCCAAATCTGCTTTCCTGGGGTCTGAAATAACTTAGTGGCAATATTTACAGCTTCCATTCCTGATAACCGCACAATTCCCACACTACCTTGTTGAGGCACAATAGCAGTGGCAATAGCGGCGATAGTCCCTGTAGTTGCAAAAGTTTCTGGCATTTAATTTCTGAGGAGCGTCTGCAAAGTTGTTGAGCCTAAATTACATTTCCCCCACAACCAACGACAAACCCTCATAGGCAAGTAATGCATTTGGGAAGGCAGCTTTTAATTCTATTTGCATTTTATCTAATAATTCATCTCGATCGTCTGGGTGGTGGTGGGAAACAATCAATCGCTTCACCCCTACGGTACTTGCCAAATCAACAGCAGTTTGCCAATAAAATTCGGTTTCCTGTTGACTGCGAGGAGTTAGCGCTGTGTAAGCTGCGTTAGCAATTAATAAATCCACACCTGCAATTAACTTAGAAATATCTGCAATTTCTGACTCATCACTACATGCAGATAAATCTGTTACATAAGCAATGTTGAAATCTTGCCAACTTACGCGGTATCCCAGTGATTTTTGATTTTGATTAATTAATGCTGTTGTAATTGTCACATCATCAATTTTGAGGGCTTGATTAGGGAGCAAATTATAAAACTGCAATTCCGACTGCATAATCTGTAGAGGAAAAGGAAAATTGGGTTGCAGCATCTGATCCCCAAGACATTGTTTAATTGATGCTCCATTTGTTGCAGCAATTCCATAAATATGAAAAGTATTATCCCCAATAAAAGCTGGTGCAAAAAACGGAAAACCCTGAAGTCGATTTGACTGGGAATTGGTGAAAAATAAATGTGCTTCCAGTGTAGTTTGTCGCTTTTCCCATTCTTTACCCAAACAGCGCAAACCTGTACCACCATCAAAAATTAAGCGTTTCCCGGCAACGTAAATCTCAACGCAGGCGGTATTTCCCCCATATCGGCTGGTATTACTACCTGGGGTAGCGATTAAACCCCGTACTCCCCAAAATTGCACGACAAAATCTTTGTCTTGGTTTGACAACTTGTGGGGATCAGTGGGAGGTTGGTAGGTTTGCGGTACTGATGGGTCAAAGTTTGACATTTTTATTACATTTTAGTCTGACTGAGCAAGTCATCATAACGACGAACTTCTAAGATTTGGTTCTTTTCATCTACGATAACAACTGTTGGTGAGTAATTAAGTAACTCATCACTTACAAGTTGCCCGTATGTCATTATAATCAAGCGATCGCCTGGAATGCCTAAACGTGCTGCTGCCCCATTTAACTCAATTATCCCAGAGTTGGCTGCTGCTGGAATTGCATATGTAACAAAACGCTCACCGTTCATGTTGTTTACGACTTGTACCTGCTCAAAAGCCAAAATACCAGCTTTTTCCATCAGTAACACATCAATGCTAATACTACCCACATATTGTAGGTTTGCCCCTGTGAGGGTACAGTTGTGAATTTTACTAAGAAGGAGCGTACGCTGCATTTCTGAAAGAGTTAGGGTTTTAGATATCAGAAGCCACAATTAACTTCTCACATCAAGTATGAATGATAATTTAACTAGTTGAGAGTCCGGAATCAAAAATTGCAGTTAAGGATGTGGCATAGACTGTTGACTTGGATGGAATTTTCATAGTTATTATTCATACATTTTTCATTCAGCTTCTAATTCCCTGGTTCTACCTGGGAGCCCTGAGCTTGAGTAACCCCACTGCCTGTTATCACATAGTAGAAGGAGAATTTCTAGCCCTGTAACCCTTGCCTAAGACAAGGAACAAGCCATATCAGAGACATTGCATGAAAATTTAACTGCGAAAAAAGCGCAGAGTCAACAGCCTAAGTGCAGGGTATTCTACCCTAACGATGGGATGATTTTTAATCGATTTCCCTTGATGAAAAATAATTTAAAAATTCTTGAAAATTCTTGAAAATTATTTGAAAGCTGCAATACACTGGTCTACCAATGGTTGCACTTTATCCACATCCTGCCAACCAAGAATTTCAGTCACCTTCTTTTCCAAATTTTTGTAAGAGCGGAAAAACTCGGCGATTTCATCCAAACGGTGCTGTGGTAAGTCTTTGAGAGTCTTTACATCAGCATAACGTGGATCCTTTGCGGGCACGCAAAGAATTTTTTCATCACGATCGCCTCCGTCAATCATCTCTAGCATACCAATTGGTCTAGCAGCAATCACGCATCCTGGAAAGGTTGGCTCATCCATAATTACCATTCCATCCAAAGGATCGCCGTCATCTGCTAATGTATTCGGCACAAATCCATAGTCATAGGGATATTTGACAGATGAGTATAGCACTCGGTCGAGGGCGAATGCATTTAGATCTTTGTCAAATTCATATTTATTTTTGCTCCCGCCTGTAATTTCAATCAGAACATTGATTATACCTGGCTTGGGCTGGGCAGGAATACGGGATAAATCCACAACAAAACTCCAAAAATCTCACAATCCTACAATGGGAGAAGCAAATTTGTCTCCCGTGTAAGATTTTAGGATCAATCTGCACATCAATCCACATTTTCTCAAGTATTTGTGATTTAAAGTTTGTCTATTTTGAGAATTCTAGTTTTCCGGATCCTGAGATTGCTAGTCTAGCCTAAGCCCTTACGGGCATACTAGCTTCGCCTACGTGAACGGCAACCCCTTTGGGGAACGACAAGCCC
This sequence comes from Calothrix sp. PCC 6303, assembly GCF_000317435.1. Taxonomy (NCBI): domain Bacteria; kingdom Bacillati; phylum Cyanobacteriota; class Cyanophyceae; order Nostocales; family Calotrichaceae; genus Calothrix; species Calothrix sp. PCC 6303. Next base: position 5,161,516 of record NC_019751.1, read on the forward strand.
CTCTGCATCTACCTTACCTCGTTGTTTGACGCGATCGCATTCTTTTTTCAAATTGGTATTGCTACGTAGTCACGCCATTGCGCCCCTATAGGCTAATTTTGCCTGTGGGATAATTTATTTTCCGGTGTTCCGTGTTACTCAAGACATACAAAATAAACAAAGAGGAACGAACATTTCTTTTTCCTTCCTCTTTCCTTAGTTAATTATTAAGTTTTGCTATTTCACATTTTTGTACCAGTTTGAATTATTAAACTCTTCAAATCAAATTAGTCTATATCTCTTCGCAAGTTATAGGTAATTGGTTGCTGATTAGTATTTTCAACAGTATTTGCAGAATAATGAGCAATAACGAACAAGGGTAAAGTCAGCGTTAACATGGCGATAATTGTTCCCACAATATCTGCAAAACGATGGGAAGATGTATCGGTATTTGCTGACTGGCTATTTGAATTCATACGAAAATAAAAACTCTGCACTGAATCTCTCAAATTTAACTTTCAATTAGAAAGTTGTCTTCCTATTGTAGCTACTTATTTAACTATTTTGTTCTATTCATGAGATTTTTTTTAAATTTTTATAACAAGAATTGTGATTTGGATTACATCTGAATCAATTGATACAATATAAATGTAATTATTCACACTTCTGAATCAATACTTGTTACATCAGTATCGAGATATATCGGTTTCAATCAATCCATAATAGGCTGCCATAGCTCATTAGCTAAAAATTGAGGTGAACTAAATAAGTTTTATTTCAATTGGGAAATAAAATATAGCAAGTTGAGTTCAATTTAAATTTGCTGAGGCTTTAACTGTAAGGACTTACAGAATTTATATATATTCTTTTACACCTATCAAAAACAGCATAATTACGGAATAATTATTCGTACCCACCTGACTGTATCCGTAGTTTTACTCAAATAGTATTTGACGTTAATTGTAGTGAGGTATAGGCTTTAAGCTAAAAATAAAAATAGTTAAATTTTCTTGAAAATTAAGCCGATTCAGATTGTATTCCGTTAATTATTTTGCTATCTGATATCAGATGCTGATATTAAATCTCACATTATTTGCTACAAGCTGATTAATTATCCTTGGCTAAAAATAACTGGAGGATGATTTGAACAGCTTTTACCTTATCTCAAGATTGGTATTAGTAAAGACTAACTTGGATGTTTATTCTCAATCTCTGTTAAGCTATGGTGAGATGTTTAATTTATCAGATGAATGCTTCTATAGAGTTGTTGTTATAAACATCATTTAATTATACAAATAGCAATCTATCTAAAGACATAAATTGTTGAAGTTAACCAATAATAATTAATTAATTTGCTTGAATAAAAATTATGTTCAGTACAATTCGCAATATTGGCAAGGTTCCTAAATTAGTTATCTCATAAATAAATTTAGTAGTTCTGTACCATCAAGCAATCATTGGTCAATACTTAGGGTTTGCTGTATAGCCCTTTCGGGCATCCAAGAAACGCGTAGCGCAACGTTAGCTGTAAAAGTCCTCTAGTGGGGGTAGGGAACTCTTAACAGTTTTACCTTTATTTTTTCTGTTTTTTTGTACTCCAATAAATCTGAATGCAAGTTTTTTTAACCTAAAACCCTTGTTTCCTTGCACTTTACCTGCATAAAAAACCCTGAAAGCATTGATAAATAAATATTTTATGTATAGGTAACTTGAAGCGTGAGAAATCAGACTTTGTGAGATCTCTAATTAGTTATAGTTGAAATAGGAACGAAAAAAACCGCCTCTAGATAAGGGCGGTCTGGTTAAGCAATCGGAGGGTATGATTAGCTTAGTCTACTCAATCCTAAAAATGCTGTAACAAAATTTGCACTTGCGGCAGAATCTATAGCTAAACTTCAATTAAATGTTGTTCATGGAACTTCTGGTTGCTTACCTTAGGAGTGTTCCAAAAAATAAATGATCCAAAATTCGTTATTGCGTTAAGCAGTTCGCCTTTGGTGCGTTGCTTTGTGAGTTAGCCATGCCAGTATCGTCGTTGGCTTGGCGAAGCCTCAACCCCTTTGAAAGGGATCTCGAATATCAACCTTTCCCATATGCTTTAATGCGTTCTTTGATAAAGCGAATGTAAATATGTTTGAAGGTGGATTTGATTACACGGGGCATTCCAAAGTCGATGGGCATATACTTATCGGGTAGTTGCCAATCGTCTATTTGTAATAAATCTGGACGTAAATGGGGGAAATGAATATCTGTCAGGTTTCCTAACAATCCCAACCGCATTGATGCAGCGACTGTGGGAACTTCTTCTGGGGGAACATTGAGTATTTCTACCATCGCTCTATCCAGGGCAAATACATCTGTAGATGCGCCTAAAACGCCGAGATGACGGGGTTCTCCGTTACTTGGTCCGTTGCCTTGATGGGCGATGATACCATCAATGATGGTTAAATCTGGATCGATGGAGCGTGCTGTTTCCACTAGCATGTTTCCGAAGCGGTTGACATCTTTTCCAGCTTCCATGTGCCACCAGGCTTTCATTTTACCGGGAACACAGCCAAATAGATTTTTTGTACCTAAGGTGACTACTAGTTGCACATGGGATTTAACTTTTGGTAAATTTATGATTACATCAGCTTCCATTGCTTCTTTAGACAGCAATAGATGCGTAAATTCGGCGTTGATGGTTTGGTAGCGTTGACCGTGAAAATCAATAATTGGTAGTTGAAGTTCGTCTATTATGGGTTTGTAGCCGTTTGCGATCGCTACTCCCATCGCACTCCCAAATGCTGGGCTATCTCCCAAAAAAGGCTTACCACCAGCTGCTATTACCATCTGTGCTACTGCATATACCAACTCTGGGCGCGTGGTACATTCTTTAGTAGGACGCGCTCCTGTCAGTAAATTCGGCTTGAGGAGAACTCGGTTTCCTGGTTTGACGAATGCTGTAATTCCTCCTAAAGGTTCTAAGAGTGTCTCTAGGGATTCTCGTAGTGCTTCAGATTCATAGGAAGTTGCACGAATTAAACTGACAGAGGATGACATTTTGGGTTTGTTGAGTTTAGGTGTGAAAAGTTGAAATTTGGAATTTGGGAGTCAGGTGATCAAAATATCACCCTGTCTCCGTATTAGCCTAAATAATAAATCTGTCAATCTCAGACTTCAGTGGACACTGATACAGTTTCTGATGTGTCCATTTGGGTTAAGTTTTGTTAAGTTTGATCTGATGAGGAACGAAGGGGTAATATTTGGCTCATTTGCTCCAAGTTGAGAACCTCTGCTAGTTTAGTTTCGCTCATCAGTTTCTTTTCTAACACAATCTGTCGTAAAGATTTACCTGTTTCTAAAGATTCCTTGGCGACAGCAGCGGCATTCAGGTAGCCAATATGGGTATTTAGGGCTGTAACTAATGCCAAACTACCTTCCGCATATGCCAAGCATTTATCCGGATATGCAAAGATATCTTTAATACATTTGTTTGTCAAGCCTGAAATCGTATTGCCGAGGATTTCGATACTGTGAATTAGGTTATAGGCAATTAGAGGCATCATGACATTGAGTTCCAATTGTCCGGCTTGCGCTGCAAGTGCGATCGCGTTATCGTATCCCATAACTTGAAAACAAACCATCGATGTCATTTCTGCCATCACGGGGTTGTATTTACCTGGCATAATTGAGGAACCGGGCTGTACAGGTGGTAGTTGAATCTCTTTGAATCCAGTTTTGGGACCAGAATCCATCAACCGTAAATCGTGGGAGATTTTGACTAAATCTTGAGCCAAGTTGCGTAAAGCACCAGAAACGTTCACAAAGGGTGCCATACTTTGCATTGCTGCCATCAGATGGGGTGCAGGTTCTAAGGGACAATTAATTAACTCTCCTAATATATCTACCACGCGATCGCGGTATTGGGGATGAGTGTTCAAACCCGTACCTGCTGCACTTCCCCCCAAACCCAACACCATTAAGTCCCCGGAAGCAGTATAGATTCGGTTTTGGTGATCTGTTAAGATTTGTGCCCAAGCGCGGAAACTATCACCCAACCGTACAGGTACAGCATCTTGAAGGTGAGTTCTCCCCGATTTGACAATATCTTGAAATTCGTCAGCTTTGGCAGTCATGGCAAAGATGGCATTTTCTAAAGCTGGATGTAAAGTGTGAGTTAATGCCAATAATCCACCAATTCTGATGGCTGTAGGGATGACATCATTGGTAGATTGTCCATAGTTAACATGATCATTGGGATTTATTCGTTGATAATCACCCTTTGTGTAACCCAAAATTTCTAAAGCGCGATTTGCTAGCACTTCATTCACATTCATGTGGTGAGAAGTCCCCGCACCAGCTTGATATACATCTACAACAAATTGATTGCGGAGTTCTCCTGCTAAAATTTCATCAGCAGCTTGGATAATTCCCTGACTGATATCTTCAGAAATGCAACCTAATTCTGCATTGGCAATCGCTGTTGCCTTTTTAATATATATGCAAGCATCTACATAGGTAGGTAAAGGCTGAATCCCGCTAATTGCAAAGTTCTCAACAGCACGTAAAGTTTGAATACCATAATAAACATCATTTGGTATTTGCTTTTCCCCCATAGAATCGCGTTCGGTGCGAAACTGGGAATCAGAGATTTGGGACATGATAGTTTGGGGATGAAAATTGACTTTCTCCCCAGTGTAAAGCGATCGGGATACTTAGCAAGCTGTTATTTTGAGTTTAGACACAGGCTACAATTCCTGTGGAGACACTGAGATACTGTCAAATTCACATGTATTTTTGTTTGCTTATCAGTGTAGTTTGTGATCTATAATACAAGCTTTTTTACATATAATTACTAGAATAAATTTGCAAATCAAATCTAATATTAGTAAATTGAAGAGTATGTTGACAAATCAGCAAACATTATTCCGAAAAATTATGATATTGCTTCAGACTTTTACGGATAGAGAAATTCCTATAGTTAATCAGGAAAGATACATACTAGAGCAAAAGATCATACCATATTTTATTGAAAACTCTAGTTTATATAGAATTCTATTTGTAGGCTGTGGTTCCTATACAAAACACTATCGAAAGTGGTTTTTAGAAAAAGACTACTGGACAATTGACTATAATCCGATGAAAGCGATTTACGGATCGAAAAAACACGTCACTGATTCTCTAACTAATTTGAATCTACACTTCAAACCGAGTCAATTAGATGGAATTATCTGCAACGGAGTTTTTGGTTGGGGTTTGAATGATAGAGAAGATGTAGAAAAGGCATTTTCAGCTTGTTTTGAAAGTTTGCGAGTGGGGGGAATATTGGTAATTGGCTGGGATGATGTCCCAGACAAAAAACCTTTCCCTCTCAATAGCTGCAAAAGTATTAACCAGTTTAAGCCTTATTTATTTCAACCCTTAAACACATCCGAATACTTTAACGAAGAAGATTCCAGCGATACCCACAGATATAGCTTCTACATTAAATGTTAATTCCAGCGTAATACCTTTTCTTTAATCAAAATTTGCCCATTTTGAGAGACTCGCAACACATCACGAGTTAGGGTATAACTGGTACCCCCTTGAATTGCAATGTATTTATCCTTAGAAACCTCTCCTTGAGATTTAGAGTTATTTAAGGGAACGATAGTTCGGTTGTTGTTGCTACGTGCGATCGCAATATAATTCAAAGGGCTATTATTACCGCAAATATAAACAATGAAACTCCGAGTCAGTGCTTCATTCATCACATTTTCTCCTTCGGGACATACCTGGGTGATGGATTTGCCATCAGCGGATGCTGCATTACGCACACTCTCCTGCACCACCACACGTCCATGCTTCAACACAACCAGTTCATAAGGTGAAACTACATAACCCACCTCACCCCTCATTGCCAGATAACTATCACCGTTTTTTCGGGTTAAAGGTACTGTAATTTTCACATGATCACTTTTTGTTACACGCACATAATAACCCAGTGGATTCTTACTATCTCCCAAGCAGATATAAGCTTGGTATTTATTAGTTTCAAAACTACGTCGAGGTGAAGAATTTTGTCCTGGGCAAATTCCCTCTGTTGATTGTGATTGTGGGGTAGACGCGGCTATTTTTGCCGGATAAATCGGAGATTGTGAAGCTAGTATTCCAACAGTCGCCACAATAATTTTTATTTGATCAAGCATTTTTATTTTTTTAAGTAATATTACGAACCAGAAAATTCGAGAGAATTTAAAAATCCAGTATTTTAACTGATGAAAAGATTAAATTAGTATCGTAAAAAAAAGCGTCTAGAACAACTACATGTCCTAAACGCTCATATTTTCTTTAACGAAAGGTTATTTTAAATAATGTTTGTGTTAAGTCGCATAACTTAATTCACACTCTCGTTTCGTTACCTCATGCCTATGACGAAACATCCCATCAAGTTGCGCTTGTACTAACCAACCACTCACAATTTCCACAGCATCACCACCAGGCATCGCAAAGGAAATATGATCAGTTAAACGGGTTTTACCTGCTTGCGACTCAAAAATATGCCGATGCTGCCAATATTCAAATGGTCCAGAAATTTGCTGATCTACAAACAAATGGTACTCTTCATACTCAGTATGTTTCGCTAGCCAAGTTAGGGGAATTAGTCCAAGAAACAACCTAAACTCTGTAATAGCTCCAACTTTCAACCCACCCTCACGACGAATTACTTGGATAGGTTGCCAAGGAGGGGTGAGTAACTTTAACACATCAGGACGTTCGTGGAATTTCCAAACGACTTCGACAGGTGCATCAATCACCGAAGAATACTTAAATTGCAGCATCAACCAATAAATCTGAGGTTAGTGATTTTTGGGTATTTTCTTGGGATATTAGTTTTTCCCAATTTACAGTGAACAGAAAATAAGTAGAGATATTACTTTTTCTGTCACACGGCTACCCCAAAGTAGTTTATCGAATTTAGAGCAATTTTGCCTGTAGCTTCAGATTGAGGAAGAAATACTCAATTTGTCCACCTTTTTGTAGATGTAGGTGTATGGACTACCCCTGTTAAGGTGAAGTTTTTTGCAACCTAAAAACAAAGGTTTCAGCTTGCGACAATTAAAATCTGATAGCAAAAAAATAATGTTTGCGATCGATTTTAGGGTTAAGCGATGGGGTGTGTAACGTAAGAATAGGACTTCTAGCTAGTACATTCTTGGTACACCTTAACAGGGGTAGTGTATGGACTGCAACGCATCTAATTTGTATATAAGAAGCGGGCAGAACTTCGGCGTGAGCGCTACTTTACCTCCGGTAGACTTCGTTCCGATAGGCTCAGGAAACATCGAACGCTGCCCACACTACAATCATTCTGTGTTTTTGACTTATATAATTTAGCTACACATCAGCTTAGGTGGCATCCTTGAAGAAGTCGGGGATCTAGTCATAGTCTAAGAATCTGGAACCGAATCCAAATTTGCAACTCGATTGACTATAGCTTGGGAAAACAAATTTTCGTATTGCGCGATCGCATTCTCTCCAGAATACCTTTCCACAGCAAATCTGCGTCCCTTTTCCCCTAAAGTCATCATTTCGCAAGGTTCATAATATAGCTTTAATACAGCATCAGCCAAAGCCATTGGTGATTCTGGTTCCACCACAATCCCCCCTCCACTCTCCTGAATTGCTTTTGCGGCTGTTCCGCAACCGGGAACAGATGCAATAATAGGACGACCACTGGCTAAAAGTAAAGGTATTTTAGAAGGCATATTAAAGCAGAGAACATGACGCTTTTGGAGAACTAAGCTAATGTCTGCTGCTGCTAGCATTTCTGGAAGATTTTTCCGTGGTTGTAGTGGTAGCAGTAAAACATTATTCACTTGGTACTGCTGACAATACTTATCTAACTGTTCCAAAGCTTTGGTTTCACCCACGATCACAAAGATGATATCCGGAATATGAGCCAGTTTCATCGCCGATGCGATCGCTGTTTCTAATCCTTGAGTCAAAGCAATATTTCCTGAATACATCACCACAAATTTATTTTCTAACTTGTGTGCTATCCGAAAACCATTATTTTCTTTGGGCAAAGGGTACACAAAATCCACGTTTACCCAGTTGGGAATACAAGTAATTTTTTCCTGCAATACGCCTTTTACTAACAAGTTATTCACAAACTCATCTGTAATTACACTTATATGACTAGCTTTTTTGTATGCAAATTTCTCAACCAGTTTCAGCAAATTTACCATTAATTTACTTTTGATTAATCCCATTCTTCCAGCCGCTTCATGCAAAATGTCTTGCACATTCAACACCACTGGACAAGCATAAAACCAGCCCAAGAAACTCGCAGGTAATGTGACAAACAATGGTGGTACTGTCACCAAAATGATATCTGGTCGCCAACCATTCAGAGCTTGGGGAAGACTGCTCAGGACAAAACTTAATTCCAATAGTAAGCGATCTAGGAGATTTGGTTGGGAGCGAATCCTCAAAAAACAACGTTGAACCGTCACACCATTAATCTCTTCCTTGACGTACCATTTACCCTGGTAATCAGCGTATATTTTCCGCTCCGGGTAATTTGGCATTCCCGTAATTACCCTGACGGCATGACCTTTTTGTACTAATCCTTCAGCCAATTCAGTCATCAAAGGAGCAATCCCAATCGGTTCTGGATAATAATTGTAGGAATAGATTAGGATCTGCATAATTCTAATTTGGTCAAGTTTAGTGCAAAAAGCGGAAGACAATAATATTTACTTCATCAGATTTTTAGGGTTGTGAGTAGCTTTGTTGTTTTTGTGACAACTCAAATCAGAGTATTTTTTTAACAGGCATAATTAAGTATATTAAACTAACTTGCAAATTTACTCGGGTTTTTTACCTAAATGAGGGGTTATAACCATCTAGGCAAAAAAGCAAGTTTACGTGTTGCCAACCAAAAGGCTAATCCCAATTCAAAAAATCATTGCAACACATAAGTAGGAATCAACGGTTGTTTACCCTCATGCAGGAATCAACGGTTGTTTGCCCTGATTTATATTTCATTCAAAGCAGAAGTGCTGTATAAATACGGTCTGAGAGTTTTTGAAAGTGAAACGCAAACTACCTTCTTTGTTCCACACCACCAACCACTGGTCTAACTTCGGTTTTATCTGAGAAAGGATCGCTTCCACCAGTCCAATTAAAATCGCTAATCCGAAAACTAATCCCACCCAATTCTAATACAGGGTTATAGCGTAAAACTATCCCATAAGTCCGACGACTATATTCCAAGGAATATTCGGTGCTACTGCTGCGACCATTATCTAAATTAACCGATGTTTGGAAACCTAAACGAAAAGGACCATAAATTTGCTGAATCAAACCCAGATTTATGACTCTATTATCCACCGAACGATCGAACAAGAATGGTGATAGACCACTATTTATACCTTGGGAGTAACTGACACGAAAACCTGTGTAATCAAAAACTGGTTTAGAAAAATGACCTATTTGTCCTTCTAAACCTACAGTGGCAAATAAAGTATTTTGAGTATCACCAGTAGTGTAGTAGGTACTCGTGCCGTTTAATTCCCCAAAACCTCTTAAATAGGGAACTACTGGATTTGGTGTATAACGTAGTCCTTCGGTAGCGGTACTAGGTAACGCTTTACCTTGCCAAAGTGGAATTCCACCAAAAAGTTTGGCGTTTGCTTGAAAACGACCTAAATATATGCGATCATTCTCCCGACCAACATCTAATAAATCTAAGCGATCTGTACGTGCATCAATTAATTGGGCACCAGCTTGGTATGTTAAATTAACACCACTTTTGCCTAGGGGAATAACTGGAGAGAGAACAACTCCACCTAAACTACTTTGTACCCTTTGAAAACCAAGGGTTCCATTGTACAAGCGATCGCGGTAGATGTATTCTAGGTTTAAAATGTGGGGGTTTGTATCACCCAATGCTTGTCTGAAGCGTAAACCAGCCCTTAAATTTTCTTCAACCTGGGATAAGTCTAAGCTATCAAGGGTTGCGGTAGCTTCAATGTTGGATTTTGGACTTAAAACCGCACTAAAGTTACCCTTAAAACCAAATAATGAGGCAAAGTTGCCAGGATTTGTAACTGCTTTTTGGGCAAAAAACTGTGGTGTTAAACTCAGTTGCGTGGTTTCGGTATTAATTGGTTGGAACTTTCGTTCTAAAAATATACCTCCCCGCTTATCTCCATCAAAGGAAATATTAGCAATTGCTGGAGTTGCGTCACGTTCACGACGATCGATAATTTGCTGATTTTTGGGGATTCCTAATGAAGTCCGTCTGTCAAAAACTAAACGTTGTCCCCGCGTCTTAATACTATCTCTGAGGGGACTTTCCCTTGTCAACGTTACTTTGTCTGCACGTAGTTCTAATTCTGGTGGAGAAAAAGGGTCATTTGTCAATCTGACATCCCTTGCTTGGAAACCACGGGGATAAAAGTCGATTTTTGCAGCTTCAAATCTGATTCGACGAACTTGCCCCCCCTGTTTTGGTGTAGCGATATTCGTTGCATCCACGCTACCACCAAGGTTAATATTAATTCCCCCAGGACTACTAACATTAGAAGCAGGCTGATTTTTGCCAATGCGATCGCTTAATGCCTGAGACTGTACTCCTGCTGCTGCCGAAGTACCCCCAGGTGTAAAGGATAAGTCAGTCCCCGCTGTAGGAATAAAAATTTCCCCCCTACCCTGTTCTAGTTGACCGTCATCCTGAATAAAATTGTAGGTGAATTTTTGCCCTTGTAAAACTTGATCACCTCTAGTTAAGACGACATTCCCGTCACCTACTGCGATCAAGTTATCTAAACTTACCTGTAAACGGTCTGCGCTGACAATTGAACCATCAAAACGAACAATCACATTACCTTGCGCTGTCACCACCCTTCTAACTTCATCATACTCCTGACGATCGGCTAATACTTCTACAATGCGCTTGTTTTCAGGTGTTTGAGTTGGTGCTGGAGTTGAAGTTGGATTTGGTGCGGGTTGAGTTGTAGGTACTTGTGGTTGAGCTTGACTCGGATCAAAAGGTGTAGGTATTGTGGGAGCAGGAACTTGACTTCTAGTCTTAAATTCTATTGTCGAAGGTTGAGGCGATTTTTGCTCCCCGCTCCCAGAATTAGAGTTACCAGAATTAAAGTTAATGATGACTGGTTGCTGTTGGGGCTGCGAAGCAGTATTTTTATTATCAGGTTGATTACCCGTATTCAAAGATTGAAAAATTGGCTCTTTCAGCATGACAGGAGAACTTTCTGATTCAGTCTCCTGATGTTCCAGCTTACTAATAGATTTATCTTGATACCCAATACTTTGTGTTTCCCCTAATAATTTTGCCTCATGATTTACACTGAGGGGCGAAAATTCTGGGGATTGATAATCACTAGGTACCTGACTCTGAACTATATTTGATTGATGATTAGATACATTGTTGGTGGTGCTTTTGGGGCTAGAAACGATACCCTTAGCAGCCATGTTTTTGTTACTTTGCGATTCCCCCAAATTTGGTATCGCTTTAGCAGAGTGTAGAGACTTTAGAGGAGACAAAACTAGCTTTATCTCATTTGTACTAGAAGCCAGATTTTGCTGTGTGTCGCTTCCTTGAGAAGGTTCCCTATGAGTTGAAGTGCCAACAGTCGATGAAGGTGTAGAAATATTCGCAACAGCAGGCAGAGTCGGTGGCAAAGTTGGATAAAGCATATTCAGCGCGCAAACAAGCTAATAAACAGTCAATTGAAAGTCGGAAAGGCTGACATAACTCATTCTTGCACCTAAAACCTACAGCTATTAAGGCTTTAGTTATGCGAACGTGTCCGAAGTCAAACTTCCGACTTTTACTTTTGCCTAGCTTGTAACAAGCCACCCAATGAGAGTTTCGTGACTCTTAATTTAAGGTTTGGTCTGTGGAGTCAATTATAACCTTACTCGAAATCACGGCGACCGGGGTTACGAGCGGGATCATTTGACAAGAATCCAAATATAAACAGAGACACGAAGAAGGCAACAACTACATAAACAACTATTTTTAAAGTCAGCATAGTGATATTTCCTTTGGATATGGGGAGGGTTTTGTAATCTGCAACGCAGAAAAGATAGCCTCCTTATCATAACCAAATCTTGCTCTCTTTTTACAGGAGTTTTGAATACACTATTTACACAGCAAGTCAGAATTCGTAATTTAGCAGAAAGTAAGGATTCTGGCTGCTGTTGCTTTGAAATTGAATAGGGTAGATGTCGGGATTACTTTCCTATGACGCAACTTCACAGTAGAGGTTTCCTCTTCAGCTAGTTTATTCCTGTAGCCAGAAAGCAGGGATTAGCAGACAATCAAAGCGGTTAACAAATTGTTATACTGTGTTTCCGATTCACATCGATTCTAATTAATGAGGTTTGAAGTCTACCGCGATCGCATACCAAAAAAATAGTCCCCACATTTAAGATGGGAACTATTTCCATAATTAAATTTAGTTGAATTATCGGTCAACTGAACCCATAATCACATCAATACTACCGAGAATCACCACAATATCTGCTACCTTTGCCCCTTTGAGTATGTGGGGGAGAATTTGCAAATTGTTGAAGTCAGCAGCACGGATTTTCCAGCGCCAAGGGAAGACATTATCATCACCAACAAGGTAAATTCCCAATTCGCCTTTCCCACTTTCTACCCGTGAATAAATTTCACCTTTAGGAATTTTGAAGGTGGGAGAAACTTTTTTGGCGACAAATTGATAATCGAAAGCATCCCACTCTGATTTGGGACCCGCCATGATTCGCTTTGCTTCCAAGTTTTCGTAAGGACCACCAGGAAGTCCCTTGATGGCTTGACGCAAAATCTTCACAGATTCGCGCATTTCCCGCATCCGCACCTGATAGCGGGCTAAACAGTCGCCAACTGTTTCCCATTGCACATCCCAATCAAAGTCATCGTAACATTCATAATGATCGACTTTGCGTAGATCCCATTTAACTCCGGAAGCACGCAACATGGGACCAGAAAGTCCCCAGTTGATGGCTTCGTCGCGGCTAATGGTTCCCAAACCTTCGATGCGGCGGCGGAAAATGGGGTTATTAGTGACTAATTTTTCATACTCGTCTACTTTTGGTAAGAAATAGTCACAGAAGTCCAAGCATTTTTCAATCCAACCGTAGGGTAAATCAGCAGCGACACCACCAACACGGAAGTAGTTATTATTGACCATACGGTAGCCTGTTGCGGCTTCCCACAGGTCATAAATCATTTCCCGTTCCCGGAATTGATAGAAAAAGGGAGTTTGAGCGCCAACGTCAGCGAGGAAAGGACCAAACCACAACAGGTGATTGGCGATGCGGTTCAATTCCAGCATGATGACGCGGATGTAACTGGCACGTTTGGGAACGGTGACACCAGCTACTTTTTCTGTGGCATTGACGGTGACAGCTTCGTTAAACATCCCCGCTGCGTAGTCCCAGCGACTGACGTAGGGGACGTACATGACGGTGGAACGGTTTTCGGCGATTTTTTCCATTCCCCGGTGCAGATAACCGATGACTGGTTCGCAATCAATACAGTCTTCCCCATCCAGGGTGACGATGAGACGCAAAACCCCGTGCATTGAGGGGTGATGGGGTCCCATATTGAGAACCATGGGTTCGGTTCTGGTTTCAATTCTTGCCATGAACTAAGTTATCTCCCCTTTGTGAATACTAAAGAAGCAAAGCAGCAGGGAGCGGGGGGATAGCTTTCTACTTTTTGCCCTGTAGGGAAGCCATAGGTATTAAGCCCCATTGGGTATTTTGAATCAGTCTAGATTCTCCTCCCCTTTTTCCTGCTCCGTATCTGCCTCTTCGTTGACTCATAGCTTACCAAAGATGAATTTTTGGTTCGCCAGAGGCATCTTAACAGGCGTGATGTGCAAGTTATACGCTTCATCTTTTTATTGTACAAGGGCGTTTGAGATAATTAGTCAGTTTATGCATTGGTAATCGCTGATGTGAACGATTTAAGGTTGTGGAGGCTTCGCGTAATTTATCAATGGCACCAGTACGCGATCGCTTAGATGATTTACAGGAATAAATATACTGCTGTCGTTGGTTTCGACACTTCAACAAGCTCAGTGCATCGCTTCGCTTAACCAGCTGAGAGATAGAGGTTGAGCGAAGCCTCCACTCAGCCTACATACGATCGCTTCACCGCACAAATGGTATCCACAGAAGCACTTTTAATTATGACCCAATAATTTTCATAAATTATTGAGTTAGTTTTTCGGCATTTTGATACCTTAAGGAAGAAATAGATATTTTCCTATCAAAGTTTTGAGCCGCGATTTCAACTCATGCAAAATGATTCACAAACACCACTCAACCCAGATGCACCCACATTTTTACATACTCCTGTTTTAAGCAGAGAATTAATTGAAGGTTTAGGGGTATGTCCTGGTGGTAATTATTTAGATGCGACTGTGGGTGGTGGTGGTCATAGTCGCTTGATTTTGGCAGCGGCAAAAGATGTAAAATTAACGGCAATAGATCAAGATCAAGATGCTTTAAAGGCAGCAGCTGAAAATTTGGCTGAGTTTGGAGAACAGGTACAGTTCATTCATGCCAATTTCTCAGCGTATAATTTCCCGGTGGATACATTTGATGGAATAATTGCCGACTTGGGTGTCAGTTCCTACCATCTCGATTGTGCTGAGAGAGGTTTTAGTTTTCGCAATGCCGCAAATTTGGATATGCGGATGAACCAAGAACAGGATTTAACAGCAGCAGATATTGTTAATTTCTGGAGTGAAGCAGATTTAGTGGAAATTTGCTTTAAGTATGGTGAGGAAAGGTTGTCACGCCGGATTATTAGAAGGGTAATTGAGAGGCGACCCTTTCAAACTACCACTCAGTTGGCGGATGCGATCGCGTCTGCTGTTCCACCCAAGTATCGCTATGCCAGAATTCACCCAGCTACCCGTGTGTTTCAAGCGTTGCGAATTGCTGTAAATGATGAATTGAAGGTGCTGGAAACGTTTTTAGAGAAGGCACCCCAAGCTTTGGTGACTGGTGGTAAAATTGCGGTGATTAGTTTTCACAGTTTAGAAGATCGCATTGTTAAGCATACTTTACGCGAAACGTCAAGTTTAAGAGTAATTACCAAAAAACCAATAATTGCCCGTGAAGACGAGATTGTAGAGAACATGCGATCGCGTTCTGCGAAGTTGAGAATTGCTGAGAAAGTTGATAAATTTGGCTTTGAAAAGTAGGTTAATACAACTCGCGTTCTGCCAAGTTGATAATTACTGAGAAAATCAATAAATCTGGCTTTGAAAAGTAGGTTAATAGAACAGCTACAAAATCTTTTGCTAGTAAGTTTGAGATGATAAAGCTACGAACCTGGATTAAAAATCCTATATCCCAACCATCCTAAACCCAAGCCTAGACTAGAAGTGCTAGCTAAAATTAGAAAAGTATGAACCTTGCTAAACTCCAGTTGTAATTCATCCCAAGCCCCAGCCCAAGCCCAAGCCACAGCCGCAGCTACAGCCCAAGCCCCATCCACAGCTACAGCCCCATCCACAGCTACAGCCCCATCCACAGCTACAGCCCCATCCACAGCTACAGCCCAAGCCCTAATCACAGCCACAGCCACAGCTATAGCCACAGCCATAGCCCCAACCCCAGCCCAAAACCAAGCCCCATCCACAGCTACAACCCAAGCCCTAATCACAGCCGCAGTCACAACCCCAGCCCCAGTCACAGCCCAAGCCATATACGGAGCCTTATGTGCGGCTAAAAAATAACTTGCCAATAGGTAAATTAAAAATAAAGCAGCTAACCAACCCCAGGGAATAGTTCTAGGTGATGTAGTAGGTGGTTTATCTGGAATCCCCACTGATTCTGGCTTGGCTTTGGAACGAAAAACTTCTTTTCGATAAACTGGATCAACAGATGGTGGAGCCATTACTGTTTTTCGATAATCTGGCTCAACGGACGGTGGAGATACGACTGCTGGCGCTTCTAACAATTCCAACAATTGCTGCATAGATTGAGGGCGATCTTTTGCCTCTAGCGCCATACCCTTGAGAATTGCTTGATTTAATCTGTCACTCATCCTTGGATTAATTTGTTTAGGAGGAGTCAGGTAAGTATTGTCTAGCTTGCGAGCCAGAGAAGTTGTAGGGCGTTCACCTGTGATTGCATAATAGAGCGTGGCAGCCAGACAATAAACATCAACCATTGGCTCTCGACTACCCCTAGTCATCTGCTCGTATGGCGCAAATCCCTGATTACCTGCATTACCAGTTGAACTTAAAGTTTTAGGCACAAGTTCTTTGGCAATGCCAAAATCAATCAAAACCGCTTTGCCATTATTTCGCAGCACGATATTTCCGGGGTGGGCATCCCGATGTACTAGCTTTGCTTGATGTACCACCGCTAAAGCTTCGCCAATTTGGCGGATACAGGGTACAATCTCTGCTTCTGGCAATGCACCCCTACGTCTCACTAACTTAAACAAGTCTTCTCCCGGTACAAAATCCATCACCAAGCAGTGAATAGCACCTTCTTTAAACAAGTCAATTACTCGGACAATGTGGGGATGGGGGTCTTGAGACAAGCGTGCTAGTATCTGCCCTTCTTGGATAAACCGCTCTATGTACTTGTCATAATCTGGATCATGGCTGAGATATTCATTTGGTGTCTTGATTACAACTGTCTGGTTTAGATCAACATGCAATGCTTTGTAAGTAATCCCGAATCCCCCTTGTCCCAGGACATCCTCAATTACATATTTACCACCTTGTAATAGTTGTCCCTTTATCCAAGGCATGAATAGCTCCAAATCACATAATATTCACAGGACTTACGCAATGACCACGAATTTACGTCATTGCGACGTAAGGAAGCAATCTCAAAATCTAGTGTTCTCATTACAATTACGTAAGTCTTAATTCAGTATTATGATGAAAGTTTAGCTAATTCTACGGAATTTTACTAGATTGTGGACTTGGAGACACTGAAGTTGGGCTTGGAGACAGAGAGGGTTTTAATTTATCCATCACGGCACCCACACCTGCAAGTAAGCCTCCTATAGCTGCGATCGCAGCTACAATCACTCCCCATAACTGTATTTTTTGCTCCCAATTTGAATTGACCTTCGGTGTTAGAGTTGATACAGGCGTGGGAGTTTCGCCATTCAAACCCAATAAATCAAGCCATTCCCGCACTGACTGCGATCGCTTTTTTGGATCTAGCTTCATACCAGTTAGGATTGCTTGGTTTACGCGATCGCTTATTTGAGGATTAAAGTCTTTCGGAGCGACTAAACGAGCGTTGTCAATCTTACGTTTCAACGCACTGACAGGTGTTTTTCCAGTTAAAAGCACATATAAAGTAGCTGCCAAAGAATAAATATCGCTATAAGCCCCACTTGGTATACTTTTAGCGTAAAGCTCAGGGGGTGTAAATCCCTCAGAAGTTTCCTTGGTTCGGTTTGTGGTTAAAATATGGTCAAAATCCAGAGCTAAACCAAAGTCGATTAGCACCGCTTCAGGCTGTCCATCTCGCACCCGCAAGAAGATATTTCCTGGATGTACATCCCTATGAATCAACCGATTCTCATGCACAACTATCAAAGCTTCCCCAATTTGCTGAATATAGCGTAGTGCTTCTGATTCTGAAAGTATTTGTTGACGACGGTCAGCCAAACTCACCCCGTCCACATACTCCATTATCAGACACCAATGCTCTCCTTCCTTGAAGGGTTCTGCAACCTGTACAATATGCTTATGTTTACATCGAGTAAGTTTTACCGCTTCCTGCCAAAACATCGTCTCCAAACGTTCGCGTTCCTGCTGAGTAAGGGATCTGAGCAGGTCATAATTTAATATTTTAACGACTACGCGATCGCCATTCCTATTTTTTACCAAATAGGTGATCCCAAAGCGTCCCCTTCCCAACTCTTTTTCAATAGTATATTTACCACCTTGCAATTGATCACCCGCTACCCAAGCCATCTTTGCAACTCCCAAAATACTTATATCGATTATCACATAAGTAAATCTTCACACGCCGAGGCTAATTTTGCGGAAGCAATGAAAAAGTAATGCTTTACGCGTTTACCTTACGTCGCAATGACCTAACTTCGCAGAAAAATCAAGAACCCCACCCTAACCCTCCCCGCTAGCGAGGAGGAACGACGAAGCAATCCCACAATCTTCAATATTAACGAGTCAATACTAAATAAAAAAATATTTTGTCATGTTGCAGTTCACTTATCTCGAAAAAAAATATTTGCTTAACCTAGTTGAAGGTTGTATGTATGGAAGCATTTCACTTGATGAAAATTGGAGATATCTTAACTATAAAAATGGAGACAGTAATTTAAATATTGACTTATCTCTATTTTTTTCTCCCAATGATAAAGAAATCGATGATTTAGGTAAATATGGTTTTATCGACAGTTGTGTACCCAATGCCTTGCTCAATCTAGATATGTCTATCCAGCAGTGTACATACAATTTTAAAACCAACAAAAGCGATCTGATTGCCAATATAAAACGCTTTCCTGAAATAGAAGACTTTCAAAGATGTTCGGTTAGCTCAGAAATTCTCAAAGAATCTACTTTATGGTTTTCTATAATGCCTAAATTAGTTACACTTACCGCCATAAATTTTAACCAAGCTACGGGAAATAATGTTAGTGTATTTTTTGCTGGACACACAGAAGATATAAATGGGAAACTTGATTTTACGGTAAATGTAGTCCAGCTACCTTTTAAACTCAAATTTAAAATTGAAGGCTATCCCGATCGATTTGTAGGCAAAAGTATCAAAGAAAGATTTCAGGAAATCAGAGACTGTTTTTCGTCAATTTATGATATCTCGAAGTATTCAGCAGAAGAATGTGTTGTTGATAAGCAAACCAAAGAGGTTTTGATTCAATTCATGAAAAGACTTTAAGAAATGAATACATTTTGGGAAATTATTTCCCAGCAATACGAAACCAATATATAGGAATCCGGTTTGGTTTTTGAATCTATCTGTTGGGGTGAGGGAGTAGTGAGTAGAAACTGTACTGGTTTTTGTAAGCACGGAGCGCAGGCTACGGCAACAATATTCAAATAGGATTCCTATAGTAATCCTATTTGATTCGTGAAAATAATGTGATTTAATTTGCTGTTTGTATCAACTTGTCCCAAGCTGATATCACACGATTCAATTTAGTTGGTAATTGATCAGAACTGGTATCTGTATATTCTGTAATGATTCCGCCATAAGACAACTGGTAACTTACTGCATCCGCTGCCACTGCATTCATGTTCAAATAACCTAAACCATTAAAATGAGAGAAGGAATTTTTGTTGAGAGTCTCTACAAATTGCTTCACTTGTTGCTGACTTAATTGTTTAATTTTTTCTGCTTTCCCAGGATTTGGGGTAATTAGACGACGTGTCACAACTCCATCTGAGGTTAATTCCCAAGCATAATATCCTCGTGAATTCCCGGTAGTTTGTGCTGATTGAAAAATCACAGAATCACTGGAAGTAGGAACAATATTCTTTTTATCTACAAAACCAGGTGTGGGAATTTTTGCATTGCGAGGTAAACTTGCTGTGGTGTTGTAGGCTAATTGTTGTCCATTTTCGTTGGTATGGTAAACCCAAAAACGATTTTGACTTTTATTAGAGACAATTACTTGCCAACCGGAAATTGCAATTTGCGTGCAGAATCTATCTGGTTTTGCTAAACCCAAACAACCATCCCAAGTGGAAGGTTTAGCGTTACTAAGTTGTAAAGTTTTTGGAGATACACGAAAGCGTTTTTGAATATCTTTTTGAATCAGCAGGAATACATTTTTTGGTAGTTTATTTGTTGCAATTTGTTGACTAGTGTAAATAGGTGGTTGATCTGCGGTTGCAATTGGTTGTAATACAGGTTGAGCGGTAATAATAAGGGTTAGTATCGCTGTCAAAAAACTTAGTTTTGGAAATATCATAAAATTTTCTCTATCTCGATGCTTCCAATTTAGTCGAGAGTTTTGAAAAACAAGCAGCGGTTACAGAATTGGAAACGTTGGGTGATGCTAAAAAGTTCAACGGTGGTGTGATAATGGTGGGAGCATACATGCGAACAACTTACGTCGCGCAAGCTTCCCATGTGAAAATTTTTCCTTGATTTAGTGACGATCTAATTAGATCGTCACTGAGGTTTGCGAATCTAGTTATTCAAGATTACCCCTTTATTCGAGCGTTGATTGAGGAATGGAGGACGGTTTTCTAAGCCCAGTAAACTTAATAGTTCTTTGTCAGAATCGTAACCAGGGCAAGGGGTAGTGACAGTCAGCATATGCCCATCATCACTGGAAAATATGGAGTTTGCCCCCGCCATAAAACAAAAAGCCTGTTCAATTTGTGACAACTCTGCCCTGCCTGCACTGAGGCGAATGTCAGCCGCTGGCATGACGATTCTGGCTGTTGCGATCGCACGAATGATTTCCCATACGGAAACATCGGGTTGTTTTTCTAATGGTGTCCCTTCAACTTGAGAAAGAATATTAATGGGAACCGATTCCGGGTGCGGATTTAGCTGAGAAAGGGTGTGTAACATGGATATGCGATCGCGTTCTGTCTCCCCTAAGCCTAAAATCCCCCCGGAACAGACTGTAACTTTGGTTTGACGCACATTATTGATGGTGTTGAGGCGATCGTCGTAAGTACGAGTAGTAATAATTGTGCTGTAATGTTCGCGGGAAGTATCTAGATTATGGTTATAGGCATAAAGTCCAGCATCTTCTAACCGCTTGGCTTGGGACTCATTTAACATTCCCAAGGTACAGCATACTTCCAAACCCATAGAAGTAACATCTTTGACCATATCTAAAACTCGATCGAATTGGGAATTATCCCGCACTTCTCGCCAAGCTGCACCCATACAAACACGACTAACACCGCTAGCTTTTGCCTGTTGGGCAATATTAAGTACTGTTTCCTTTTCTAACAGTGCTTGGGGCTTGACTTCTGTTTGATAATGGGAAGATTGGGCGCAGTAACCACAATCTTCAGGACAACCCCCAGTTTTGATGGAAATTAGCTTACAAACTTGGATTTGCTGAGAATTATGATATTGACGATGCACACTAGCCGCTCGATAAACTAGTTCCAGCAAAGGTGTATTGTAGATTGCACTGATTTCTGCCTCCTGCCAATCGTAGCGTACTGTCATGTTTGTGCCTTCCTTGTAATCTGGATCAATAGTGACGCGTACTATATTTTGGGGTATTTTGGCACGAAAAGATATTTAATTAAGATTATCAAAATTTTGTTGGGTCTTACATTTACAGTGTCACCCAAAAAGTGAGACAATCAAAAGTCGCAATCGAAGACAGTAGTCATCCAGTAGTCTATGCATTTGCAACTGCCGCTCATTAAAAGCGATCGCTTAATCATTCGCATGGCGACTATGGATGATATACCCCTAATAATTTCCTACTACACCGAAAATCGTAGCTTTTTTACCCCCTTTTACCCTGCATGGACAAGGAATTTTCTCACCGAGGAATATTGGCAATTGCAGGTAGAGGTAAATTCGCGGGGTTTTATGAATGGAAGTTCCATGAGACTGTGCATTTTTTCTCGCAACAACCCCAACCGCATAATTGGAGTTATCAATTTTAGTAACTTTGTTCGCGGTGTTGCCCAATATTGCACAGTCGGCTACAGTCTTGCAGAATCTGAACAGGGAAAAGGCTACATGCAAGAAGCAATGGAAATTGCTATTATCTATGTTTTTCAAAATCTCAATTTTCACCGCATCATGGCAAACTACATGCCGCACAATCGCCGCAGTGGTAATTTACTTAGAAAATTAGGTTTTGTTGTAGAGGGCTATGCCAGAGACTACTTGATGATTAATGGTAAATGGGAAGATCACATCTTAACTAGTTTAATCAATCCTGGCTTTAAAAATAAGTAATGGTATTGAAGAAGGCAGTGGGCAGTAGGGGTGATTTTGATAACCGTAGTTTGTAACTTAAGATTCTGAGTAGGCGTAGCCAGCCCTACTGGCTTATGCTACTGTGCGAGAAGCTGCCTACCTTACATCGCAATCACAAAACTCCACTTTTCATGATGGATGAGATTTAAAATCGGTACCACAAACAAGATTTCACAAATAAACAAACCACTGATACCAATTCTAGGTATGATATGTAATCGTTAAAAATCAGAAAATTAATTTAAACAGGGCTATGGCACAGCAATACCGCATTACACTTCTACCAGGCGATGGCATCGGACCCGAAATTATGAATGTTGCGGTGGATGTGCTGAAAGTCGTCGGCAAAAAGTTTGATATTGATTTTACCTTCCAAGAAGCCCCTGTTGGTGGTGCTGCAATTGATTTAACTGGGGAACCTCTACCTGCTGATAGTTTAGAAATGTGCCGTAATAGTGATGCTGTGTTACTAGCTGCTATTGGTGGTTACAAATGGGATCATCTACCCCCAAATCAACGTCCCGAAGCTGGTTTATTAGGGCTTCGGGCTGGATTGGAACTATTTGCAAATTTGCGTCCCGCGAAAATTATTCCCCAACTAATTGATGCTTCTACTTTGAAGCGGGAAGTTGTCGAAGGTGTGGATATCTTGGTGGTACGGGAACTGACGGGGGGAATTTACTTTGGTAAACCTAGGGGTATTTTCGCTTCCGAAACGGGCGAGAAACGCGGTGTTAACACAATGGTTTACTCGGAGTCCGAAATTGACAGAATTGCACATGTTGCTTTTGAAGCGGCGCGTAAACGCGGTAGTAAACTCTGTTCTGTAGATAAAGCAAATGTTTTGGATGTATCTCAACTGTGGCGAAGTCGGATTACCGAACTAGCTAAAGAATATCCAGATGTTGAACTTTCTCACTTATATGTGGATAATGCAGCTATGCAGTTGGTACGCGCTCCTAAACAATTCGACACGATTGTCACAGGAAACCTTTTTGGTGATATTCTTTCGGATGCTGCCGCTATGTTAACAGGTAGTATTGGGATGCTACCATCTGCTAGTCTAGGTTCTTCCGGCTTGGGTGTGTTTGAACCTGTTCACGGTTCAGCCCCAGATATTGCTGGAGAAGATAAGGCGAATCCTTTGGCACAGGTTTTAAGTGCAGCCATGATGCTAAGGTATGGTTTAAACCAGCCTGCCGCCGCTGACTACATTGAAAACGGAGTGTCACAGGTTTTACAGAATGGCTTGCGTACAGGAGATATTATGTCTTCTGGAATGAGCCTTTTAGGTTGCCGCGCCATGGGCGATGCATTGATTAAAACCCTTGAAGAAGTAAAACAGTGAACAGGGAACAGCGAACAGTGATTAATGTACCTGCTAAAATTTACGCTTACTTCAAGCTGCATGGCATGACAACTGATAACTGGTAACTGTTTACTGATAACTGATTTTCAGCCTGGAATATAAACCCATACATCAAAAAAAGTAACTAGTGTACGCTTTAAAACAAGGACAAACCGAACAGAGTTACAATCGTAACCAGCCAGCTTTGATTGATCCTGCCCTCATCCAAGCTGCTGGGTTGATTTACCATACATATTGTGAAGTACACCCAGAAGTGACTGGAAATGCTTCAGGTGTGGCAATTAACCGAGTTAATTATCGTGGAAAGGTAATTTTTATTCATCATCCAGCTTTGTTGCCAGATGAATGCTTTGTACCGTTGAACCAAATTGAATCCTGTGTTTATTAGGTTCAGAAAATAGGAAAGACTAGATTTTTTCAAATATTTTGTTAACTTGTAGTGATGCTGCGGGAAAATTGATCCTGATAAAAAGGTGTTTTTGGCAGCATTGACATGGTGGACATCTATGTCTCTATGTCTTGTTCAATCAAGTTGATAGATTGATCTATGGAATTTTTGATCTTATTTTCAGCAAGTGCAATTGTATTTGCCTTGGGTGCCTCTATTGGTAGTTTTATTAATGTTGTGGTTTATAGGTTGCCAGCAGGGTTGTCGGTGTTGTTTCCACCTTCTCGCTGTCCCCATTGTCTGAATCAACTTAAAGCCTACGATAATGTACCTGTGTTGGGGTGGTTGTGGCTACGAGGACGTTGCCGCTTTTGCAAAAGTAAAATATCAATGCGTTACCCAGTCGTAGAAGGAGTGACAGGGTTAATTTTTTTGGTAATTTTCGCAATATTCCAATTTTCGCTACAAACTTTGGGATATTGGGCTTTTTGTAGTTGGTTACTCGCTCTTTCGCTCATTGACTTCGATACAATGACTTTACCAAATCCGTTAACGAAGTCTGGTTTGGTTTTAGGATTGGTTTTTCAAATGTTGCTGGGTTTTGTTCCAAACCATAGTTGGGCTAATTTGGCAAGTCATTTGATGATGGGAATAGTTGGTGCTGTTTTAGGGTTGTGGTTGTTTGATGCGATCGCATTCTTTGGTTCTATCTTACTGGGTAAGGCTGCGATGGGTGGAGGTGATGCCAAGCTAGCTGCGATGATGGGTGCTTGGTTAGGGTGGAAGTTATTATTGGTTGCCAGCTTACTAGCTTGTGTTGCCGGAGTTGTCGTAGGTGGTGCCGCCATCAGTCTATCTCAGCACAAACTAGGACAGAAAATGCCATTTGGACCTTATCTAGCACTGGGTTCAGTTATGACTATTTTTGTTGGTGAGGTAATTTTATCTAGTTACCTCCAATTGTTTCCTCGTTAGCTGAGGAAGCTAGAAAAGGATTACAAATAATTTAACTTTGAAGGCACATTCTAAACCATGGTATTAATTTAAATGGTTATGGATTAGTTTTTCTTTGGATTGATGTTGGAAAATCTCATATATTACACTTGGAGAATTTGTAAATTTGATTACCCCATGAATTTTTAAGATTTTGTTAGTATCATCTCATGGGTTTGCTTTTCCTGTTCATCACGAAGCGAAATTGAGTCAAAATCAACCCAGTTTATATATTTTTAATCCCCTACGGTGTCATAATTTGATTGAATACATTGACTTTAAGAACAAAAGTATATATTTCAGGAGCCATAATCAACTATGTACACAAAAATATTTAAGAACCTGTATTAAACATTGGTAATTTATTTTTCTCTACAAATTTGAATTGCATACTGTTTTACCCAGTTTTACACTAGTTAAATTTGCTCCTAGTGGTTAATTATTGACACCTAGACTTGTTTATATATTTTTATTAACTTAGCAACCAAAGGTGCAAAAATATGGTCTGAATTAATAACAAGACAAATTTGGGGATGAATTGATTATTTATTTGGTAAATATTCGTCGTCATTTGTCATCATTTATATACACAGGACAATAAACCAGGGACAAACCACCATAGGCTTGACCTATTTTCAAGATACTACCCATCAGCATAAGAAAAACATGGCAAACAACGAAGAATCACGCGGTTTAAAATCTCTACTAGATTGGTTTGCAAATCGACGTAAATCTGGATCGACAACTTTGGAACGTCAGCAAGAAAGGGAAATCGCCGATGGACTTTGGCATAAATGCTCTAAGTGTGGAGTTTTGGCATACGCTAAGGATTTACTGGCAAATCAGATGGTTTGTAGTGAGTGTGGACATCATAATCGGGTAGATAGTGATGAAAGAATCCGTCAGTTGATAGATGCGAATACTTGGGTTCCGATGGATGAACATTTGCGTCCCACCGATCCTTTGCAATTCCGCGATCGCAAACCTTATATTGATAGGTTAAAGGAGACACAGGAAAAAACTGGTTTGACGGATGCAGTAAAAACTGGTTTAGGTGAAATCAACGGTTTACCCGTAGCGCTGGGTGTAATGGATTTTCGCTTTATTGGTGCCAGTATGGGTTCAGTTGTGGGTGAAAAGCTCACCAGGATGATTGAAAAAGCCACCCAGCGACAACATGCTGTAGTAATTATTTGTACATCTGGAGGAGCGCGGATGCAGGAAGGGATGCTATCTCTGATGCAGATGGCGAAGATATCCGCAGCATTACAGCTTCACCGTGATCAAAGATTATTGTATATTCCAGTTTTGACAAATCCCACCACAGGCGGTGTAACTGCCAGTTTTGCAATGTTGGGTGATATCATTATTGCAGAACCTAGAGCAACCATTGGCTTTGCAGGTCGGCGAGTGATCGAGCAAACATTGCGGGAAAAATTACCGGAAGAATTTCAAACTGCTGAAGACTTGTTGAAACACGGTTTTGTGGATGAAATTGTCCCCCGGACTCAACTTAAGAAAGTTTTGGCACAGTTGATTGCCTTGCACCAATCTCCATCTCCTCACATAAATTCGGCAGTGACAACGGCAACCCATGTGAATAGTCCAGCAACGATAGAATCGACTTCTGAGAATTCAAGCGATCGCCTTCTTTGGGAAACCAGGACTTTAAGCTCGATTCTAGCAGAATAAAAATAATCGGAAGATAGGAAACAGTAGTAATAGTTCTTCTGTTTCTCCTATCTTTTAAATCTATGTAACAAAATGTAAAATAATCGAAACCTTTGCGTATAGCCTACGGCATTCAAGAAAGGTGTAGCTATGCTACGTCGTGCCTCCAACTTACGGTTCGCAAGCTAGGTAATGACTAAAATTTACCAAATTTTTATTTCTGGGAAAAATAAGTATTATCTCTGAACTCTCCTGCATAAAATAATTTTAAAGTAGATGTAAGAGCAAGACATGATTTAACTTGAAAAATGAGATTAAACCTTTCGATTTCGTTACACAAATTGATTTTAATCTCCTAATATCAAGCTCAATAATTTGCTTTAAATTTCGTCTTTTTAATTTTTTTTAGGAGCATCATAAATAATGTCTAAATCTCAACTTTTTAAAGTTTTGATGGCAAGTGCTGTGATTCTAAGTTCTGCCCTCCCTGCAAGTGCTACACCTTCTATCTCCAAACAAAATTTGATTGCTAATAATTCTCTTCAATTTCATGAAGGAACATTAGTTAGTCAGTCCGGTACTGCTGAAATTTGTACGAGAGATGGAGATGATCTGAATATGCGTAGTGGTCCTGGAACTAATTTTCGTAGAGTTTATCAAGTTCCTAGTGGTGCTGTAGTAAGTGTATCAAATATAGTGAGACGTGGGCGCTTTTACTGGTATCAAATCACATTCCGCAACCAAACTGGTTACGTGCGTGGAGACTTTATTTGTAACCCAACCTAGACTCATAATTTTTCAAAACCCAATTTAAAAACTCCCCTTAATTTATACATTTTTAATTTGTACTTATCCCTTTCTAATTTAGAGAGGGATATGTTTTATTGAGGGTTTATTTACAGAACTTGGAATATAAAACCTAAACTAGCCCAATTATTGACATTCAAAATGTAATTATCACCTGTTTCTTTATTTTGCACATTAGCATTATGCAAATCTTGTAAAATTGCTTGGGAAACTTCGCAAGGATTAGATAAAGGAATAATCCTTTGTTGTTGAGTTGGTGGTAGCTTTGTAGTTGCTAAGGTAGTAATGCTTTGGGTGAAAGGTGCGGTACTAAAAATCAGTTGAGTTTGCCATAAATTGGTAAGTCCCTGCATCACCCAGTCAAATCCTGGGGCTGTCTGTGGTACTGTAATGCTGGAACCGGGTTCGATGGTGAGATTTCTTAAGGTTGCTGGGGTGGTATCGGTGGTTTGCTGTCCAGGGTATAGGATGAAGGGATTTTTAAGGCTATCTAAACCTAGTAGCATTAAATAGAGAGTGCGATCGCATTTGTTCTCAATCCGGTATTGAATACGGCTACCAATGGGGATAGTAAAGCAGGGTTTTTCGGTTTCACTGCTTTGGATTCGCTGGGTTTCCCGCTGCATTAGTACTTTGGGTGATACTCCGTTTAGCATTTCTAAGCTAACTTTAATTGGCAATCCGGAAGATATTTGATTGTCGGTAAGTTGCCATAATTTGGCTGCTAGTAAGGTTTGTAGTTTTGGTACCAACCTTTGTACGGCGATTTTGACTGCTTCCCCCGCTTCGCCATCGGTGTTGGGAATCAATTCGCCTCCCAGGGAATATAATCCATAGGGGGTAGAGATGGATATTAAGTTACTACTTGGGGATGCTTCTGGTTTGACTGGGGACAATTTACCCAAGATATAATCTCCAGGTTGTTCACCAGTTTTGACGTTGGATACACGGGAAATGTTAGCAAAGGAACTTGTGGCATCAACTCGTTCAACTCGATCTAAACTGCGATCTAATGCTATTGTCAAACTGATATTTCGGGGTAAAACTCTAATTGATTCCCGCAGCAGTTGCCCAATTTGGGGTAATGTGGTGTCGGTTGGATTAATTTGGGCTTTGGCAATTAAACCATTACGCGATCGCATAATTAGATCAGTGACATAATTACCATCTTTGCTAACTACCTGAAATTGAGAATTAATGCCGTAATACTCCAAAATATGTGCGGGGATTCCCCCTAACCATAGTTGCCAGGTTTTCCCATCTTCTTCGCTGGCAATGATGGAACCTTCTGCACTTACAGTAATGCTGGGTAAATAATCAGTAATTAAAGGACGCTGCTGATTCTGAGTCCACAAAGTTGGTTGTTGCTGACTTCCTAAAAGTTGTAGGGAATTTTCAACTCGGCGTAAACTGGTTTGGATGGTGGTTGCTGGGGTGCTTTCCCACAAATGCTGTGTCAAAGCATAGGTAAATAATCCGGCACTCAAACCAGACATCTGTAACTCTGTGGATGGTTGCTGGTGTTTTCCAGCTTTAATTACTAGGATGGATTGTTGATTTCTGGGATTTGCTATAAATTGATTTTGAAATTCAATTTCTGCTGGTATGTTATTAATGGGGTTTGTGGCAGCAGCTAATGAGCGGGTAACTGTACTGACAGGTAGTTCCTGCTCTGGTAGATTATAACTGGTATCCAACGTCGCTACAACGTTATTTGTCGGCAGCGATCGCAACATCAAAAGCAATGTATCTTCTAAAATATAGTTGCCAAGGTTCCCATCAACTGGAACTATGACATTTTCTGACTTTACTCGACTTCCATAACCACTAAAATGGAAAAAAACCGTATCTCCAACTTTTACTTGCTTGACAAAATGCTCTAAAAATGCATCTTCTAAAGATTGGCGTGAGGCTTGATCATCTGTCAAAGTCAAGATATTGCGGGATTCAAATCCGAATCGGTTTATCAAAAGTTGACGTTGTAATTCCACATCCGTCAAACAACCACTCAAGGAAGAATTTCCTGGGTATTGATTAATCCCAACTAGCAAAGCCAACTTACGAGGATTCGATTGTGCTAAGGCTTGATAATAAGGACTTTTCGGGGTTAGCCAATTAGCTTCAGCTACCCCCAAAACCGTTAAAATCGAACCAACACGACGGATGAAAGTTCGCCGCTTCATAAAATTATCAGGAATCAGTTATCAGTAAACAGTTATCAGTAAACAGTTATCAGCACAAAGATTACAAAGCCCTGTATTGGGAATCAGGGTGTCACCTCTAAGAGTGATGTGTCGAAGTCACCGACTCCGACTTAAACCCTGATAACTGTTTACTGTTCTACTGATTTAACAGAGTACAGCAGCCTTGCAGAAAAGTCATGCATAAAGAATTCTTGACTTCTGACTTCACCTTCCAAGCTATGTGGTAAAGCC
The DNA here is from genome assembly GCF_000317435.1 of Calothrix sp. PCC 6303. NCBI lineage: Bacteria > Bacillati > Cyanobacteriota > Cyanophyceae > Nostocales > Calotrichaceae > Calothrix > Calothrix sp. PCC 6303. The sequence goes on from NC_019751.1 coordinate 5,191,109, forward strand.
AAGATTAAATCAAAAAAGCGCAACCATGATAACTATTAACTGCTAACTGTTAACTGATTTTGCATTGCCCTTGCCAACTCAGCCGCAACTTCGGGACGGGAAAACTCTGGAGGTGGTAATTCACCGCGACGCAACATTTCCCTTACCTTAGTACCCGAAAGATGTACCCTTTCAGCGGGGGTACTGGGGCTAGTTTTAGATGTTGCCATTTGCTTACTGCGGAGACAGTAAAAAGCATGTTCAAACATCATGGGAGTGATACCCAATTCCCCTGGTTTAAACTCATCAAAGATATATTGCGCGTCATAGGTTCCATAATAATCGCCAACACCCGCATGATCTCGTCCGACAATAAAATGGGTACAGCCATAATTTTTGCGAACTAAAGCATGGAAAATTGCTTCTCGCGGACCAGCATAGCGCATTGCCGCCGGGTTAATTGCTAAAATTACCCGATCCTTCGGATAATGGTTTTCTAAAAGAACTTCATAGCAGCGCATCCGCACATCTGCTGGAATATCATCTTCTTTCGTTGCCCCCACCAATGGGTGTAGAAATAAACCATCAACGGTTTCCATGGCACATTTTTGGATATACTCATGGGCGCGGTGGATGGGGTTGCGGGTTTGGAAACCAACAATTGTTTTCCAACCTTTTTCGGCGAACATTTGGCGTGATGCAGCCGGATCAATTTGATAATTGGGGAATAGGGGGTGAGGTTGTCGTTGCAGTAACCAGATATCACCAGCTAGATAGACATCACCTTGGTTATAAACAACTTTGACACCGGGGTGGTTATCATCTTCGGTGCGGTAGACATTAATTGCTTCCCGCTTTTTGTCGTATGTGTATTTCTCAGTCAGTTCCAATACGCCGATATAATCACCTTGAGAATTATCAAGGCGAATTAGACTACCCTCTTTTAGAGATGCTGCCACATCTGTTGATACCGATAAAGTTACAGGAATTGACCATGCAACACCATTAGCGAGGTGCATATCAGCCACCACACCGTTATAATCGGCTTGGTTCATAAAGCCTGTTAAGGGGCTAAAAGCACCAATAGCAATCATTTCCAAATCAGATACTGCACGTTCATCAAGGTGAACACGGGGGAGATAATCAGCCTTTGAGAGAAATTCGTCCCGTTGTGCGGGGGTAGCAATGCGGTTTATCAATTGCCCACCGTGGGCTGCAATGGCTTCTTTCTGGTAACTCAACGTCATCTGTGGTTTATGCGATCGCATTCAGTTTGAATATACGTATTAACTTATCAAAATCTCGGTACCCTGGAAAAAAAAGATTCTAGGGCATTATTTTCCCAGTGCGATCGCAATCAAGCATTAGATAATAGAAATAGAACAAAAATATTGCTTAATTTTCTTCTCCGTATTCCCACACCAGTTACAACTTGCATGACATCATCCGTATTCGCTAACGAGTCCCTACTTTTCCAACCTGCTACCCCCAAACATGACGCAGTTCCCCTAATTTTTGCCTTCCCCAATGAGTACACAGTGGGGATTACTAGCCTGGGATACCAAGTGGTATGGGCAACTTTAGTCATGCGAGAGGATTTACAAGTTAGTCGGTTATTTACCGATATCCATGAACCACTACCGAGGGAACCAGAAATTTTAGGTTTTTCGGTTTCTTGGGAATTAGATTATGTGAATATTTTGAATCTGTTGGAATCTTTACATGTTCCCATTCAAGCAAACTCCCGCACTGATAATCATCCCTTAGTTTTTGGTGGGGGTCCAGTTCTCACCGCAAATCCTGAACCCTATGCGAATTTTTTTGATGTGATTCTTTTAGGAGATGGGGAAAATCTTCTGGGTAATTTTATTGATGCATATCAAGCAGTCAGAAATGCCAACCGCGAAACCAAATTAAAAGCACTTGCACAGGTACCCGGAATCTATATTCCCAGTTTATATAGAGTGGAATATCACAGTTTAGATGGTGCCATTAAATCTATTCAACCTGTTAGTTCCGAAATCCCTGCAACCGTCCAAAAACAAACCTATCGCGGTAACACCCTCTCAGCTTCTACTGTTGTCACCGAAAAAGCCGCTTGGGAAAATATCTTTATGGTGGAAGTGGTGAGAAGTTGCCCGGAAATGTGCCGTTTTTGTTTAGCAAGTTATCTCACTTTACCTTTTAGAACTGCAAGTTTAGAAGATTCATTAATTCCGGCAATTGAACGCGGTTTACAGGTGACAAATCGCTTAGGATTATTGGGTGCATCGGTGACACAACACCCAGAATTTTCCGATTTATTGGCATATATCAACCAGCCGAAATACGATCATGTGCGTTTGAGTATTGCTTCTGTGAGAACAAATACCGTCACCGAAGAATTAGCTAGAACCTTAGCTAAACGTGATACAAAATCCTTGACAATTGCCGTAGAAAGTGGTTCAGAAAGGGTGAGAAAAATAGTTAATAAGAAATTAGAACAAGCAGATATCATCCAGGCGGGAATTAATGCCAAAGTTGGCGGTTTATCTGGCTTAAAACTCTATGGCATGGTGGGAATTCCTGGCGAGGAAACAGAAGATTTAGAGCAAACTGTAGCCATGATGATGCAGATGAAAAAAGCTGCACCGGGACTTAGATTAACCTTTGGCTGTAGCACTTTTGTCCCCAAAGCACATACACCTTTCCAATGGTTTGGAGTGAATAAACAAGCTGAGAAACGCTTACAATTTTTACAAAAGAATTTGCAACCCAAAGGAATCGATTTTCGCCCCGAAAGCTATAATTGGTCAATTATTCAAACATTACTATCCCGTGGAGATAGGCGACTTTCTCAGTTGTTACTCCTAACCAGAGACTTTGGAGATTCTCTAGGCAGCTATAAACGAGCATTTAAAGAATTAAAAGGGAAAATTCCTAGCTTAGATTTCTACGTTTATGATAATTTTGCCCACGACCAAATTTTGCCGTGGAATCATTTACAAGGAGCGCTACCACAGTCTACACTATTGAAGCATTTAGCTGAAGCTACAAGCCAGTTTGAATATTCAGTAGTTTAAATGTCATACCCAGATCCCCTACTTCTTTGAGAATTCAGGGATCTAATACTATCAAAGAACATCCTTAAATAAGTCCCGCGATTAATCAAGATGCAAACAACAGCAGAATACTATTGTGCCTTTTGTGGTGAGGAAAATACAACTTTTATCGATATTAGCGCTGGTTCTCAGCAAAAATATGTCGAAGATTGTCAAGTATGTTGCCGTCCGAATATTTTGTATGTGCGGATTGACGAAGATACCCTAGATGTGGAGATTGACACGGAGTACGAGGAGTAAGTAGTTTGATTGGAAGAGTGTAGTTTAACACCGTAGGCTTGTGATAAGCCGTTTTGTGTCTACCTTACGTCGCAATGACGTAAATTCCTAGTCATTGCGTAAGTGCTGAGTTTTCCGGTGGCAAATTGACACTATACAATTTTTCTCCACCTAAATTAAGTAATGTCACCGTCATCACTTTTGTATTAGCATCAATTTTGACTGTGCCAAAAAATTGCAAACCTGCTGATGGTGGTTGGTTTTGTTTCATATCTGCCGGAACACTATTAAACTTAACCTGGGGACCAAATGTATTATCTAATTTATTTGGTCCGAATGTTCCAGAATTCAAAGGTCCCGCTACGAATTCCCAAAAGGGTTTAAAATCTTGAAACTGTGCCTGATTCGGGTCATAGTAATGTGCTGCTGCATAGTGTACATCGGCTGTTAACCAAACAATATTTTTAATGTTTTTTTGTTTAATAAATCGCAGTAAGTCAGCAATTTCTAATTCTCTTCCTAAAGGAATTCCATCCCCATTTGCAGAATTTTCAAATTTATCTTTGCCATCTCCAACAATTAAACCTAGTGGCATATCGCTGGCAATTATTTTCCATGTTGCAGTGGAATTTAATAATTTGTTTTTCAACCATTTAATTTGAGAGTTGCCCATAAATGCTGTTTCGGCACTAGCAGTAGTTTGGCGATTAGCTGAATTGGCTCCTCGATAACTACGTTGATCTAGCATTAAGACTTCTAAGTTTTTTCCATAATCAAAACTCCGATAAATAGGTTGTTGTTGAGAATTTAGCTGAATCGGCGTATATTCTAAAAAAGCTTGTTTAGCTCTTTTAGCTAATAGTGAAATATCTTTAACTTGATAACGTTCGTCATCTGCAATTATTTGGGTTGGATACCAATTATTTCTGACTTCGTGGTCATCCCATTGCACTAATTGGGGAATTTCAGCATTAAAGCGTCTGACATTTTCATCTAGCAAATTATAGATATAATTCCCACGAAATTCTGCTATAGTTTCGGCAACCTTTGATTTTTCGGCTGTGGTGATGTTTTTCCAAATAGTCCCATCATCTAGTTTTACTTCTGAACTAATTGGTACATCAGCATAGATATAATCGCCGGAGTGAATGAAAAAATCTGGTTTTAGTTTGCGAATAGTCTCATAGATTTTCATGCCTCCAAATTCAGGATTAATACCCCATCCTTGCCCTGCTGTATCACCTGACCAGGCAAAGTATATATCTTTTTTGAGATCTTTTTTATTATTCCCTATAGTTTGAAATTTACCTAAATAAGGAACACTTTGAATATTACTATGATTGAGATCTTCAAAAATTACTCGATAAAAAAATTGTCGTCCCTGGGGTAAATTTTTGAGATTTGCCCGTGCTGTAAAATCAGTATTTGTTAAGGCGTTACTCCCAAAAAACCGCTTTACTTTCCTAAATGATTCATCAAGTGAATATTCCACAATCATTTTGGCAGGTCTATCACTACGACTCCAAATCACCGCAGAGTTACTATTAACATCACCACTCATGACACCGTAGGAAATTTGAGGGCGATTTTTTTCGGATGTAATAATGGCAGGGGCTTGGGCAAATGCTAATTTATTAATAATATCTGTGCCGATAATCGTACTAGTAACTGTTGCGGATGTAAGTAGAAATTGACGACGTGATAGTGAATTGGGTTTTGAAGAATGCATAAATCAAGGTAGATGAATTAATCAATAAATTAACTAATCAATAAAGAGAGACGTGACATGTCTCGTCTCTACAGGGTAAAATTTGGTGTAAGCAGGTTGGACATTGAAAATTGTCATCAGGACAAGACAGTAGGGGTAAAGGTTTAAAGTTTATTTACATTCCGTTATATAGTTCTGTTTATTTCTGCCGACTTACTTAGGTTAAATTAGCTGTGCCACATTGTTAAAAAATTGACGTGATAATCCCCGTGTTAGCAAGATTGTAGTCAATAAATTGGCGAATGCGATCGCGCACAGAATAATAACCTGATAGGATGCGGCTTCTTCTGCTTTCACACCCCCCAGCAACTGCCCAGAAAATACCCCTGGTAGTGTCACCATCCCCACTAGCATCATTTGATTAATTGTCGGTGACATTGCGGCTTTGATGGCTTCTTGACGATATTTAGCTACTGCTTGTTGGGGGGTTGCACCCAAACTGAGGTGGGTTTCAATTTCTAGGTGACTCGAATCAATAGTTTTTACCAAACGTTCCCCGGCAATTGCTGCGACATTCATGGAACTTGCTAAAATGATTCCCCCCAAAGGAATCAAATACCTCGGTGCAAACCACGGTTCAGGTTGAAGAATCAGCAAGTTGATGTATCCCAGGGTTAACAGTGTACTCACCAACATCGCACCCCACACCAAGGGTAACAATAAAGGTAGCTTGGGAGCGATGCGGTTGCGAAGTGCGATCGCGCTAATTGTCAGTATGATAATTAAAATTGCGAAAACTGCAACAGGACTATTTAAAGCAAAAATAAATTCTAAAATATACCCTAAAACCATTAATTGGAGGATTGTTCTTCCCGTTGCTATCAGCAGGTTAAACTCGATTCCCAACCTTTCCCAGGCAGATAAACCAATGGTTATAGCTATCAAAGCGACAGCAGCAGCCAAATCAATAAAATCTAACTTGATAATTCCTTCTGGCATTAATTTACCTCATCAACACAAACCACCGGGAACTGATGTGATCTAAATTAGATCTTGTGTTGATATATTATCTTTGGCAATGCCAAGATGATCGCCCTTTGTAAAATAACTCAGTAAAAACTCTCATCAAAGCGTATTGCGGACAACAGTCTCAGTCAGCTTTTTTGATTAAAAATTTAATCAGTTAAGAATTCCTATCCACATTTACTTCCTACTTAACCAAAACCATGGTGCCAAGTCTAAATTCGATCCCTGCTTTTGATAATAAATTGCAATATGCCAGTATGGAAGCCGAAATTAGTGCTGCTGTGCTGGATGTATTAGCCTCCGGACGCTACATTGGTGGACCTGTAATTGAAGGTTTTGAACAGCAGTTTGCAGCGTATCATCGTGTATCAAATTGTATCGCCTGCAATTCTGGGACTGATGCCCTTTATCTGGCTTTACGTGCTTTGGAAATTGGTGCCGGGGATGAGGTTATAACCACACCTTTTACCTTTATTGCCACTTCGGAAGTAATTAGTGCTGTGGGGGCAAAACCCGTATTTATCGATATTAATCCTGGTACATACAATCTTGATTTAAGACAGTTAGCAGCCGCAATTACACCGAAAACTAGAGCCGTAATTCCAGTACATTTATTTGGGCAACCTGTAGATATGGATTCCCTGATGGAATTAGCTACAGCTAAAAATATTTTTGTGATTGAAGATTGTGCCCAATCAACCGGGGCAACTTGGGGAAGGAAAAAAGTAGGTAGTATTGGTCATGTTGGATGTTTTAGTTTTTACCCAACAAAGAATTTAGGCGGCTGTGGTGATGGAGGTGCAATTACTACAAACGACCCAGAATTGGCGGCAATGATGCGAGTGATTAAAAATCATGGTCAATCAAACCAGTATTATTACGAAGCAGTAGGTGTAAATAGTCGCTTAGATGCGATTCAGGCAGCAATTTTACAAATCAAGCTGAAATATTTAGATATGTGGAATCAGCAGCGGAGAGCGATCGCATCACGCTACCATAGCCCTTTATCTCAGATCCCCGGTATCATCATCCCCCAAGAATTATCCAAGGGTAAAGGTGTATGGAATCAGTACACAATCCGCGTTTTGGATGGGAAACGGGATTGGTTACGGCAAAAATTACAAGAACTTGGTGTAAATACAATGGTTTACTATCCAATGCCATTACATTTACAGCCAGTTTACGCCAATTTGAACTACGAACCTGGACAACTTCCTGTTTCTGAGCAAATTAGTCACGAAGTATTATCTTTACCCATGTTTCCTGAACTGAGTGAAGAACAGCAGGAACAGGTAATTTATGCACTGAAAGATTCTTTGAGTTAAACCTCAAGATGTAGGGTGTGTGACGCTACGACAACATAATTGTGGAGTGATTAGTATTTGTAGCGTCACGCACCGATGATAACGACTAGTCTGTCAAGAGCAAAATGACAGTTGTAGAGACGTAGCAGTGGTACGTCTCTACAGGATTTTAGATGTGTACATAACCGTCAAAATAAAGTTGACAGACTACTACGTTTAGATTGGTACTTTATTAAAAAGCAAGTCCCTCAGAACCCCGACTTATTTAGAAGTCAGGGTTCTGGAATTCAAAAATTAAGCAAAGTTATGGGAAGAAGTATTGCTGGTTGCTAAAGCTTCAACCAAACCGCGAACTGCGGCAATCATGGCAATTTCGCTGTTGAGTTGGTTAATGGCAGAACCAACACCCACACCTGCTGCACCCGCTGCGGTGGCAATGGGAGCAGTTACACTGGAAATACCCGAAGCACAGAGCACAGGAACCGATACTGCGCGGGAAATCTCGTAAGCTGCGGCAACTGTTGGTGCTGCTTTTTCAATCATTCCCAAAGTACCAGAATGTGTTGGATGACTGCTGGTACCACCTTCAGTTTGAATAATATCAGCCCCAACTTTTACCAATTCTTCGGCTAATTCAACTTGTTTATCCAAAGTTAGAATATGGGGAACCGTTACCGACAAAGTAATTTCAGGAACTAAAGCGCGAGTTTGGACAGTTAGCGCTAATACTTCTTCTGCCTCAAATCGTCTGCCTTGGGCATAAAATGAATCAAAATTACCAATTTCAATTAAATCGGCACCTGCTGCCACAGCTTCCACAAATTTCCGTGGTTCAACTGCTGATACACAAACAGGTAAATTAATCAAGCTTTTAACTAATTTGACTAATTCCGGATCGGCAGCGATATCAACAAACGTTGCACCACCGAGTTCGGCAGCTTTAGCGATCGCGCTAACGCTAGATGCATCAAAATTATTTAAACCGCTGATTACTTTTAGTGCGCGGCGAATAGCGAATGCACGTTGAAGAGTAGAATGCATTGTCATGATTGTTTTTGTGTCTCTACGGAGTACAGTCTATTGTCACATTAGTGTGTCATTCCGGCTAGTAGTTTGATATATAAAAATTAGTTTTGCAGATTTAGATAATTTATCCACAAAAAGTAATTAATTATACAAATAATATTTGCTTTTTATGTATTTAAGTATTGAAAAATCCTTATTCACCGTCGCAATTTCCAATCCCATCCCGAACCAGGACGAGTTAACCAATAGTCATCAGGAGCAAAATCATCAAATTGCTGGTATTCAGGAACTGCTATGTGATGACAATTTCCCTCAATTTCTATTGTCACCGTATTTTGAGTCTCTGGTCGCAATAAAGTATCCCTAATTATCCGTCGCTGGGTTTCTCTAGTTAGTTGTCTTTGTGTAGAAAGACAACGGATTCTAATTAGAGAATTACCAGCATTGGGATTTTCGATTAGATAAGGAAAAATTGGTGATTTTGAATTGTAATTTCTTGATGAGTTGGCATTAGATGTTTGAGCTAAAACTGGAGATAAAACAGATATATAAATAACGAGATTAATAGTGAATAACTGGGTAATTTTTTCGACTTTCATTTTAAATCCTATCAATCAAGTAATTTACAACAGTAGAGGCGTTCCACCGGGAATTTTTATTCGGGGTGGAACTTCTATTAATGTTGAATGTATCCAAGCAAACTCTGAAAAAACGGTGTGTCAACCTACCACTGACACACCCTAAATAGCTGATACAATTATTTTTGATTAGATTTATCCTCTAAAAGTTGATTAACTTGTTGTCCACGACGACCAGTTTTAATTTCATAACGGCGGGTCAAATTATCTTGATAATTCATATCTCTTGCAGCCGCTGAATTTACAAAAGCATCACAATTTCTGCCTTGAACTACGGTAGAAGAATTGCTGCTCCTTTCCTCATTAGTATTATTCCGAGTATCTTTAGAATTACTACTATTTTGACTACCTTGACTAGAACCGCTACCACTAATACCAATTCCTAAAAAGCTTGCACCCCCTCCACCACCATCATTGTGGCTTTTGCTGGAATTAGAACGAGTACTGGTAGAATTGGCAAGGGCAATCTTACTAGCGCTGCTACGGGTGTTGTTACCTAAACCAACATCAGTACAAAGTGCGCGGGGATCTTTTGCCAAAACTTTGGGGTCAACCCAAGATTGATGATCTCCTAAACCTTGAACTTCGCTGTTACCAACTGGTGCAGGGGAATTACTTGGTGTAACATTGCCAGCGGGAGAAACTGCACCGGGTTTAAAAACACCACCAGAAACACCATCAAAAGGACCAGCATTAGCGGGAAGTGCAGAAGCTAATAAAGTTGTTGCAGCTAATAAAGAAGTAGTTAATTTGCGGAAGTTCATCGTTAGTAATCCTTGAATTTTAGTTATTTTTTATGGGGTTTTGCCCTCTCACTCAGCTTTAGGTTTGCCTGGGTTGGTTTATGCACAGTTGGGAAAAGTTTTTTGGGAAAATTTGGATTTGTCCAGTGATAACAATCAAAAAAAGGGTTGGAACCTCTGCCAGATATATGCTGTAGCGGTAAAGTATCTCTCGTATTTTTTCAAATTGGTAAGCTGCTACGCAGCTAAATCCTATAAATTCAGAAATTATAACCTTTGTGGTGCGGGCATCTTGCCCGCTTTAAATATACAAAGTAGGCGCTTAACAGCTTATTACTGGAGTGGAAAACTCTATATTTGCATAAAAAAATATAACTACCCCTATGACTAAACATAGTGCTAGAAAACACGGCTTTCTATGAAAGCAAGTAACTAGTCAATAAACTAAAAATATATAGAGGTAAATTTTATGTCAACCGAGAAGCAAGTACTTCCATTTTTTGTCCGCTACTTGGAAAATCAAGCTGAGGATATGTCGATTGAGGAACTAAATGAGATTTCTGGTGGAAATGGTCAAGTTGTCACTATGGCTTATCCTTCTGATAGCGATACAGCAGATGGCGGATATTCTACAGAACAACCTAAAAGTCCTTTTGATATGCCCAAATTCTCTACCAACTTACCATTTCCTCAATTCGGTTATGGTTCTCCTTACATCAAATAGCAAATGACGATTTTAATTATTACCCACAGTCAAGACAACCAATGTATTGATCGTGTAATGGACGCGATTATCGCTTATGGTGGAAAAAGCTGTTTCCGCTTCAATAGCGATCGCTTTCCCACTGAAATCCACCTTGATGTGTATTATGGTGGCAAAGAGGAACGTCACGTAATTACTGATGGTAATCACCATGTTGATTTAAATGAGGTTTCTGCTGTTTGGTATCGTCGTGTGGCTATAGGTGCCAAAATCCCGGAAACCATGAATTCTCAACTTCGTGACGCTTCCCTGGGAGAATCCCGCGCTACTTTCCAAGGGATGTTGGCAAGTATTCGCGGGTTTCATTTAGATCCTTTGGAGAATGTCCGTCGGGCTGAAAATAAGCAGTTACAACTTCAAGTCGCACGGGATTTTGGTTTAAATATTCCCCGAACTCTGATTAGTAATAATCCTGCTACTGTGAGGAAGTTTGCCGCTGAATGTAATTATCAAATTGTGACAAAAACTCTATCGTCTTTTGCTATTTATAATAGCAAAGGTGAGGATCAGGTAGTTTTTACTAATCCGGTGACACGAGAAGATTTAGAAAACTTGGACGGTTTGCAGTTCTGTCCCATGACTTTTCAAGAGAATATTCCTAAAGCTTTAGAGTTACGAGTAACTATAGTTGGAAATCAGATATTTACAGCCGCAGTGGATTCACAGGTGATGAAAGAGGCTGAAAGTGATTGGCGGAAAAAAGGTTTAGCCTTAATCAATTCTTGGCAAGAATATCAATTGCCGGAAGATGTGGAAACTAAGTTACTACAATTAATGAGATATTTTGGCTTGAATTATGGAGCTATTGATATTATCTTAACTCCAGATGGTAAGTATTATTTTCTAGAAGTAAATCCAGTGGGTGAATTCTTTTGGTTGGAACATAATCCCGGATTTAAGATTTCTCAAAGCATAGCTCAATTATTGCTAAAGTAATTGATTTTGAAGGATTTTATAGGGGGAGGGTGATAGTTACAGTGGTACCAACACCCAGTTTACTGTCGATAGCGATCGCACCTTCTAACAAATCCACTATTTTTTTGACAATTGCTAAACCAAAGCCAATACCAGGTAGGAAGTTGACGACATTTTTGGCTCGATGAAATGGTTCGTAGAGTCTGGGTAAGTCTTCGGTAGGAATACCAATACCTTGATCTTTGACTTCGAGGACAATTTGGTGATTTTGCTGATGTAAGTTAAGTTGGATTACTCCACCTTTGGGTGAATATGTGATGGCATTATTAAGCAGATTATCTAAAATAATATGTAGCATTGTTGCATCTAAGTTAACCCAAGATTCAGTTAGGTGACAATTTAATTCCAAAGTATGTAAATCATCGCCTTTGGGTTGATGCAGTGCGATCGCATTTTCACAAACTTGCTGTAAATTAATTTGGCTAGAATTAACTTTGAGTTGACTTAATTCGGCTTTGTACAGTGATACTTGTTCTAGCAAACGCAGCATTGATTGAATTCCAGTTCTGATGACTTGAAAACATCTAGCTCGCGTCTCTCGGCTAATTTTTCCGTCATAGTTTTCTAGCAACTCGACTGAAGTTTGGACAACAGTCATTGGTGTGCGGAATTCATGGGAAATTGTCTGAATGTAGCGCGAACGCAATTCCTGAAGTTCCTGCGACGAATCTACAGAATTGACAATTGTCATCGATTGTGGTAAGTCAGCAATGTCACGTAATAGCCAACGCCAACCAACTAGTTTTTTTTGAGTATCATAAACAGCAGAAACAGCAATCACGGCTGGAAATGCTTCGCCGCGACGGGGTTGAATTTCGATCTGCCAATGTTGAGACTGGAGTAACTTTTCTGGCTGACTAAGTTGGTTGTGAAAGGCTGTACGCTCTGCCTTGCCAACAAAAACAAGCAATGGTTTGCCAATCAAAAAATCTGTTCGCACCCCCAAGAATCCGCTAGCGAAACGATTAGCTTGCTGAATCACACCTAGGGTATCTGTGACTATGTAGGCATCGGGAGCAAATTCAAATAATTCCCAATAATGTTGCCGTTCTAATTCCAATTCCTGGCGAGTTTGTAATAGTTCCTCATGTTGAACATTAAGTTCCTCTAAGACTATTGCTAATTCTTCAAGAGCAGATGAGAGTAATTCCGGTTCTAGAAGTAACTGATTCGTATTCTGTGATAGGATACCAACTCTGAATTGAGCATTTTGGAGCTTTGTCTCTAACGCTGTGATATTATTCATGATTCTGCTTCCTCCATAACGAGGATAACCCCCTGCCGCTCTCCTGTGGTGCCAATTAGGGGATTGCAGGTGACTCGACAGCGAAAACTTCGACCCCGACGATTGGTGGCATCTATGTCCAACTGTATGTGATTCTTCCCAGCAAGACAAGTTCGGATTGCCTCCCGTAGTTCCCCCACAGGTAAACCAATATCCAAATTAAAAAATGATTGTCCTTTGACTTCTTCGGTTCTTAATCCCCAAAGGTTTTCAGTTTCTTGATTCCAACTGAGGATGTTAAATTGGGGGTCAATTACAACTACCCCAGCTTGAATGCTGGCGAGGATGGATTGGAGGAAAGCATTGATTTGGTTGAGTTCCTGGGTACGCTCTCGCAACTCATCATTAATTGTTTGTAATTCTTCGTTGGTGGAGTGGAGTTCTTCGTTCATTGTTTCTAGTTCTTCGTTGGTAGATTGTAATTCCTCGTTGGTGGTTTCTAGTTCTTCGTTGGTGGATTGCAATTCCTCGTTAGTTGTTTCTAGTTCTTCGTTACTAGATTGCAATTCTTCGTTAGCAGTTTCCAGTTCTTGAGTTACCCGTTGCAATTCCGTTTGCAGGTTGTGGTAGTTGGTGACATCTTTAAAGGCAATTCCCACTCCGAGCAAATTTTCGCCATTTTCCTGTAGGGGTGTGAGTTGCACATCCAAATATTGGATACTGCCATCGGGGAGGTTGCGAACCACATCAGAAATAATTATGGTATGACGATCACTATATATTTGTTCAATACGTGATCGCAATTCGACGGGACGGTAGGAAATTTCTAAATCTCGCAGGGGACTGCCAATATTTTGGAGAGTGATACCAAACATTAACCTTGCTGCTAAATTAGCGATCGCTAAGTTCCCAGTACAATCTATCACTAATTGGGCAATGGGCATGGAATTTAGGGCAGCTTCCCGCAACTGCATATGCATAGCAACAAGATTACTAGCTTCCTCATCACCAGTTTGCCCTAAACCAAGTAAGCGATCGCGTATATGTACCTTAGGTACTTTGGCAAAGATGCGATGTTGTAAACTCAAAGGTGTAAATAAATTACTGTGGGTAAGCAACATCTCTGCTTTCCCCAAAAATAAAAAACCTGTAGGATTGAGGGCAAAATGAAACCGTGACAACATTCTTGCTTGAGCATCGGCATTGAAGTACATTAAGGTGTTACGACATACCAACAAATCTAAGCGGGAAATGGGAGCATCTTGCATTAAGTCATGACGACCAAAAATTACCACTCGACGCAAATCTACCCGAAATACTTGCCGATTTCCCATCGGTTCAAAATATTTTTCTTGCAACTCTACAGGAACAGATTTAATCGCTTGCTTGGTATAACTAGCAGAACGAGCATGGGTTAAAGCATCTTCATCCACATCAGTCGCATATATTTTAACTCGTTGACGAAACTCACTAGCTCCCAAAGCTTCTGCCAAAATCATTGCTAGGGTATAAGCTTCTTCTCCCGAAGCACAACCAGCACTCCACACCCGAATTGGTTCATTTGCTGCTTTGTTACTGATAATTTGGGGTATTAACTGATTGCGAAGATAATCCCAAGCGGAAGCATCACGAAAAAAACCAGTGACATTAATTAAAATTGTATTTAAAAGCTCAATAAACTCTTCTGGGTGAACTTCCAAATAATCCAAATAATCCCCAAAAGATTCAATTTCCCGCGACTGCATTTGTTTACGGATGCGTCGCTGTAAAGTAGAGCGTTTATAACCTGAAAAATCAAAACCTCTTGTCCATTTTAAGTAATCTAACAGTGTTTCAAATACCTTATCTTCTTCATTCCCCATCAGCTTTATGTCCCATTACCAAGGTAATTAAAGCTCTCGCAATTTCGGATAATGGTAAAACTTGATCTACTATACCTGTTTTAATCGCTGCTTTAGGCATTCCATCAAATTCAGATGTTTCACTATCCTCCACAATCACAATTCCACCCTTCTCCTTAATTTCCCTCACCCCAACTGCCCCATCCACACCTGTTCCTGTTAAAATTACAGCAATAGCCTGCGATTCATAACTATTTGCAACTGACTCAAACAGCACATCAGCAGATGGACGCACAAAATGTATCACCTCCGATTGTGTCAGTTCCACAGAACCCTGACTAGTCACCAATAAATGGTAATTTGGTGGAGCAATATAAATTGTTCCAGGATTCATCAATTCTCCCTGCTCTGCTTGTTTCACCTGCAACTTAGTGCGTCTACTCAAAATATCCGCCATCATTGAGCGGTGTTTCGGGTCAAGATGCTGTACGATCACAATCGGTACAGGAAAATTGGCAGGTAAAGCAGAGATGACTTTACTCACTGCTTGTAACCCTCCCGCAGAACATGCGATCGCTACAATCCTGAACTTACTATCACCAGGATGCTTAGGGTTAATTTGCTCTGATTCTGAAAATGATTTTTCCATAATATTTACTCATAAATTTGTAAATTAAATAATTCTTGCTTTTTAAGAGTTGGGGTCGATTTTTCCTGTTTAATAAAGTCACATTGCTAAGGATTGCGTAAATATAATTTCTGGATAGCATTATTTTCAACTTGAGTACGAAAATTTTCCATCATTCCCAAAATTTCATTATGCAACTGTTGATATTCTTCACGATCAAGTGATAAATACTCACCGTGAGCAATTCCATTTCTGCGTTTAAGTAATTGTTCGTTAATGATAACTTCCTTTGTTTGATAAAAAGAATAGTCCAAACCCAGAAGACAGACAATTTCCCGCAAAATATCAGAAGATAAATTGGAACTTGTTGAAATTACATCTTCATAAGGAAGTGAAATTTTCTGACTTGTCTGAGTCAACATGAAATTGGCAACTTCTGTAAATATGGTTGCCTTATTTGTTTCACTTGCCTCCTTGAGTTTAAATTTCATTGCTACGGCTACAAAATTTATCGCTAGCTCCTCACAGGTTAATTGCTGTCTGGCAACAAATTCTAAATAACTAGTTGCAGCAGTTTTAATATATCCTTCCCAATTAGCATATAAAAGTGTTACTCCACTACGTAACACAGCATTATGTTTGCTAAGTCTAAAACTGTTAGTTTCTATCAAGCTTTTTAAGTCGGATATCTCTTTTCGTCTCCAGATTAAATCATCCGTTAGACGCTGATTTAAATGTTCCAACGTGCGAATTTTCATGAGACAAAGAGTTTACGACCAAGAGGAATAAGCTGAGGTAATCTAGCTTTTGCATCTTTTCCTCGTCCAAAAGCAGATGTAAACTCTGGATTAGACCAAATTTCTATAATCTTGTTTTTTATATCTGAACAAGTTGCATTATATTGCTTATAGTTATAGCCAATTCCCAGAGCAATTGCTTCAAAAGGGGCTAACATAAAGCCTCCAGAAAACTTTTGTTTTGCAACATCATATTTTCTAAAACTGTCGTTACCCATACATTCACCTAAAAGCTGGAATGTTTTTTCAAAAGCAGCTTTTTCTTCTTCCATGTCGAAATTATCATTGTTAGCTATTTCTTGAATTTTGTCTGTAAAAAATGTATCTACATCAGGAATTTTACTAAGAGCGTTTTCATCGATATTTCGCAGCACTAAAAATCGACATAGAATTTCAACGTCATACTGTTCTTCCAGTGTTTTGTCACTTAAAGAAATACAAGACTGAAAATTTTCATCCGCACTTAGCTGTTTAATCCATCTATATAGTTTTGGATTTAAACTAACTAAAATACAGTTTCTCAATTCTTGAGGATTGGCTCTGGAACCTCCAGTGTTCAATCTTTGAAAAAGTTCATATTTAGCAAACGTATCGCTTTCTTTTAGTAGAATGTTAACATCTATTTTAGCTCTTTTAATTAATAATCTTTGAGTTGGAGTTAACCCTTTGATAGAGCCATCTGGGTGTTCTTTATCTTCCCATATTTTACTAGTCAACGAAGGCAAATATTCAGTTTTTTGCAAAACTAAGGGAACAACCTGTTTGCCATTTTCATCTTTTAATATACCTACAAATTCATATATTGTAGATAGTCTTTGTAATCCATCCACTACATCCCAAATACCATCTTCTCGTTGAGACACAAAAATGGGTGGAATTGGTATACCTAATAGAATCGATTCGATTAATTTGGTTTTTTGATAATCAGACCAACGAAAAAATCTCTGAAATTCTGGATGAATTTCTATTTCTTCTTGTTGGTAGAGACTAATCAATTCTCCAATTGACATTGAGTAGTGATCGGATCGGATTTCCTGCCTCTTTTGGTCAATTTCGGCTTGGAGTGTATCTACTTTTTCTCCGATATTCATAACTATCGCTTCCAATATATTAAATGGTAAACATAATCACTAAGTATGTTGCTATGATTTGCAACACATCTTCTATTTTAGCGATCGCATGTTTGAACAAACCGATTCCTAAAACGTCTCCATCTAATTGTATTCAGATCAAGACTTACGCACTCGGACATGTAAAATTCCATCACCCTCTGCTCTGTGTCTCCTAAACTTAAACTATTTTGGTTACAGGAAATGTGTTCAGTGTCAATACTACCCATAAATGAAAATCTATAAACAACAGGGTTTTGTATCGAAAAATTAAGGAATATTGCGATTCCCGTCAATAGTGATGGCAAACCGCAAAAACTACCAAAAGTCCATGGTAGGATTGCTCTCGTTAATATGTCAGAAATGGGGGAAGACCTTTGACACTTCGGGTTGCTGTTGTTGGCTCAGGTCCAGCTGGTTCATCTGCTGCTGAAATCTTGGCAAAGGCTGGAATCGAGACCTATCTATTTGAGCGGAAGCTGGATAATGCGAAACCCTGCGGTGGTGCTATTCCTCTATGCATGGTAGAAGAGTTTGATCTACCTGCGAATATCATCGATCGTCGTGTGCGAAAAATGAAGATGATTTCACCCTCGAACCGCGAGGTGGATATTAATCTAATAAAGGAAGATGAATATATCGGTATGTGTCGTCGGGAAGTACTTGATGCTTTCTTACGCGATCGCGCGGCGGCATTAGGTGCTAATTTAATAAATGCTACTGTTCATAAACTAGATATTCCCACTAACGATACTGATCCTTACACAATCCACTATGTAGACCATACTGAAAGTGGCGCTCAAGGGATTGCCAAGAGTCTCCAAGTTGATGCAATCATTGGTGCTGATGGGGCTAATTCCCGCATTGCCAAAGAAATTGATGCAGGGGATTACAATTACGCGATCGCGTTCCAAGAACGCATCCGGATTCCCGATGCTAAAATGGCGTATTACGAAGATTTAGCAGAAATGTACGTCGGTGACGATGTTTCTACTGATTTCTACGCATGGGTATTCCCCAAATATGACCACGTTGCTGTGGGAACTGGAACGATGCACGTTCACAAGGCTAGCATCAAACAGTTACAAGCTGGTATTCGCGCCCGCGCAGCTAAGAAGCTCGAAGGTGGTAAAATTATCAAGGTGGAAGCACACCCCATCCCCGAACATCCCCGTCCTCGTCGTGTAGTTGGACGTGTAGCTTTGGTGGGTGATGCTGCGGGTTATGTCACTAAGTCTTCAGGTGAAGGTATTTACTTTGCGGCGAAGTCAGGACGGATGTGTGCTGAAGCAATAGTAGAATTTAGCAACAAGGGTGAAACAATCCCCACCGAGAGAGATCTCAAGGTTTATATTAAGCGTTGGGATAAGAAGTACGGTTTGACTTACAAGGTATTGGATATCTTACAAAACGTCTTCTATCGTTCTGATGCTACCCGTGAAGCATTTGTGGAAATGTGTAGTGACATGGATGTCCAGAAGTTAACTTTTGATAGTTACCTGTACAAAACAGTTGTCCCTGCAAATCCCATTACCCAACTGAAAATTACCGCTAAAACACTTGCTAGCTTACTTCGTGGCAATGCTTTAGCACCTTAAATCAGTTAACAGTGAATAGTTATCAGGTTGAAGATGATTTCAAATAAACTTGATAACTGGATTATTTGAGTCTTTCTAGGGTGGGTTCAGACGATAGTCCGTAACCCACCATTACTTATGGGATAATTTTTCTGCTCTCACCCCATCAACCCGATAATTGATTATTACTGATTATTACCAATCATTTAAATTATGCGATCGCGGTTTCAATCAAAACCGCGATTTTTCGTAGCTGTTTGGGGTAAGAGATTTGATTAAATCAAAATATCAATTTGCGCTCTACCTGTAGTTTTCAACCAATTTTGAGCTTCAATATAATTATTGGGAGCTAAACGAATCGCTCGAATCCAATAGTCGGTAGCTTGATCAAATAATGCTTCCCCACCATCGTAATCCCCTGCTTCCTTAGCTTTCTCCCCTTGGTAATGATAGATAACAGCAATATTATTCAAAGCTGAAGAATAACGAGGGTTTAATTCTAATGCCTGGTGATACAAGTCTAAAGCTTTTTCATGATCACCATTACTAGCATAAATTAGACCCATATTATATAAAGTGTAGCTTCGATCTACAGGATCTTCCTCCAACTCCAAAGCCTCCTTGTAGTTATCCAAAGCTTCGGCATATTCACCTTCAGCTTGTGCTGACATCCCATCACGATAGTAAACAAAAGCATCTTTAGCTCTTTTTTTTATTGGCAGAATTTTGAGGATAATATCTGCCATCACGGTAAAGGATTTATCAACAAAGTTATCGTTTTTCTGAGTTCTTGGCATATTATCTAATAATTATGGTGTTGTTGGCTACTTGATGATTGCTGAAGCTGCTTTTACATTTTAGCGTGTGTCTCAGGATAGGCTTGAAAAGCCCAAGTGAATTCTATAGGAGAATTTAACGCTCTCAGAGGCAATTATTACTGAGTTAGCCATAAAACGTAACCTTTGGATAGAAAATTTTGGCTTTCCTTAAGGCTGTTTTATAATTCTCTGCGGTAAACTTCCAAAAACATCAAAATACCTAAAATAATTAATACTTCATATTCCTATTCAGCTAAACTAAAACCTCTAACTCTTGTGATGCTAACTATTACTGATATCCCAATTTTTTCTAGCTTTTTCTAGGTATGGCAGTGTTTTATGTTTGAGATTACTTAAAGCTGTGGTTTCAGTCCAGCTGATCAAGTCAAATATCTTTAAAATATAGCTAAAATTTATACAAATCTATTTGTTTTTTGTCACCAAATATTGTAACTTACAAAATCTATACTTAATCTCTTTTTGGCATGGAAACGCTACGCTTGTACGATTTTTTACACTCAGGCAATGGCTACAAAATACGTCTTTTATTAACACAACTAGGGACACCATTTGAAAGAGTAGAACTTGATATTACTCAAGGTGCGACACGTACTCCTGAGTTTTTGAGTAAAAATCCTAACGGCAAGATTCCCCTATTAGAAATTGAACCAGGCAAATACTTAGCAGAATCAAACGCCATACTAGTATACTTAAGTGAAGGAACAGAGTATCTACCTTATGATAGATTTTTCCGCGCTCAGGTTTTACAGTGGTTATTTTTTGAGCAATATAGTCATGAACCTTATATTGCTGTACCCCGATTTTGGATTTCGACTTTGAAAAAAGGGGAAGAATATAAAAGCGCGATTGCTCAAAAACACAAACAGGGTTACTTAGCTTTACAATTAATGGAGGATCATCTCCAAAATCGCTTATTTTTTGTCAACGATAGGTATTCAATCGCTGATATTGCTTTATTTGCCTACACCCATGTTGCCCCAGAAGGTGATTATGATTTAACTGGTTTCCCCGCAATTAATAGTTGGATTGTAAGGGTAAAGGAACAAAAAAGATATATTGACATCACCGAACCATAGAACAATAAATAACATTTGTAGAGACATTTATAACCGAATGTCTCTCTCTTCTTTTATGTCCAATTATAAATCAATTTCTACAACCTTTTGCCGTGAAGCTAATCCCAATTTAATCAAAATATGAGATTTTGGAACATTATATCTATCGGCTAAAACTTGAATCAATTCCTTATTTGCCTTCCCATCCACAGGTGAAGACTTAAGGTAAACTTTCAAGCTACCATCCTCAAGTTCTTCAATTTTTTGCCGATGAGAATTAGGTTTAACTACAACTGTGATCTTCTGCATGACTTTAGCTATAACCAATTATATTGAACTTCGCATGACTGGAAGTCACGCGATTCCTGCTTCAACGATCTCTGCCTGAAATAATTCAGGACTTACAAGTTCTCCACAGGCGTTTTTTATAACCTCCGGCGTACCGACGGCGGTTAGCAATCTTAAACCCTCACTTAATATATTAAGTGAGGCGTTTTTATCCCTTAAGTTGTAACTATTGCAACTAGGACAAGACCATTCACGTAACTTTAAATCTTTAACTAATGGGTTGATCAAACCGCAGCAGTTACAAGTCTGAGATGAGGGATAAAACGTACCAACTTTCTGCACAACTCTGTCATGCCACAAAGCTTTATATTCCAACATGGTAACAAATTTAGACCAACTAGCATCTGAAATACTCAATGCTAGTTTGTGATTCTTTACCATGTTAACGACTCGTAAATCTTCAATACAGATAATACTGTTTTCCTTGATTAGACGAGTTGACAACTTGTGCAGAAAGTCATCTCTCAAATTGGTAATCCGTTCGTAGATTCGAGCCAGCTTGATTTTCGCTTTGACTCTATTGCTACTACCTTTTGTACTACGGGATAACTTTTTATTTGCTTTGCGTAACTTCTTTAATTGAAGTCGATAATATTTAGGATTTTCTATAACTTCACCTTCGCTAGTAACCAGATAAGATTTAATCCCCAAGTCTAAACCAATATTTTGGGTGCCAATCGGATATTTTTCTATCTCAGTTTCACAGAGGATACTAGCAATATATTTACCAGAAGAAGTCCGAGTAACGGTAACGTTGACAAGCTTTCCAGTAATATCTTGTGATTTATAAAACTTTATCCATCCTAATTTGGGGAGTTTTAAACGATTCTCTATAATTTGAATGTTTCCATTGGTAAGATTCGTCTTGTAAGATTGCTTGCAACCGTACTTCTTTTTGAATTTGGGGAAGCCGACACCTTTCTTCTTTTTAGACTTTTTCAAGTCAGTGAAAAAGTTTTTGTACGCTGCCTCTAAATTTTTGAGCGAGTTTTGCAGAGCAAATTTATCTACTTCCTTTAACCATTCAATCTCTTTCTTGAGAAGAGTTAACTCTTGGCTACAAGTATTGTAATTTAAGGTTTTCTGCTCAGTCGCATATAACTCTTTCCTTAATGCCAGAAAACGGTTGTACACAAATCTAGCACAACCTATCGTCTTGTTAATTAAGACTTCTTGGTTGTGGCTAGGAATAAGTGCAATTTTAAACGCTTTCTGCATTTTGATTTTAAATAATTGCTTACAATAATTTTATCATAATATGCAATCATTTAAATATAGAAATATGGAGAGCCTAACTCATGACTTGAACTCACGAGTGTGCGGCTTGCAGAAATCAAGTTGGATGCTCCCATGTTTTATTTTCCAAACTTGCTTTAGCAGCAGCCTGAACAATCCAATTTGCATCCACTGCTAGTTGCTGACAAACAGATTTAGGGGTGTTGGGATTTTGGCTAATCGCGTACCTTTCCAACCAAGAAAACGAACGGGAATGTTTGATTAACATATTAGTGGAAGTTAGGGGGTGGGATAATACTAAAAATCTTCCCAAAGTTGGCACCGTATCAACATTAATATAACCTTCTATAAATTTAATTGCTTGCTGTGGATAATGTTCCATCAAAGTTTTCACAGCAGCTTGGTGTAGCTTATCAGTATTAGGACATTCAGCCAGTTTTTCAAGAATATTTAGCGGAGTTAGGGGATTTTTAGCAACTGCTATTTTGATTACTTTGAGTTTATCCTTGGCAAGAATTTCTAAAATCAAAGTGGAATTAGTATACTGTGCCAAAGCTTCGCGGATCAAAATCCATTGACTTCTCGTGAGTTCAATTAGCTTGTGGATGGGGGTATTGGGATTAGTAATAGTTTCCCATTCTTTGAGGAAGTTGCAATCTGTAGTTATTTGGGGAGATTTCTGTTTGTAAGCAAGTAGCGCTGCATGTCTGACTTCGTGGCTTTTATCCTGGAGGAATTGTTCGAGGTGAGAAACAGAAATATTAGGATTATCAATAATTAACCTTCGGAGGGAAGCATTAGAACGTTTTGATAATTGTTCTAAAGTATGGGAAGGTGTATTTGGATGACGAGCGATCGCGGTATATAATTCCAAGAGAACATTTTCAAAAAAGTTCACATGGGAGATGGCTGCTAATTCTTCCAAAATAGTAGTAGATATATCGGCTTTGAATGTCAATTTTTGACACAAGTTAGAAATAGCAGGAATCAAGATTCTAGTATCTTTGCTTTGGGCTAATTCTAAGAGTTTTTCTATCGGTGTATCTAAACTACAAGCAGCTTTAATTGCATGATTCGTTTGTAACTTATCTTCTTTGTGAATATCATGCAACTTCCTTGCTTTTTTCGCCCTTTCCACCTCATGCTGAATATATTCAGATGGATCATCTGCTAACTGAGTAATTATATCCTCTGGTGTATTGGGGTTACGCACCACTTCACAACGTACACGTTTTTCAGTATCGCTAGCCAACTTTGCCAACAAAGATACTGAGGTTTTGGGATGTTGTGCCACTGCGACGCGAACTTCTGTATATTTATCCGTGGCAAGACGAGTCAAAATTTCATCGTTAAGATTAGGGTTGCGGGCGAGATGCGATCGCACATAATCTATATCATCCATTAATCGTGCCAAAGCTGCTACAGGTGTCTTTGGATTAGCCGCAACATTACGTCGCACATAGTAATGGAAATCCTGTGCTAACTGTTGCAGCATTTCCGGTGTAGCATTGCCACTCAGGGCAGCACGTTCACGGGTATTCTGGTTTTTAGAACTAGATAACTTTTCTATAATGCTAGAGGGAGTATTCGGATTTTCCACAATCGCATACCGCACCACAATACTGCGATCATAAGCTAGTGTTTCTAATAAGTACTTTGGTGTTTTTTTATTCTCAGCAACAGCCATTCTCACTTGAGAATCTTTAGCTTTGGATAAGTTTTCCAGAATTGATACTGGTGTATTTTGGTGCAAAGCAACACCGCGACGAATCGGCAACCACTGACTTTGAAGCAGTTCACAGAGTTTTTCGCCGGAAGTTTGCGGGTTATTCACAGCAGCCGATTCACTATACCAACGCTGAATAATCTGACTTGGAGTATGAGGATTTAAAAATGCTGCCAAGCGCACTTGTCGATCATTATCCCCCACTAATTGCTCCAAAATAGATACCGGAGTATTAATATTCCCCGCAGCTGCCAGACGGGTGTTTTTTGTCACCCGTTTGAGATTTTCCAGGAGTGACTGTAAGATGTGAGTTGGTGTATCAGGATTACGGGCAATGTGGGTATGGACATTTGTTTCGAGAATCCCCAATAAAGACTCTGAGATTGCCCCAATTTCCCATAAAACTATCTCTTGGGAAATTTCATGATACAAATAATCGTCAGTTAACTTGCGCTTTCGCAGTGCAGAAGAGACAGCATTTTTCCACCCTGTAGTCATTTTCGGTGCTAGTTGCACATGTAACTTAGCCACAGCAGCAACCTTACTATGACGACTATTTACCATAGCTTCCAAATCATCCTTGGGAGTTTTCGGATTCATTGCCAAAGCTAAGGAAATCAGTAAACGGTTTCGACTTAAACCCCACTGAATAAATTCATCCGGAACTGATTCTAATTTCAATAGACAAGCTGCCGTTTCTTCCGGCATCTGAGTCAATAAATCTAGATTTTCTAAAAATAGTAAGGTAAATACTGGATTTTCTAATAATTCGCTAGGAAATTCGGTACCAAGTTGAAATAATGTATCTGTGGGAGTATTGGGATTACTCACAACAGCTTGACGAACTTGATAATCTTTAGCTGCTGCTAATTCTCCTAATAATTGTGGTGGTGTACAAGTATTTTGGGCAACAATTCGAGATATTTCAATGTTTGTTTGTGCCAACTCCAGCACATTTTCCGGGAGTGTAGTTGCACTTGCCGCTTCTTCTATTATTAATGCTAAATTTCCAGCTTCACAGAGGTTAGCCATAGCCAAAATCGAGTCAATCGCGGCGATATAGTATCTCTTTTAAAGTGTCACACATTCAGGAAAAAGACATTTGTGGTTCTACGGAAATCAAGAAAAGGGATTTTTTTATAAGTGAAAGTACTAGGTATTTAACTTGTTTTTATCATGCTTAATAAGTATTTTTATTTAATCTTATGAATGATTTTAGATAAGATATTACAGAGCAAATTTACACAGATATAAATCATAACTATTTTTTGTCAGAGGTTAATTATGTCATCTCCATGCGACAAGAAAACGATCATACATCAAATTGCATTCATATAGATGTTGCACTAGTCCAGACACTTTAAATGGACTAATGAGAACGTAAAAAACGAAGATTGTATGTAACATTATTCATGATCGTACTGAAATCCGGGTAATGTCGTAACCAAAACTAATCCTCATCCCTTAGAAGCATCACCCACACCAACCGCTTCGTTTACTCATCATCCTGAAATTGCTGCGACAGAACGTAACTTAGTACTGTGCGTTCGCTTATTTTTAAACTCCAAATTGAATTAAAGCCTTAATTCAAAGGGAAAAGAGCATTTTTTAAGTAAGCAGGGAATACAAGGTAATAAATATTACTTTTTATTAAGCTCCTAGAAGCATCTATTTAAGACGTAGAGGGGTATAAACCATAAAAATGGCTAAAACCTTGTTTCAACTCAAAATACTGGAATTGCTTGTAAAGCCTAGATTGGAAGCCCTGTAAGGGTTAATTAAATTTTCGGGTCAAAAATGAGCGAACGCTGAGTTAGTATAGCTGTAGCTATTTTTATTGGTATATTTATCTGTTCCTTGTTACCTTTTAGACAAACTCTGAGATAAGTATTTATGTCCTAACTGAGATGTCCACTGCTATATAAACAACACAAAGAACCAACCCAGCACGGTAGAAATCTAACATGAAATATATTAAGCGTCGCAGTAAACGGATCGAACTGTTTGTCGAAGTTGTTTTTTTAATAGCTTTGTTTATATTTGCACTCTTACTGGATTACGAGTTAGCTGCTTCCTTGTTCTGGCAGTTTTACTTAGTCATGGCTTTTTTAGCCTTAATCTTACTTCTTCCGGTATTCTTATTATCTCGGCGGAAACAAGAGTTGTGGCTTTTTCTTGGTTTTAATTTAAGTATTTTAGCTCTACAGTTTTTAGTTCTGAGTCCTGTTAAACCTTTTACAAAGTTTTATCTCGATATTAATAATGGGATGACAATTGAAAAGGTTCAACAGCTATTCACCCAGCATTTTCCGAAAAGCGGAGAGTTTCGTCAACCAGACTGGAGACTACATAACGAAAATAGGAATGATGCGGAGAATCATCAGTTGAATGGGAAGCGTTTTCTAGCGACACCAAACCAGAGCCTACAGTATAATCTTGATCTAACTGATGGTCGTTACGATGCTGAAGTTATGACTGTTTACTTCAAAGATGGCAAAGTGGTAGGAACGAATTATTCCGCCGATTGATTTGTACAGTGCGTAAGTTCTACTTGACTATAAGGCTTGTAGAGACGCTAAATCAAGAGTGCGATCGCCTCTCGCGTCTCTACATTGTTTTTGATAGAAACTAATCGCTATTAGCTAAATACTAAAGCTGGTTCCTCACAGAAATTGAAGACTGCTGAATCAGATTCTGACTCATCTTCGTAAGTAGCACATATATACCATTCACAAGGCGAATCATTTGTGTATTCAGCCCAAGCAATTGTTGCTGTCTCCCCTGATGGAATCCCTGATTCTCCCAACTCAAATTCAGCCCAGTCTTCATCATCAAGGGAAACCCATAGCTCTGTAATCGCTAAGTCGGTATTATTAGTTACTTGGAATGTGTATTGATCGGACATAAAAACCTTCTCACTGTAAATGTTGGTCTTTTCAGTCACCGATTATACTCACTATATTTTGCTGTAACCTGCGTTGAATTGCTGAAATATTTATATAAACCTCGTTTATCTTGAGAAGTGTAGTTTTGGCGTATCCAGCCCTACGGGCTTATGCTAGTAAGTGATTTTACACTTAAAGTTCAAGCATTAAACTACAAAGGTCGATAAAATCCAGGGTTTTGGTTTTAGGTTCCATAAAGCCTTGAGATTTCCCACCTGGCTAAGTGGTCAGCACCATTTTAGGTCTTTCTGTTACATCTTATTTGTCTCTCGGTAAACCAGGAAAGATGTTGTCTCATCAACAATCGGAGAAAATCTTCAAATCCATGTTTGCAGACGAATTTAACACCCATCCAACCGTTGCTTTTGCCAAATCAAACACTAAATAACCTTACCGCTTCCCCAAAAGGAAATTCTTCTAACTGCAAACCACCTGGTGTCACCACCCACAACACAGGCAAATCGGGTTTTTGTGATGGAAATTCACCATAACCATCAGTTAAATAAACACATATTCCTGGATTTTGTCCATACCAATTTGCTGCTACCCGCTGGAAAAATGGTACAAATGATGTGCCACCACCACCTTGGGGCTTAGGCATGATACTATCTGGAGTTAGTTCATAGGGTCCATAAGCTTCAGCATCAACATAATAGAGTTCACACCTTAAGTGGGGATAAGCACTCAAAATCCCGTAAACTTCGGCAACAAATATCCGTAACTGTTCATAATCCACTGAACCACTAGTATCAATCGCAACGTAGATATTAACTGATTCACCTTGCAAGGTTTCCAAATATAGCTGTTGTCCAATGAAGCGACGATCAAAGCCAGAAAAATCTGTGGGAGTCTGTACCAGATAGCGCCATAAATAGGTGCGCCAATCGACTTGAGGGGAAGTGACTATGCCCAATTCCCGTTCGATTCCAGCCGCAACTTTACCTTGCCCAGATGTACTGGCAATTACTGATGCTTGTTGTAGCGCGTTACGCCAATGTGCTTCTAAAGCTGCTTTGTGTGCTGTCGATAAACTATCATCACCAATGCTATTGCCTTCACCTTCTAATAAATCTGCATTCGCATCTTCCCAAAGAATCTCATATTTTTTGACATCTTTGAGGAGAATTTCATAAATTTCCTCAACGTTGAGATTTTCTAATTGGGTATCACGCAAGCCACCTGGTGGTAATTCCCAGTTATTTTGTTGCATAATAATTCCGTTGGTGACGATATCTGCTGCATAATTCCACAGTAAGGAATGACGTACACCTCGACGGGGTATATGTAGGAGTGCTGCGTGCAAGACTTCATGGAGTAGCAAACCATCTCGTTGGTTGGGAGTCAAAGAAAGTATGTATTGGGGATTGTAAAAAACATTTTCACCATTGGTTGCAGCACTACTGATTTTTTCAGTGGGGATAAAGTGGGTGAATAGGGCTAAAGTGGCAAAAAACGGTGATTTTTGCTGGAGGCGTAATATACTATCACTAATAATTTTTTGGTTATCGTCCATCAACTTGGGATTTGGGGTGATTTGAAATAGGATTACTGTTGGTGCGTGACACCGTACATAAACCCTGATTCAGCGTATATGATTGCTCAAGGTGTCACACACCCTACGCTCAATTTATGTACTACTGTTGCACTTTATTTAATCCTCATTCCTTAACTTGATAATGAAGTAAGTACATAGTCTTTGCGTAAATCCTGGATAAATTTATCTAAATTGGGGTCTTTTTTCATTAATACTGCTAAAACTCCCATTTGTCCTTTACTCCGCATCAATCTGAATAAATCAGTGACAAATAATTTTACCCATTCTGCTGTTGCCTGCTTATTTAACCAAGTAAAAGCGTTGTATGCTTGATTAGCATCTGTTGCCCGCATGGTTAAACCAATAGTTGTGGCATACTTTGCTGAAGGTTCAGTGGGGAAGGGAACCTTCTCGCCTTTACCTTCTAATATGGGCATTAAGTTGGGTAGATTTTCATATAAATTAATGAAAGCTGTAAATTCTGCTGCTGCACCAATACCAACTGCTGGAGAAATATCTAGCCCTACTTGATGTAAAGCACTTGCCATTTCCCAGGTACGGGGTGTGGGGAAAGCTGGTTGATGGGGGTCTAGTTTGTGTAAAAGTGTGGAACGGAAGGAAAGAAAAGCGATAATTTGTTCGTGTAGTCCTTTGATTAAGGCATATGCTTTGAAGCTATCAAAATCGGCATGTACTTCCAAATGTAGGAATCTATTAGCTAAAGGTGCAGGCATATCAAATACTGCTGCCCTATCTTCCTTGCGGTTGCCTGCTGCCCAAACAAACCAAGCATCTGGGACAATATAGGAGCCGACACGACGATCTAAAATTAGTTGTTGGGCAACTCCTTGCATTGCTGGTGGTGCCATATTTAATTCGTCAAGGAATAAAATACCTTTACCAGTGCGGGGAAGAAACTCTGGGGGAAACCACTTGGAAATTCCGTTCTCTGCCACAGGTAAACCACGTAAATCTGTGGGGGCAAGTTGTGAGAGTCGTACATCGACAAAATCAATCTCATTTTCACGGCTGATTTGATTGACAATACTAGACTTGCCGATGCCGGGGGCACCCCAAATCATGGTACTAATTTGCAGGTTTTTACGGATAAGATTATCTAGATATGCTTTTAAATCAGCCGGAGTCATGATGTTGGGGGATACATTGTATACAGTCTTATTCCTAGTATTCCCAGTAGTTACAGGAGAAATTTAAATTTGGGTAAAGAGATAGCAGAGGAAGAAAATATATTTTTACCCCTATTCACGACAGGCTGTTTTATGAGAGGTTAATTGGTGAAGGTGTGGAGATATAGCTATGGCATTCCGTGACGAGTTTAAATTATTAATGCGATCGCGTTATCCTTTAATCTATATTCCTACCTATGAGGAGGAGCGAGTAGAGGGGGCAATTCGGGAAGAGGCTGCACTTCAAGGAAATCGTTCTGTTTATACTTGGGATTTTGTAGATGGGTATCAAGGAAACCCCAATGATGCGGGTTTTGGCAAGCGTAACCCGTTACAGGCTTTGGAATTGGTGGAAAAAATCCCGGCAACTGCTGGGGCTGTATTTATTTTGCGGGATTATCATCGATTTTTGGATGATGTGGCGATTTCTCGGAAGTTACGGAATTTAGCGAAGTTATTGAAATCCCAACCGAAAAATATTGTCTTGTTGTCACCACGTTTAGCTATCCCTGATGATTTAACTGAGGTGCTGACGGTGATGGAGTTCCCGTTACCTACAGGGGGAGAAATTAAACAGGAAGTGGAAAGGTTGTTACAGGGGACAACAAATAAACTATCTGGTAAAGTTTTTGATGATTTGATCCGTTCTTGCCAAGGGTTGAGTATGGAAAGGATTCGCCGAGTTTTGGCAAAGGCAATTGTTACCCATGGCGAAATTCAACCGGAAGACGTGGATTTGGTGTTGGAGGAAAAGCGCCAAACTATCCGCCAAACTCAAATTTTGGATTTTATCCCAGCAACTGAACAGATTTCTGATATTGGTGGGTTAGATAATCTCAAAGATTGGTTGGTACGTCGGGGTGGTTCGTTCACGGAGAAGGCTCGGCAATACGGTTTACCCCATCCCCGTGGGTTACTTTTGGTGGGGATACAGGGTACAGGTAAATCTCTGTCTGCCAAAGCTATAGCCCACAATTGGCATCTTCCCTTATTAAGGTTGGATGTGGGTAGATTGTTCGCTGGGTTGGTGGGAGAATCAGAATCCCGCACTAGGCAAATGATTCAAGTTGCTGAAGCTTTGGCACCCTGTATATTGTGGATTGATGAGATTGATAAATCCTTTGCTGGTTTGGGTAGTAAAGGTGACGCGGGAACTACAAACCGAGTATTTGGGACGTTTATTACTTGGTTAGCGGAAAAAACCTCACCTGTATTTGTGGTGGCAACTGCAAATGATATTCAAGCTTTACCACCAGAAATGTTACGGAAAGGCAGATTTGACGAAATATTCTTTATTGGTTTACCCACCCAAGTAGAAAGAAAAGCCATATTTGAAGTACATTTATCACGATTGCGATCGCATAACCTGAAAAACTACGATATAGATAGGTTAGCCTACGAGACTCCCGATTTTTCTGGTGCAGAAATTGAGCAAACTCTAATTGAAGCTATGCACATCGGCTTTAGCCAAAACCGCGATTTCACCACCGATGATATTTTAGAGGCAGCTAGCCAAATTATCCCCTTAGCTAGAACCGCACAGGAACAAATTCAACAACTCCAAGAATGGGCAGCCTCCGGACGTGCTAGACTAGCCTCGAAAAATAGTCCCTTGGATAATTGGCGACAGAGTAATTAAATTCCGTCCATGTTGAAATTCAAAGTTTTTAATTTTATTGTAGCGACTGTCAAGACAGTCGCTACAATAAATTACTTGCAATAATTTTGCTTAATAAAATTAATTTCTTTGATTAAGCCTTCTGCATGAATCAAACCTACATAGCCTCGGAATTTAGGATTGCTTTTATAGTCGTATACGCTAACATGAGGAACTTGAGCAATATTATTGCGTAGCCTCAAAATACCACTTTTATCTGAAAAATAAATATTTTCAACTACTTTATCAACTCCGATTGTAATTGACTGCCAAACATTTTCTGCGTTGGGGATTACTTTCTCTAAAGTATTATTAATCCCTTGTAAAGCAGTTGTCATGCCTGCAACTTTTTGTAGTCTAGCAATAACTATATTGATTAGTTCTTCTTCAAATTCTAGAATATTTTTTACAAGAATATCTGCCGTTTGTTTACAGTTCCAATAGCCAGTATGAGCATCAGCAACGGCGGGAGAAACTGCTGCTAGAGACAAAATTTGACTGATATCAGGAATAGACGCAGTTGCAGCTTTGATAACCGGTGATTTAATCAAATTGTGAATCATTTTTTCAAGATTATTTGCATCTGTCGCAATGAATTTATCTTGAATCAATAGGCGAGATTGCTCATTCGTTCTCAAGCTAGAAGCAATAGGATATGCGATTAAATCAGAAGCATGGATGATGTTAACCCATCTTAGAGTTCCATTTGGATATTTTGCAACAATCTCATCCACTCTATCGTTAATGATCTCTGGCTTAATATCTAACATTAAATTAAATAATAGGATGGGTGAACCCATTGTCGCAATACTTTTTAACTGGATTTTTTCCCCAATTATCGAACGAAATTTATAAGCAGAGTCATCACAATTAAATCGATCGGAGAAAAGCATATCCCAGAAAATAATACTCCCCATTGAATGAGTAATTATATGAAGTTCTTTTTCTTGTGGATAATTATTTATATAATCTTCTAGATGTTCTGTGATTGATTTACGTATTTTTTCTCCTCTGTCTGAGTTCATATAAGTAAGTGCATCTCCTACAAATGCAGAAAGAAAACCTTGCCTAAATTCTTGACCTCTAAAAATCTCATCCGAATTAATATGTGGACTTTCATTTTTAATTAATTCTAAGTCTTGACTAACGAAATTCCATACTGTCCCTTGATGTCTAAAAATATCAGCATGAAAACCACTATGGAAATAAGGCAAAGGTAGATTTTTCTGGGAAAACTCTTTCCTAATTAGTGTTTTTAGAGGATCTGCAAAGTGGGTTTTAGATTCGGCTACACCATGAATAAAAAATACAAGCATTGTTTTCGTTCTGATATTTTTTATATATAATTAGCCTAATTTACTCGACTAATATCTAATTTTGTATTGTGGAAACAACGTAAATTTGTTTTAAATAAGCATCTGTCTTAATATTTCACATGTAGCTATGTAGGATCAATTCTTACGCTAGTGAGAAGCTTTACGTAGTCCAACCTACAAGCTTGTGATCCCGAACTAATAATTTTCTCCACCAGACAGCTATAATTAGGGGCTAGAAACCGAGGATTAGGAAAACGGGGATTGAGAACATGTTTGTCAACATCATCAAATATATACTGGGGATCTTTTTAGCGATCGCTATTTTAGCTGGGAGTGGTTTGGCAACTGCCCTATACTTTGTCAACCGAACTGCAATTACTCCCCCAAAGCCAATTTATGCCAATGATAAGGAGGAATTAGCTAAAAAAGCAGCTAAAAATCCGCCAAAACCCGCAGTTAGCAAAAAAGCAAATACAACTAAAACCCCTGCTGCGAAACCTACTGCTACCCCGACAGCAGAAACCACAGTAGAAGCGTTACCCGCTAACGCATATAATGCTCGTGTAACCTGGTCTAAAGGTTTGAGTTTGCGTGCTGAACCCCGTGCTGATGCGGAAAGTGTTGGTGGAGTTGGTTTTGACGCTAAAGTTATTGTAATTGAAGAAAGCGCCGATCAAGTTTGGCAAAAAATTCGCATTGAAGGTAGTGAAAAAGAAGGTTGGGTGAAAGCTGGTAATACCAAAAAAGATGATGGGCAACCAGATGATAGCCAAAGTGATGACAACAATCAAACAGATGATCAAGGTGATGCAGAGCAGCGTTAAGATTGGTTCAATTGAGACAAATATTTTAGTCACACTTTCCTTTTTCCTAGCGTTGGTTCAAAAGTGCGATCGCCAAGATCGATTATTCGACTAAAGTGATAACTGATTAATGTGGTAAAATCTTGGTTGATATTGGGTAAGTTGGAAGTCGGAAATTACTCAATAAGAACTGATAGTGGGTTGCAAATGCTTGCTTGACTTCAGGTAAGACTATTTTCTTTTCCCAATCAGTCTGCAATTTCTGAAGATTTCTGGCTTGAAGTTCTTCAATCGATAGATGGCTATTTTCCCACCAATATATACTGAAAAATGAACCAACCATGTGAGATGCACCATCGGCAGATGAAACTATTTTAATTTCGTCTGTCGCCGATTTTAACTCACTAATATCTTTACGATCTATTACTTCTATATTATTCATTACTTGCTGGGCTAATTCAATACCAACACCTTCATCTATCAGGAAGCTTTCCCCTGTAACTTTTGATTTAGTTGCTGATTGATTAGTGATCTTCCCATAATCATGCATCCATACAAGAAGCAAAACCAAGTCTTGATCTGCGTCTTGGTAGATTTGACAAAGCTCTAAACTAATTTGTTCGACTATCTTGAGATGGTGTTTGACATACCATTTATGGTGAATGAAGTGCGGATCTTGTGCCATCTTCACAATTTCGCTTCTAACTCTATCAATAATCTGTAATTCTTTCACCAGTACCCCGTTATTTTCTCTTGATACCAAGTTGCGTTCTATCCTAGCAGTTCGAGTCGTAATTGCTAAAGCAACAGCAATTACTTAGGGCTTGCTGAATAACTATAAAACATATATTTATCAATGCTTTCAGGCTTTTTTGTGCGGGGAAAGTGCAAGGAAATAAGGGTTTGAGGTTTAAAAAACTTGCATTCAGATTTATTAGAATACAAAAAAACAGAAAAAATAAAGGTAAAACTGTTCCCTGTTGCCTGTTCCCCGTTCCCTACCCCCACTAGAAGACTTTTTCAGCAGACCCTACTTAGAACAAAATATGTATTATGCAATACCTTGGTCTTACCTTTCTCTCAGCGTAAAAATCACTTAAAATACTAAACAAATTTCGGTATTCAATTGTTTGTGGATGATAGTTCTGATAATCGGTTCCAATGTCAAAAAGTTTTCGGAGATTTACGGAATTTCACTATGCAAGTTTGATTCTAAATAGTGGAACAAAAGTTACATAAATTAAAATGTCTCAATTTGACCCGTGGAGTAAGTACAAACTCAGAAGAGAAAGCTCTTAATTCCATCAGCTAAATATACATATAAATTTCGCAGGTTTGAGGCTCAAGACTACCACAGGGTATAAATCTATCCATTTGGACTTTGGACAAAAAATTATGAATTCTACTACTTATCCGGGTTTGGCTGCTACTGTTGTTGAAAATAAGCTAGTGAACTGGAAAAAACTTTCTGGTGTTGCCTTGATGAAGTTGTTGCCAGTGGCTTTAGTGCTGGCAATTATGAATATAGCTGGACAAGCGATCGCATTGCAAAAATTAGGTAGTACTGGAGCGGATGTTACCACTACTCAACGATGTCTCAAACAGTTAGGTTACTACAACGGACCAGTTACAGGCAAGTTTGCCACATTAACTGAAGCTGCTGTCCGCAGGTATCAACAAAAGAATGGACTTGCGGTGGATGGTGAAATTGGTACACGAACACAAAATCTGTTGAATTCTCAATGTCAAAGCCGTACCAACCCCCCTGTTAAAGGTAGTGGTGTTCTACAATTTGGTAGCAAAGGGGCAGCTGTTAGCCAACTTCAACAAAATTTACGTAGCTTACGCTTCTATAATGGTCCCATCAATGGGAATTTTGGCACCCTAACTCAACAAGCTGTAATTCGTTTTCAGCAGACATATCGAATTTCCGCAGATGGAGTTGCGGGAACAAGAACACTCAGAACTATTAGCGCAGCTTTAAAACCAATTGGTACAGGTGGTGATAGTCTTCCCAATGCCCTAAATCGTGGTGATAGCGGTGCTTTGGTGCGTCAACTCCAAGATGATTTACGCCGATTAGGCTACTTTAAGGTAAACTCAACAGGAAATTTTGGCAAAGTAACTGAGGATGCTGTAGCACGTTTCCAAAGTAATTATGGACTTCCTCCTAATGGTGTCGCTGATGCAAGAACTTTAGGGGCAATTTCTCAAGCTTTACTTAGTTCCGATGGCAAGAATGGTTGTTCCCAAGCAAATGGTGAAATTTGCCCAGGGGAACGTAGTCAACGGGTTGCAACAGTTCAACAAAGACTGAATCAATGGGGATTCTATAACGGTAATATTGACGGTTACTATGGTGCGGGAACGCGGGATGCTGTAGGACAATTTCAACGGTATTTTCGGTTAGCGGCAACAGGCTTTGTAGATTTTAATACTTGGCAAGCATTAACAACCACTGCAAATGCTCCTAAACCAAATATTCCCAATCCTTCCACAACTAACCGCTATGTGGTAGTTGTCCCCATGTTTAGTAATGATACCCTCAACCGGATTCAGCAGTTGGTACCCCGTGCAATTCCTGGTACATCCAAGTTAGGTAATTATGTGAATGCTGGGGCTTTTAGTCAACGTGGTGACGCTGAAAGCCTTTCTAAACAATTACGCGATCGCGGTTTTGATGCAAGGGTAGAATACTTTTAGTTCAAGCCATCTCTAACTCCAGTAAAAATCAGGCTTCATCCGTAATTACGGGTGAAGCCTTTTGAGTAACTCTATTTCTCCCACCATACCAAAGCCATAAATACAGCCATATCTTCCCTATAATTAAAATAATTTACTATTGATAACACTATGGAAACCCAAGAAATTCTTACCACTCTACCTAAATTAACTACAAGCGACTGCTTAAAAATAGCAGAGACTGCACTGGAAATAATTAGTCAAGAACAAAATTCTCTGACAACAGATGAGCAAAAACGTGTTTTAGCAGCAGCAGCTAAAACAGCAATACAAGATTATGCTGCTGGGAGTTCACTAATTGCTTTTTCGGAAATTGAGGGAGAGGACTTTTATGATTATCCAGATACAAAAATTTAAACTAGAAAAATGATCCATAGAGGTGAAATCTGGTTAGTAAATCTTAATCCCACAGTCGGTACAGAAATCAGTAAAACCCGTCCATGCGTAATAGTTAACGATGATGCGATCGGTATTTTACCCCTGAAAGTGATTGTACCTGTTACGGATTGGAAAGATAACTTTGCAGCCAGAACTTGGATGGTTAGATTAGAACCTAGTACAGAAAATAATTTGGCTAAAATTTCCGCTGTTGATACTTTCCAAATACGTTCGGTTTCTGAAAATAGATTATTGAGAAAGTTGGGAGCATTATCAGAATCGGAGATGTTACTAATCTCTCAAGCATTAGCCATAGTTTTAAGTATTATGCAAACCTAAAAAATTCTTTCACCTTACCAGAATTACGGGTGAAGCCTTTTGAGTAAGTCTATTTCCCGCTACAATACTTCTCGGCTAGTTAACGGGAAATGGGAAAATTATGAGTGATATTAAAATTGGGATTATCGGTGGTAGTGGTCTATACAAAATGGATGCCCTGAAGAATGTCCAAGAAATGGAGATAGAAACACCATTTGGTAAGCCTTCAGATGCATTTATTATCGGTGAGTTGGATGGCGTAAAAGTAGTATTTTTAGCTAGACATGGGCGTAATCATACTCTACTTCCCACAGAATTACCGTTTCGTGCCAACATCTATGCTATGAAAAAGCTGGGTGTGGAATATATTATCTCAGCGAGTGCTGTGGGTTCCCTCAAAGCAGAAGTAAAACCCCTAGATATGGTAGTTCCAGACCAATTTATTGATAGAACTAGAAACCGAATTTCCACATTTTTCGGCGAGGGAATTGTTGCACATATTACATTTGGTGATCCAGTTTGTCCGAATTTAGCAGGTTTGGTGGCTGATGCGATCGCGTCTTTGAATTTGGAGGATGTCACTTTACATCGTGGTGGTACCTATGTATGTATGGAAGGTCCCGCATTTTCCACTAAGGCAGAGTCTAACCTGTATCGGAGTTGGGGGGCAACTATTATTGGCATGACAAATTTACAAGAAGCTAAGTTGGCTAGGGAAGCAGAAATTGCCTATGCCACAATGGCTTTAGTGACAGATTACGATTGCTGGCACCCAGATCATGATAGTGTGACGGTGGAAATGGTGGTAGCAAATTTACATAAAAATGCCGTAAATGCTCAGAAAGCGATTCAGGAAGCGGTGAGGAGATTGAGCGCAAATCCTGTAGAATCAGAGGCACATTCAGCTTTGAAATATGCTGTTTTAACTCGCTTGGAAAATGTATCTCCCGAAACTAAGGAGAAATTTGGAGTGATTTTACAAAAGTATTTGTAAGCTTCGGAATAATTCAGGGGAATGAGTAATGGGTATTTACTCATTACTTAAAGTACCTGAAAAATAACTTTTCCCACTGCAAATTTTACTCAGTTAGGAAAGGAAGGCATTGTGCGTAAATTTTTAGGGACTTCCAGAAAATAAATTATCCAATTGATTCAGATTTTATTTTTCTTACTCCCCTAACTCCCCTGCCCCCTGCTTCTTTTAGCGCTGCCCAAAGCACAAATAGTAGGTTTATCGCTATATTCAAAGAATGGATATTTTGTAAGTAATATTTATAGTGCGTTAGTTCTAAGTTATTACCGAATCTATAGCCATAATTCATCTTTCTCTTGCACACCAAATTCATGACTACAGCGAATACATCTTATAATCCATTATTAAAGGGTAGCGGTTTACCACCATTTGCAGACATCAAAGCCGAACATGTTGTACCTGCTATTAATCACTTAATTAGCGAACTTGATGCCGAGTTAAGGAAGCTAGAAACAGAAATCAAACCAACTTGGCAAGACTTAGTAGAGCCGTTAGAACGAATTAGCGATCGCTTATCCTGGAGTTGGGGTATTATTGGTCATCTGATGGGTGTGAAAAATAGCCCAGAGTTACGGGAAGCTTACGAAAGTGTTCAACCTTTGGTAATTCAGTTTTCTAATAAACTCAGTCAAAGTCAACCAATTTATAAGGCTTTCAAAGCAATTCACAATAGTGACACTTGGGGAAAATTAGAACTTGCCCAACAACGTATCATCGAAGCTTCCATCCGGGATGCCGAATTATCAGGTGTTGGTTTGGAAGGGGAAGCTAAGGAACGTTTTAACGCTATCCAAATGGAGTTGGGAGAATTAGCTACTAAATTTTCTAACCATGTTCTCGATGCTACTAAAGCATTTAGTTTGAAGCTAACAGAAAAAGCTGAAATTGACGGTTTGCCAGAAAGTTTACTCAGTTTAGCAGCACAAGCTGCCCGTGCGGCTGGAGATGAAAATGCAACACCAGAATCTGGTTCCTGGGTAATTACCCTTGATGCTCCCAGCTTTGGACCATTTATGCAACATAGCCGTCGTCGAGATTTACGGGAAAAGCTATACAGGGCTTATATTACCCGTGCTTCCTCCGGAGAATTGGACAACAACCCCATAATTGAACGTACCTTAGTATTACGGCAAGAATTAGCCCAGTTGCTGGGTTACAACAACTACGCCGAAGTTAGCCTCGCTACTAAAATGGCTCCCAATGTAGCATCTGTTGATAAACTACTGGAAGAGTTACGCCAAGTTAGTTATGATGCGGCAGAAAAAGACTTGGCAGAATTAAAAGCCTTTGCTGCTAGTAAAGGGGCAAGTGAAGCAAACGAACTCCAACACTGGGATACTGCTTTTTGGTCAGAACGTCAACGAGAGGAAAAATTTGCCTTTACAGAGGAAGAATTACGCCCCTATTTTCCCCTTCCCCAAGTTTTAGATGGTTTATTTGGCTTGGTGGAACGGTTGTTTGGCGTGACTGTCACCCCCGCAGATGGAACAGCCCCAATTTGGCAAGAAGATGTCCGCTATTTCCAAATCGCTGACGAAACTGGTAGTCCCATCGCCTATTTTTACCTCGATGCTTATAGTCGTCCCGCCGAAAAACGTGGTGGTGCTTGGATGGATACCTGCGTCAACCGGGGAAAAATTCACGAAAATGGCACCGTAACTACTCGTTTACCTGTTGCCTATTTGGTATGTAATCAGACTCCTCCTATTGATGACAAACCCAGTTTGATGACATTTTACGAGGTGGAAACCCTGTTCCACGAATTTGGACATGGTTTACATCATATGCTTACCAAAGTTGATTACAGTAGTGCTGCTGGCATTAATAATGTCGAATGGGATGCAGTAGAATTACCGAGTCAATTTATGGAAAACTGGTGTTATGACCATCAAACTTTGATGGGGATGGCAAAACATTACCAAACAGGGGAAAGTTTACCAGAAGAATACTATCAAAAACTAGTTGCTGCCAAAAACTATATGAGCGGTACCGGAATGTTGCGTCAAGTATATTTCAGCACCTTAGATGTCGAACTACATGCCCGTTACCAACCTGGTGGAAAAGAGACATTAAAGCAAGTATGCGATCGCATTGCTGCTGCAACCACTGTTTTACCGCCAATTCCTGAAAATGCTTTTCTATGTGCTTTTGGTCACATTTTTGCTGGTGGATATGCTGCTGGCTACTACAGCTATAAATGGGCGGAAGTTCTCAGTGCTGATGCTTTTGGAGCCTTTGAGGAAGTCGGTTTAGAAAACGAGGCTGCCATCCAAGATACAGGTAAACGCTACCGCGAAACTATTTTGGCATTAGGTGGAAGTAAACACCCCATGGAAGTCTTCAAATCTTTCCGAGGACGTGAACCCAGTACTGAACCTTTATTACGGCATAACGGTTTAGCCGCAGCATAATTAGTTCAAAATGCTAGTTAAAATCCCTGGCTTTTGCAAAAGCTGGGGATTCACTCAAGGATATTCTAAGTAGGTGGGTGTTGAAAATCGTCGTTTTGGGGAGTGAGTAGTGAGTAGCGAATAGTGAGTAGTGTTAAGGGTTTGAAGCCAATTTACATTACGTTACATAGTTGTGTTTATTTCCACCTACCTA
The DNA here is from genome assembly GCF_000317435.1 of Calothrix sp. PCC 6303. Lineage (NCBI taxonomy): Bacteria > Bacillati > Cyanobacteriota > Cyanophyceae > Nostocales > Calotrichaceae > Calothrix > Calothrix sp. PCC 6303. The sequence continues at coordinate 5,231,489 of NC_019751.1, forward strand.
CTTAACTTGAATTTATTTATTAAATTGCTGAGTGTAAAATCTGGCATAGCGCTGTTGTAGTGCTAACAGTTCATCATGGGTTCCCGATTCTACAACTTGTCCCTTCTCTAAAACCAGAATGCGATCGCATTTTCTCACGGTGCTAAGTCTATGGGCAATGACAAATACTGTTCTTCCCACCATCACCCTTTCTAATGCTTCTTGCACTAATGCTTCTGATTCTGAATCTAAAGCTGATGTAGCTTCATCTAAAATTAGAATTCTGGGATTCAATAGTACCGCACGGGCAATGGCAATTCTTTGTCTTTGTCCACCGGATAAGTTTACACCCCTCTCTCCCACCACTGTATAGTAGTTGTCGGGAAGTTGGGAAATAAATTGATGTGCGTTGGCAATTTTTGCGGCTGTTTCTACAGATTGCATGTCAAAGTCTGTTTGCCCAAAAGCAATATTTTGAGCAATTGTTCCCGAAAACATGGTAGTTTCTTGGGGAACGATGCCTATTTGTCGGCGTAAACTATTTAATGTGACATCCCGGATATCAACCCCATCAATTGATATTTCCCCGGAAGTCGTATCATAAAAGCGTGGTAGTAAATTCACAAAGGTGGTTTTTCCGGCTCCGGAAGCTCCCACAAGGGCGATAACTTCACCCGGCATTACCTGTACATTAACCTGATTTAATATTGTTTCTCCGGCTTTGTAGCCAAAGCTGACGCGATGATATTCTACTTTTCCCTCTACCACCGGGAGAACTTTCGCATTCGGCTTCTCATCTACTGCGGGTTGAATTGCCAACAGTTCAAAAACTCGATCAACTGATGCTTCAGCCTCTTTAAATAAATTATAGTTGTTGGTGACATGACCAACTGGATCGATTAATAATGCTGCACCAGAAAGGTAACTAAAGAATTTCCCCACAGTGAGATTACCTGCGGCAATTTGCCATGCAGCAAAAAACAGCAGCAACAAAAAGCTTAAAGCTTGAAGAAAACCAATTAGGGGAAATTGTACAGCTTTGAGTCTTTCTGTCGCATATTTTGCACCCATCGCTATTTCTGCTTCTTTACTAAATCGGGCAATTTCGTAAGCTTCGGCTGTAAAGGCTTGAACAATGCGAATCCCGCTGAAGATTTCGGTTAAAATTGCGGATAAATCGGATACTTGGTTTTGACTACGACGGGAATATTTTTGGAGTTTTTCTCCAAACCAAGTGATAACAACCAACATTACTGGTACTACTACCAAAGTTGCCAATGTTAACTGCCAACTCAGATAAACCATGTAAATGGGGATTGCGATTAATTGCAATACGCAGGGTGTGAAATCATGCAGTAATTTATGGACAGCTTCCCCAACCCTGTCTACATCTTCAGTTACACGGTAAGATAAATCACCAGCTTTCGCCGTTTCAAAATAGCTTAAATTCAAGGTTTGTAGGTGAGCATACAGATGTTTCCGGACATTAAAAGCTACACGTAGTGCGGCTTTCGCCATGTAGATATCTTGAACTGCTTGAAAAAAACCACGAATTAAAAATACTCCCCCTAGGATACCAGCCAATTGCGCGATCGCATAAACGTCTCCGCGCCCAAATGGTGCTGATAATTTTTGCACCAAATACATCAGTGTTAGTGTGGCTAAAACATAACCAACAATACCAATAAATCCTTTGATGATGCTTTGCCACTGAGGACGAATGTAAGGTAGAAGTTGCAGATAATTAGAGGAAGTTTTCAAGCTGTCACATCCACAATTGAAGAAGGCAGTAGGCAGTAGGAGTGTTTTGGGATAGTTTTTCTGGCAAAACTAATTAGAAATTTTCTTTTTCAAAGCTGCTAAATTAGCCCAACGACTATCAACTGGTTTTTGTTCTTCACTTTCGGTTTCTTCAGCTTCAGTATTGACTTGGATTCCTCGACAATCACGAGTACAAAGTTGTCTGACGGGGATTGCCAAACACATCTGTTCGTAAAGCCATTCACTAGGTTGAAAGTGTCCATCAGGATGTAAAGTTTCCACTAAATCCGTAACTATGACTTCCCTTTCTAAGGGCAAATCCTCTTCATTGGCTTCATCGTCTAACCAAATAATTTCTGAAGTATCAATTGTCAGGCGCTGATTATATTGCTGTAAACAACGATTACAACTACAGGTAATAATTGCTTCAGCTTGGGCAAACACTTGCAGGTGATTTCCACTATGCTTAACCTGCACCACACCGCGAACTGGTGTTAAAGTATCCAAGCCCGGTAAAAATTCTTCAACTTGAACTTTCTCTGTTCGTTCAGGTGCTGTCAGGAGTTGGGGAATATAAATTGCTTCCATAGAAGTTTGAATATTTGAATAAAAGTATATGAAACCTCGTCTATCATGAAAAGTGGAGTTTTATGGCTGGTGACAAACTAGCAGCGTACCCACAATCTTAGAAATATACTTCTCAAAATAGACGAGGTTTAGATCCTGAATATACCCTAATAATAATTTGAGACGCGAAGCTTGCGCGACATAAGTCGTTCCCTCGCGTCTCAACAACCAAATTTGGATTTTGGAATCACTGTGTTTCGGCTGGACGCACAATCAGATGACGATGTGGTTCTTTTCCTTGGCTGAATGTCTCTAAGTCGGTAAATTCCTTGAGAAAGGTGTGGACTTGACGACGTTCAGCAGAACTAAGGGATTTTATCTCCACTTGTTGCCCATAATTTCGGACTTGTTCGGCAGCATTTTGAGCAATTGCTTGAATTTCCGCCTGTCGCTTGACGCGGTACCCATTTAATTCAATGGTGTAGGAGGCTTGCTGCTGGGGTTCCTGGTTGAGGTTGAGTGTGGAATTAACCAAATATTGCATTGCATCTAATACTGAACCATCAGTACCAATTAGTATCTGGATTTGTTCTGGTGTCAGTTTGGTTTCATCTATTGTCAACCAATAGCTACCACCTTCGGGTGCATCACTGCCACCGGAGGTGTTTTTAGCTTCCAGTTCCCCTTTAATTTCAGTAGATACTCCCGTTAATTCCAACAATGATTTTAACCACTGTTGACCGCGTTCAATTTGACTCATGTTCAACCTGCTGTCTTTTTCTTGGAACTTTTTGGCTCGAATGGTAATGCTTTTTGTGTATTAGTAGTTGCAGCCTCTTCTTTTTCCTGAGTATCAACAATTTTTTGTAGTTCCTCTGGCAAAGCTTCACGGGAAAGGATGTAGGTTTGCAGTGTTTGGAAGATGTTGCCAATCACCATGTACATCAAAACCCCAGCTGGTAAGGGGAAGAATAAAAACATTCCCGAAAACAAAACCGGAGTAATTTTGTTAACTGTATCTTGCTGAGAATTGGTGCTGGTGGAACCCTGGGCGTTTAATGCTTGGCTCACGTACAGGGAAATACCAAACAGTAACACCATGGCTACAATGTCCCAGTGAACTGTCTTATCGGGGTCTATTGCTCCTACTCTACCAAGGGCATCGATAAATAGGAATCCTTGATCAGCTGCGAGTCCGGGAATTGTCCCTTGGATGGTGACATCACCTGGTTGCAAAGCCTCAATGTTTCCTTGTTCATCGATTTTAATCCGATCTTCACCCTTCATGATTTTCCATGTGGGAACCAGTTTGGTTTCCGGGTGTTCGGCTGCCACTTCTTGGAAGGGTTTGCCGCTGATTGTTTGGTATTGGATTTTGGTTTTTTCGCCGACAGCTAGTTTATTGCCGCCAGGGAGAATAGCTGTGACTTGCACGCGATCGCTTTCGGCGATATAGATATTCTGGGGGGGAGTCGCAAAAGCCTGGGGTTGAATTTGTTCAATTTGTTCCCCTGGCAAAATTTGCAAGTTAACGCTGTAGTTTGCACCTGCGAAGGGTGAACCTCGCAATGTGGCAAACAGAGCCAATAATACGGGCATTTGCAGCACTAATGGTAGGCAACCCGCCAAGGGATTACCAAATTCTTGCTGCGTTTTCATCATTTCTTCTTGTTGCTTTGGCGGATCATCTTTATACCGCTCTTTTATTTCCTGCATCCGCTTCTGCATTAGCGGTTGGACAATTCGCATTTTTCGCATGTTGCGAATCGAGCCAGCACTCAACGGATAGAGGGCAAGCCTAATCACCAAAGTTAATGCTACAATCGCTAATCCATAGCTCGGTACAAGGCTATAGAATAGGTCAATAATCGGTAGCATGACGTTGTTCGAGAGAAACCCGATTCCAAAATCCATGATCCTGAGTTAAACCTGAGTTATTTTTAATTTAAAGGAAGCTGTTTACAAATAAGCAGAATCCAATTCTGAATCTAATTTATCTGAATCAGCATTTGCTGAAATCGGTATTTGACTACGGATAGCCGCACAGAGTATGAAAAAGAGTTATGAATTTACATAACTCCTAACTCCGATGTTATTTTTGTAAGCCTACTTTTGCCGGATTTTTTGCGGCAATCCTTTCGTTGATATAGTCGTAGACTTCGCGGAATTTGGGAACTGAGCGCATTTCTATGCGGGTTCCATTTCGGAGGGTTAATACCATATCTCCCCACAAGCCAAAACCACGGGGGACTGTGACGACTTTGACAATTTCGGAGTATATTACGTCATTGCGATCGCGTCCTTGCCAGCCACCCGTCACGGAGATGCGACGATCTGTAATTCGGAAGCGTAACCACAATGCTCGAACTATTGATCCAACTGCCAAAGGAATACCTAATACCGTAAATCCTATCAGTATGCTTGTTATTAAATCCCCAACATGGGGACCACCTTCATAATAAACTTCTTCACGAATGCCCATTTAAAACCTCTGCTTGTACCAACAACTGCTTTAATTCTTGCAGAAATTGCTGGCTTACGCACTCTTGTTCTGCTGCTATTGTTTTAACAACTATTACTAACCGCCATCCCGTAGGCATTTCTGCCAATAATTGATACAACGCTGCGGCAATTTTACGTTTGATTCGGTTACGTACTACTGCCCGCTTACTAACTTTTGTACTAATGGAGATACCGATTTTCGTTGGTAGCTTGGCTCTGTCTGTCGGCTGTAAACTTACAATGCTGGCATTTTCTGGTGATTCACTAGTGGAACGGTGACGCGGACGTAAAGCCCTCAATGTAAAATTGGGACTCTGGCGACGGGTACCTCCCCGGAAAACTGCCTGGAAATCTTGCCGAGATTTGAGTCGATTTGCCTTGGGCAAAGCCATGCTTGGGTATACCTAAACGCTTAAACGGTGTCTGCCTTTGCTTCTTCTAGCTCTAATGACGTTTCTACCGTCTGGTGTCCGCATCCGAGCGCGAAAACCTGATGTTCTTTTTCTTTTGCGGCAAGTTCCGCCTAAAGTTCTTTGCATAGTCTGATCCTCTGAGATGATTTTTATAATAAAAAGTCACAATCTGCAACTTTAGCATAAATGAGGTTATTTATGCTAGAGAGGCTGTTGATATTAGAGGTTATCGAAAGATGCGATCGCATTTTTCATTTTCTCTATGATTTCCGTGATGGGGACGCTTCCCAGTTCCCCAGATGCACGAGTCCGAATACTCAAAGTATCCGTTTCCACCTCTTTGGCACCCACAACCGCCATCACGGGGATTTTATCTTTTTCGGCATTCCGAATCAATTTACCCAAGCGATCGCCGCTGGTGTCCACTTCTGCCCTAATTCCCACAGCTTTCATTTTCATCGCTGCCTCTTTGGCAAAATCGAGGAATTGATCGCCAACTGGTAATAACCGCGCTTGCAATGGTGCCAACCACAGGGGGAAATCACCTGCGTATTCTTCGATTAAAATCCCAATTAGTCTTTCTAATGAACCAAACGGCGCACGATGCAGCATAATTGGACGCTGACGCGAACCATCTTCAGCTACATATTCTAAATCGAATCTTTCTGGTAAATTATAGTCTACTTGAACTGTTCCCAATTGCCATTCCCGTTCTAAAGCATCCTGGAAGATAAAATCTAGTTTGGGACCATAAAAAGCAGCTTCCCCAATCCCTTCAAAATGTTCCATTCCCAATTTTTCCACAGCCCGACGGATTGCACCTTCGGCTTTTTCCCAAGCTTCATCGGAACCGATATACTTATCACTGCTAGGGTCACGGAAGCTTAAACGAGCTTTAAAGTTCTTCAATTGTAAGCTCTTGAACACCGACAAAATCAAATCCACTACACTCAAAAATTCACTATCTAGCTGTTCTGGAGTTACAAAGAGGTGGGAATCATCCACCGTAAAGCCCCGCACCCTAGTTAAACCACCCAATTCTCCCGATTGTTCGTAACGGTACACTGTCCCAAATTCTGCTAACCGCATCGGTAATTCCCGATAGGAGCGTAGCTCACTTTTATATATTTGGATATGGAAAGGACAATTCATTGGCTTCATCACAAAGCCGTTTTCCTGAGCAGCAGCTTCTTCATTTTCTGCCATCAAGGGAAACATATCTTCTTTATATTTCTGCCAATGTCCCGATGTTTTAAATAAATCAACCTTGGCAATGTGGGGAGTCACAACTGGTAAATAACCCCGCTTCAGTTGTTCCTGTTGGAGAAAGTTCTCCAAAATACTCCGCAGTAAGGTTCCTTTAGGTGTCCATAAGGGTAAACCTGGTCCCACCAAATCGGAAAATATAAATAATCCCAGTTCTTTACCGAGTTTACGATGGTCACGGCGTTGGGCTTCTTCTTTACGTCGTTTATATTCAGCTAATTGTTCGGGAGTTTCCCAAGCGGTCGCATAGATCCGTTGTAATTGTGCCTTATTTTCATCACCACGCCAATAGGCACCCGCCACACTTTCCAATTCTAGTGCTTTCGGGTTTAAATCTCCGGTGTTTTCTAGATGGGGTCCGGCACACAAATCCCACCATTGATCGCCTAAATGATAAATTGTGATGGGTTCTGTTTTGATATCCCCTAAAATTTCCAACTTGTAGGGTTCATTAATTGCTTTGATTCGAGTTTCTGCTTCTTCTCGACTCACCTCTTCCCGCAATAAGGGTAATTTCCGATTGATGATTTTGATCATCTCTTTGTAGATGGCTTTCAAGTCCTTCTCGGTAAAAGCTTCGGGACTATCAAAATCATAATAAAACCCATTCTCAATCCAGGGACCAATTGTCACCTGTACCTTCGGAAACAGCTTTTGTACTGCCATTGCCATAACATGGGAAGCTGTGTGACGAATCTTTTTGAGTTCCTCAGATTCGCTGGAGCGTGGTAGGTTAATTTTTTGAACCTGTTCTGATGGCTGGGAAGTTGAGTTTGGCGACATTTGCTGTTGAACTGTTGGCGAAGTGATTATTTAGTTTAGCTAGCTGGATTTATCTTAGAGAAAATATAACCAAATTGACACTCTCACGTCTAAAGAAACTGAGATTTTTGGTTGATAGACTCGCCATTAGACGACAGGCTTGCGCTAATCGCCCAAGACTTTATCACTAGATTATATAAAGATCAAGGCGCAAATAATCTTTTGCAGAAACGCGAAATTTCCCGTCTCTACATCCTTCGGAATTAATGGGACAAACTATTAGTGGAACATTTGGAATACCATTCTTATCTGGTGTTTATTACCAGAATGATTGGTTTTTCACCATTTTCTGCTGGTTTTTGATGAAGTGAAGTTTAATCAATTTTGAGAATTCAACACTTTTTGTTGTGTAAGTTTACAAATTTCTCACTCTCAACAAACAAACATCACTATTTCTTAAGGAAGATTTTAGATTGCTGGTATCCACTTTTAAGATAAGTTAAAGATAACATGAATAATCCTAGCTGCTAACCAGGGATCATCTAGAACTGTATACAAACTCATGATTAAAGTGGATAATCCGAAGATGAGATGATTCTCCAAAATTTATTCATTACAGTCCTATGCAAATCCGGATGAATATTTGTATAATTGTTTTGTATATGTAGATACAAAATACCTGAGAAATATGAAGTATGGCTAAAAATAAATGTTAAGAATCGTAAAGAACGTTAAGATTAGGAAGAAACTTAGAAGTATGCTTCTCATTTATGCAGGACTGTAATTTACCTGATTCGGATTTGCTGAAAACAGTTTTACAACCTTTGTTGGAAGACTTTCAGTATTGGTTTGGGCGATCGCATGATTTACTGACGACCGAAGAGATGAGTTTTATGAGTAGGGAACAGCAGTTTGATTTGTTAGCCCGTGTTAAACAGGCGCAGGAAGAAGTCAACACAGCAAAAATGCTACTTAATGCCACAGATGGACAGGTGGGTATAGAGATGGCAACGCTTATGCCTTGGCACCAATTAGTACATGAATGTTGGCAGGTAGCAACGCGTCATCGGACACCCTAAATCCAATTAATAGGTAGATCATGTGTTTTAAAGCAGTGTTGAATGAGCTTTACAGATCGACTTCTGTTTTTGTATTCCCGCTTTGGAATAGGTTTGGATTAAGGATTCAACGTTTATTTTGATATTACAAGCGTCATAGTAGAAAGTTTTTAAACTTACTGTTTCTGGAGATAAGATAATGTTACATTTACTCTACGTTCTGGCTTTTACAATTCTGGCTTTTTTCGCTGTTGGGAATTTAATTCGTAATTTAGTCATGTTTAGCTTTGATCGTGAGCAAGTTTACCCAATTAGATCTAATCAAGGCAATTATGCTTACGCTGGTTCTAGGAGGCAATCTGTACCCCATCCAGAACTGTTGGATAGTGCGGGAAATTTGATTAAGGAACCTTTATTGGTGATGCGTTCAGTTAATGTTGAAGATGCGCGTCAGCAGTTGGATGCAATTTTTGAAGCTTCTCCAGGTGGTAGAGGTGAAATTCAAGAATAGTAAGTTAGAAGTAGTGGTTACAAGACTTGTTGAAATCTTTTTAAGTCTTGGCTAATTAGTATATAGCTGTATGCATAGATTCATAAAATACATTTTTTCAACCTCCTACTAATGTTTTCATAAATGTAGGAGGTATTTTACTATTTTAGCTATCTTTGGCTTGAATTAAGCCTCAATTACAACACGAAGGTTGCCACGTTTTTTAGCGACACGACAAGCTGTGGTACTTCCTGAACGTTCAAATTCTAAATCGAGAATAGTCGAACCTACACGCAAATTGTGTAACGATAAACGGTTAATGGATTCTGGTAAAGTTGGATCGATGATGCGAAGACAATTATTGGGGGCATCGGGAACTAAATTTACCATCATTTGGAGAAGTTGGAAAATGCTACCAGTTGCCCATGCTTGGGGAGTACATGCGACAGGGTACTGTACGGGGGCATTATCTCCATTACGTTCGTAACCACAAAGGAGTTCTGGTGGACGTTGGTAAGGTTGGAGGCTAGTCATATCAAATAAACCTTGGAATACCTCCAGTGCTTGATCAATTAAACCAAGCGATCGCAATCCCATAGCAATTATTGCATTATCGTGGGGCCATACGGAACCAATGTGATATCCCATCGGGTTATAAGCTGGGGATGAACTGCTAAGGGTACGAATTCCCCAACCATTAAACATATCTGGTGCCCGCAAACGTTCGGCAACACTGTAAGCTTTTTCTGGGGTGAAAATTCCTAATTGCAAGCAATGTCCAGGATTTGAGGTGATGCTGTCAACTAATTCTCCCTCTCCATCCAAAGCCAAAGCACAGAAATCTTGATCTTCAATCCAAAAATCCCGGTTAAAACGGACTTTGAGGTTTTTCGCTTCCTCCACCCATCTATCGGCTAAATCTAAGCGCTTTTTCATCCGGGCAATTTCTGCTAACCGCATTTTTGCTGCATAGACATAAGCCTGAACTTCACACAATGATACTGGACCATTGGCTAATTCCCCTTTGCGGTTAACAATACAGTCTCCCGAATCCTTCCAGCCTTGGTTAGCTAAACCTAACTTTGATTTGCGGAAATAGCTGAGGTAGCCAGTTTTTTCCATGGTGCGATCAATCCAATCCATCGACGCGATCGCATGATTCCACAATTGCTCTAATGTCTCACCATCATGAGTCCAACTGTAGTAGTCAGCATATAACATTAACCACAGTGGAGTAGCATCAATTGTACCGTAATAGGGAGTATGGGGAATTTCTTGACAACGAGCCAATTCACCCAAACGCAATTCATGCAGAATTTTCCCTGGTTCTTCTTCTCGCCATTCATCCTCACTTTTACCCTGGTACAATGCCAGTAAAGTTAAGGTTTCTTTGGCGATTTTGGGATTTAACATCAAGGTTTGGGAAGCTGTAATCAGCGAATCCCTCCCAAATAATGTCGAAAACCAAGGAACCCCAGCAGAAACAGTTTGATGTTTGCCAAATGACTGCCGCAACAAGTACATATCTTGTTCAGCACGTTCAATTACGCGATTAAATATACTCTTATCTGAACGAATTTGGGTAATTTGTTGTCCCCATTCCCTTTCCTCCATCAATTCGGCTGAACGTGCTTGAACCAGTGTAATTGGAGGATTTACAGTAGAACTAAGTTTATTATTAGTTAAAATATTAATCCGGTAGCCTAACTTTTGGGTTTCGTGGGAAGCTAATTCTAACCGCCAAATTGCTGTATATCCCCGAAAATCATCAGGTTGACGGTGCTGAAATTTGATTCTCGATTCCATTACCGCACCATCTAAACCTTGATAAGCCAAGGTTAGGGATTTTTCTACGTATTCTGGCTGTTGATGCTGAGTGGTATCTAAACCTAAATGTGGTGTTTCTTCCTGCGGAGGTTCCACCAAACGTAGTAACCGTCCTCGCTTATCTCTACCATGACCCCTGACTTCAAATAAGTCTACAAAGTCAGCATCAAAACTCAAACTTAACTCAAAGCTGAGGGTAGTTGTACTGTAATTGGATACTTCTATTTCTTCAAATAATGCCCCATTTAAAACCACTTCGCGGCGAATTCCCACCGTGTCAGCAGGTAAACGTTCATCTATACGGGGATTGGTACAGAGAACAGATAGTGAAAATCCTTTGTCGGCTGTGCTACTTAATAATATGGGTGAATGTCCATCAAGTTGTAGTTCTAAACGGCTGAGGAAGCGGGTATCAGCACAGAATAGCCCCATACTGGGATTGACATCATTGATGGAGCAACCAGCAATATTACCTAAAGTATCAGTAATTAAAAATAAATCATCATCTTTAACTGTTAGCACAGGTTGAGGTCTTTCACTCAAAACACAGGGCCACTCTGGAATCGGTATCTGTTCAGCGGGAACAAAGGTTTTTCCATCCAGCACAATTTTTTCCGGTGTAGTTAAGGTATCCGGTGTCATCGCTATTATTCCACCTACAGGTCTAATTTTTCTTCTTAAGGAAATTGGCATCAACAGGAAACAAGATGCCATATAAATTGAATTTGTTCACTGGGGAAAACCGTCACTATTTATCAAGGTTAGGAAATAATTTACATATATGATTTTTAATTTATGTAAATTTGGAGATATTGAAAAATGTTTGATAAACCTTCAGGTGCAATACTAATTTTAACTAAATCCTCTGTTGAAGTGTAAGTAACAAAGGCTACATTTATTAACTCAGTTCAGAAATTCTCGATTTGGATTTAGTATTAGCAAGGTTAGAAATGTGGATTATTTTTGATGTATCCAATTAAATATCAATATTTGATGAGTATTTATTGAAGCTTGGCTAAGGTGTTATTTTTTTGAATCAGGGTTTTATTTGCCAAACTTGATGATTATAGCAGACAATATCCACGAGGATCAGATCCCCAACTTATTTCAACAAATTGGGGATTTGGAAACTTGGGATCAATTACGAACGTAGAACCATCTGGTAGGCTTTTTCGTACTCATCAGTCATGGAATTGATGCTGAAGCGAGTATTGACGTATTCCCTACAGGTTTGACGCTTAAGATTAATAACCTTGGGAACAGCAGCGATCATATTTTCCAAGGAATGACAAATAAACCCTGTTTTTTCATGTGCTACCACTTCTGGAACTGAACCCAAGTCCATGGCAATTACTGGTGTACCCGTTGCCATAGATTCAATCATCACTAAACCAAAGGGTTCACGCCAACTGATGGGGAATAGTGTCGCAGTTGCCCCACCTAATAGGGCTACCTTTTCTTCATGGGAAACTTCCCCTAGATATTTTACGCGATCGCCATCCACCTGCGGTGCTACTTTTTCGTTCCAATATTCCTGATCAATTGTGTCTATTTTACCAGCCATTCTCAGGGGAATTCCTGTTGCCTGGGAAATTTTGATGGCTTCCCATGGTCCTTTTTCGGGAGACATCCGTCCCACAAATGCCAAATAAGCTGGTTCTTCTGGTTCAGCTTGAAAGTGGTAAATAGATGTATCAATGCCGTTATAGGCTGTATGGATATAATTTAAACCCAAACGTGGTTCACGTTGTGACTCACTAATACTGATGAAAGGTTGCCAGGAAAATCGGCGATAAATTTTTTCGCTATCTGAAGAAAAAACTCCATGTAATGTATGCACGGTGGGAGTTTTGACTAAGCTAGCATAGGAAAGTGCCGGATAACCAACATGTGAATGAATGATATCAAAATGATGTGCCTGCTGGTAAACATCCGCCAGTAAAATATGTTCATAAACAGATGGTTCTTTGATATCTGGATCTAGTCTGACGGCACTTTTGTGGAATGGTTTTAACTTTGCTGATGTGATGGAATCTCCGGAGGCAAATAGGGTTACTTCATGACCTCGACGAACTAATTCATCTGTGAGTAACTGAATAACTAATTCAATCCCACCATAACGTAAAGGAGGTACGCGCTCCCAGATTGGCGATATTTGGGCGATTTTCATGTGTCACCTGGGTAAGGTAAATTCCTACATATTCCACTGGATGATTGTTGCTGTTAAACCTTATCCATGATCAAACCCGAAGTTTTTTGAGTGATTTAAATGCCTCATTACGTAGACGCGTAGCGGCTTCCCGGAGAGTCGTAAGGTAGACGCAAATCGGCTTGTCGCAGACTAGCATAAGCCCGTAGGGCTGGCTAGGCCTACTCAATGTATTAATGGAAAACTACAGTTTTCAAGGTAGACGAAGTTTCTGTCACTGTTTTAGTTACAAACAATCCGAGGAAATATATAGTTAAATGATTTGATTTGGATTTAGATTTTGCGATTAAAAAACTTAATCATGCTCAGTAATTAGAGCGGGCGGAGGTATCTTTTTAATGGTTGTCACAGCTTTTTGAACTATTTATTTTGATGTAAGCAATTTTGCCCAAAATTATTTGATTCAGGTTGATAACGCAGTTAGATATCAAACTGTTGATGTTACTAACTCAGGAAATTAAAGCTTCGTGTTTCTAGTTTTTTGAAAGTTTATAGATTAACAACATAATAACATTAAGGAGAACGCAACAAATAACTGAGGCTATATTACGAAAAGTTAAATACTATTAAAGAGGGTGGAGAAAATACTACTTGCTTGATCAAGACTTGAAAAGAATATTTTTTGAACGTAATATTTTTAGCATTTAATCTAGAGTTAACACGTAGGGTTTTTAATCAGTGGCAGGCTGCAATCATATCCAGATGTAGCCTTTAAAAGACATTAAAAAACTCGATTACGCTCAATAAGTCACATAATCTGGTAAATTGGAGTGCTTAAATTTTCTTAATATTTCCAGTTGATTTTGACTTGAAACAGCCACCGCAGTGAAAATAGAATCAAGAAGATTGAAGCTTTAGGTCAAAGGAGCGCAGGGGAATGTTAGGCTAAGTCTAAACCAGAGAGATCCTGACTGTAACTCGCTCTTGCGCCAGTAGCGATCGCTTCCGAGAGAATTTAATTGGTACAACGCATAATGCAGCGTGGACTTCCCCTAGATTGTCGCTCGAAATCATATTCATGAGCATTTCGATTTCTTTGCTGAGTGAATTGCTGGAAAACTTACCCCACCTGAGACCCCAGCTCTATTTTAAGGCTTCTCTAACTGCCCTCTCCCACGCGATGGAAGATCAAGTATTGGCAGCAACGTTAGAGGATCCGTTAATCATAGCTAGTTTTCAGCGCGAGCGTTTTTATCGACAGGAAGCGCATCGATACCAGCGATTGTCACAGTCTAGTAGCCAGATATATGTTTTATCTGCCCCAGAAACTGAGTTTGTCAATAGCTCTGAATTCTATGAAAAAATAGCATTTGAACCAGATGATGGCTTGAGTCAGGAGTGGCATCTAGTAGTTGTGGCAAATAATTATGCCACTTGTTTAATTTGTCACGAGTATCCGCGATCGCAAATTAAAAAGGATGAACCACGAGAGTTAAGTCCAATACTAGACAGTGATACAGCACGGAGGTTTGAAGGGGTTTGGACTTCAGAACGAAGTGTCAGCTTGAAAGCAGCGGATTTATTACTCAATCGAATTTTAATTTATCGTCCAGAATTGGCAAATAAAGTTGCTCTAGTCAAACAACGATTTGGGATCGGAGAAGGGAAAAAACTCGATAAGTTAGCTCTTTTAAATCCGATGGGAGAATTTGCCTGCGATATTGATACCGATCCCTTTGTTCAGCGATTAGTAACATATTTACAAGCAAGCCAGTATAAACTCCATAAAGCATATCGTTCCATTGCCGCCCAAGCCCGCAAAGAAAGACTAGTAAATTCAATAAGTACAGCAATTAGGCGATCGCTTAATCCCCAAGAAGTCCTCAAAGTGGCAGCCGCAGAATTAGGACAACATTTAGGCGCTTGCCGTTGTGTAATTTATCGTGCCCAGGGTAGTGATGAACAAGCCACCATCGAGCATGAATTTTTGGCGGATGGTGTCACCTCAATTTTGGGACAAACCTGGCAATTAGGGAATAATACTCTGTTTGAAGAAGTTGTTCTGCAAAATGAAGGGGTTTGTGTCGCCGACACCATGAACGATAGTCGCGTCATCACCTCCCCCGGATTATGGAAACTAGTAGAAAAACTGGGAATTCGTTCCTGGTTACTGGAACCAGTGCTTTCTCAAGGGCGATTGTTGGGAATAATTGAACTCCATTATTGTGGAGAATCACCCCACTTTTGGCATCCTGGAGAGCAAGATTTGGTGAAAGCGATCGCAACCCAAATTGGCACCACATTAATCCAAGCTGAAGCCTTTGCCAACCTCGAAGATCTCAACCAACAACTAGAAGCCCTAGACCGCACCCGTAGTAACCTCATTGCTATCACTGGACATGAATTACGTACCCCCCTATCCACAATTCAAGTTTGTTTAGAGAGCCTTGCCACAGAGCCAGACATGCCCTTAGAACTGCGCCAAGTCATGTTAGATACAGCCCTGGGAGACTCCGAACGAATGCGAAAACTCGTTCAAGATTTTTTGATCCTCTCCAATCTGGAAAGTGGCAGAATCGAATGGCATCCTGAATCTTTACCACTACAAGAATGTGTCGATTTAGCCCTCAGTCGCATACGTACCCGCACCGCCGCAGGCAATGTACCCAAAATTACAGCCCTTGTCCCAGAAGATTTACCCTTGGTTAGGGCTGATGGCGATTGGTTAGTGGAAGTATTCGCCAAACTAATTGATAATGCCTGCAAATTTACACCAGCCACAGGAGAAATCACTATTGAAGCCCAACGATACAGCCAGCAAATGCTGGAAGTCACAGTTAGCGATACCGGGAGAGGAATTGAACCCAAACGCCTAGAAATAGTATTTGACCGCTTCTATCAAGAAGAAGGTGCCCTTAGACGGACCGCAGGTGGAGCCGGATTAGGACTAGCAATATCTCGGCAAATTGTCAACGGTTGGGGCGGTAAAATTTGGGCAGAATCCGGTGGCAAAAATCAAGGTAGCCAGTTTCATTTCACTGTTCCAGTAGTAACTTAGCAACCACAACCTACGGGGATATCAAACTCCCCTAGTTCTTAATTCCTGTTGCCGCAATTCCCCGAATAAACTGTCGCTGTCCAATTAAAAAAAGTACTACTACTGGAACCGTGGCAATTGTCACAGCCGCCATCATCAACGACCAATTATTCGTAAACTGTTCCTGGAACTCCGCCAAAGCCAACTGTACTGTGCGTAATTCCGGTCTTGTGGTAAACACCAAGGGCTTAAATAAATCATTCCATTCACCAATAAAAGTAAATAGAAATAGCGTCACCAAGGCTGGACGCGATAAAGGTAACATAATTTTCAGAAGAATTTGCAGTCGGTTAGCACCATCTAGTGCTGCCGCCTCCTCCAACTCCACAGGAACACCCTGGAAATATTGCCGTAGTAAAAAAATGCCGAAACCATTCACCGCAGTTGGTAAAATTAAAGCCCCATAGGTATTAATCAAGTGTCCCCATTTTAAAACTAAAAAAATAGGTATTACCAACAGTTGAAAAGGAATAACTAATGTAGCTAATACAATCAGTAATAATGCTTGTCTTCCACGAAATTTCAGGCGGGCTAAAGCATATCCAGCTAGGGCAGATGTCACAATTTGCAAAGCTGTTACAGCTAGGGCTACCAAAGTCGAATTTCCAAATGCTAAAAGAAACTTTCCCCTTTCCCATGCATCATGGTAATTACTAAGAGTCCACACAGATTTGGATGTAAAATTAGAAGCTGTCCCAGGTAGTGTCAAGGAAGTGAATAACACTACTACTAATGGCAACATTATCATCACCATCAGGAATAGTAATATTCCCAGGACGTATAGATTCGAGTTTTGAGAAATTAAGCTTGGTTTTGTCATAGTTTTGGAGGATTCCAAGCAATTGTTGTCATTTGACTAGAGCATTGGCTACCAGCAACAGCTAATCTATAACATAGTGACTTGTTAAGTTAAATTAAAGCACAACCACTAGAAAAATTCTGAATTTTAACTCCTGAGTCTTGAGTAGGAAGCATTCTTTAATGCATTTCAGTATACTCAAAGAATAACAGTGACTTGTAAAACAAGAATTTTAGCTTGATCACGGTTGTGTTATTGACCATTTTTCGTCCATAACGACTGACACTTCGGGAGTGATATATCATGCAGCAGCTAGAAGCAGAGTTAAAAATAGATTTCAACAGTGAAATTTACAAAGATGCTTACAGCCGTATTAACGCAATAGTTATTGAAGGAGAACAAGAGGCACACGAAAATTACATTAGCTTGGGTGAACTCCTACCAGACAGCAAGGATGAACTAGTACGTTTATCGAAAATGGAAAGCCGTCATAAAAAGGGCTTTGAAGCTTGTGGACGTAACCTCAAAGTGACACCAGATATGGGTTTTGCCCGCGAATTTTTCGCCGGATTACACAAAAACTTCCAAGATGCAGCTGCTGAAGGAAAAGTGGTAACTTGCCTACTGATTCAATCTTTGATTATTGAGTGTTTTGCGATCGCAGCATACAACATCTATATTCCTGTCGCCGATGACTTTGCGCGTAAAATTACTGAAGGAGTCATCAAAGAAGAATATATGCACCTAAATTTTGGAGAAGTTTGGCTCCAAGCAAACTTTGAAACAGCAAAAGCAGAATTAGAGGAAGCAAATCGCCAAAATCTACCCTTGGTTTGGCAAATGCTCAATCAAGTTGCCGATGATGCCGAAGTTTTGGCAATGGAGAAAGATGCTTTAGTGGAAGACTTTATGATTCAATACGGTGAGGCATTAAGTAATATTGGCTTCAACACCCGCGAAATCATGCGCTTATCAGCATATGGACTTCGAGCAGCTTAGTCGTCAAATTACAAGGCTTTGGTACTGAAAAGTTATTGGAGAATATGACTATGATGCAAATCTATCTCCAATAATTTTTGGTACTTCCACATCGGACTTATACAATCGTCACGCAAAACCGAAACTTGGAAATTGCTTTCTGACTTTTTAATCAGAGTCATTGTCTTAACCCATAGCCCTTGATTTTAAGTCCAACTATACGCAATATCAAAGTCTTGTGTTGTCAACACGACTGCGTAAGTCCAGATCAAGACTATGCGACCACTAATTTTTACACTTCGCTAAAGCACACGCCTGATAATTAACAATTCATGTTTGGTCTCATCGGACATCTCACAAGTTTAGAACACGCGCAATCTGTAGCCAGAGAATTAGGTTACCCTGAATACGCAGATCAAGGTATTGACTTTTGGTGTAGCGCCCCGCCCCAAATAGTTGATAACATTACTGTCACAAGTATCACTGGACAGAAAATCGAAGGCAGATACGTAGAATCTTGCTTTTTACCCGAAATGCTAGCAACTCGCAGGATCAAAGCTGCAACCCGGAAGATTCTTAACGCAATGGCACATGCTCAAAAAAATGGCATCAACATCACCGCTCTGGGAGGCTTTTCCTCGATTATTTTTGAAAACTTTAATTTAGAGCAATTTCGGGAAATCCGCAATATTAAACTCGAATTTGAACGTTTTACCACGGGAAATACCCACACAGCCTATGTGATTTGTCGCCAGGTAGAACAAGCATCACAGCAACTTGGAATTGAACTATCAAAAGCAACAGTTGCCATATGTGGTGCTACAGGAGACATTGGTAGTGCCGTTTGTCGTTGGCTTGATGCTAAAACCGACGTGAAAGAGCTTTTACTAATTGCCCGCAATCACGAGCGCTTGATTAATTTACAAGCTGAACTTGGGCGCGGAAAGATCATGAATCTGGCTGACGCACTACCAGAGGCTGATATTATTGTTTGGGTCGCAAGTATGCCCAAAGGCATGGAAATCGACCTATCCACACTTAGACAGCCATGTTTATTGATTGATGGAGGATATCCAAAGAATTTAGCCACCAGGATGCAATATCCCGGTATAAATGTTCTCAATGGCGGTATTGTCGAACATTCCTTGGATATCGACTGGAGAATCATGAATATTGTCAACATGGATGTTCCAGCTCGTCAATTATTTGCTTGTTTTGCAGAATCTATGTTGTTGGAATTTGAGAAGTTGTACACTAACTTTTCTTGGGGGCGGAATCAGATTACCGTAGAGAAAATGGAGCAGATTGGTCAGGCTTCGGTGAAACATGGTTTTAGACCACTCTTAGTTTAAATAATTCGGGTGTAGAAAATAGGGATATGAAGATAGAGGGAATGGTATGATTCCTAAATTATCCCAGTTCCCAACTTTCAGCCCTACACCCTAATCTATTAACACTCCCATACTCTATTCCCCCTACATTCTAATTTCCTGAATATGGCAACTACCGAGCGTAAACCACTACTACTTGATTTTGAAAAACCTCTTGCCGAACTAGCAACCCGTATTGAGCAAATTCGTCAACTAGCAGAGGAAAACAATGTTGATGTATCTGGTCAAATTCGTCAACTAGAAACACGCGCTTTGCAACTGCGAGAGGAAATTTTTAGTAGTTTATCACCTTCACAACGGTTGCAAGTTGCCCGTCATCCCCGCCGACCAAGTACTCTAGACTATATCCAGGCGATTAGCGATGAATGGATGGAGTTACATGGCGATCGCTGTGGTGGTGATGATCCGGCTCTAGTTGGTGGTGTCGGTCGTTTAAACGGTCAGCCCGTGGTAATGTTGGGTCATCAGAAGGGACGTGATACTAAAGATAATATTGCTCGGAATTTTGGTATGGCTTCTCCTGGTGGCTATCGTAAAGCATTACGATTTATGGAACATGCCAATAAATTCCGAATGCCAATCATTACTTTTATTGATACACCTGGTGCTTGGTCGGGAGTTGAGGCAGAATACCAAGGACAGGGAGAAGCGATCGCATACAATCTCCGAGAGATGTTTTGCCTTGATGTCCCCATTATCTGCACTGTCATCGGTGAAGGGGGTTCAGGTGGTGCATTAGGTATCGGTGTCGGTGATAAATTGATGATGTTTGAACACTCAGTCTATACAGTCGCCACACCCGAAGCCTGTGCAGCCATACTCTGGAAAGATGCGGCAAAGTCCCCCCAAGCCGCAGTTGCTCTAAAAATCATCTCCCACGACCTCAAAAATCTCGGCATCATTGACCAAATTTTACCCGAACCTCTAGGAGGAGCACATTCCGACCCCATCAAAGCTGCGGCAACTCTCAAAGCAGCACTCTTAGATAACTTAGATCAGCTTAATCGCTATGCTCCCCAAGAACTAAGACAAATGCGCTACGAAAAATTCCGTCGCATCGGCGTTTTTAGTGAAGTAACCCATTAATCACCCAGCGAAAATATTCAGCGCACAATAGAAATGCTATAATTGCCTGTAGTTAGTTAAGATTTATAACAATCTCTAACTAACATAGGCATTTTTCCATTTTGTTAAACATAATGATTAACTTCATTGCTTGAGTGATAAGCTGCTACGCAGCTAAATTATATAAATTCAAAAACTATAACCTTTATGGTGTAGACAGCGTTCGATGCTTCCTGAGCCTGTCGGAACGAAGTGTACCGGAGGTAAGGACTGAGCGCTCACGCCGAAGTCTTGCCCGCTTTAGATATACAAATTAGGCGCTTAACAGCTTATCTAATTACGGGAAAACTGCTTCCATAGAAATCCCACAACCTTTGATAAACTTGGCGTGACGGTTTTCAAACAGTCTTTTTTTCAGCCAATCAATTTCTTTGAATCTAAAGAATTTTATCAAATTTAACCAAGATTTTAGCTCTTGGCAATGCCCTACAGCAGTTGCTAGAAATAAAATCCCTATTTCTTTATCATTATCTTCGGTCGGGTTAATTACGTTGAAAAGTCAAACTTTTAACCCCCTGATTTACCAATAACCGCCAAAAAAAGGAAACCATATGAGTGGTGAGTACAAGCAACGTGCCTTAATTACGGGGGCAACTAGCGGAATTGGAAAAGCAACGGCTTTGGCATTTGCAAAAGCCGGAATAGACGTCGCTTTAGTTAGCCGTTCCACAGATAAGTTAATGGCTGTCGCTGAAACCGTAAAACACACGGAAGTAGACGCAAAAGTATATACAGTTGATTTAAGTAATATTGGTCAAGTTGAAGCTCAGATAAGTTCTGTAGCAGCCGATTTTGGAGGTATTGATATTCTAGTCAATAATGCTGGCATCGGATACACAGGAGCATTGTGCGACACTCCTTTAGCTGATTGGCAGCAAGTAATTGACCTAAATCTAACTAGTGTTTTTCAGTGCATCATGGGTGTATTACCTGGAATGCGCGAACGGCTTTCCTCCCGTAAGGCTCGCGCAACCTCTCTAAAACAGGACTACCCTACTGGAGGAACAATTATCAACATTGTCTCCATTGCCGGAAAGCAAGCATTCGCAAATTGGGGGGCTTACTGCGTAAGTAAAGCCGGATTAATTGCCCTTTCCCAAACACTTGCTCAAGAAGAACGTCAACACGGTATTCGTGTCACCGCAATTTGTCCTGGTTCAGTTAACACCGAACTGTGGGATACACCCACCGTTAAAGCTAATTTTGACCGTTCACATATGCTGACCCCTGAAATTGTTGCTCAATCAATTCTATATACCGCACTATTACCCCAACAAGCTGTCGTTGACGAACTGACAATCATGTCGAGCGCTGGTGTTCTTTAAATGATTTTTTGCTATTGAGTAAAAACGGCACGTCAGGAAAAAAAGGTATCTTGAAAACGCCTGAAATAGTCATTAAACTCAATGCCAACAGGCTTTGCGTGCCAATTATACCTAATAGCGATTTTTTAATTTGCTTCATCGATGATGACACCAAAACTGTATCAATAAAAAATGGGTAAGTCTCATCAAAGTCAACAGCCTAGTCGGTGGGTGTACTTCACTAAGATAAAATCTATTGTAATTACTCCCTTTATTAAGCATCACTATAAATAGGACTTGCTCACTTACTGATGTTCACCTGAGAAAGTTGTTCAAATAGTTGAGTAACTTTTTCTAAATCTTTATTACCAGGTGAACTTTCTACACCACTAGATAAATCGATTCCGCTAGGTTTTAACTCAATCAAAGCCTTAACAATATTATTTGGTCTTAAACCCCCCGCTAGAAACCAAAGAATTCCTGGCTCTAAGTATTTTAAAATCTGCCAATCTATCGTCTTTCCAGTTCCACCAAGTTGCTGTCCATCATAAGCATCTAATAGCAGATAATCTACATAATCTTTATATATAGCTACTTTTTCTAGATCACCAATCTCACGAATTCGTAATGCTTTAATAACTTCTATACCTGGTAAACTTTCACGCAAAGATATGCAGAAATCAACTGATTCATCTCCATGTAATTGAATACCTGTTAAATCGGAATTAATAACCACATTCCTAATATTTTCAACACATGAATTTGCAAAAACTCCTATCTTATCAATGTGTTTGGGGATCACTTCGGTAACTAATTTAATTTGTTCAGCATTAACAAAACGTGGCGATTGAGGAACACAAATAAAGCCCAGTGCGGTTGCACCGATATCTACAATAAACTTTCCCTGGTCACGATATTTTATACCACAAATTTTAATTCTCATATAAGCTTCAAGTAATTGCACAGTATTAACATTAACTTTAATTTATCTGACAAATAATATAATTTATAATTATACATTCTATAATTTTCTTAGTTGAATTATTTTCCCCAAAGGAGACTCAAAGTTGGTTTCATTATTTTTTTTAACAGTAAGCACAAACGTTCCAGCAACACCTACTTGGACTCCAACAACTGCAATTATAATTAGCGCCTGTTGCTTTTTATCTCTACTAATATCTTTTCGTATTAGTAATCCAAAAGTTGGATTGAAAATGCCATTACTGCCAATTAGTATTCCAGCTTTTATCGCTGCGATGTCTTTTGGTCATATTATTGGTACTGGTATTCTTTTAGGACTGACAAATATTGGCAGCTTGTAGATTTCAGCTTGTAGTTAAATTTTAAATCTATAGAGCAGGTTTATACCAATTCTCCAACGATGATGCATATTTATAGATAGTTTTAGTCGGTCTTTAGCACAGTGACGAATATAAATTAAATCAGCTTTGGTGAGTTGGTATAGCCATATCCACTTGGATTGGAACTTTTATCCAATCTTCCCTTCCCAAGTTGAAAAAGCAAGTCGATAATTCTTTCTGGCTTGATTAAATACTCAGCGTTCGCTCATTTTTGACCCGAAAATTTAATTAACCCTTACAGGGCTTACAATCCAGGCTCTACAAACAATTCCAGCATTTTGAGTTGAAACAAGGTTTTAGCCATTTTTATGGTTTATACCCCTCTACGTCTTAAATAGATGCTTCTAGGAGCTTAATAAAAAGGTAATACCAATTCAAATAATGATTGCAACACATCAAACAGTAGAGACGTAGCAGTGCTACGTCTCTACAAATATCTATCTGTCGCATTGTTTTTTCAAATTGGTATAATATTGATTACCTTGTATTCCCTGCATAAAAAATAAAGCTCTTATTATATATAATAAGAGCTTTACCTCATAAAAATAGACCTGGCGCCGAGCTATTTTGGCGGGAGGCAACCCTCCAACTATCGTTGCCGCAGTAGCGTTTCACCTCTGAGTTCGGGATGGATTCAGTGTGGTTCCACCACGCCATCAGCACCAGGAAATCTGTATGGTTTTGTTCCTGTTTTGGAAAAACCATGAAGACTGCATATAGAAGCGAATAATTAGTTAAGGTCAAAGCCTCGGTCTATTAGTACTCGTGAGCTACATCCATTACTGAACTTCGACTTCGAGCCTATCAACGGGTGTTCTTCCCGTGACCTTACTTACTTAAAGTAAAAAGAATACTCATCTTGAGGTGGGCTTCCCACTTAGATGCTTTCAGCGGTTATCCACTCCGCACATAGCTACCCAGCGTTTACCGTTGGCACGATAACTGGTACACCAGCGGTGCGTCCTTCCCGGTCCTCTCGTACTAAGGAAGGCTCCTCTCAATATTCTAACGCCTGCACCGGATATGGACCGAACTGTCTCACGACGTTCTGAACCCAGCTCACGTACCGCTTTAATGGGCGAACAGCCCAACCCTTGGGACGT
Source organism: Calothrix sp. PCC 6303 (assembly GCF_000317435.1). Lineage (NCBI taxonomy): Bacteria > Bacillati > Cyanobacteriota > Cyanophyceae > Nostocales > Calotrichaceae > Calothrix > Calothrix sp. PCC 6303. The sequence goes on from NC_019751.1 coordinate 5,255,421, forward strand.
ACTTCCGCCCCAGGTTGCGATGAGCCGACATCGAGGTGCCAAACCTCCCCGTCGATGTGGACTCTTGGGGGAGATCAGCCTGTTATCCCTAGAGTAACTTTTATCCGTTGAGCGACGGCCATTCCACTCTGCGCCGTCGGATCACTAAGACCTACTTTCGTACCTGCTCGAGATGTATCTCTTGCAGTCAAGCTCCCTTATTGCCTTTACACTCGCCGCACGATTTCCAACCGTGCTGAGGGAACCATTGCGCGCCTCCGTTACCTTTTGGGAGGCGACCGCCCCAGTCAAACTGCCCACCTGAAAATGTCCTCTGACCAGATTATGGTCATCAGTTAGAATCCTAGCTTCGCCAGAGTGGTATCTCACCGTTAGCTCCTATATCCCCACAAGGATATACTCTACGCTTCCCACCTATCCTGCGCAAGCCAAGCCCGGACCCAATTCCAGGATACAGTAAAGCTTCATAGGGTCTTTCTGTCCAGGTGCAGGTAGTCCGTATCTTCACAGACAATCCTATTTCGCCGAGTCTCTCTCCGAGACACCATCCAGATCGTTACGCCTTTCGTGCGGGTCGGAACTTACCCGACAAGGAATTTCGCTACCTTAGGACCGTTATAGTTACGGCCGCCGTTCACCGGGGCTTCAGTCGTCAGCTTCAAATATTTCTACCCTGACCAACTTCCTTAACCTTCCGGCACTGGGCAGGCGTCAGCCCCCATACTTCGTGATTACACTTCGCGGAGACCTGTGTTTTTGGTAAACAGTCGCCTGGATCTCTTCACTGCGACCCATATTGCTATGGGCACCCCTTCTTCCGAAGTTACGGGGCCATTTTGCCGAGTTCCTTAGAGAGAGTTATCTCGCGCCCCTTAGTTTACTCAACCTCCCCACCTGTGTCGGTTTCGGGTACGGGTAATTTATGCTTAACGTGCCACCGAGCTTTTCTTGGAAGCTAGATTATGCCACTTCCCCGCCGTAGCAGGTCGTACTCATGCCTCAACTCAAGACGTTTTCTCCGTCTCTCAACACCTTGACACTTAAACCGGTAACCAACATCCGGCTGACATTCACCTTCTCCGTCCCTCTGCACAAACATAAATTAGTACGGGATTATTCACCCGTTGTCCATCGACTACGGCGTTCGCCCTCGCCTTAGGACCCGACTAACCCAGAGTGGACGAACCTGCCTCTGGAACCCTTGGGGTTTCGGGGTATTGGATTCTCACCAATATTTGCGCTACTCAAGCCGACATTCTCACTTCTATAAAATCCACACCTGCTTGCCGCTAATGCTTCTCTTCTTATAGAACGCTCCCCTACCACTTATACCTAAATACAAGTCCGCAGCTTCGGTACAACGTTTAGTCCCATTCATTTTCGGCGCAGGAGCGCTTGACCAGTGAGCTATTACGCACTCTTTCAAGGGTGGCTGCTTCTAGGCAAACCTCCTGGTTGTCTGTGCACTCCCACCTCCTTTGCCACTTAACGTTGATTTGGGGACCTTAGCTGGCGGTCTGGGCTGTTTCCCTCTTGACGATGAAGCTTATCCCCCACCGTCTTACTGGCTACATGTTCACTTGGTATTCTGAGTTTGTCTCGATTTGGTACCGGTCTCCCAGCCCGCACCGAAACAGTGCTTTACCCCCAAGCTATATTCGTAACCGCTGCGCCTAAACACATTTCGGGGAGAACCAGCTAGCTCCTGGCTCGATTGGCATTTCACCCCTAACCACACCTCATCCGCTGATTTTTCAACATCAGTCGGTGCGGACCTCCACTTGGTGTTACCCAAGCTTCATCCTGGACATGGTTAGATCGCCAGGGTTCGGGTCTATAAATACTGATTAACGCCCTTCTCAGACTCGGTTTCCCTTTGACTTCGCTACTTAATAGCTTAATCCACCAGTACCTATAAGTCGCCGGCTCATTCTTCAACAGGCACGCGGTCATCCGTTTAATCAGACTCCCACTGCTTGTAAGCTGACGGTTTCATGTTCTTTTTCACTCCCCTCCCGGGGTTCTTTTCACCTTTCCCTCGCGGTACTTGTTCTCTATCGGTCACGCAGTAGTATTTAGCCTTACGAGGTGGTCCTCGCTGATTCACATGGAATTTCTCGTGCTCCATGCTACTCGGGATTCAACTAGTATCTTTCAGCTTTCGACTACAAGACTCTCACTTTCTCTGGTGCATCTTTTCAATGCTTCGTCTAACCTTCTGATTCCATCTCGTTGTCCCACTACCCCACAATGCAAGCATTCTGGTTTAGGCTCTTCCCATTTCGCTCACCACTACTTTGGGAATCTCTTTTGATTTCTTTTCCTCTAGCTACTAAGATGTTTCAGTTCGCTAGGTTCGCTCTTTCCACCCTATATATTCAGGTGGCAGTATTCTGGGTTGCCCCATTCGGACATTTCCGGCTCAACGCTTGCTTCCAACTCCCCGGAACTTTTCGTAGGTAACCACGTCCTTCTTCGCCTCTGCGTGCCTAGGTATCCACCGTCAGCCCTTATTCCTTTGACCTTTTGTCTGTTTCCGATTTCACTCAATCACACCTTAGTGCTCTCAAGCTTCTCGTACTACCTACCTTTTTCGCTTCTATTATGCAGTTTTCATGGTTCTTTACTGAGTCATTACTCAGCATTCCGATTCATTAGTTCTTTGTCACTGATGAACTTAGGTGCTGACTTCAATCTCGGTTAGTTTTTTACCGATACCGTTAATAGCTTGATTAGATTATATGACTTTTTTCCTCGAACGACCTAGGAATGACCATCTTCATGTGAATTCTCTGGCTCTATTCATCCGAAGATTCATTGAACCTCATTCACTTCAAGTTGGGTAGGTCTCCCTAAAAGGAGGTGATCCAGCCACACCTTCCGGTACGGCTACCTTGTTACGACTTCACCCCAGTCACCAGTCTCGCCTTAGGCATCCCCCTCTGCAAGCAGTTAGGGTAACGACTTCGGGCACTACCAGCTTCCATGGTGTGACGGGCGGTGTGTACAAGGCCCGGGAACGAATTCACTGCAGTATGCTGACCTGCAATTACTAGCGATTCCTCCTTCATGCAGGCGAGTTGCAGCCTGCAATCTGAACTGAGCCACAGTTTCTGAGTTTCGCATCACATCGCTGTGTAGCTTCCCATTGTCTGTAGCATTGTAGTACGTGTGTAGCCCAGGACGTAAGGGGCATGCTGACTTGACGTCATCCCCACCTTCCTCCGGTTTGTCACCGGCAGTCTCCCTAGAGTTCCCAACTTAATGATGGCAACTAAGGACGAGGGTTGCGCTCGTTGCGGGACTTAACCCAACATCTCACGACACGAGCTGACGACAGCCATGCACCACCTGTGTTCCAGCTCCCTAAGGCACTCTCACCTTTCAGCAAGATTCTGGACATGTCAAGCCCTGGTAAGGTTCTTCGCGTTGCATCGAATTAAACCACATACTCCACCGCTTGTGCGGGCCCCCGTCAATTCCTTTGAGTTTCACACTTGCGTGCGTACTCCCCAGGCGGGATACTTAACGCGTTAGCTACGGCACTGTCCGGGTCGATACAGACAACGCCTAGTATCCATCGTTTACGGCTAGGACTACTGGGGTATCTAATCCCATTCGCTCCCCTAGCTTTCGTCCCTCAGTGTCAGTTACGGCCTAGCAAGGCGCTTTCGCCACCGGTGTTCTTCCCAATCTCTACGCATTTCACCGCTACACTGGGAATTCCCCTTGCCCCGAACGTACTCTAGTCTTATAGTTTCCATTGCCCTTATGAGGTTAAGCCTCACGCTTTAACAACAGACTTTTAAAACCACCTGCGGACGCTTTACGCCCAATCATTCCGGATAACGCTTGCATCCTCCGTATTACCGCGGCTGCTGGCACGGAGTTAGCCGATGCTTATTCCTCTAGTACCGTCATTATCTTCCTAGAGAAAAGAGGTTTACAACCCAAGAGCCTTCCTCCCTCACGCGGTATTGCTCCGTCAGGCTTTCGCCCATTGCGGAAAATTCCCCACTGCTGCCTCCCGTAGGAGTCTGGACCGTGTCTCAGTTCCAGTGTGGCTGATCGTCCTCTCAGACCAGCTACAGATCGTCGCCTAGGTGCGCTCTTACCACACCTACTAGCTAATCTGACGCAAGCTCTTCTCTAGGCAGCAAGCCTTTTACCTCCCGGCACATCCAGTATTAGCCACCGTTTCCAATGGTTGTCCTAGACCTAGAGCTAGATTCTCACGCGTTACTCACCCGTCCGCCACTAACACCCTAAAGTGCCCGTTCGACTTGCATGTGTTAAGCATACCGCCAGCGTTCATCCTGAGCCAGGATCAAACTCTCCGTTTTGTTCAAAACAAAATCAAATTCGTTTGTTTAGCTCTTCTGAAATTCTTTTTCTTCTTTCAAAGCTTCTGAATCTCTCGTCCTCAAGGCTTTGCCTTTTGACTTCTCATTATCTTTTTGACGAGGATTTGTCTTTTCTTTTCAAGCTATTACTTTTTCTCGGTTCGGTTGGCGCTCGGCAGTTGCGTTTGCCGTTTCGCACCTATCTAACTTAGCCTATGCCTATTTCCTTGTCAACCCCTTTTTTTACTTTTTTTCTCCCAATCCCCTAATTCTTTTGATATCAAGGCTTGAGGTGATGTCAGACTAGTAGTCGTAGAAGTTATGGAGGTTGATTTTTTATGATGGGGTTTTTTGCATATCAGGTCGTTCTTCCGGCAAAATTGCATTTTCCACAGGACAAACCTGTAAACAAATGCCGCAGTCTATACAAGTGGAGAAGTCAATCCAATACCAGTCGGTTCCTTTGGTGTTTTTTCCTGGTCCGTCATGAATACAAGCTACTGGGCAAGCATCTACGCAATCTGCAATTCCTTCACAGATATTTGTCACAATTGTGTGTGGCATGTTTTCAATTTCCTGTTTGCTAGACGATTATTTTGAGTGGAAAACCCTAATGAAGAGGGTTTGATGTTGATTGAACATCTCCAGAAATTAGTTATGCTTTGCCCGAAAGTATTGATAGGGTGTTAGTTTGCTAGTTATATAGGGCTTGCTGAATAACTATAAAACATTTATGTATCAACACTTTCGGGATTTTTTCTCGGTGGACAGTGCAAGGAAATAAGGGTTTGAGATTTAAAAAGCTTGCATTCAGATTGATTAGAGTATAAAAGAACGGAAAAAATAAGGGTAAAACTGTTGCCTGTTAAGAGTTCCCTGCCCTCACTAGAAGATTTTTACAGCTAACGCTGCGCGAACAGCAAGCCCTACATAAGCCACTGTGTTGTAAGACAATACACGTAAGCGACCTGTCTACTCGGAAAGTGAGTACTGCTATTTCCCCTTTGATAGTTTTTCGAGAGGTTTGAGTTTTATTGATTCAGGATAGAGATTCAATTCTGGGAGTCCCATCAGACTGAATCCAAGCAATCTGGCTGATATTGCGATCGCGTGCATATTTCCGAATATCTACTTCGTCTTTTTCTCCCAAATCTATTTCAACGCGAACTAGATGGGTCGAGTCGCGTAATTTGGCACTGTAGGCAAAGGCAGCAGCATATACTTGGGTATTTTCTGGAACTACTAACCAGTTGGTAGCGGGTGTTACCTGTGGTAGTTGGGATGATGTTGATATTACTTGATATAAATCGTCGATTAAAAAGACAAATCCAATACCAGTAATGTTTTCTGATTGGGGATGATAGAGTGATAAAAGCTTGTCATATCTACCTCCACGCCCAATTACTCGTGTTTTACCTTCTGTTGTATTTACAACTTCAAAGACTATACCCGTATAGTAATCGATAGTTTGAATTAGGCTCAGATCGAGAATAATCGGGATGTTTTCGCCTGATGCGAGTAATTCCACTAAAGACTTTAAATTTTCAACAGCTTTATGCTGAGATGAATCGAGATTAAGCTGTTGAAGTTTTTGCAGCACTTGCTGAGGCTCTCCACGTAAATCCATTAGGATTTGCGCTCGTTGTCGTAGCTCGTTATTTAGCGCTAGATTATCTAGCGCAATACGGTCTAGGTGAGCGATCGCATTCAGGACTTGAGACCGTAAATTACTAGGGAAAGCTTCTAAAAGGGATCGCGTAATTCCAGCTTCACCTAAAATTAATTGCCAATCATTTAAGCCAACATTTTTTAAACAATCTGCGACTAAGTGTAAAATTTCGGCGTTACCTAGTAAACCGCCACCACCAAGTAACTCTACACCTGATTGGTAAAATTCTTGCTGACGGTTGTGTTTTGATTCACGGGTTCGCTTAAATACATTAGCGTTGTAGTATAAGCGATGAGGGTAGTTAGCACTTGGCATCCGCGTTACAGCCGCACGAGCGATGGAAGCGGTCAGTTCAGGACGTAAACCTAACTCTTCGTCTTCAGAATTTTGTAATTGAATGACTGTACGGCTTTGAATTGCGCCCCCTGCCATCAGCGTATCCATCCGCTCTAAAGTAGAGGTGATAATTCGGTGATAACCCCAACGGTGAAATACTTGCTGTAACTTGTCTTCAATCCAGCTTTTTTGAGCTACATCGAGCGGTAGCAAATCGCGTGCTCCCGCTGCTGGTTGGTAAACCATAAATTATTTTTTCTTTCCACCAAACAAACCGCCAAACAAACCGCCACCCTCGGACTTATCTGGTTGTTTTGCCACAGGAGTTGCCGAAGCGGTTTGCTTGGAAACACCAGGCTTATTTCCCAGAACATGTTCGATTTTACGTTTCCCTTCTGATGCAGTTTGATCATTGGGGTCTAACTGTAGGGCGCGATCAAAATGTACTTTTGCCATTGTCACTTGATTTTGCTTCAAATAGACCACTCCGATCAAGGTATGACAGCGACTATTATTAGGAGAAAGCTTAATTGCATCCTGTAATTCAATACGTGCTTGTACTAATTGATTCTTTGTCATCAATTCTTGGGCGCGACGTAGATATTGGGATACTACTGACTCTTCATGGGTTTCGGGAACTGGTGGAGGCGTAGCTTGTGTATTTGCACTTGTATTTTGAGTATTAGATTTTGTCAGTTGAGAGTCTGCAAATTTTTTTCCCGCAGTTCGCATTAAATACACTAAATTTAACTCACTGACATGGGCAATAATTGGGATGGCTTTGGATAAGTTGTCATACTGGGTTTGGGCAACTTTAGCGATCGCGCTCTTATATAGAAGTTCAACATTGGGTGCAGCAGCTAGTTGCCTTGCAGCTTCGGTGTTTAATTCAATGGAAGCTGATTCTTGCACTAGGCGTTTACCCATCTGTGCCAAAACAATATTATATTCAGATCGAATTCGTTCTTGGGAAAGCTTTTCATAAGCGGGATTCACTAACTTAGAAAGTAAATCGCTTGCCAATTGTTTTTCCTGTGCATCAGCAGATATCTGGCTATCTGGATGCAAACGTCGCGCAATTTTGAGATACCGTTTACGAAGCTCTTTCGGATCTATATCCACGGGAACACACAAAATTGCGTGATAATCTATGAAATCATATTTAAATAGTCCGCGATCTATTTTTAAAGACATATAACGACATAAAGAAAAAAGTATCCATTAATCTTTCTAGTTTACTTCCCTTCTTTAAAATAGCTATAAGTTTAACTACCAGTATTTATCCGTACTGTCAGTGGTGTAACCTTGATTAGCTCTTGGCTCAAGGAATCGTGAATGTAGCCATTGGTAGCTAAAATTCGCCCAGATGTCATTTGAAAATCACTACCATCGTAAGCTGTAACTCTTCCTCCAGCTTCTCTAGCGATAACAATACCTGCCGCCATATCCCAAGGAGAAAGACCTCGTTCCCAGTAACCATCGATACGACCACAGGCGACATAAGCTAAATCGAGAGCAGCGGAACCACTACGGCGTACACCTTGAGTTATGTGTGTGAGATGACAAAATTCCCCATAGTTATTATCAGTGGTTTCACGTCTATCGTAGGCAAAACCAGTTATCAGTAGACTTTGATCTAACTGTGATGTTCGAGAAACTTGGATGGATTGCTGATTTCGCTTTGCTCCTAAACCTGTCGCTGCTTGGAATAATTCATTTTGGCAAGGGTTGTAAATGACTCCAACTTGGGGGACACCATCAATTAATAAACCAATGGAAACAGCAAAAACTGGGTATTGGTGAGCAAAATTTGTCGTTCCATCCAAAGGATCAATTGCCCAAAGGTATTTACTGGTTTGATTACCCAAAGCACCCGATTCCTCAGCTAGGATTGCATGTTCCGGAAGATGACGCTGAAAATGATCCAGAATTACAGCTTCGGCAGCTTTATCAGCAATCGTGACTAAATCACCAGGACGATCCTTTTGAGCGATCGCATTTTCAACTTTACCCAAGTAACTCTGTAATATCTCACCTCCAGCTAAAGCTGCTGCTGTGGCAATATCCAGAAAATTTTGTAGATCGCTCATTATATTCTGACCAAGTGTGATGGTTCATCACAGGAATTATGCCATGGGTGAGCTGTACAAATGCGATATGTAGGCTCTTTTATTTCCCATCTGTTGCCACTGTTAACACTTGGGGTGGTGTTGCATCTGGGGGATAAATCAAATCCACTTCTACAAATTTTTTCCCTCCTGCTGGCAAATTAAAGTTAGCTAGGGGTTCCCCTGACTGCCCGCGTTTTTGAGCTAAATGTATATATTTAGACTTTAATTTCCCCTTTTGATCACGATAAGCAATTCTAACTGTCCCTCTAAAAAATGTTGATTTGACTGGATTAGCAAGAAAACGCAGTCCTGCTTGGGTCAACTTATCTTCTTTAATGGGCGTTTGAATCGATACACTTACCTGTTGGGACTGCGATGTATCATTATATAGTGGTAATTTGAGATTATACTCAACTCCATAATTACCATGTGCCAAATACGCTGTATCCGGGTAACGGGCAAGCATTGGCGCACTCTGAACTTGATTGGTTCCCAATGTCCCCCCATGTAAGGTACTGATGCCATAGGAATAACTCTGACCTGCTTGGGGAATTGTTAGATATTTAACTTTATTGCTATCAGTGATGAAGCTTCGCCACCGTGAACCCTGAGCAACACCAGCTACACGTCCGTAAATTCTCGGGCTGTTTTGTTCTATTGGGGTGGGGATTTTGTCTCGTGGAGCGGATAAATCGCCATTTTCCAAGATATCTTCCCACTCAGCGACAGTAGGAGGACGCTCACTACCATCCCCGTTTATTGGTGCCATCATTGCCAAACTAGCAGCGTAAACTTTTCCACTGCTTTGAAGACGTACATAACTAGAGCGTCCATTCAAAGGTGGTGTTAGTCCTTGAACCGGGATAGGAGTATTTAACAACATTTGGCTTTGTCCCGGTGGAATCACGATTTGTCGAGGAAAAATAGCCTGTCGTTGCCGACGGAGAATTTCATTCATCACCCGACTGCCAGGACCAGCATAAACATTACCTTGGGGATTGGCAGCAAAGCTAGGAAGCTCAATAAAAGGTGCATCTGGTTGACTCAAATAAGTAGCAGCTTGGAGAACCTTAACTGTGATGGGGGTTTTACCAGGGTTGTGGAGGAGTACACCCAAATAAAGGGATTTGAGATCTTCGGGTGTGGGTGCAGCAAAAACATGGTGAGTAAACACATCAAATCTGCCACGAAAACCAAAGTTGAGGTGTGCATTGGGGTTTTTCTTGCCTCCACTGGGGAAAGTGGAGAGTAATATCCCTGGTGTGACGACTTTTTCAGGACTGTTGCTATTGAAAACAGGAACACTATCGAGTTTTCCTGGTAGGGGACGCACCTCTTGAGTTTGAATGATTTCTGCGGTTTGAGCAATTACTAAAGCGAGTAAGAACGGTGACATACACTTACATATTTCGCGGCATATTTATTTGATCAGCAAGACGGGGAAAGTTCATGAAAGTGCCATTCGGCGAATAACTAATAGAAAATCTTCGAGGATACCGGGGAGATTTGCCTCTGTCAAAATAGGAACGTGAACAAAAATACAGCGGCTATTTATTTGACTTCGCAGTAGGTAATTTAATACAGAATAATAAAGACCTTCACAAACAAATTTTCCACAGTCATGACTAATTTCAATTGTGGCGGAATCTGGCACTAATTTTTGCAAATCTAAAATTGGATACAAAATTATTTCTGGTTCATCCAGGCATACAACAGAACTACTACGTGCATTAGCTTCTAAACTTAACTTACTTCGAGTGGCTGCCATCCCACAGCAAAGGATATATTCTGGGTGTAATTTAGCTATTTTGGCTATCACTTCATGGCTAGCTTGGGGAATGTCTACTGGTAATTTTCGCAAAAAATGTAGATCATAGGGAAAAAAGTTCAGTTCACTTACTGCTTTTAATAGATCATCTGAAGAATTTGATTTCTGATTTTGTAGCCAAGTGTCAAAAGAAGTTAATAAAAACCTTTTCGTCATAAGAAATATTAATTACAATATAGAAAAGTTTCCATAATAAATTTAATTATAGGGAGCACGTCAATGGCAATAATTGCGGTCGTAGATTACGACATGGGAAATTTACACTCAGTCTGTAAAGGACTGGAAAAAGCTGGGGCAACTCCTAAAGTTACCGATTCTCCAAGGATAATAGAACAGGCTGACGCGGTTGTTCTACCTGGTGTTGGTTCATTTGACCCGGCAGTTCGGCATTTGCGATCGCGTTCTTTAGAACAACCCATAAAAAACGCGATCGCATCTGGCAAACCCTTTTTAGGGGTCTGTTTAGGTTTACAAATTCTCTTCGAGTCATCTGAGGAAGGAACTGAACCTGGACTAGGAATTATTAAAGGAAAAGTTAAAAGGTTTCGTCCCGAACCTGGCATTACTGTTCCTCACATGGGTTGGAATCAATTGGAATTGCATCAGCCAAAAAGTTCACTGTGGGAACATTTACCCCCACAACCTTGGGTTTATTTCGTTCACTCTTACTATGTTGAACCGACAGATTTAGATATTCGAGCAGCAACTGTCACCCATGGTAGTCAAAACATTACCGCTGCAATTGCTCGTGATAATCTCATGGCTGTTCAATTCCATCCTGAAAAATCCTCAAATATTGGATTGCAAATTCTCTCTAATTTTGTCTCTCAAGTATGGACAGAAGTTGCAGCATGAACAAAGATTTGATTTTAGATTAAGTTTTTTGTAGTTTATTTTGTACACAGCTAACATAACCCATCCAAATTTGGGAATAGTGGTAGGTTGAAAATGGGAAAAACATGAGTTATTTCATCTGAAGATTGTCTAACTCGTTTTGTTGTACATATCCCCTCATGGCTTCTTTGATAAAATTAAAGTCTTTGAGTTTAAACAACACCAACATAATCTAGAATCTCAAACCAAAACTGGCTGCATGAGTGTGAGAATATATGGCAATCGTTTAATTAAAACTTTACCAGGGCAAGAAACCCGACCAACTAGCGCACGGGTTAGAGAGGCATTGTTTAATATTTGGCAGGGTGAAATATCGGGGTGTCGCTGGCTCGATATCTGTACTGGTAGTGGTTCAATGGGTGCGGAGGCATTGTGTAGAGGAGCCAGTTTAGTTGTTGGCATTGAGCAATCAGGTCGAGCCTGTGAGATAATTCGCCAAAACTGGCAACAAGTTATCAACGATGGGCAAAAACTGCAAGTTATACGGGGTGATGTGTTGCAGCATCTGCCAAAACTTGGCGGACAGCAATTTGAGCGGATCTATTTTGATCCACCATATGCAAGTAATTTATACGAACAAGTCCTGAATGCGATCGCGCTTCACCAACTATTGCATCCAGACGGTGAAATTGCTGTGGAACATAACCCATCATCGTGGGAAGCACTAAACATGGATACCTGGGAAATCTGCCGCGAAAAGACTTACGGAAACACAGCTTTAACATTCTACCGACCAACTCACAATTAGGAAATTGGGAATTGCCAATTTAGAAGAATGCATCGATAACTCCTAAACCAGCATTTCCCACTCCTAAACCTTAGTTTCCTAAATTCCTAACTGATCACCGCGCTTATATTGGACATAAGCTTTATAAAACAGTCCAGCTAAGGTGATGGGAATTAGTCCCAAAACAATGCCACATAATAAAGGTTCAATCACAGCTAGTCTCCTTGTTGCAATCATGAAATATTTCTTTCTGCCCACCATCATACCAAATAATTAATCAACACCCCTTTCCATAACGTTTCTAGGCATTAGATCCGAACTCTTAAAAAAGTCTGTACTTGCGGACATTTTCAAGAACTTTTAAGCTATGTGTAGGAAATGAAAACTTTTTTTGCAAACCTTAATTTCACAGCAGACGTTTTGGATAACCGGATTACCACACCAGAAACTTTTCTCCCCCGACTCATTGTCGTGGTATTGGTAATAGTCCTTGCTACTTTCTTGGGCTTTTTTACCGTGCGTGTGGTTCGTACCTTCGATCCATACGTCAAAACTGTTTTATCCCTCGATGGTGATACAGTTCAAGGACACGCCATATTTCAAATCAATTGTGCTGGCTGCCACGGTATGGAAGCTTTAGGACGAGTTGGTCCTAGCCTTCAAGCTGTTTCTAAGCACAAATCTCGGTATGCTTTAATTCACCAAGTAATTAGTGGTGAGACCCCACCCATGCCAAAATTTCAACCCAGTACAAAAGAAATGGCTGATTTGTTAAGTTATTTAGAAACACTTTAAGAAAATTTACATATTCTGTTAAAAAAGGAGATTCAAAAAACACCCAGAAAAAAACTCATTTCTGTATCAACCTTGTGTCAAGCAAATCGGATCAAATGCTATCAGGATCAATATTCAAGTTCCTTAACTTAGCGGCAAGGCGTTCAACTTTTGCTTGGGTTCTTGCATCGCGGTTAGTTTAGTATCGATAAAACCGTAGGGATGTAGATTCACCGTTTCGGAGTACGGTTGTTTGCCCTTATTTGTATTTCATCCAAATGAAAAACACCATAGCATTAGCCCTACGGAGTGGCTCAGTTACCTAAACACTCTGCGTTCGCTTATTTTTAAACTCCAAATTAAATTAAAACCTTAATTCAAAGGGAAAAGGACGTTTTTAAAGTAAGCGGGGAATACAAAGTAATAAATATTACCTTTTTATTAAGCTCCTAGAAGCATCTATTTAAGACGTAGAGGGTATAAACCATAAAAATGGCTAAAACCTTGTTTGAACTCAAAATGCTGGAATTGCTTGTAGAGACTAGATTGTAACCCCTGTAAGGGTTAATTAAATTTTCGGGTCAAAAATGAGCGAACGCTGAGTAAACAGAGAAGGCTGAATCCTTAAAAACTTGTTATTTATTTTGTGCAGCGGTTGTGGTAGAAATATTACCAATGTTGGGAATTGTAATTCTACCAAACGTATCAATTTGGGTGATATTACGATAACCCAAATCAAGAGCAGTTAATTCAGTTATTTGTATCGGAATTCTAAAGTTGAAAGTCAGTTTGGTGGGAATGCCTGGTGCTAAATTAATTAATGCTTTGTCTTTACCCTGCTGATACGAATTTGTTTGAATACTACTAGATGTGTAGAGGTTGCCAGCAGAATCAAGTACATTTGTTCGGTAGTCTGGGAAACTAGCACCAAAACTAACTTGTCGGTTGATATCACTAAAGTTGGTAACGACAACATCACAAGTTACTCTTGTATTAGCTCGCTGACAACCACGATATTCAAAGCTCAGGTTATATCTTCGATCAACTTGTTTCGCTTGGCTAGATTGCCCTGACGTTGATTGTGCAAAGACTGGGGAGATATTAGCAACATTGCCAAAGATAAAGGTGGAGAGGATACTCGCTTTGATTAGCTTAGATATACTGAACATGATATTTTTGTTGGTATTTTTAGACACTATTTGTAGATAGTATAACCTATGGCATTGTCTGCATCAGATTTTATTAGAACTTACGCAAGTCTCACAATCCAGGTTTGGTGCTTGGCACTATAGCGCTTCTCGCTTGGATGAAATCAAAATCAGAGTCATCAGGGCAAACAATCGTTTACCCCATAGCATCTTCCACCAGGAATTGTATTTAAATCAACTGAGAAGCACTACATTTAAAATAAAATCTCATCCAAATCTAATTACTTGACTAATACCGCGATTCAACCAATCATTGTACCAATCATAGAAGCTCAAAGCTGTTTTTACCTCTTCAATAGACTCATACAAATCAGCTTCAATATCAGGATCATCATGAAAGAATGCTGCACAATGGGGAGAAAGAGGATAAATACCAGCTTCGTTTGTGCGGTCATCAATCCAAATATTACCGCGTTCTGAACCTGTAATTACTAACCTTGCTTCAACTCCACAACCATATTCAGCAACAAGTATAGTTCCCTGAATAAAGTTCGGATAAAAATAGACTGGATTCCCTTCCTCGTGACTTGCTTGCATCAAATCTAAGTCATTCCATTCGTGAGTCAATATAAAAGGTTGAGATAAATATTTTAGTTCTGGATTTTCGCTGTCGAAAGAATTAATCTCTATACCTAATAAACCATAACCTGGACCAGCACCGCCGTTTCCAACTTCTAGCAAGAAGTCTCTATAGTCATCTGGTAACTTAACTTGATACTGATCCTCAAATTGTTGTATTGCTAATTTAGATAGACAGGGTTTTAGTTTATATTTGTGGGATTCAGAGCCAAAAAATTCGCATCTTTTGTCTAATTCCTTCAAGTGAATCAGCTTATTGTTCAATTTTTTAACATTTCTGTTGATAACTGGTTCTAAACTTTCTAACATATTATGTTACTCCGAAATAATTGATAATTAGCAGACGGCAATCACTTGGGCTAAAGTAGGTTATTACACTGGATATGTGTTTAGTTTAAGTGTCTATTTTGGAATTGAATAAAAGGACAAACTGATAAGTAAACAAACAAAATTAATTACACAATCTCATTGCCTTAAACGTTCGCCTTTGGTATGTTGCAAAGCGACTCAGCGGAATTATGCATAAGTCCGTTCCCAAAGGATAGCGGACACAAAAATTACAGATGTTTCCCATTACTTTGAATGAATGTAAATATTTTTGCTTATTTACTTATGTATTCAGATACCAATGATTAATCATTAACCTTTAATTTGATCAACTACTAGCTCCAGAGGTAGGATGGTGACATAACAAATCAACTTGCACTCGTAATGACTTTGCCTGAAACTTCTCAAAACCCACTTCTTTCCCTGAAATATGAACCTGCCCTAGAATCACTAGGTGATGAATACTACGACGAGGTGCCAGCAGCAGAGTTTCCTAGACAGATCTTACGTTGGCGAAATGATGCACTATTACCCAGATTTGGACTTAACCCTGGAGATGTCAGTGATGAGCATTTTATCCAGGCTTTTGGTAGATTTGAAGGACGAGAGCCATTTTTGGCACTACGATACCATGGCTATCAATTTGGTGAATACAACCCGTTTTTAGGAGATGGTAGAGGCTTTCTGTACGGACAGGTTCGCGGTAATGATGGCGAACTCTACGATTTTGGCACAAAGGGTTCGGGACGTACACCCTATTCTCGTGGTGGTGATGGGATGCTAACCCTCAAAGGTGGTGTACGGGAGGTTTTGGCGGCTGAAATTTTACATCGGATGGGGGTAAACACATCTCGCTGTTTGAGTCTGATTGAGACTGGGATGGATTTATGGCGTGGGGATGAGCCTTCTCCAACTCGTTCTTCGGTAATGATTCGGATGAATCGCTCACATATCCGTTTTGGTACTTTTGAAAGGTTGAATCATATTAAACGTCCTGATTTAGTTGGGAAATTGCTAAATCATGTAATTGATGTTTATTATCCCCATTTAAAGTTAGAATCCGAAAAATATTTATTGTTTTATGGTGAGTTAGTTAAACGTGTGGCTGAATTAGCTGCACAGTGGATGGCTGCTGGTTTTTGTCATGCTGTGTTAAATACAGATAATATGTCCATAACTGGCGAAAGTTTTGATTATGGTCCCTATGCTTTTATTCCGACCTTTGACCCTGAATTTACAGCAGCTTATTTTGATCATTATGGACGTTATAGCTATGCAAATCAACCGGGAATTTGCAAGTTAAATTTAGAATTGTTGCAACAACCTTTGTCAGCAGTAATGGAAATAAAACAGATGCAGACTGTTTTGGCGGAGTTTGATGAACATTATGATTTGCAATATCGTAAATTATTTTTATCTAAGCTGGGTTTAGAAAACGTTGCTCAAAAAGAAACTGGTGAGATATTAATTGCTACTCTTCAATTACTCAGAACCTATCCCATTAGTTATCATGACTTTTTTGCTGAGATAGCTAAATCTTTTTCGATTCAATGGCGTGATGATGCAGGTTTAATTCTCGCTGATTCAGAAATCAAAAAGGCTTTTGGTTTGTCGGAATTATTTGTCAATTGGTCAGGTATATATCACCGTATTTTGGCTAATTTGACACCTGATGAATTAGCAAAAGTTGGTAAAACTCTCAACCGTTATAATCCGCAAACTGTAATTGTGAGAAATGTAATTGAATCAATTTGGGAGCCGATTACATTAGCAGATAATTGGGAATCTTTTTATAGTCTGTTGGTGGAAATTCAGGATGAAGGAACCACTAATAGTTGAGTGGATAAGGGAACATCCCACTTTTTTAAATATTCTGTCATTGCGAGCGAAGCAACCACATGGTTTTTAACTTAGAACAAGTCTATGCGATTGCTACGTCCTTCCTCCCTCTCTACGAGACGCTACGCTTTTCTTATATGCCGTAGGCTTTACGCAATGATGGTTTAAGTTTTCTCCAGTCGCAAAATCGTTTTCATACATCAAATCAGCAACGCCGAAAAACTGGGACACCCTGCGTAAATTAAAAAATGACACTAAATTTAGCCAAACCTGCATTACAGCAGTTTTCAACTATTTGAACCACATCAACCTGGTTTAGCAATGCTAAACCCCTACAGTGTGGTCTATATTACCTGAAAATAGCCGTAAAGATATATATCTTTTCTTGATGAGTTATTTCCCTGTCAGATGAGGGATTGGGAGAACCCATAACTAATTTTTACAGGTGGTTATGAGATATATTGTGAATTTTTATTTACTTTTCTTAATAAAACGTGATAATTTAAGTACTGGTATTGAAGTTTAAACTCCAAAAGTTGGTTGGTTAAACTATTTGTTCCCAAAAGTACTAGGCTTAAATTAGTATCTAGTCGTAAATCCATTTAAGGTAGGACTCTGCTATGCCATTTACCATTGATTCAGCCCGTGGTATTTTCCCAAATACTCTATCTGCTGATGCAGTGCCAGCAACTATTGCCAGATTTGTTCAACTCAGTGCAGAAGACCAGTTGGCTTTAATTTGGTTTGCTTACTTAGAAATGGGCAAAACCATTACCATCGCTGCACCAGGTGCTGCTAACATGCAGTTTGCCGAAGGCACCATGAACCAAATTCGCCAAATGAATTTTACCGAACAATCACAGGCAATGTGTGATTTAGCAAACCGTGCTGACACACCAGTTTGCCGCACCTATGCTACGTGGTCTGCGAATATTAAACTAGGTTTCTGGTATCAATTAGGACAATGGATGGAACAGGGAATTGTTGCTCCAATTCCTGAAGGATATCAGCTTTCTGCTAACGCTTCAGCAGTATTACAGGCAATTAGAGGTTTAGACGCAGGGCAACAAATCACAGTTTTGCGTAACTCTGTGTTGGATATGGGCTTTGATCCCAACAAGATGGGTAGTTACGAGAGAGTTTCTGAAGATGTTGTTGTTCCTAAAGAAATTGGTGAACGTAGCAAAGTCACAATCGAAGGTATCGACAATGCCACTGTGTTGAGCTACATGAACAACATGAACGCCAATGATTTTGATGCCTTGATTGAATTGTTTACTGCCGATGGTGCTTTGCAACCTCCTTTCCAAAGACCAATTGTTGGGAAAGAAGCTGTATTCCGTTTCTTCCGCGAAGAATGTCAAAACTTGAAGTTGTTACCAGAACGGGGAATTATTGAACCCGCAGATGAGAACTATACCCAAATCAAAGTGACTGGTAAAGTGCAAACCCCTTGGTTTGGTGCTGGTGTAGGAATGAATATGGCTTGGAGATTTTTGCTAACTCCAGATAACAAGATTTTCTTTGTGGCAATCGATTTATTGGCATCTCCTAAAGAGTTACTAAATCTGACTCGTTAAAAACCTGGATATGAGTAGGCAATTACAGAAACAGTCATTTTAAATTCTGTATTTTGTTGCTACTCACGGATACTCCGAGCGGTTAGCTATTAGCCAAAAGTTAATAGCTAAGTGCTAATAGCTATTCTAAAAGTTAAACTTTTAACCGTTCTTAGTATAAAACAGTAATGATGGGCATTCTATAAATAAGAGTGTTCCATCATTTTCGAGTCGGTGCCAAAATTTACATAGACAATCAGCGTGAATTGATATCAACCCATAGATTTACAATATTAGATAATGCAAGTGACAGAAATTGATTGGTCTGAGACAGAAAAGGAAGTAGCAAAGACGGCTTTCGATAGAGCTTATGCTAGGGAAATAGATGCTTTGATACTGGAAGTGCGTTCTTTCAGTAGTGCGATCGCGCAAATCGAAGACATGTGGCGTTTGCATGATTTTTTGAGCGCTAGAAGACACGAAATTGATGGGAAATATGACTACAGATATTCCGCTCTCATCTTCGTCTTTGCTGGATTACTCAAAGATGGCTGGTTACATTTGGAAGAGTTGGAAGGACTGGACGCAGATAAGCTAAAAAAGGTTGCTGCTTTAGCACGGATGTAAAGGTCTGATTTTTGAAACTCGTTTGAATTTCTTTTGGGTTAACCCTCTTTCGTCAACTTGGGAGAGAATAATCGCGCTCAGGCTTTTGACAATTTTGCTTTCCACATTTATTGTGAAAAAATCAATGTTACGAGCATAAACGACGATTTTTGTTTGCCAAGAATGGCGAAAGAGAGATAACCCCCGATACAAATATTTAAGCTTCGAGCATTTTTTTAATATGGGTTGGTAAGGCAAAAGCAGCTTGGTGGATATCTGCATTGTAATAGCGCAGTTGGTGAGCTTCAGTAAATTGTGCTGCTTTGTTGTAATCAAAATTCTTGACTGGATGTACTCCCTGCTTGGAACAGTAAGTTAAACTCCACATTCCTGTAGGATACATCGGGATAAATACTAGGTAGCAATGTACATAATCTTGACCAAAAACTTCCTTTAGACATTTATTTAATTCCACAAACGTCTGTTGGTGGAAAATTGGTGATTCACTTTGGATAGTGACAACTCCACCGGGACGTAAAGCGCGGTATACGTCCTGATAAAATGTCTTACTAAATAAGCCCTCTGATGGTCCCACGGGGTCAGAAGAATCGATAATTATTAAATCATAGGACTCATCAGCCGCATTTTGTAGATATTTAATCCCATCATCAATTAGTAAGTTTAATTTTGGATGCTCCAAAGCTGAGGAAATTGTTGGTAAAAATAACTTAGAAGCACGCACCACCGCTTCATCAATTTCCACCATCGTGATTTTTTCTATTTCCTCATGGAGTACCAATTCTCGAATTGTTCCCCCATCACCAGCACCAATTACTAAGACATCTTTGACACTTGGGTGAGTGAGCATCGGCACATGGACAATCATCTCGTGGTAAGCAGCTTCATCAGCTTCTGTACACATTACCATGCGATCGATAGTCAGCATTTTCCCTCTGTCATGAGTATTAAATACTTCAACAGTTTGAAATGGAGATTCTTCTTTAAAAAGACTTTCTCCCTGAAAGCGGATAGACAGGGCAACTCTACCGTTGCTATCTGTCACCCATTCTTCGGGGTTGAGTTGTGGTGATGCAGTATCGGGAGTTGTCATGGTTAGTCCCCAAAGTGTAATTAATTATTAATGTGTCGGTTGGTTCTCTGACTTCGTGAGTATACGCTGTTAGGGGATTTGGCTCAATAGTGGAAATGGCTAATGTTTGGTTAAGGAGAAATTAAGGAAATAGAATGCAGAGAGACGGTACATGTCTCGTCTGCCTGACTAAATTGTTGTTTAGACGAACATCAATTATCATGCAATCTATCTAGTGTGTGTAGAGTTGCTTTCAATTCAAGGATCAAAGTATGAAAATTTGGCTTGCCTGTTTTTTTATCTTATTTGCGCTGGCAGAGCTTTTTGACTGGGTTAAGGATTTTTCTCTACCTTTACCAATTTATATTTTAGGTGGTGCTTTCTTAGCTGTTGCATCTAATTATAATCGTTTGATTGGTTCTAATATAGTCGGCGAAATTTTACCTCAAAGGCAACAATTAGATGCACCAACTCAAGGAAATCAAGGGATTGATTTTGATCATTCGTCGGAAAATGTGCTGTCAAAGTCAGAAATTACTCAGTAAGCTATTGACTATTTGCCCATTTTACGCTTCATTTGTTCCAGTTCATCTTCAGTTTCCCAACGCTGAAACTTTGCTTCCAAATCATCAAAATTGCTGGAATAATTGCTGCTAGGGCTGTTCCAACCATTGCTATCTATTTTTTGCTGTGCCTGATTTTTGGTACGTGTTGCCTGTGCTTCGGTAGCTTTAGTTTGAACTTCCTGTCGTCTGAGTTGAATTTTCTGGGCTAATTCCTTCGCTTGTTGAATCCGTTCTTTGATACCCTGCATTTGTCCCCATTGCTGATTTCCTTGACGTAGCAAAGCAGCTTCCCTTTCTTGTGCTGCTGCGGCTAAATCGGGACGATTGCCATTTTTGGCTTTTTGGACACGTTCGTGCCATCTTTGGATATCCTGTGCAGTAGCGAGAATTTCATCTTGCGATCGCTTCTCCTGTACTTTCAAGTCAGCGATTAGCTTTAGTGTATCGCCTTCTTGCTCCCGTAGCTGTTCTAACAGTGCTTCCAACTCCAAATGTGGGTTGTTTTTAAGAAACTCTTCCAAACGATTTTCTAGAAACCGACTCAAATCATCGAATAGTCCCACTGCTCAAGCTCCACAGATATTGGTTGCCACTTTAATTGTATTAATTATGTTGCCAGACGAGAAGTAATCTTGTATTGCACCTTGGGAGGAATTGGCGTTTCCGCTAAAATGAAGATCATGGTTATTACTTGGTGACATTGTGCTGCTTGCAAACCCCATCGATCAAATTCTGGAAAATGCTGCCTTGGGTGTTGATTTGTCACCTGCCGAAGGGATAGCTTTATTGAAGCAGAATGAAGCCGATGTAATCGAGAAAATTCGCTTGACTGCTGATAAGTTGCGGCAACAGCAAGCTGGGGATACTGTCACCTACGTCATCAACCGGAATATCAACTTTACAAATATCTGTAACCAACATTGTAGCTTCTGCGCGTTCCGACGCGATCGCACTGATGAAGGAGCCTATTGGTTAGATTGGCACCAAATTCTCGAAAAAGCCACGGATGCTGTAAAAAGAGGTGCGACGGAAATTTGTATGCAAGGTGGTTTGAATCCCGAAGCTTTAATTGATAATCAAGCTTTACCCTACTATCTGAAGTTGGTGGAAACCATTAAACAAGCATCTCCCCAACTCCATCTCCATGCTTTTTCTCCCCAAGAGATTCAATTTATCGCCAAAATAGATGGTATTAGTTACACAGAAGTAATTACAGCCCTAAAAGATGCTGGTTTGGGTTCCATGCCAGGAACCGCCGCCGAAATATTAGATGATCAAGTTAGAAAAATATTATGTCCCGAAAAAACCAACTCAGCAACCTGGTTAGAAATCGTTGAAATAGCCCACAAATTAGGTGTCCCCACCACCAGCACCATGCTTTCGGGACATATTGAAACCCCAGAACAGCAAATTATGCATTTGGAAAAATTACGCCAGTTGCAAAAAACTGCCATCAAAAACAACTATCCCGCCAGAATAACCGAGTTTATTTTGCTACCCTTTGTTGGGCAGGAAGCCCCCAAAGTCCTGAGAAATCGTGTAGGCAGAGACCAACCGTTGTTACAATCATCACTTTTGTTGACAGCGATCGCCCGAATATATTTAGGAAAATATATCCCCAACCATCAACCAAGTTGGGTGAAACTGGGATTAGAAGGAGCCACAACAGCCTTGAATTGGGGATGTAATGACCTTGGTGGTACCTTGATGGAAGAACATATTAGTACCATGGCAGGGGCAGTAGGTGGAACCTGTATGGAAGTAGAAGAATTAGAAAACGCGATCGCATCCCTCAACCGTCCCTATCAACAACGTGATACCCTTTATGGGGAGAAGGGAGCAGGGGAAGTAGGGGAGAAAAGAATTAGAACTTTGAAACCTTGATAACAACAGTTAACTGTTAAATATTGATCCCTGTGATACCAATCCAAGATAGGATAGACGGTGATTTAGGTATTCTTCACTCAATAATTATGAAGCGCTATTGGTCACGTCTGCTTGCTTTGGTTTTGGTTGTAGCCATCGGCTTAATGGGTTGTTCCTCCGCTCCTGGTAGCCTATCGGGAGACTATAGCCAAGATACATTAACAGTCATCAGTACTTTAAGAAACGCCTTAGAATTACCCAACGATGCAGAAAATAAAATAGCCATTCAATCGGAAGCACGTCAAAAAATTAACGACTTTTACTCTCGCTACCAACGTAGTAACTCAGTCGGTACTCTGAGTTCTTTCACAACTATGCGAACAGCCCTTAATTCCCTTGCTGGACACTATAGTTCATACCCCAATCGTCCCGTACCTCAAAAGTTGAAAGACAGATTAGAGCAAGAATTTGCCCAAGTCGAAGCCGCTTTACGACGTGGTGCTTAATTAATTTTTGGCATTGGGAAATGGAGATTTGTCAGAGAAATCTAGACAAAGCTAATGTTAGGTAGTATTTAATATTAGTCCAAAGTCTTAAAAATTCAGATATAAAGGACAATCCCTCTATCCCCTGCTATCTCAAGTTGGGGATTAGTTTTGTGTTGAATTTCCCAAAAATTAAGGACAAACAGGCATCTTACTAAGTGTGACAACTAGACTTGCTCTGAGTTGGTGAATTTTATTGAGGACAATACCCTTGACGATGAATCAAAGGATAAAGTTTGATGTAGTTATAGGTGTACTTAGTAATTTAATTTCAGTATTTATGCATAGTAAGAATTTATTATTACCATCGATAAATTTTATATTAAAAAATCTCATGAGTTATTTGTCTTTGCAGGCAAAAAACCTATTTTAAGTTGGAATTTATCCGATTATTCAACTTAAAGCTTGTTGATTAATCTTTAACCAGGCTCCTATTTTACCATAGGCATACTCCTAAAATTTTCCGGAATAATCTGATTCCGGAACAGTTTGACATCAAAATCAACCGAATTACTAAATTACGGCAACCGAAATTAGGATTTTGTCGTCCTGATTACCATTCTTGACTTTATATCTTTTCCGCCTCACCCTAAATCTGATCTTTGGAAATTGGAGAATGGCGAATCTCAGTGGAATCTACTTTTAACTATGCCTAAGCATCTATTGAATATTGCCAAACCAATGTTTTTTTGGCGATACCTCCTAACTGTGGTATTTAGCAGCAATTTATTGATACCTTATTTAGGGGCTAGCCCTGCTGTTGCCCAACTTAACGATTATTGTCAGTTATCATCTACAGCGATTCAAAATAAAGAAAAGCTGCGATTATCGGCAATGCGAGGAAATAAAGAAGCAAAGGTACGCTACCGTGAACAAGTTGCTCAACATGCAAAGGGTGTGCAACAATGCCGTAACCGAAATTGGTTAAAGGTTCAAGCTGTATGGTTGCGATTATATCCTTGTGATATCAAACCAGGTGCTCTCGATCGGATTATGGATCAAATCGTGAGTAAAGGTTATAATGCCGTTTATTTAGAAACCTTCTACGATGGGCGGGTAATGTTACCTGCTGCTAATAATCCCACGGCTTGGCCCTCTGTGGTACAGATGCCAGAGGCTAAAAATGCCGATTTACTGGCTGCTGGAATTCAAAAAGGTCGAGAAAGGGGTTTAAAAGTTTACGCTTGGATGTATACCGCTAACTTCGGCTATTCCTACGCTCAACGGCGAGAAAAAGAAAGTGCGATCGCGCGCAACGGCAAAGGGCAAACTAGTTTATATGTGGTGAATGATGGTGGAAACCAGGTATTTATCGATCCCTATAGCGCGGAAGCGAAAGCAGACTACTATCGTTTAGTGCAGGAAGTAGTCCGTCGTCGTCCTGATGGAATCTTGTTCGATTACATCCGGTATCCCCGTCAAAGTGGTACTGATTCCATTGCTACGAAAGTAACTGATTTATGGTTGTACACCGAAGCTACCCAGCAGGCTTTGTTTAAAAGGGCGCAAAACTATAAAGGATTAGATTTGATTCGCCGCTTTTTAAGTAAGGGATTTATTTCTGAGGCTGATATTTCTGATGTTGATCAGCTATATCCCCAGGAAAGCGAGCCTTTATGGCAGGGTCGAGTAATTCCGAGTCAAAAAGCAATTTTACCTGCTAATTTGCGGCAGTCGCAATTGCAGTGGGATTTATGGCAGCTTTCGGTGGCACATGCTATGCAAGGAATAATTGATTTTGTCACTATGGCAAGCAACCCAGCAAAACAGTTAGGAATTCCCAGTGGAGTTGTCTTTTTCCCCGATGGCAATCAAGTTGTGGGACGGGGTTATGATTCGCGCTTACAGCCTTGGGATCGGTTTCCTAGTTCAATGGAATGGCACGCGATGTCCTACGCTAATTGTGGTCATGCTGGTTGCGTTGCCCAGCAAGTAGCACGGGTTTTGAGTATGGCAAAATCACAAACTCAGGTGATTCCAGCAATTGCTGGTAATTGGGGAGAATCAGCTAAGGGTCGTCCTCCTTTGGAAGTGCAAATGCAAGCTTTGCGACAGTTTGCCCCTCGGTTGCGTGGGGTGAGTCACTTTGCCTATTCCTGGCAAGACCCGGAAGATGATAGCGATCGCAAGTTTTGTAGAGCGCAGTAATTACGTTGAGATGGGAATCATCCTGTCTCAATTTTTAATCGTTGTTGGAAAAAATATTTGGTTGTTGTAATTGTGTTGCCACAATGTGGGAAAATATGAATATAAGAATTTTATAATTGGGTGTGACCAAAATTTTTATGAAGGGACGAGTTCCCATTATAAAAATCATTACTTACCTATGTATACCACAAACTACACTGCCAAGTTTCACTAAAATCACTAAATTTAATTAAAAAAATATCAATTGGTTTCACCGGAGTTCGACTCCAGCAAAACCGCTATATCTTGCTCAATCACCGACAAATCTCCAAAGCTGAATTTTATAACAAAGATGTTTTTCAAAAATAGCTCGTGCTGCCAATCCCTCAACAATTGGTTTATCCAACCAGCGTTTAAATGCCCAACTTCCAATCGCATGTAATGGTGGAACAGCAATAGCTACCAATTCAGCAATATATTTCATCGTTGTCAGTCCAAAAGTCTGGAAAACATCAATACACAAATCTATAGTTGGTGCAATAGATTTAGAAATATCTTCATCTTTAACTAATTCAAATCCAGCCTTTTCCAAAGCTAATTTGAGTTCGCTAACAACATGACAATTTGAGAAAATACCTTCTTTATAATCACCATCAAGCCGCATCATATCGGCAATTAATAGGTAGCCCCCACTACCCAGTAAACGAGCCGCACCTTGAGCCAAATCATCAACAGCTATATATTGGCTGCTTTCACTAAACAGAACTAAGTCGTAGGATTTGTTTTGTTGAAAATCTTCAAATCTGGTTAAGTAAAAAGGTACTTGACCGTTTGTATTCTTAATAAACCTTTCTTCTTGAAGTGCATCAGGTGCTAATCCTTCAACTTGGAAACCTCTTTCAGTCAGGTATATTGCATTACCACCAATCCCACAACCCACATCAAGTATAGTTTTTATCCCCTGGGGAATAGCGCTCATAACCTTAGCTGCGTAAGCTTCTTGAGCTACACGCATCCTAGTCAGAGTCAATTCCTCTCCAACAGAAGGTAGTGGTTCCCAATACCCATAGTGGAGGTAGTAAGAACCCGTGAGTCCTGTATAGTAATCTATCGCTGCATTTTGGTAGCGAGTCGGTTTAGGAACTTGAATAGACTTTGATTTTTGCATTTAGTTTTATGATTAGTGAATAGGATTGGAGACTTAATTAAGGATATATATCAATACTTTGCCTTTACTTAGAGGAGGAAAAGGAATTTCCTCAAATCCGTTAACAGCTACCAAGTTTTTAATTTTTGATGTACCAATAAAAACATTCTCTCACCTCTATCCACTTTTGATGATTCTTCTTTGTGTAGATTATAAAGCTGGGAGAATAATCAGACTTTATGCATGACAAATTATTTACCAGAAAATCCACGTACAGCACGGAACATTCCAAAACGGCAAAGACCTGCACCAAATGCTAACCGCATCAAAATGAGGGTCGGGACTTCTCGCAAAGATTTAATGAAACCAGATGCACCGAAACGTACTAAACCACTAGGTCTAGCTATTCCCTGCCAAATAGAATCAAGCCATGAGGGAAGTGTTTCTTCTGTCCAGTCTGCTGTAATTGTTTTCCCCTTTACTAATCCTGTTTCTTCCAAAAGCTCAGAAAAACCTTCAATACTGGCAAAAGCAGGATGAGACCACTGATCCAACAATTGTTGCATCACAGGTTTTTCCCAAAAATTCAAAGGAATTTGGCGATCATCTCTTTGATTCCAATCAGCCACAACCAGCAATCCATCAGGCTTTAAGACCCGCATCAGTTCTTTGGCGAAAACAGCTTTATCTGGCATGTGGGGACCAGCTTCAATCGACCAAACTACATCAAAACTGCCATCAGGGAAAGAAAGTGCCATGGCATCATCTACCTGAAACTGAGCGCTAACTCCTTGGGGAGTCAATTCCTGAGCGCGTTTAACCTGTTGGGGACTAATGGTGATACCTGTTACAGCAAACCCGTAATCCCTCGCCAAAATTCGACTACTACCCCCAATTCCACAACCAACATCTAAAACGGTTGTACCGGGGGGTAATTTATCCAAACCACCCCAACGCACCATTTCATGTACAAAGTCAGATTTTGCGGCAAGAAAATCTTTTTGTTGTGGAGGTGAACCATAATGACCTAAGTGGATATGTTCACCCCAATAAAATTCTAAAATGCCGTCTTCTGTCCATTCGTCGTAGGAATTAGCGACTGTATTGGATGATTCGTAACGACGAGATGTGGATAAATAAACTACAATTCCCAGTATTAATAATGCAATGATAAATCCTAGGGCAGGAAACAACCAACTCATGAAAATTAAGCCTTAATATTTTTTAATAATTCTATCTTATTATTAAAGACAAAATTAAACATGTATAATATAAAACCCAAATAATCAGTGCTGATTAAGTAAATTTAGCTTTAGTTGGATTATGCGATACCTAGGGTGGTAAACAACGCATGGTTGATATTTAGGAAAATCATGACATCAAACTCCCACCATTACCTTATTACCTTCTATCTTGGTTTTATAAGTTGGCAATGGTTTAGTTGCTGGTCCATTTTGAACCTTTCCAGTCGTGGTAAATTCGGAAGCATGACAGGGGCATAAAAATATCTTTTCTTCTGCTTCCCAATCAACTTTGCAACCAAGGTGTGTACAAGTTGGATTCACCGCAATCAAATTTTTGCTTTTAGATGTTCCAACGACTAAAACCGCACCCAAAGATGATTTAGCTTTGAATAATTGACCTGCTTTATCTAATTCTGCAACAGTCCCGATGGAAATCCAATTTGTAGATTTTGTTGGCTTCTTTTTTGATTGGGGTTTAGCTGCATAACTTGCAGCAACGAATATAGGGAACAAATTGATAAACAAGCTAATACTGAACAAATTCAGAAATTTACGACGATTCATAGAATTTGGATATAGTTATGATTGAGAAAATACAATAATTGCTTTTGAGTGAGCGTTATTTTATTTTGTCGGAATCAAAATGTAGGATATAGTTCAACAGGTAAATAAACTAAGTTATACTTTTAACTCTTTGTTTACTACCCTTATATCCTACAATATATACTTTAATTAGTTACACCCTATATCTTTAATTAGCCCAAAATTACTCAGTAAAATATCTTCTAAGGTAAGCTATTCCGCAGACGACGTATACAGTTAATCGAAGCGACACAATCACAACCAAACATTGCTACAGCAGCATCACTCTCTTCATCAGTAACACCAAGCAGCGCACTTTCATTATTCATATCAGCCGCATCGATTTCTACATTACCCTTCTTTAAGTGAGATAATTGGGATGCGTTAGCACAGAAAAACTTACCGAGTTTTGTATGTTTTACACAGGCTTTTTGACTTTCTGCCGATACTGGTGTGACAGTTGCATCTGGACGTTCTACAGGTTGTACATTCTTAACTGTCTCACTAGCTACAGCTATCTTTCCACTCATTAACAATGAACCTAGAGATATAAATGCTAGAGGTTTTTTTGTCAAGTTTGAGAATATTTGTTTCACTCAGATCTCCTAACAGTACAAGGATTAGCATTGCGAATTGATTCTAACCGACGTGACGAGAATCTTTTTTGTCTAGTTCCTGAAATTAACTATGTGTAACACATTTCTAATTTTTTGACTACTGATACTTTGCGTATAATTATTTACTCTACGTAGCTAGAAAATTCATGCCATTGCTGGCGTACTTGCTGATAGCATTCTAATGGTGTCATGAGGGGGTTTTGTAAAATATTGACTTCAATTTGTGAACCATCTTTAACTAAGATAATCACATCTTGTTGAGGTTTGTAAGTATCAACTGCTTCTAAGATATGGTCGATAGTTTCTGATGCTACCATCCACTCATGTAAATAAGCTTTGAGATCTGTTTGCACTAGAAAGTGAGTGCTGACTATTTCATCTGCACAGTGATATTTCCCACGGATAATAGAAAAAGGAATGCGGGGTAAATCGACTTTTCTAATATGGCAAAAAACTGCCCCACGTCCTAGCTGAGAAAAACCTTTCCAAGCTGTATAACCAATTAGCAAAAAATTGGTAAAGTTCAATTCTTTTGGCAATTCAATTACTCTCCTTTGGAGGAAATAAACAGTACCAAATATTGGTGATGCCAACAAATAACGATAATCATTATTACATAAATATTGGGTCATGCCGTTACCGACTCCCTAACAATTCACCCCAACATGTCTGTATAAACTAGGTGTGAACCTTCTTAGCTGTTTCAGATCAAGTTGCTTGATTTCTCAACTCAATCTAAGTAATTAATTACACAGTTCCAATTGAATATTATTAGCTTCGAGAGGAATTGAAACTGATGGAATTCTTGCTAAGATACCTTTTTTCAGTGGCTCAGGACGTTCTGACCAAGGTAGTAAACCCTCTGGATGTAGGTAATATTTAGTCGCACAACTAAATACTCCATCAACTTCTGCGGGAGTTAATTCAGGGGAAATATCACCGAAAAGATACGTATTTTTACCAGGAGCAGCAAATGAAACTACACAAGAACGGCTAC
The DNA here is from genome assembly GCF_000317435.1 of Calothrix sp. PCC 6303. Classification (NCBI taxonomy): domain Bacteria; kingdom Bacillati; phylum Cyanobacteriota; class Cyanophyceae; order Nostocales; family Calotrichaceae; genus Calothrix; species Calothrix sp. PCC 6303. Next base: position 5,285,002 of record NC_019751.1, read on the forward strand.
AAGCACTCATACATTCCACTGCTTGGATGACGAATTCTGCGCTGGATTCACGATTTAAATAATCTGCTTGTAAGCGTTTGAGCAGCTTTTCGCCACCACTTTCACCGACACGATTACCATTTTCCCACTTACTAGCACAAGTGGTACAAACAAAAATTGTATGTGCGCTCATCTATACCTCGTAGATTTAGCTGGGTTGTTTTGACTTATCGGCGGGCATTCTGACTGACAAGGTTAATATTTTTCTTTTTTTCCTTGATTACAGCTGCGGGACAGCGCCGGACTTACACCGGACTTTCCCCGTTACCTCTAGTGGATGATACTCACTAGAACCGAGATTAAGGTGAATGCTAACACAAATTTAGTGTATTTGGATCGCTATTCCAGTTTTCAGGCTATGCTAGCAAGTCTCAGAAATATCATAAAGCTTGGCACAGTTTAGTCTTACAGCAATTTTAATCTATTTGAACCACACATAAACACCAAAACCTTGTCTAGACGTTCCACCGGAACGTCTCTACGTGTGGTCTATTTACCCTTAATCAAACAAAAAATCAAATATTTTTGAAACAACCTGATTCTGTTTGTCTTTTTTCTTTATCTTGAATAGAGGTTTTTTCAGACGCAGAACGTCGCAATGACAAAACTCCACTTTTCATGACGGACGAGGTTCAGAATCAAAATTTTGTAGTTGAAATTCCTTGAGAATCGCTCAAACAGTAGTCATTTTCCGGAAATAAGTGATAATACGGTGAAGATGACTTAGATATATACTTGCTGATGTTATGTCCATAGCCTTCACCTTTGCCCTAAGCCAAAACCAAACCTTTGAACTGCGCTGTAATTACGGTAATCGTCGCTTGGATACGGAAGCCCTAGGGACGTTGATTGATTTGTGTGAAGCAAAGTATTATACCAAAGATTTCGATGCACCCGCAGAGTTAAAGAAAATCGGACGGGAATTGTATCAATGGTTCGATGGGAAGGAAGGTTGGTTGCGTCGGGGTTTGGAGAGTGATAGTCAAGCTCTAATTTATCTCGATTTAATTCAGACTAGTGAAGCAGAGGGATTAAACCCACAAACTCAGAAAGTGGCATTAGGGTTGGCACATTTACCTTGGGAATTATTACACGATGGTTCGCGGTTCTTACTGATAGAAGCCAGTGTTTTGCCCGTGCGATCGCTTGTTAGAAACAACAATAGTTTTTTAGCAACACAAAATCGTCCGTTGCGGTTGTTGTTTATGGCAACTTCCCCAGAACATCCTGGTGTTGCACTTTTGGGTTTTGAGCAGGAAGAGACGAATATTCTCAAAGCGACAAAAGACCAACCTCTGACTTTGGTGGTGGAAGAAAGCGGTTCTGTTGAGGAATTGGAAAACTTGGTGCGATCGTATCCTGAAGATTATTTTGATGTATTTCATCTCACTGGGCATGGGGTGATTTATACGGAAAAAGCTTTTGGAAAGTTACTACCCAAAGGTAAGAAAATCAAAGATAATACACCTTGTTTTATTACCGAGGATGATTTGGGCAAGGTTGTATTTACGACTGCGGAAGATTTGGGCAAAGCATTTGTTAAAGGTAATTCTAGAAAGTTTCCCAGGGTAATTTTCCTGTCGGGATGTCATACCGGACAATTGGCAGATGGGGGAACTGTTCCGTCGATGGCACAGGCTTTGGTAAAACAAGGTGCTGCGGTAGTATTAGGTTGGGCGCGTCCGGTTTATGATACAACGGGTATTATTGCCGCAACTGCGATTTATCAAGCTTTGGCAACTGGTGCGACGATAGAGGAAGCGATAATTGCCGCACACCAGGAAATGCTCGCACAGGAATGTTCTGATGGGCATTTACTGCGGGTTTATCGCGATACGCGGGAAATTGGCGGTTTGGTGACATCGTTGTTTACCAAGAAACGGGAAAAGCTGAAATTTACAGCTTCCGAATCGGAATTTTTGGATGAGAATAATATTGTCAAAGTTGCCAGTCGTGGGGAATTTGTTGGACGTAGACGCGCTTTACAAAGGTGTTTAAGAGCATTGCGGGAAACCAGCGACGAGACTGGGGTATTTATTGCCGGGATGGGGGGATTGGGTAAAAGTTCTTTGGCAGCAAGGTTATGTACAAGGGTACAAGCACAACGGGAGAATTTTGAGCGGGTTGTGTTAGTTGGTGTGGTTGATGAGGTAGGTTTAATTGGGAAATTGGCGAGTAAATATCAGCGATTTGCTGGTGTTCCGGCACTTTTGAATGAGCCGGGAATGAGTTTACAAGGACGATTACAGAACTTTTTTGAACATATTGAGCAGGAATTAGACAAGCCGTTATTATTGGTTTTGGATGACTTCGAGCAGAATATTCCCAAAACGAATGTGAAAGATGGTAGTTTGCGGATGACGACGGAAGCTTACCGGGTTTTAGAGGCGATTTGTGCGGCTTTGGCAGAAAATCAGGCAGAGAGTCGCTTGATTGTGACTTGTCGATATTTGGAAAAAGAGACTTTACCAGCGCATAATCTGCATTTGGAAAGATTAGCGGGGATGGGTGAAAGTGATATTGATAAGATTTATCGTGAATTTGATGAGGGAGTTAGGGAACAGGTACAGAAAAATCGGATAATTAAAATTGCCGACGGAAATCCGAGGTTATTGAAGTGGTTGGTGGATATATTGCGGCAACCGGGAATTTTGGGAAATATTTCCGGGGATGAGTTATTGGTGAAATTGGAAGGGAAACAGCAGGAATTTCGCGAGAATATTTTGGCTGAGACGCTTTTGGCTGGGTTGGAGGATGAGGAAAGGGAATTTTTAGCGCGGTTGAGCGTATTTCGATTACCAGTCACATCCGCAATTATCCAAAATGTAGAGACGCGATACATCGCGTCTCATCGACCAAACCCCCCATCCAACGAAAATCCCACGTTACAGCAAGATTTGGCGTTTTCCGAAAATTCCATGCAAGAGACGCGAAATTTCGCGTCTCTACATAATAATTGGTTGGGACGGTTAATCAGTCTCAGTCTCGTGGAATCTGCCACGGTTTACGCGACACAGCAGCCAGAATATCGCGTGACGACGGTTTTAGAGCCGTTGTTGCAAACTGTGTTGACAGCAGAGGAATGGCAAAGCACCAAAAAAGCCGCAACCCAGAGTATTTATAAAACCTGGTGGGAAGATTCGGGAGATACCTACAACGAAGAACAATCGCGGGAAATCGTCAGGTTAGCGGTGTTGGCAGAAGAGAAAGAAATTGCCGTCACCGTCGGGGATGAGATAGGGAATAGCTGGGTGAGTCATAATCGCTATGTAGAAGCAGAGGAATTGTGTCGAGAAATTCTCCAACTAGGGTCAGATTACCGTATTTTAGCCACTATTGCCAGAGCAGAAGATACTTTAGGTTTAGTTGAGAATGCGATGAATCATTATCAAACAGCCTTAGAACTTAGCCCAGAGGATAATTTAATAAAAAAAGCCATAATCCTGCACAACATGGCTAGTTTAAAAGTGCAACAGGGAGATATTGAAGGAGCGTTCGTGCTTTACAACCAATCCCTGCAAATCTATGAATCCATCAACAATGTGGGAGGAAAAGCCGCAACCCTCCACGCAATCGCAGGATTAAAAGCAACCCAGGGAGATATTGAAGGAGCGATCGCACTTTACAACCAATCCTTACAAATCACAGAATCCATCAATGATGTCCAAGGGAAAGCTGCCACACTGCACGCACTTGCAGGATTAAAAGCAACCCAGGGAGAAATTGAAGATGCGATCGCACTTTACAACCAATCCTTACAAATCAAAGAATCCATCAACAATGTGAAAGGGAAAGCTACTACCCTCCACGAAATCGCAGGATTAAAAGCACAACAGGGAGAAATTGAAGATGCGATCGCACTTTACGACCAATCCTTACAAATCAAAGAATCCATCAACGATGTGCAAGGGAAAGCTGCTACCCTCCACCAACTTGCAGGTTTAAAAGCACAACAGGGAGAAATTGAAGATGCGATCGCACTTTACAACCAATCCTTACAAATCACAGATTCCATCAATGATGTGCAAGGGAAAGCAACTACCCTCCACCAACTTGCAGGATTAAAAGCACAACAGGGAGAAATTGAAGATGCGATCGCGCTTTATAACCAATCGTTGCAAATCAGAGAATCCATCAACGATGTGGAAGGGAAAGCTGCCACGCTCAACAACATGGCTTATTTAGCTGGAGAAATAGGAGACACTGCTAGGGGATTAGAACTATAGCCCACCCCGCAAGCGGGGTGGGGTTCCAACTAACGCGCAATCTCTTTCACCGCCCCATCAATATTCCCCAAAACCTCTTGATTCCGGAATCTAATCACCCACAACCCCTGACTCTCCAAAAATTCCTGACGAATCGCATCCTCCTCTTGCGTATAATTTTAATCTATTGGAATCACACATTAATACCAAAACCTTATCTAGACGTTCCACCGGAACGTCTCTACGTGTGGTCTATTTGCCGGAAAATTGCTGTAAGTTCGCGTTTTCCAAATTCGCTCAACTTCACCTTACGAGGAGGGTAAATTTTGGTTTTGAATCATGTTTGCTTTGTTTCCACGTCTACGCAATGACAAAACTCCACTTTTCATGATGAATGAGGTTTAGAAACTAAACTTGCCAATATATGTATTTTATTTATCAGCAATCACCGTATTTCTAATAAGTTCTTACTTACCTTTTGTCGTCTTCAATTCGCCAAACTTGGGACTCCACCAACCTTTTTGAGTCGTAAAATAAACTGCTTCCTTATGTTTGCTATCACTGCGAGATTTGGGATCTGAACAGCGCAGCATGGTTTTATCTTGTCCATCTTTGGTGTATGCATATTCTTCCAAAGGTTGCTGACAAACTGGACAGGGATGTGTGAAATCTTTGGTATTTGATTTTGCCGATTTTGCAGTTTTTCTGACTTTTTTGGTTGCTGGTGGCTGAGACTCAGAATTATTTATTGGTGTTTTAACTTCTGCTTGGTTAGTTGTTGCACTACTTTGACTTTTGGGTGCTTGCCAGGTTTTGTTATATTCATTCCAAAATAGAACCACATTATCGCAACCGCTGACACATTTGAGAAAGTACTTCTTTTTCACCTTTGTGCTGGGAATTTTGGCGAGGTGATTTTGACATTGGGGACAGCGAGTCCGGGATTTGTCATAGTTGCGCTGTGCCGTAAAATTAGACTTGGGAATGCTAGATGCAGTAATGGGAATAGTTTTAGCTTTAGCTAAAGCTGGGGCAAAGTAACTTTGGTGCCAATTGGTGAGATACTTTTGCCAGGGTTGTTTCCCGGATGCGATCGCGTCTAAGGATTGTTCCATGTTTGCTGTGAATTCGGTTTCCAGTAAGTCGGGTAATGCTTTGCCTAAAAAGTCATCAACTTCCATCCCCAGGGTTGTGGGTTGTAAGCTTTCCTTAACTAACTGCACATAATCCCGTTTTTTTAATGTTGCAATGGTGGGAGAATAGGTACTAGGACGACCAATTCCTTTGCGTTCCATCAACTGGACTAATTTGGGTTCGCTGTAACGTGGGGGTGGTTGGGTTTGTTTTTTCTCATGTCCGGCATCAACTAAGGTGAGAATCTGTCCCTGGTGTAGAGTCGGTAAAATCGTATCTTTGCTGATGTTTGCCCAATATTTAGCATACCCATAAAATTCCACCACTTGCCCTCTCGCTTGCCAGAGAACTTCCCCCGATTGAATAACTACTACAGTTTTACGGAGTTGTGCGGGACGACATTGGGATGCGATCGCTCTTTTCCAGATCATCACATATAAGTCGAATTCATCGCCAGTTAATTCCAATCTCAACTGTGCGGAGGGACGAAATACATCTGTGGGACGAATTGCTTCATGTGCTTCTTGAGCAGTTTTACTACTGCGATGTGTCGCCAGTTTTTGGGGGACATTTTCCGGGTCATTTTCTGTCAACCACTTGCGAGCGCTATCACAGAACTCCGGACTCAACATCACCGAATCTGTCCGCATATAAGTAATTAAACCAGCCTCATAGAGTTTCTGTGCTACCTGCATAGTCTTCTCTGGAGCCAACTTTAACCGCGAACCCGCAGCTTGTTGAAGGGTGGAAGTAATAAAAGCTGGGGGAGGTTGACGACTGCTGATTTTCCCCTCATATTGAATGATTTTGTGGGGATTTGCTTTGGCAATTTCCACCAATTTATCTGCTTCTGCTGCCGAAAGTACACGGGTTGATTCTGCCACATCTACTTTCTTGGTGACTGCATCATCGTGAATTTCCCCATCTCCTTCCTGGGAACCCTGGGCAGAATTTAGCATCCTCTGATAGAAGGCTCTAAACCCCTCTGCGTAGTCCACCCAGACACTCCAATAGTCTTGGGGGACAAACTTCAAAATTTCCCGTTCCCGCTGGCAAATTAGATGGAGGGTGGCACTCTGAACACGTCCGACACTTTTAGCCCCATTATTCAAAGCCCAAACCAACGGACTCCCCTTATAACCAACCAACTTATCCAAACAATCCCGACATAACCCAGCACCAATCAAATCTAAATCCAATTTTCTGGGATGTGCGATCGCATTCCGCACGGCAGCGTCAGTTATCTCAGTATAAACCACTCGTTGCGGCGCTTTCAAACCCAAAGCTTCCTGCAAATGCCAAGCAATTGTTTCCCCTTCCCGATCCGGATCAGTAGCTAAAACAACCTCACTCACCTGCCTCACAGCATTCTTCAGTTGTTGAATTCTTTCCTTTGCTTGTTGATCACGAGGAATATAGCGACATTTTACAGTTTCCCCATCCATGGTAAAACCCAGCGAATCCTCACCATCATTACTGAGTTCCCGAATATGTCCACAACTTGCCCGCACAATCCAGTCATTCCCCAAAATTTGGCTTAGTTTCTTCACTTTGCCAGGGGATTCAACCACAAGAAGGCGCTTCGGCATAACACCAAACCCTAAAACACAATAAAAGCTTCCACCCTAACAATAACACCCCTTTAAACACGAAACCAACCATCCCTCAAAAACACTCTGCGTTCCTCTGCGCTACTCTCTGCGTAACTTTGCGTTAAAAATCTTCTTTAACACTTGCCTGAATCGGAATCACGATGGTAAACTCAGTCCCCACACCCAGAGATGTTTTCACATCAATAGTTCCACCATGTTTTTCGGTAATAATTTGATATGCGATCGCTAAACCCAATCCAGTCCCTTTACCAACGCCTTTAGTGGTGTAAAGATGTTCAAAGATGTGTTCTTTCACTTCTTGTGTCATTCCCTTACCGTTATCCTTAATATTGATCATTACCTGTTCAAAGTCTTCACTAATTGCTGTTGTAATGTGAATATAGTTAGGCTCGTGAGTAATATCTGCAAAACTACGCTCACCGTTGGACTCTTCTAGAGCATCAATTGCGTTTGCTAAAATGTTCATAAATACTTGATTCAATTGCCCAGCGAAGCATTTAATCTGCGGTAATTCACCATATTCACAAATAACTTGAATTTCTGGTCGATATTCATTTGCCTTGAGACGATGTTTGAGGATTAAAATAGTACTTTCAATCCCATCATGAATATCATAAGCCACTGGATGTTCGCAATCAGCGCGGGAAAATGTGCGTAAACTGGTACTTATTCCCTGAATTCTCCTGATACCTTCGTACATGGAGTTAATAATGTTGGGTAAATCAGTACGAACAAAGTCTAGATCAATTTCCTCAATTTTATCTTGAATTTCAGGATCAGAGTCCGAATACTTTTGCTGATATAAATCTACTAAGGAAAATATATCTTGAATATATTCCAAAGCTGGTTGAATGTTACCACTCAAAAAACCTACTGGGTTATTAATTTCATGGGCAATACCTGCAACAAGATTGCCCAATGCTGACATTTTTTCACTTTGAATTAGTTGTACCTGTGCTTGTTGAAGTTCTCGAAAAGCTTGAAGTAATTCATCAGCTTGTTTTTTCAGCAGTACTTCTGTTTCTTTGCGAATAACTTCGTCGCGCTTTGCTTCGCTAATATCGCGGAAATACCAGATTCTACCATAGTTTTTTCCTTCAGGCGAAGCTTCCCCGACGTAAGTCGTTCGCACTCCCATAGAACGTCGCTCTAATGTACGTCCTTCTTTTAAAGCTATCTCGTCATGACTTGTCAAATCCGGGTTTTGGTACAAATATTCAATTTTGGTGACAAAAGCTACAGGGTTTTCAGCTTGTGCCATAACATACTGTAAAAGTTGGTGATCATCAAAGGTATGCATTATCTTATCTGGGACTTGGAAAATCTCCCTAAAAAGTTGATTGTGGAAGACGATTTTCCTATTTTCATCAACTATTAAAATCCCATCAAAACTTGCTTCTCTTTGTGATTCTAAAGTTGCTGTTATGCGTTGCTGAGTTTGTAAGGCTTTTTCTAGCTGTTGTGTTTGCTTGCGGAGTTCAATTTCAACCTGTTGTAAAGCTTGATATAGTTTGGCATTTTCCAAGACTATTGCAGCTTGGGCACAAAGAAGATTCATTAATTCTAGCCGATCGCTTGTAAATACTCCAGCCGTGAGACTATTCTCTAGATATAAAATGCCAATTAATTTACCTTGATTTAAAATTGGCATACACAAGATGCTTTGAGATTTTTGACTGATAATATAAGGATCGACAGCTAATGATTGATCCCTTGTAGCGTCTTCAATTACTATTGCTTTTAGGGTATTTTTGACGGTATTAACCAACGAGATTGGTAAATTTTCACCTATGTTTAAAGAAATTGACTGCATTAAAATGGTGGGTTTTTCAAGCTGCGAAATTGCCTCAATTACCCACTCTTGATCTTTTGGTAATACCAGTACACATTTATCAGCACCTGCATTTTCAATCATCACCAGTAGCAAAGTAGAGAGTAATTTCTCTTGTTCAATTTCACTGGAGAGACTTTGATAGGCTTTAACTACGGTTGCCAAATCTAATTTTTGACCTAATTTTGCAGATATAGTTTTACTGTTGGTATGGTAGATTTGATTGGGAATAATTTCCCTCAACATCAAAGATTGTTGTTGTAAAACCGGAGCCAAAAGTTGAGGATAATGCTTTTCTAAGTCTCTAATCTTAGCTTGGGAACCCCAAAGACTGTAAGCAGAATAAGCATCTAGCATGTAGGATTGAGCAACTTTTTCCTTACCCCATGCTAAATAAAATTTGGCAGTAAGTTCCTGGGCAAGGGCTTCTTCGTGGTTAAACTGGTGTTGTTTGGCTAAATTAGTGGCTTGATCGTAACATGCGATCGCTTGTTCTTTTTTACCCAGAATTCTATACCTCTCTGCTTCTACCAAATACCACTTATGCAAACAATTATTTGGAGAATGATCTGCCCACTTTTTCAGTTGCTTTTGTCTAGTTTTAACTTCTGTAAAAAATTGTTTTTGTTCTTCTTTTGAACAGGTTTCATATAAAGCTAATTCTGCCAATGAAGGATAAAAATAAAATTGAATTGTTGGGAATAACCCCGCACCAGATGGTAAATATTTCTTACCTAATTTCTCACTATCAATTGCATTCCTATATTCACCAAATAAGTAGCATAAAAATACCTGAGTAGAGTAAAGGAAGAACAAACCAGATTCATCCTTTGATTCTATTTGAATAGGAACTTGCAAATCTTGGTCATAAATAACTCCTTTTAGTCGATATGGTTCTGGAGAGTCTTGTTGCAAATTCAAGATAGCTTGATAGAAAATTTTAATATAAGTGAGTGCATTGTTTTGTTTAAAATGTCCTACACTGGCATTATAAAATTTAGCCTGTTGTTCCAAATCAGATAATTCTTTGCCACCAAAAAACTGATTAAATACGATTGTTCCTGCTGTCCAAGATGAGTATTCTAAATCTCCCCACTCAATTCCATGTTGATATGATTCTAATAATAAATCAATATTTTTTTGAACTGGTTGACACCAATGTTCAATAAAGGTGTAAACCATAAATATATTCTTGGTTTTGGTTGCCGGATGATTAAATTTTTCCTGAAGTTTTAAAGATAACCTACCAAATTGATAACCATTTTTAATATCTTGCAAAACACCACAAAGGATTAATCCATACCAAGCATACCCAAAAGATGATAGATATGAATTGCCATATGTAATTGAAATATTAACCATATTCAATACAATCAGCGGTAATAATTCCGGACGACTAATATATGCTGCTGATAGGGAACTGGTAAGAATTCTCATAATTGCCAGTTGTTTAGGATCATCCATATCTGGTAAGTTGGCAAGAACCTGTGGAGATTTACCCATCAATCTCAATTTAGTTTTACCTAAACAGAATAATGTTTGAACCTTATTGGGATTATTAGGAATCTTAAAATCTAATAATTTGAGTACCGAAAGTGATATATTAAGTGCTTCTTCAAGTCTATTTTGAGCTAGATAAGATTGAATTTGAATCTCATAGGACTTAACTTGCTCTATAATTGAACTAGTTTTTTGAATAACTACTTGAATAAATTTATCTGATTCCTGAAAATTACCACATAAATAAAATATTTCTGCTGCATTTTGGTATAGTTCCAAGGTTAATTCATATTGACTTTCCCAGGAATTTTTTGGCAGAGTTTTGATTCCGCAATTTAAATAATTCGCTGCACTGGCATATGCTGTAGATGCTTTTGCTTTCCTAGCCGCAGATAAGTTAAGCCGAGTCAATTCTAGCTTTCGATCTGTTTCGACAATTAAGGATACTGCTAAATTAAGATGATTAACTATATCAAACAATTTATCCTCAATCAAATCAATTTTACTCAAAAGTAATTGACCAATATTTAGATGTGTTATCAGTTTTTCCGCTTCAGGGATTAAATAATAAGCAGCTTGTTGAATTCGATCATGTAAAAATTTATAAGTTGGATTAAAATCAATTTCTTGACTTGGAATCATAGCCAAGTTTTCTAGACTACTAAAAAATTTATAAATATCATTAGTGGGAATTACCAAACCTTCCTGTAGAGCCTTCCATAAATCAGTGGCAGTATCTTCTGGAGATTTTTGACTAACAAGGGCTAAAGTATCTAAATCGAATTGAGCGCCAATACAGGCAGCTAATTTGAGGACATTTTGTGTTGGCGTTGGTAACTTCTGTAGTTGAAGTGCCATGAATTCAACTACATCATCTGTTAATGCTAATTTTTTTACCTCAGCAAGGTTACATTGCCAGGTTCCTAATTCTAAGTAAATATTTCCATCTTCATACAAAGACTTGAGAAACTGTGTGGCAAAAAATGGATTACCCTTTGTTTTTTGATAAACTAGGTTACTCAATAAGCCAGCGGCAGCAGGTTCGCATTTTATCGTGTCAACAATTAACTGATTTATATGCTCTGTATTTAAACCTTGGATAGTAATTGTCGTCACTATTTTTTCAGTTTTATAAATATCATCAATTGTGGCAATAAATGGATGTGTTGGAGAAACTTCATGGTCGCGGTATGCACCAATTACTAATAAATAATCTATATCTTCCACAAGTATTTTTAGTAATTTTAAAGATGCTGAATCTGCCCATTGTAAATCATCTAAAAATATAACTAAAGGGTGTTCAATAGTACTAAAAATCCGAACAAATTTTTGAAATAGTAAATTGAACTGATTTTGAGCAGCGTTACCCGACAACTGCATAGATGTGGGTTGTTTACCAATAATTTTTTCTAATTCAGGAATTACATCAATTAATATTTGTCCATTTTCTCCTACAGCTTGAAGAATCTCCGTTTTCCAGCGTTTTAGTTGAATATCACTTTCACCTAATAACTGTTTAATCAAACTACGGAAAGCTTGAACAAATGCAAAGAAAGGGATATTTCTCTGAAATTGGTCATATTTACCTTTAATGAAATATCCTTTTTGCTTGACAATAGGTTTATGAACTTCATTCACAACAGCAGTTTTACCAATTCCGGAAAACCCTGCTACCAATAGCATCTCTGTTTCGCCGCTACTAACTCTTTCAAAAGCTGTTAAAATCGTATCGATTTCCTTTTCTCGTCCATATAGCTTCTCTGGAATTAAGAAGCGATCGCATACGTCATACAACCCTAATTCAAAGCTTGTAATCTTACCCGTATTTTGATACTGAAATAAGCAAGTTTCTAAGTCGTATTTCAGCCCTGATGCGCTCTGGTAGCGATTTTCAGCATTTTTGGCAATTAACTTCTGAATAATATTCGCTAATGCTTGGGGAATACCAGGATTGATAATATGAGGATTAACAGCTAGTTTTGCAATATGAGCATGAATCAACTCCATTGGATCATTACTCATAAAGGGTAAATTGCCTGTGAGTAATTCATAAAATGTAATACCCAGACTATAAAAATCAGTCCGATAATCAATACCCCGGTTCATTCTTCCGGTTTGTTCAGGAGATATATAACTCAGTGTACCTTCAAGGATATTGGGATTTTGTAGTTGCTGAGTTTCCCTTGGTAGTAGTGAAGCAATACTAAAGTCAATTAATTTGAATTCTTGAGTTTGTGGATTAACAATAATATTGGCAGGTTTGATATCCTTATGAATAATTCTGTGATGATGCAGTTGTTGAAGAATTTCTGTAATTTGAATTGCAAAATTGAAAAAATCATTCAGAGATATTGGTTTTTGCCACTGATTTAGAGAAATACCTCCAAAGTCTTCCATGACAATGATATAGCCTTTGTCATATACTTCTAAAGTATAGGGCTTAACAATGCCTGGAATATTCAGATTTTTGGCAATAGTATACTGATGACGAAACTGAATCACCTCGCTGAAGTTAGGATATTCCAGATTCATCAATTTCAGAACTACGGGTAATTGATCATATTCACGCATACCTCGGTAAACAGTAGTTTTCAAGCTACCATAAATCTGCTCTTTGATTTTGTAATCGGGAATCTGAATTGACAAGTCAGTCATACTCATTTTCATGCATTCATAATTATTCACAGGGATATTATTCCCAAAAATGCCGTATATCATAAGTATTTCTTGAAATATTTATTTTGTTTATACAGTTACATGAGAATAAAATAACCTTTTTTAGTAAGTGAATGCTACATCAAAAAAAAGTTTTTAACCTATTAAATGTATGTTTTGTATATGTATTTAAAATCTAAAATGTACATTAGTTTTTTGAAGTAAATTGGCATTATGTTCATCTGGCAAGTTGATTTCTATCGTTTTTCCGGCAACTCCACCGAAATTATATGGAATTTGTCTATTTGTGACGCAAATGGAGACTTTCGCTATAAAGCTTCATGTCCACAATCGGAAGCTAATTCCACTTGGTTGACTTCACAATTTAAGTTAGCTGGTAATGAGAGATTGCCAGATAAAATTCAAGTATTTCGTCCTCAGTCATTAAGTTTGGTGGAACTAGCAGCTAGTCATCTGAATATTTCAGTGGAAGCAACTCGTCGAACAGATGCATTAAAACTATGGCTACAAGCAGAGAAATATGCAACTACTGTTGAAAAGTTACCACCAATGCCTTTACCCGAAAAACTTTGGGGTGAAAAGTGGCAATTTGCAACTTTCCCGGCTGGTGGTATCGTGGATGAATTCAGCGATCGCTTAATCCCAATTCTGGACATACCTGACTATCTCCAACCAATCAACCTGGGCATCGCATCAACCACAGCTATACCTGGTGTCATTATTTACGGTGGCAGACAATCGATGCAAATAGCCAGATGGTTAAAGCAAGTTCAGCCAGTATCATTAAACTACATCGCCGGCGCACCCGACGGTCTAATTCTAGAAGCAGGTTTAGCAGATAGATGGGTAATTGCCACCTTTGAAGATAGTGAAGTTACCATTGCTGCCAAAAATTACCAATCTCGTCAGCAACAGAGTCATGGACTACATTTCTTGCTAATTCAGCCAGATGACTCTGGGATGACATATAGCGGATTTTGGTTATTGCAATGAAGGCAGTAGGCAGTAGGCAGTAGGCAGTGGGGGAAAGCAATAAATAAGTAATGAGTAATGAATATGTTTTGTGACGGGGATTGAACAAGGCACGTTTGCGGGTTCATCCGACGGAAGCAAACGTGCCTCCCGACACAAAACATGCTGCCGTCGCTAGGCATGGGAATTAAAGCCTAAATATTTGTTAAATAATGGTCTATTTATTTACGCCGTAATGTGATGCAAAAACTTTATACAGGTGCTTCACCGTAGCATTTTTTGTGTCGATATTCTAGGTGAAACGTCCTACTGTTTTTATCAGTGAGTTAGAACCAGAAATTGTGGCAAAAATTCATGATTAAAGCTAATTTTCAGGATAATTTACTGAATTTAGCAAGTGAATACAATCTTAATTATTTAGATATATTTCTAATAGATTATTTTCATGTAGAATCTCAACAAAAAATCCTAATAGTTAAAAAAATCATAAGTATGCTTAATGTTTTCAATTGATTGCATAACATATAAATACAACAACCCCATGAGGGTCTTAAATGGAACCATTGCAAAAACAAGTCTCGATCTTGAGTCAAAAGCTGGAAGTTCTCTACCAAGCTATTCAACAACTCGACAGCAAAGTTTCTCAAGCCTTGTCGTTGCCTAACGAAGAAGCAAACCAAGGAGGTGAGACTTTATTGATTCAGAGTGAAATCATGAGCTACCAATTAAAAAGACGCACCAGTATAAGCCAAGACTTAGAGCATAAGGATGTCATTGCGGATGGTGTTTATTCTGATTGCAATTTCCAAGGGGGAGAAAAGCAATTAACACCAGAAATACAAATTCAAAGACTAACAGCACAATTGACTGCCGCATACAATCGGATTGCGGCTTTAGAAGAGCAATTATTGCTGAAAAGAATGAATTCTACGATTTAACAGTGAACAGTTATCAGTAAAGAGTCAAATCCCGACTGTAACTGTAATAACTGATGCTACTAAATAATTAAATCGCTGGATAAGCCCGAACATGGTGTTATTGATGATTTAATTTGCGATAGAAATCTGAGTGTAATAACGCTCTAACAATGACTCAATATTGGTTAACAAATCATCCTGTAGCCATTGGTGACTAAGGTGTGCGGCGATAGAAATCGCCCCAGCACCAACACCTTCTTTGACAAAACCCTGTTCATAAGCTTGTAGTTGCGTGAAGCGCGATCGCGTAAAATCTAAACCAGTACCCAGTAAAGGAGGGGTAACTTCTAACAGCTTTGCCAATTCAACCGTAGCACCAGTTTGATCTTCAGCAACCCAACGGGTGGTACCAACGACAATTTGTTCCGGTTGCCAAGCTAAGTTGTGGAATTTAGCGATCGCATTTATCAAAGCGTAGACAGCGAGCATTTGTGTTCCACCACCTAACATAATTCCACATTTGCGGCTACATGCGATCGCCATTCCTGCCACAACCGCTTGCATGGGATCACCTAACGCCGCCAAAATTTCTAAGGGATCACCCTCTAACCCTATACCCCTAGCTTGCATCCGAGCAATTCCCATCTCCACAACTTCCCACTTTTGTTGGTGATTGCAAACAGGATGACTACTATTTACCTTTCCAGCAGCCGAAATTCCCAAAGCCGTTAAAATCGCCAAAGCCGTCGTCGTACCACCAACAACACATTCACCCACAACTAAATATGCATCAGGGTTCTGGTTAGCTAATTTTTCACCCCAATCCAATCCCCGCCTAAATAAACCCAGAACCGTCTCCACTGTCATCGCCATACCAGAACTCAGACATTTAGCCGAAGTCCCGCCCAAATCAATCATAGGTACCGCAGCTACTCCATTAGAGCCAAGACTATATTCCCCTGCTCCCTTCCCCCTGCTCCCTGCTTCCTCATAAGAGCCAGCATCAAATAAATACATGGGAATATTTAGTGCTTCTATAATTGCCCTGGTGATAAATACCGGAGAAGCCCCAGCATTCAAGGGTGGTAAATAATACTTAAATTCATGCTCAACACCAAAATATAAAAACTCCGCATCCGCACAGGCTGTGTATTTCCGAGCTTCAGGAGTGGAACCAGCCGCAGAAATACCCGGTATTAATGCTGTCTCCGTAAACCCAAAAATACAAGCAAATACTGGATTTTTCCCTTGATATTTCCTCAACCATGCTTCAGCTTGAGATACTTGGGTATAAACACGAATTAGGTCATTATTCATACTAAATACCAGCAAACGCTATTTTTGCCCCCTTCCCCTTCCCCCTGCTCCCTGCCCCCTGCTCCCTTACCCCTTCCCCTGCTCCCTGATTTCACTCATAATCCATCATCACCTGTACCCATTTCGGGGGACGGGGAATTGGGTTGCCCAAACGATCTAGGAGTAACCATGCAGCGATATGGACTAGAAATAAATAGATAAAATTGTTAAAAATAATAAACGCGATCGCTACAACCTGAATCCACAATAAACTGGGATTTGCCAACACTCCCAACTTCAAAAATACCCACTCAATTAAATCCGTCATTTGGTTAATTACATAAATCCACAAGTCTTCACCAGCAAGGATTGACAGCAACCAAACCCGAAAAAACACACCCACCGTACCCAGTATCGTCCCCAAACTCATAGATACCAGCCAAGGGACACGACGATACCAGGTTGAACCCAGCGTCACCCCCATAAAACCAAACGGCATCACAAATAAAAGACTGCGAATTGGTCCCATCAATACCGCTAACAGCAAACCGGAAACAACAGCCGACATCCACGCAGCCCTAACTCCCCAGCGTAAATATACTAAAGCAATGGGAACGGGAAAAAACACCCGTAACACAGGACCCAAAGGGAAATAAAAGTTAATAAACCAAATCAAACTGGCAGTACTAGCCAAAAAAGCTGTTTCCACCATCCTTAGTGGTGCATCAGGCTTTAAATGGGGTGTTTGTAAATCTGTGGTGGATGATTTAGTTGTTTTCTCGTCTTCCGGTTCATCAGAAGTTGTATATGAAATACCCATATTTTCAATAGTAATTAATCTAACAAAGTAAGATGTAACGATCCCAACCTTATCTAAACTAAACTATCATCCGTTCCAATGCCGACACATCGGGAATACAAACTACATCTTGATCCCGTTTAATCAAACCTTTTTTCTCCAGCTTGGTTAAAACCCTGGTGACAGTTTCCCGCGCCAATCCACTCAAGCTACTCAACTCTCGATGTGGCAAATTGGGAATTTCAGTCCCCGTATTGCCTTTTTTACCTTGCCCTTCAGCTAAAAATATCAAAGCATCTGCCACGCGTGACTGACTATCAGATTCACGCAACCGCAAACGACGATTCACTTGACGTAATCGTCTCGCCATCAATTGTGCCAAACGCATACCCGCCATTGGCTCAGTGTGTAATAAATTGACAAAATCTTGAGATGGAATACTAGCAATAATCGTATTTGTCAAAGTTATGACATCGGTTGAACGAGGCACTTCATCCAACGCCGCCATTTCACCAAATAATTCGCCCTTACCAATAATATTTAGTGTTACTTCTTTACCTTCTAAATTATAAGTACGGATTTTGACCCAGCCTTCGATAATAAAATATAGTGAGCCGCCCCAATCATTTTCAAGTAAAATTACCTGATTAGCTGGATGAGAACGGGTAACAAGATTGCTCAGGGCAAGTTCGGTTGCCGTTTCTGGGAGTCCTTGAAAAAAAGGAGTTGAAATTATCCAGGGGATAGCATTGGCAGGTGAGACTGAGTTCAACCGATCTTCCATAGCAAAATTTTGAATTAGATCTGTTATCCATAACAACAGGTGAGAAACTCTCTCAGCGTAAAGCTTGCGAGGATCCTGTGACCCCGGAAACTTAACCTAAAACATCAAAGTACAGACATTTTCAAAGATCAAGCTAAATGTACATTACATCACAAAATTAGATAAAACTTATTTCGCTGATGAAAATATTGCTTCTCTTGCTTCCCTAATTGAGAAAACAAGATATCCTTATTGCAAGTCTCACTTATAGTGTGTGCGGTTAGCTTTACTCTAAGACCTATAGCTAAAAGTTAAGGTCTAAAGGCTAACAGGGATTTTATCAGTCCAATTTTGAACCGTTATTTGAGTCAATCGGCTGAGATTTCCGGGGGATGATATTCTACTCTGTACCCTATTTTTAGATTGGTTAGGCTAAACTTTCTTAACTAAGTACTGATTCAGCATCAACCTTTCAAGCTAGGAACCCATAGCCAAATTATTAAATAACTTATTACATGAAGTACAGCACCATTCATCTAAAAGTCTCATAGTAACAGCCCTTTTACTTCTGACTCGTTAATTCTCCTGTAAGTAACCAGTTCCACAACCAGGTTTTTGTAAAGTTATAGCTTAGGTAAATGACAGTGACTCCTCCTGCAACTGAAATTCAAACACTAATTGCTGATATTGATAGCTTGTTAGCAAACAAAGGCAACCCCTTGTCTAGGATAATATCGAATCAGGGACAAGAAGAGAGAGGAATTTTAGAAAATATTCGGGCTTTTTTAACCAACTTAGCGGAAAAAGAATCTCAAAATCAATTGTTGACTCAGCCGCATCCCTCATCTGAAGGTGTTGATTTTGCTGCTGTGCTGCAACCTTTGCATATGGAAATCCAAGGATTACTCCAAGAAAGAAAAAATCTTGTGGAGGAGATTCGCCATTTAGAACAACAACGATTACATAATTACTCTTTAGCGCAGCAAATAGCCAACCAAGAACAGGTAATTTCTGAATTTTTACAGGCATTGATGAATCGAGTTGGGGGAAATATTAGCCCTACAATTGAACTAACCCAACCTAATCCACTACCACAACAATATATTACTTCCCCTGTGGAGTCTGATTTAGCGATTGTCTCTGGGGATAGTCCTTCCCAGCAGGAACTAGAAAAGATCAAAAGTCTTGCAGCTGAGTTGGATCAAAAATTGCGGTCGTTTGATGGCAGTGTGAATGTAGTTTTTGAGGCATTACAGCGGAATATTCATACTTACCATGATTCTTTGTCTGAAGCATTGGCGAGGATGCACAATAAGGGAATGCAAGGAGAGGAATTGCTGACAAGTTTAATTCAGAATTGGCAGCAAATTCTCCACCAAAATCACAGTGATAAGTCATTAATGGCTACCTCAACCCCGGTAGAGAAATCTTTAGAAAGCAACTTAAATATATCAACTTCAGGGATTACGTCAGATCTAGATGCACTGTTGACAGAGTTAAGTCAAGAGAATAACGACGAAGTAGACAAATTGTATGCAAGTTTGTTTGACACTGATATTGTTCCCGAAACAGAAATATCTGAGATTTCCACACCAACTTTAGAACAACAGTTGGATTTGGCAGTTCGTGAAGATCAAAAAGTTGCTCATATTGCTGCTAAAATTGCTGTTAGTGAGGTAGTTGCTGATTCGATAGCTAAAACAGACACCTTGGTGAATAACGAGGCTTCTTCTGAAATCTTAGAGGAAAAGACCCTTTCAGATAACCCTAGTATTGTCGAAGATGCAACGTTCCCAGATCCTTGGGAGCAAAAGCCAAGTACCAATGCAGAAGATTTAGCGGGATTAGATACAGCAGAAATAGGAAATTCTTGGAATGCGATCGCGTTAACAGATGCCGCCCCCACTAGAATCATTGTTAAGCCACTAGAACCAGCTAATAGTGAGGATATTATTACATCCCTGGCAGAATTACTTCCAGAAATCCTAGAACCAATTATAGAAGCGGAAACTTCCCCAGAAACTTATATTTTAGCTTCCCCAGAGGAAGATTTATTGTCCCAAGCAACGGCAGAAATTGATGCTGGGATGCCGGATATTGATATCGATGATGTACATTTGGAGCAGTTGGAGCAGGATTTAAGTAATTTCAGTGGGGAGCAAAAGTTAGAGGAAACCCAGCCATCTGTTGAGGATTTAGAAGAGGATGCGCTGGATACACTTGATACACAGTTAATCTTAGAAGACTTTAGCTTAACTAATCCCCCACCAGTTGCACCTAGCACCCTGAAGTCAGTTTGGTATTTGGGGCTAGATTTAGGTACCACCGGAATTTCGGCAACATTACTAAATCGGGCAACAACAGAAATTTATCCACTATTTTGGTCAGTAGAAGCCCCTAACCAGGAAGTTGCGGCAAAGCGCTCGTTCCGTTTGCCTGCTGAGGTTTACCTACCTAGTAGCGCATCTTCCTCAAGCGAAAATACCCAAGTTGGAGATACCAGCAAACCCAGCCTATTTTCTGCCGAACTGAAACCCTATTTAAACGTAGTCTTACCCTATCGCAAAGTTGACCAAAAAACAGCACCAATACTCCAACCAAATGAAGTTGCTACTGTCTCGTTAGTTTGGATGGTGCGATCGCTTTCTAAATTGCTGCTAACTTTAAAATCGGATCGCAATAGTACCACCCTAGGTTTAACAGCATCTGCCAGCGGCTTAACCCCAGATCAATTTCAGCAAATTATTGATAACCTAGCTGGGGTAATTTGCTCTTGTCCATCCGGTTGGTTGGAGCAATACCGCTTTAATGTCCGCGAAGCCCTATTAATTAGTAAATTAGTCGAACACCCCCAACAAGTGTTTTTCATCGAAGAAGCGATCGCTAGTTTACTTTCTGAGCTTGATGGTGCTAACGGTGAAGAGTTAAAAATTATTAATCGTCAAGGTGCGCGTTCTGCTAGAAGTAGTGAAGATCCTTTATTGGGTAACACCCTGGTAATTAACATTGGTGCTGGTGCCACCGAAATGGCATTGGTAGATTTACCAGAGAACCTGCTAGAACTAGCACACAACGATTTTATGCTGCACAACTTTACCTACGCTGGTAAAGGCATCAGACAAGATATTGTTTGTCAACTACTTTTGAGTGAAAAATGGCGAGAATCCCGCAATCTCAACCCCACAGAACCCCCAGCCAATAAGAATATTTTCCATTGGCAACCATCAATTCCCGGTTTAGATCAAACTCTCCTTTCCAGCCTGCAATGGGCAGAATTAACTTTACCTCGTCCTGGTGAACCCGATGTGCCGGAACGTATCCGTCTGCAAAAGCGCTTAGAAAGTTCTAAACTAGGGCAAGCACTCCTAGAAGCCGCCACCCGTGCAAAATTAGTTTTACAGCACCAAGAGACATTCATCATTGAACTTGCCGATCAGCGTTGGACTCTACACCGCCGCGACTTAGAAAGTCAAGTATTTGTACCCTTTGTCCGTCGTCTCAATCGTGAACTCAATAGGTTATTAGTGGCTCGTGGCATCCCCACCGAAGCCATCAACCAAGCAGTTTTAACTGGGGGTGTTGCCTCATTAGCAGCAGTTAGCCGCTGGTTACGGCAAAAACTTCCCAATGCCAAAATCATCCAACACCTGTATCTAGATGAAAATGGCGCTCCCGTATGTAGCCGAGTTGCCTATGGTTTATCTGCACTACCGCTGCACCCCCAAGTTTTGGAGATTCCTAGGCAGCAATACACCGACTATTTCCTATTTACCGAATTACTGGAACTATTACCAGAAAGGGCAATTTCATTTGGTGAAGCAATTCAGCTATTTGAAGCGCGTGGAATCAACACCCGCAGCTGTCAGCAGCGACTCCTAGCTTTCTTAGAAGGGGAGATTCCCTCTGGTTTAGTCCCAAATAGCGTAGATGCCATGTGGCTGAGTGAAGCTTCCATCGAAAACCCCGATTATCGGGCAGTTGTTTCGGTACCCCTATTTGAAAAGCAAGGTAGCCTCACCTATCGACCCAATTTAGAGCAAGTGCGATCGCTTAAACAATATCTTGACGCAATTCAAAGCAGCACTCAGCAATCTCTCAAAGAACCCTACACCGTCAACTTTGTCATTGGAGCTATTATTTAAGGATTAGTGGTTAAATAATATACATATCTTGTGGAATGGGCAGCGCTCAGTCGAACGCTGCCCGCACCACAAAGGTTATAATTTTTGAATTTATAACGCTCCACCTTCGCTTTTTACCAACTGTAAATAATGTCCTTCCACTCGCTGTAATTCCTCGTGGGTGCCTCGTTGCACCACTTTTCCCTTCTCAAATACAATTATTTCATCACAGTCACGAATTGTACTGAGGCGGTGTGCCACAATTATACAGGTGCAACCCCGTTGACGAAGTTTCTGATCGATGATTTTTTCTGTCTCAGTATCTAGAGCGCTAGTTGCCTCATCCATCACCAGTATAGAAGGATTATTTACCAGGGTGCGGGCAATTTCTAACCGTTGACGTTGCCCCCCACTCAAATTGGTGGCACCTTCTAACAGGTTGCCATTGTAACCACTGGGGATAGATTGGACAACTTCATGGATGGCTGCATCTTCACAAGCGCGCATCAAGTATCTATCGGGTACGGTGCTATCCCACAGGGTTAAGTTATCACGAACAGTGCCACCAAAAAGTAATACATCCTGTTCTACCATGGCGATGGAGTTAACAAGCACTTGCCGGGGAATATGCGATCGCTTCACCCCATCAAACCTGATTTCTCCATCCCATGGTTCATACAAACCCGATACCAATTTGGCAACGGTTGATTTTCCAGAACCACTTCCCCCAACTAAAGCAACTCTTTGTCCCGGCTTCAATGATAAACTCAAGTTTTCAATTAATGGTGCAGCAACCCTGTTATAGCCAAAGGTGATATTTTCTAACTCCACATATCCCTGAAGTTTAGTAATATTGACATCCCAATTCTGAGTTGCCGCGTAAGAAATAACCTGATTGCCTTTTTTCTTGCCTTTTTTTTCTAGTTCTGGACTTTCTGCTTCCGTTTGCGGATCAACTGGATTCTGCAACACATCATCCAAGCGGGTAATACTACCTTCCATATCCTGCAAATCATTACCCAAACTTACCAAACTATTCACAGGTTCTAAAAACCTTTGCATCAAGGCTTGAAATGCCACCAATGCACCAATTTTCATATTTCCATCCATCACCTGCAAACCACCAACCACCAATACCAACATGGTTGTAATGTAAGATAAAAAAGATGGAATTGTGCCAATGGTTTGGTTACTCAAATCCATTTCCTGGCGGGCATTAATGGAGTTAGCATAGTAACCAGACCACCGAGCGAAAAAGTCCGATTCTAAGCCGGAAGCTTTGAGGGTTTCCATACTTTGTAACCCCGAAATCGCCACCCCATTAACTTTTCCTTCCTGCTGCATCAACCGCATATTGGCATCAACCCGTTGCCTGGAAACCAACTGCAACACAGCTAAGTTAAATAGAACAAAGGCAATCCCAATTATTGTTAATACTTGATTGTATTGCCACATCACAGCAGCATAAAAAACTACCATTACCACCGAAATTGCCGTAGTTGCCAACTGACCAGAAAGTAGATTCGCCAAGCGGTCATTCAAGCGTACCCGGCTACTAATTTCCCCGGCAAACCTTTGGGCATAGAAGCTTACAGGCAATCGCAAAATATGCCAAACAAACTTACTCGACATTCCCACCGAGAGTTTGATTTTCATCTTGCGTAAAAATTGTAACTGTAATAACGTCAAAAACCCATTTAGGAATGACGTGATCACAATCCCTCCTAACAATGGACGTAACCACTCATAGCGATTTTGAATCAGTACATCCTGAACAAATACCTGAGTGAAAACGGGAATTGCTAAACCAGGAATTACTAACAGAAAACCTGCCAAAATACAGTAAAGTAATACACCCAAAGAACCTTTGAGTCGATTCCACAAAGCCGCAAAAATACTGGGTTTACTACCACCACGTTTAAATTCTTCCCCCGGTTCCAACACCAACACTACCCCAGTGTAGGAACCATCAAACTCATCAATACTAACTTTGCGGGGTCCTGTTGCCGGATCATTAAGGAAAACTTGTTTTTTGGTAATTCCCTCCACCACCAAGAAATGGTTAAAGTTCCAAAAAACAATATAGGGAGTGCGAATTTTTTTCAGCGCGTCTAATTCTTGAATTTTGAGACCTTTTCCCGACATCCCATAGCTTTTTGCTGCTTTGAGGACATTCCCCGCTTTACTTCCATCCCGCGACACTCCGCAATCTTGCCGTAGCTGTGCGAGGGGAACAATCCGTCCATAGTAGCTCATGATAATCCCTAAAGCTGCCGCACCACATTCCACAGCCTCCATTTGCAGCAGTGTAGGAGTGCGACGACGGGTAGTTTTTTGGTTAAATGGGTTGGATAGCTTGGGTAATTTAGGTAGCATGACGAGTTGGGGGCAGGGAATAGGGAACGGGGAACGGCTCTATTAATTATCTATAGACCTCTGAAACAAGGTTTATGTCGTAGTCGCTACCCATCTTAAAACACTTACTCACTGATAACTGATCTAAAGTCCAGTCATCTCCTTCAATATGGGGAACACAAAACTAATTGGTGCGCGTTCTTCGATGGTGACACGGGAGGATGTAACTGTACCGGGAGAAATTGTCAAATTAGGACCTTTAGAAGAAGACCATTTGTACTTACTGACTGTCGTGGCATCAACTTCTAATTCGGTGGTGACTTGGATGTGGGGTCCTTGGGCAATAATACTTTGAATAATTTCTGGGTTTCCAACCAAACTTGCTGCACCTTCTTTGGTGATGGGGAAAGATGAAACTTTGACAACTTTACCTTTGATACCACCAAATTCTTCCCGTTTCACGGTGGTGGGTGTTACTTGGACTTCCATTCCTTCGCGGATTTTTTTACCTTCGGCAACAGGGAAAAAACTAATGCTGACAATTTTCGCTTTTTCTTCCTGTGCTTGAATTGTAGCGAGACGACTACCGGGGGTGACGACTTGTCCGGTACTAGATGTTAGTTCCAGAACTCGTCCTGTATGCTGACTAATGATGCTGCTATTGCCTTTGGTTTTAGCTTCCAGTTCGTTGATGGTGCGTTTAATTTCTTGGATTTGGTTAACGCGGATGTTGGAAGATTGAAAATCTTGAACAGCCAATTCTTTTTCTTTGCCTTTGAGTGCTTGAATTTGGGTTTCAAAGTCTTTAATTTGGCTAATATTATCCCGATATTCCTTTTCGGCTGCTACTTGCTTAAGTTTCAGGGATTCTAATTCTGAGTTGATGCTGCCGATTTTTTGGATGTTATCAGAGTAAGTTTGTTCTGCTTCCAAAAGCAGATCTGCGGGGATTGCACCTTGTTCTTTTAATTCTCGACGCTGTTTTAATCTTTTATCTAGGGTGGGAATTAATTCTTGTGCTACCCTGAGACGTTGTTCAAGATTTTCACGTTCAACTTTGAGGGTATTTAATGACTTATCCCGGATGATGGGGTTAAAACTTTGGGCTTGTTGTAAACGTTCCTGTAGGCTTTCTCTTTGTTGCGCGATCGCTTTTAGCGCCAAATCGCTACTTTGCCCTTGTAATGAATTAGCATTTGAGTTCTGAGCTTCCAATTCAGCTAACTTAGCCCGTTGTAATTGTAACTGCTGCTTTAACTCTGGTTGATCAATTGTCGCCAACACATCGCCCTTTTTCACCAATTCCCCAACTTTAATCCTCAGTGTTGATACTTGCCCTGAAAGTGGTGATTGCAAATCAGTAACTTTACTAGGATAAATTAATACGCCCTGTCCAGACGATGTAATTGGAACTTTTCCCAGTACACTCCAAGTTACACCCGCTGCCACCACAGTACCCATTGCAATCAATGGCAACCAATTCTTAGGACTAACAATTTGTAATAATTGATCTAAACGTTCGGGAGAAGAAGCATGATCTCGCGCTTTCTTTCGGAATAAATCATCTTTATTAGAAACCATTTTAAAATACCTTTGAAGTTGAAGTTGTTGAATCAGGCAGATAAGAGTAAATAGGGAACAGAGAAAAGGAATTATGCATTTATATAGAACAATTAACTGCTCATACCAATTCTTTGTGTTAGCGTTCGCGTAGCATGTCCTCTTAGAACTCAGCTAGCCTGTAAGACTAGCTGCATAGAATTTTACCCCACCCTAACCATCCCCCGACCATTGGCGGAAAGAGAATCTCCACACTGACTTCTCTCCGCTTGCGAGGAGGAAATATAATTTGATCCTTTAAATCACGCGAATTTTTTGTAGCATCCAATTAAATCGAGTTCCTGCCAAATTTACTTGTGCTAAAAACTCAGGACTCAATTCGTTCTCGTAGTTTTCATCTTCTTCCAGAGAATTCCCACTGCTATAAGTCAGCCTACCATACCCCAGGCGACTAATGATTCCTTGCTGCTTATCGGCTAATAATACCGCCAGCACTCGGTAAAATCTTGCCGCAAATCCCATATCATGAAGTAACTTCGCTGCTAATCGCCATCGGGGAATCGATAAGACAATTGCGTCTTCCACAGCACGCACTGTCATGGACGGAGGTGTTGCATCAATAAATGGCGTTTCCCCCATGATGTCACCCCGTGATAACCGCGCAAATTCCCTTGTGGGGACTTCACCATCTTCAATTGTAGAAAAAGCCCGTGCTAAAGGACTTCCCGAATCTTCATGAACCGATAGCGCCATTTTCCCATCTAAGAGAATATATAATGCTTCTGCGGGTCTACCAGCTTGAATTAAGACTTTTCCTTTGGGAACCCTAACTGCACTCCCTGCTGATATCATCCAATCGATATCACTATCGTGTAATTCGCCAAATATAAATAATATTTCTCTTAATTGGGGTTGAGCTAAAACAACAGTGCTGCTACCCAACTGACTAACTATACGTTCCAGCCTATCTGCTAGCATAATTGCACTGGCGCGATATAAATGTGCCGCAAAATTAATGTCTTCTCTCAGTTTTTTTGCTAAAACTACTTGGGGAACTGATAGTATTTGGCAGTCAGATACGGCTTTAATTGTTGTGGAAGCTAAATAAGCATCCAAAAATGGGATTTCTCCCACCATTTCCCCACTGGATAAACGAGCGATTTCTCGTCCTGTCATTTCACCACCTTCTAAGGCAGCAAATGCCCTTCCTAATGGGTTATCATCAGATTGAGCAACGCATACTGTCAGCGCTCCATCAACCAGTATGTGCATTGCTTCTACAGATTCACCCTGACGAATGAGGGTTGTACCAGCGGGAATGTCTTCCCGGATACCTGCTGCTAACATCCAATCGATGTCACTATTGCTCAGTTCCTTAAGTAAAACTTCGGTCATGCTTCAACTCCCTTAGGTTTGGGTAAGAATGGGAGGGTCATACCAGTTTGTATTATTCATAATCTAGTAAGACTTTCCAGTTTGAGTTCTCTAGTACAGTTCGGCGTAAATAAAACGACTATCACACTTTGGTAAAAAGCTTTGTTTATAAGCTTTCCTACTTTCTGCCTTCTGCCTACTTACTTCTGCCTTCATGTACTAGTCTGCGATACGAGAGTCCGTATTATCTACCTTTGCAAGTATATCTAGTTGTTAGTATTAAAAATGCTCCGTATAAAATCTTATTGAGGAGCTAAGGATTAAAAAAACAATTAATGAGTAATAAGTAATAAGTCTGTTTGGGGACGGGGATTTAGACCTCGATCCAAAACTGACTGCCGTCCTTAGACAGGGGACTTAAACCCCGAAACATAGTTAAAAATTAGGTTTTATTTTGGTGATTAGAGGTTCTCAACTGCTGACAAATAAAGTTTGCAACGGCTATCCCTCTATATACCTATACATATTTAATCTTGAGAATAAAGTCAGTAGTTAATTACGGATCAGAGCTTTGAAAGATTTGATAGCTCAAATTCTCTCGCCCCCATTATCCCATTGATTTGTAATCTGTTTTTTTCCCACTCCTTGATAAATTATTAAGAATTTAAATCCATATTTTTCTATAGGGCTGAACTAATAGAATTATGCAATTTTGATGAGGATGTAAATTTTCTAATTTTAGACTTGCCAAAAGAATAGATATGCCGATATAATTTTCGTCTACTAAATTTACCATTATGTCTTTAGACAGATAAGTTTTACAAGAACAGCAGCGAGAATAGCTAGTGTGAAAATATATCAACTACAGCTGCTCAAATGTATATTTCGGAATTTCCGTGTTTAGTAACATCCACCCAAGGACAGCTGTTTTGGAGTTCGGTTATCCGGCTACAGATGAGGGTCTGGGTTCAGCTTTTTACGTCACTATGTATATATGTGATTATTGAGAGGAATTACCAGATATTCTCGATGTTTTTGGGCACTGAGGCTTCTTTAAATTACAATTGAGGGCTTTATTCACACTACTTTACTCACAACGGGATTTGTCGTAAGATTGAATTAAGTGGAACTCATACTGACTTCATATTTAACGAGTAGCGTCCAGCGACTCAATAACAGAATTATCAACAACCCAGCGTGCTTCTAGAAAAATAATTAAAGCGGAAAGGTGGGGGAACCCATCTGCGGAATCTACCGTCTTGACATTACCTGTATGAGTGATTGTCGTTTGAGATTCCCAATTTTGTGCGATTAATCGACTGCCTTTCCGAATCCGCCCACCTAGTATTCAAAAATCCATTGTGTTTACGGAGTAGAGGACAGCGCACCGATGTCTACTGTTAAAGTTGAAACTGAAAATACTAATGCCAAGTTCACAGCTGATATGGTGCGAACCTATCTACGTGAGATTGGACGTGTACCGCTTTTAACCAGAGAGCAAGAGATTATTTTTGGGAAGCAGGTACAACAAATGATGATCCTCGTTGAAGCCAAGGAGGCTTTAGCGAAGAAGCTGCAACGGGAACCGACTCTTGAGGAGTGGGCTATCCAGGTGAATCAGCCAGAGGCAGAATTAAATCTGACTGTACATCAGGGTAAGCGGGCAAAGCAAAAGATGATTGAAGCGAACCTGCGCTTGGTAGTTGCGATCGCTAAAAAGTATCAGAAGCGAAATATGGAATTCCTGGATCTGATTCAAGAGGGAACTCTGGGTTTGGAGAGGGGAGTTGAGAAATTCGATCCCACTAGGGGATATAAATTTTCCACCTATGCCTATTGGTGGATTCGCCAAGCGATTACCCGTGCGATCGCTCAACAAGGAAGAACTATACGCTTACCTATCCACATTACCGAAAAACTGAATAAAATCAAAAAGGTGCAACGGGAACTTGCTCAAAAATTAGGACGTTCTCCCACACCAGCAGAAATAGCAAAGGAACTGGAATTAGAACCTTTACAGATTCGGGAATATCTAAATATGGCACGTCAGCCAGTGTCTTTGGATGTGCGAGTTGGTGACAACCAAGATACCGAACTCCAAGAAATGCTGGAAGATGACGGTCCATCACCAGAATATTACACAACTCAAGAGTTTCTGCGCCAAG
The DNA here is from genome assembly GCF_000317435.1 of Calothrix sp. PCC 6303. Taxonomy (NCBI): domain Bacteria; kingdom Bacillati; phylum Cyanobacteriota; class Cyanophyceae; order Nostocales; family Calotrichaceae; genus Calothrix; species Calothrix sp. PCC 6303. The sequence goes on from NC_019751.1 coordinate 5,314,322, forward strand.
ATTTAAATAACTTACTGGCAGAACTCACCCCTCAGCAACGGGAAGTGTTGGCTTTGCGTTTTGGTTTGGAAGATGGTAACGAGCTATCACTGGCTAAGGTTGGTGAACGTTTAAGCCTGAGTCGTGAACGTGTACGTCAGCTAGAACATCAAGCCCTTGCCCATTTACGTCGCCGTCGTGCCAATGTGAAGGAATATGTTGCTAGTTAATTAATGCGAGATCATATCCCCAACTTATTGAAATTGAAGAAGTTGGGGATCTCACATCCCGATTTTTACCTTCCCACATGAGCTTGTGGAGGGTATTTTTTTGGCACAATCTCAGGAGCAATCAGAGAAAACGATGATACTTTAAAATTGCAGTAAAAATTACATAAAAACTTTATCTTTAATCATCAATTTTTTCCCGACAATGTAGACTAGGCGAAGTTTCGTCCTCTAACAGCAAGGTCTTTCTAACCTACGATACATTCTTATACGTAAGTATTTAGTTAAGCTAGGAAATAAATAAGACAGAATTTAAAGTTTAAAAGTTTAATATTATTTGAGGGGAGGAGAATCAGGGTGTTAAAAAAAATATATTGTTCACCATTATTGCGTAAAATCAGATTACCTTTACTGAGCTTGCTTATCTTCTCCGGAGTTGTCGCAGACCGTCAGAAGCCAGTATTTAGTAACCAAATTGATTCAGATCCTTATTCCTATACCGTCGCATTGCGAGAATCGGCAGTAACTAATAGTAATCAACCCAACTTGACACCAGAATTACCATCGCTTTCTAAAGGCGATCGCATTTCATCCGCAATCCATGGAAATCGTGGAAATATATTTGCCAATGAAATTCAGGTAAACCCAACTGAGTCATATTATCAACCACAAGAGCAACCCAACACAAAAATTGCTTTACTTCCTGAACCACCGACTTTCAACAGCAAACGACAATTGACACTTAGCGATAATTATCCCACACAAGATGGTGTTTATCTCTACGGTCAATCACCGCAACCTGGGGAAAATGGACAAGGTTATGTTGTCTTTGAAAAGCGACAAAACAAAGTAACCGGGGCAATGTACATGCCAAACTCCGAATATAGCTGTTTCGAGGGAACAGTTGACAATTCTGGTGAGTTGGCAATGACTGTTGAAGGTTCGGCAATGGATGGAGTTTCTAATGAAATTGCTGTTGGGAATGGTGAACCAGTTCTTGATGATCCTAACCAACCCAGCAACTACGCTTATAATTTGGCGTTGCGTGACTACCATCGTTTAGAATCGGTGAGTGATAATGATCGTCAAATTCTTCAAGCTTGCCGCTAGAAATCAGTGAACAGTGAACAGTAAACAGTGAATACATGTTGATAATTATTAACTGATTCATAACTTACGCCAGTATCACAAGTAAAGCTGGATACGTGACGTTATAAATCTCACTGCCATGTCGAAATATAATCGCATTGTTAGACAACGAAACTTTAGTGCGGAAGAAAAATCCACACTGTGTTTTGCCTACCATAGGAAAAAATACGCCAGTTGCGTAACTCCTACGATTATTGATAACTGTTAATTGTTCACTGATAACTGATTGTTCATGAATATACCCAACGCTATTACTTTTTCTCGACTTTTAGGTATACCTTTTTTACTATATGGATTAAACAATCCCACAGTACAAGCAAGATGGATATGTCTAGGAATATTCCTTGTTTGTGCTTTAACTGATTGGTTAGATGGATACTTAGCAAGGAAACTAAATCAAATTACTGATTTAGGTAAATTTTTAGATCCTTTAGTTGACAAATTGTTAGTATTAGCCCCTTTATTATCCTTAATTCAACTTCAGCAAATTCCGGCTTATGCTGTATTTATCATACTCGGAAGAGAATTAGCGATCGCTGGTTGGCGCGTGAACCAAACTACCATTTCCGGGGCGAATATTTGGGGTAAACTCAAAACGGTTAGTCAAATAATCGCCATAGCCCTATTAATTGCACCTTTACCCAATACTTGGTACTTATCAGCAATTATTGCTTTTTGGATTTCTGTGGTGATGACGGTGATATCTGGAGTTATTTATCTGCTACCGACCACCTCGAAGTGATATTTTAATAAAATATTGTGAATCTTTACAGTTTGTAACTTAAGAGCATGAAATTTTGGCAGTTTTTGGTTGGCTTGGTTTTAACTTTTGTGATTTTTGCATCTTCTACACCTGCATATGCTGCAAGTTCTTCGGCAGTAACGGGTTCAATAGTTGCCGGAAGCTTGAAGGGTAAAGATTTTTCTGGACAAAGTTTAATTGCAGAGGAGTTCACTAGTGTGAATTTAGAGAAAGCAAACTTTAGTGCTGCCGATTTGCGTGGAGCCGTTTTTAATGGTTCGATGTTACATGATGCAAACCTTCAGGGGATCGATTTTAGCGAAGGAATTGCTTATCTATCTGATTTTAAGGGTGCAAATCTCAGCGATGCGGTTTTTACTAATGCGATGATGTTACGTTCAGCTTTTAGTGATGTGGATGTGACTGGTGCTGATTTTACCAATGCTGTTTTAGATCGTACCGAAGTTCAAAAGCTTTGTGTCAACGCTAGCGGAGTGAACCCAAAGACTGGGGTAGAAACTCGTCAATCTCTAGGATGTAAGGGGTAAAAAACAAGTAATGAGTAATAAGTAATGAGTATGTTTTGTAACGGAGAGAAATTGTCGCTTAATTGCTTTTTCCGGCAAACTATTGTGACACTTGCGTAAGTTTTGAGATCAAGAGAATTTGAAAATTTCTGATTAACGAAGTTATGGGGTTGAATTCCCCATCTCCAAAAGGTTGCCTATTGTACAGCAGTTTTCACCTATTTGAACCACGCCAACTGTAGGGGTTTAGCAATGCGCTTTACCCCCATAACGTGTTCTACTCACCTGAAAATACTTGTAAGCTATTAAGCTTAGACACACCTAAATGACATCTTTTAAAACGTGAAAGCCTTGCTGTAAGGTTTTCGGGATTACAAATTAAGTGCGTTTTAGCTTACCTGTTAACTAGCAGAAAACAAGAGGTTTTTAGGCAAGTTGACTTTAGTCGAGATTCTCTCGGCTATTTTTTTTGTAGACGCTAATAGCAATTTTAAGCTAAAGTTGTAATGAGTTTGTTTTAGTGAGAAAAATAGAAGTATCCACTTACATGACTCATTCGCTGATATGTTCATGACCTTAGATGTCACCAAAAGCAGAAGACGGAATTATGATTAGTTATAAATCTTGCTCATCAATCAGTGTATATATCTAAGTGCAAATGTTTAAGCTCTGGCTGTAGATTATTTAGTATACTTGAGATATTGATGTTCTCACCTACCTAGTCTAGCTTCAACTAAAAACAAGTGTAGTTAATCATACTGAAAACAAGACTTAAGCTACATGCAAGATTCTACATCATCAATTCTTTCTTGATAAAATAAGAACTAAGCATAAACAAGCATAAACAAACAGCGAAAACTACCAGATTAATAAATCAATTTACAAATGCAAAAGCCATCTGTATCGATACAACAAAAGCCAATACGTTCATTAGAAGATGCACTTGAGAGATGTCAAACCTTGGGGATGCGGGTTAGTCGTCAGCGTCGTTTTATTTTAGAATTACTGTGGCAAGCTCAAGAACATTTATCAGCAAGGGAAATTTATGATCGTTTAAATCATTTGGGTAAAGATATCGGTCATACTTCTGTGTATCAGAATCTAGAAGCTTTGTCTTCCCAAGGGATTATTGAATGTATTGAACGTTGTGATGGTCGTTTGTATGGCAATATTAGTGATTCCCACAGTCATGTAAATTGCTTGGATACTGAACAAATTTTAGATGTTCATGTGGAGTTACCACCAGATTTGATTCGGGAAATTGAGGAAAAGACGGGGGTAAAGATTACAGATTATAGTATTAACTTTTTTGGTTATCGCAACAATTCATAAAAATTGGAGGGGTCTAATTGTGGTAGATGCAAAGCAGTTGAGTAATTATTCCCCTTTTCTTGAAACTTCCAAAATAGTTTGATTTTCAACTTCGTAATCAAAGTCTTCGGAAGTCATCTCCCCTTCAGCACTTTCGATGATTCCCATATCTGTCATTTTATCTAACCAGATGTTAGTGCTGGTATTGGAGTTAGTGATTTGATGCCGGGAATGTTGAATGAGTAAGTTCCTGAGGAGTTTATATTCTTCTAGAGAGAACATTGCCCCATTGAGTTTTGCAGTTTGGCGATCGCACTCTGCTAAGATGGCACTATCTAGACAGGCATTGGTGAAGATGGCGTTGTGGATGTTCGCCCCTGTGAGGTTTGCTCCTGTGAGGTTTGCCCCTGTAAGGTTCGCCCCTGTGAGGTTTGCCCCTGTGAGGTTCGCCCCTGTAAGGTTTGCCCCTGCAAGGTTACTATTTTGTAGTTGCGCTTGGGTTAAATTAGCAGCAACTATTTTACTATCTGCTAAGTTTACCCCTACCAAGTTAGCAGCAACTAGCATCACTCCACTTAATTCGGTACCTGTTAAATTCAGATTAATTAATCCTTCAGCACGAATACAATGAGCAAATGTGTGATTTGAGAAGATAATGCTCTTATTAATCAATAATAGTAGAGCTTCAGGATTTAAGAGTTCTCCAGTTTGGGGGTGATGACAAGGAGAAAATTGCAGATTAGCTTCACGGTGAAATGCACAGAGGAGGAAAAAGAGATTTATTCCTACTGCCGTATTTACCTGTTCAACATTGATGGGATTATTTAAAGAGCGAAAATACTTCCAAGCTTCATGTGCCCAACCTTCATCAAACCAACGCCCACGACAGTAAGCATACCAAAATTCTCCCAAGCGATCGCATAGTGCTACAAATGAGAATTCTCGTTGCGGTTCTTTTCGCAATCCAGCAATGACTAATTCTCGAATTTCGCTGCTGAGAATGCCATAACCAAGTAAACTGTATATATGTTGGGCAAGTTGCTGTGGTGATGACATCACGAAAATTGACCCCCCATAGTTATCGGGTTGAGATTGAATAATTAGTTTAATTTGTTGAATTATGGCTTTAGCACAGAGAAATTCACCCAGTTTTCCCTGGTAAAATTCAGTTTTTAAAAACTTTGGTGTTTGAAAGTTAAGTTCAGAATCCTGTATACTCTCCTCTGCATCTCCTATCCATTCAGGGTTATGGACTTTTCTAGAAACAGAAATAGGATTAAATTGATGTTTAGTAGTTATATTTAACTGCTGAGGTAACTTTTGAGATTGCCCAACGAGAGATTTAAAATAAAAACTAGGACTTACGCATTGACAGGAAAGCTAGTTTATGTATTCAAGCGGCACAACTAGCATTCAAGTTATCCAAAACATATTCACGAATAACTTTTGTGAATAGATTCCTTTGTACTTCATACCAATTGTCAATGATGTTTTCAGAACGCATTTTCTCTAAACGAACAAATGCTTGAAGTGAGCAGAATATATGTGTTTTGATTGCGTGGCTATCTCTAACCATAAACCTACAAATGCCACATAGCTGTTTTACTGCTCTATGGAAACTTTCAATACCCCAATGTGTGTCATGAATAGTGATAAATTCAGTTCTAGTTATTTGTTGTAAGACTTCTTTCTGATTCTCGTCATCAGGCTGATAAAATATGTAGTGTCTAGAGTCTTCTTTCTTAAACACTTTCCTAAACAACTTTACAAATCCAAATTCTCTTAAATGAGTTATCAAACCTTCATCGTAAATCTCTAAAGTACTTACCTGACAGTACTTTCCAGGCTCATTTGATACTGTTCTATTTTTTTCAACTCCGAATAAAAAACCTAATTTCTGGTTTCTCAAAAATTTCAGATTTTCTACTCCTGAGTACCAACTATCCCCTGTGACTATTCGCGGCTTTAATCCCCAATCAGTCACTTCTATTAGCATCTCTTGGAAATAATCATTTTTGGTTTTTCCCTCCTTCTTATCGTATATCCTGTAATTTATGGGAACACAATTGCCTCGAATATCGCTGTAATAAAGTGTTATTAAATTTAAACCTTTAATCGTTTTATGATATTTACCAGACCAAAAATATCCAATTAATTCTGCGTATTTTGGGTTGCTGTACAGCTTTTCTATTACTGTATCATCAACACTTAAAATCCCTCCTTCTATATTGATTATCTCTTTTACTATGTCAAATAAATCTTTTGGCTCGTATCTTTCTCTCAGCAAAAACCTATTCACACTATCATGTGAAACATCTCCCAAGATTTCTGCCAATCGACTGCACCCTCCATGCTTTGGCTCCGATAGCAAGAACAGGGTGTAATGTTCCAAATTACATTGTGCTGTCGAGGGTTTGCTGATTTCTCTAATTGTCCGATACCTTGAAAGTAGACGACACCGTTTTCCAATGCATTATTTTACCATCCCGTCAATGCGTAAGTCCTAAAAACTTGGTAAAAGCCGACTTGTTTCCACATCCACCACAGTAATACCCTGCTGTGATTGTAAAATCTGTAAACTCACAGCTTTGATTTTCTGGAGTAAATCTTGAGGTTTTAGCCCTTGGAGTTGGAATGCGATCGCATCTTGAGTACGATGGATATGTGTCTCAGTTTCCCGAATTAAAATCGGTTTCACACCACATCGATGGGGATACCCCAATAACCAAAAACTCAAACGTTGGTAAATTTCCCACATCAGAGTAGCAGCACCGATTTTTTTGGTACTATAGGCTAACTTCAAAATCTCCTCGTCTAATAATCCATCTCGATATAAAACTCCCAGCAAATATAACATCAGTGGTTGACGTACCATCACTGAAAGTTCTGGTGACAGAGAATTTGCTTTAAATAATCCTGCTTGCTTGAAAAAGGTAAACAAATTTTGGGAAAGTGGCATTGATAGCACTTTACCCCAAAGTTGAAACCATTGACGTAATTGATTTGGTTCCCATAACTGGATACAAATCCGTTGGAATTGTGGGGAAAGTTCTCCTAAAATATCTACCAATTTTCCTGGTTGACTCGTCAAAACCACATGATGATGTGAATGTGACTGCAAATCCAAAAGTTGCTGCAAAAACTTCACTTTATCAACTTTTTCAGACGGTGGTAACTCATCCCAACCATCTAGGATTAACAAACAGCGTAAACTTGGATTTTCCAACCATTCAGCTAAATGTACTTGTGAGTTCGCAAAAAAAGCCCGATTTAGACTTTCAGCCAAATCCTCACTATAAATAATATCCCGTAGCCTAATTAAAATTGGCATCCATGTTGGATACAACTTTGTTGCTACCTGATTTGCCAAAACCTGACAAAAACTAGTTTTCCCAATTCCCGCTACACCTTCAATAACAGTCAGACTTTGGGTGTTATGAAGTTGTTGTTCAACCCATTGAATCAAATCCACCGACTCAAAAACATTTTCCCCAATCGGTAAACCTTTGGGAGGAACATAAATGTCCTTTAAGGAAAAAACTTCTAAAAACAGCGGTTCAGAGGCTTGTTGAAGCAAATGTGCGCGATACTGCTCCCTTACCAAATCAATTGTATCTGTAGCTTGGGTACTTTGATATGCTAAATTTCCTGGTAGAGGATTTCCTAGCCTGACAAACTTCTGCAATTGAGCTAATGGTGCAGCATTTTCGGCTACAGCTGCCAATAAATGCCCCGCTAAACCATAACCCAAACGTTGGACAATTAGTTTAGCAACATTTTCCTCAGCTCCATTTGCCATTAGCCAAGCCACAGTCACTTGCTTGAATTGCTGTACTAGCAGCGATTCATCCAACAATGACAAAGCTTGCTCTGCCTGATTATCATTTAGTTTACCAGGACGAATCGTTTTCAGTAACCCTTTAAGTTGAACATCTGGTAAAAAATACTCGCAAACCAAATCGTTTGGCTCTAACATACTAGTAGCTGAACTTAGATTGTTCTGACTTGATCTTGCTAGCCAAGGCTTACATAAATTAATCTCCTGTTCAATAACTTGTTTCAAACCCCTTAGATAGGCAATTTGAAAAGTTAACCATACTCCCTCATTCCGTTTCAACGGCTTTTTTTGACTGAGATTGTTTAAAAGATTCTCAGTCACAGTCGCCACAAATTCAACTTCTTGCCAAACTACACTTAGGGGTAATTCTAAAATCTCAGCTAGAGGACATAAATCAAAAGTTGTTAAACTTTTAACCTCTAAATCAGCAATAATACTGAAAGATAGTCTAGCTGTAACGTCAGTGCAAAAAGACTGTTTATGGTAACTTTGCTGTTTTTTTTCCGCCAACCAGTGGCGAATACTCAAGTTCATTTTTTAACTCAGTAAATATCCACCTGAGTTTATTATTAACTATTTCTCTTGCGAACGAAAATAGTAGAAACAACATAATTTGCTGAAGAAAATATGTAATTGAGAATCAATTACTTCCCCGAACTAATATAACAGTGCTTTCTACACCAGATGCGATCGCTTCTGGGATATTCCCCTTAATGGCTTGTTGTAGCATTCCTTCCCGACTAGCACCCAAAACCACTACATCATAACCAACGGTATTTACCAGACTAATTACACCCTCAGAAACAGATTCAGCTTTAATTGGTATAGACATAATTGGGCTTTCAATTTTCCGACTGCGAATCAGTAATTTTACGGCTTGTTCTAAAATAGACATATCTGGAGTGGTTTCCGACGGATGAAAAACCCTCGCTAACCTGATTTGAGGATCTTTACTCAAAGTCATCAAAGCTGGTAATAGTTTAATAGCAGCCCAAGCATTAGGACCTCCTGCCATCGGAATTAACCAATGATTGAAATTTGGATAATTCTCTTTAATTTTGCCAAACTTCACCAACACCACATCACAACTAGCTTGCCTCACCACCGTATCCACAACATTCCCAAATATTCGACCGGGAGTTGAAGTATTCCCCTTCCAACCCATTAAAATCAAGTCAATATGACGTTCCTTGATAGTTTCCAGAATTGCTTGACTCACGTCATGGGTGACACGGATTTGGGTATGTACCGAGATTTGGAATTTCCTCCCCAAAGTTTCCGCTTGTTTGAGTAAACGTCGGCTTTTAGTAGTATTTACAGGAGTTTCCGTTGGGGAACTATGACGAGAAACCAAAATTACCTGAATACATTCAACCTCATAATGACGCTCACGGGCAATAGCCATTGCCATATCTAAAAGTATCCCCGCAGTATCGGGATTTGCCACAGGTACCAATAACCTACCCCTGCCGATGCTAGGCGATCGCGTTTGATAAACAACGTATGATGGTTCAGGCTGAGGTCCTTTATCGGGGTTTTCACAGTTGAGGTGATCAGCTTCGGCACGGATAATATCAGCACGGGTAATAATCCCAATTAAACGTCTTCCTTCCACCACAGGTAAACGACTAATTTGATATCTATCTAATAAATACAACACATTACTCAAATTATGCGTCAAAGTCACCGTCACCGGTTTTGGTGTCATAACCTCCCGCAAAGGAGTATCTATCTCTAAATTCTTCTCCCGTACCTTGAGTAAATCACTTTGGGCAATAATTCCCACCAACTTTCCATTATCCACCACCGGGAAGCCCCGATGATGCGATCGCGCAAATGCTTGGACAGCTTCTTCCACCGTCATTTGTGCATCCAAACTCTCCACCCTGGGTTGCATTACACTTTTAGCTGTTAATTTCGTCAAAACTCCTTCCATAGAGCTTTGCTTTTGAATATCAATGCCATTCAGTTGTAAAATCCGATCATATAGTGAACCCGGCAATAACTTATCTGCCACCAAATAAGATGTCACCGAACAAATCATCAACGGTAGCACCAAATTAAAATCCGTCGTCATCTCAAAAACAATCACAATTGCCGTAATTGGCACCTTAGAAACACCACTAAAAAAAGCCCCCATCCCAGCTAAAGCGCAGGTTGTCGGTGAACCTATTCCGAGAAAATGCGATTGTAAACTCCCCACCAGGTAGCCCAAGCAGGAACCCAAAATTAAACTCGGTGCAAACAGCCCTCCCGGTGCCCCCGAACCAAAGGCAATCAGAGTTAAAATGAACTGAGCCAAGAACGCGATCGCTACCACAGAAACATTCACAGAACCAGCAATTACAAATTCCCTTAAACCAGTATTATCACGGAAAGAATCTGGCAAAATCGCCACTATAATTCCAGAAACCAAGCCTGCTAGAGCCACTCTCAGAGACAAACTTAGATGTAGCAGTCGATATAATTTAATACTTGCTAATAAACCACGATTAAATAAAGCAGCCAGTAAACCAGCCAAAACCCCCAAAATCAAATAAACCGGAATATCTGTAATCGTCGAATTAGCATATTGGGTTAATTGTGGATTCAACAATAAATTGCCTCCACCCAACATCCGTGAGACAACACCACCAATAAACGAAGCGATGATGGCAGTACCTAAAGTCATCCCAGACAAATCTTGCAGTAATTCTTCAACAATAAATAATACCCCCGCCAAGGGAGCATTAAAAGCCGCTGCTAAACCAGCCCCAGCCCCCGCAGCCACCATCTGCCGACGATGATCCGGTGAAGTTGGCACCAAACGACTCATCCCCGCCGCCAAACCAGCGCCCACCTGTACCGTCGGACCTTGACGACCCAGTGTCATCCCCGCTCCAATTACAATCATCGCACTAATTAACTTAATTCCAGCAACCCGCCAAGACAACTTCATCGGAATGTTTGCCAGTGTTGCCTTCACATGGGGAATCCCACTACCAGATGCTTCTGGTGCTAGCCTTTCCACCAACAACCCTGCTAAATAACCCCCAGCCAAACCCAGTAAAGGTAAAGCCACCCACACAGGTAGCAAGTGGGACACATGTACCCTCCATGCACCCAAAGCACCCGAACCAACCTTGAGGAATACCGCCGAAAACGCCGCCACTAATCCAATTACTGAAGCTTCAGCAATCGCCAAACCTTTTCTTGGCTGCCACAAGCGACGAAACTGCCGAGTCAGAACCGCAGAAGGCATAAAAAATTTAAATGAAGTTTGCCATCCATGCCATATAAGTAGCTGTCTCTAGGAGAAGCTACATGGAGTATCTATACCAGGAGAAATGTTAGCGGAGTTTAGCCTTAGCCATTAAAATTTATTCCCTATTACTTCTGTTCTAGGTAAGTTGATTTAACTTCTCGTCTTTTCAATCCAGTACATTTGTCACCAGCAGTACAGACAACACAAATCATATTAACCTAAGTGATAACAGGTATTGGTGGATTTATGCGATCGCCCAGTAGTAATATTTCAATTTTATTCTTATGGTTATGTAGATATTTAATCGACTTGACACCAGAACAAGTACGCAAGTCGTATATCGTTATATTTGGTAATCAATTGAGAGTCTCTGTATGAGTAGTCAAATTTCTACCCCTGAAACCGTTCTCCAGCAATTACACTGGCGCTATGCCACTAAAAAATTTGATTCAACTAAAAAAATCCCAAATGATATCTGGAATGCATTAGAACAAAGCATGGTATTGGCACCCTCATCCTTTGGGCTGCAACCCTGGAAATTTATTGTTGTTCGGAATCCAGAAATTCGTCAGCAACTACTGCCGCATTCCTGGGGACAAGCTCAAGTTGTCGATGCATCCCATTTGGTGGTATTTACAATTAAGCAGGATATTAACGGTGATGATGTCGAACGCTACCTTGAGCGGATGGCAGAAGTTCAACAAGTACCAGTGGACAACCTTCAGAAATTTGGTGCAGTCGTCAAAGGCTTCATCGAGAAACCTCCCTATCCTTTGAATATTGATGAGTGGTCAATTCGTCAACTGTACATTGCCTTGGGTCAATTCATGACGTCTGCTGCTATGTTGGGTATAGATACATGTCCTATGGAAGGTTTAATGCCCAGTAAGTACGACGAAGTACTAGGACTAGCTGCCCAAGGCTATAAAACCGCAGTTGCTTGTCCCGCAGGGTATCGCGCAGCCGATGATCACAGCGCGGAAAGACCAAAAGTACGTTTTAAAACCGAAGATGTAGTCCAATATGTAGACTAATCTCCCGGATCAATGTTGCCTTAAAGAGTATCTTCAAGAGCAACCCCAAGATTTTTTGAAGGCAGCCTCAAGGAGTAGAGCCAACCTGTAAAAGCATTTCTGGTGTTGCTGAATTTCCAAGTTCAGCAACACCATACTCTTAAGCACAGCGCCACAAAATATCTATTGGCTTTTATCTACCCAAAAAACTCTGATAACAAAAAAATATTCAACAATGAAGGCAACCAACTTTTCACTCAAAACAGTGAAGACTTTGGCAGCCGCTCCAACCAAATTATCTCCTATCCTTCTTTGGTGTTCCTGCACTTCCAAAATTGAAGAAATGCACCCCGAAGAGCTTGACAGAGTATTCTTGATTTATCTCTTTAAGCTGGAGCAAAGGCTCCCTCTGGAATTGGCACAATCTGAGGAGTAGATAGGCAGGTTCCCTGCCGATACCACACACCTTCCGCCTCGAATGCTTCAAACTGGGTGGTAAGAATTGCCCAAGTTTGTTCATTCAAGCCAGCCGCATAAGTCCAAGTGAAGCGTCCATCATTGTGGAGCTTACTTTCTAATTCGTCTAAGTCCTCAGGTAGCCAAAACTGAGTCATTACCCTTTGTGTTGCCACCTCTGGAGGTGTTTGTAACATATCAGCCATCGCCTGATTGACAATGATTTGCTTACGAGTGTCCTGTCTGACTATGCTGATGGGACGTTCATTTTCGGCAGCGTTAACCATCCGATATAGTAACTCGGCGGGTATATGTAACTGACTACAGAAAACTGAACCTCCAGAATACAGGATTCTCTCGGCGGTTTCTGATGGTGTAGGCATTGCTGCCGATGTCATCCAGCCGAAGAATTCAATGGGGTTTTTGCAACCCCTCCATTTAATTCTTACCTTTCCATTAATTTTTGCCGCAGTTTCACTTAGGGCTTCTCCGTAGCCCTGAGCAAGATAAGTTGCATCTTGCTTTGTGGGCGCGAGAATGGAAATTCCTTCGTGAGAGATCTTGTAGTTCCATCCGGGCAGATTTAGTATCCTAAGAATACCTGTGCTCATATCCTTTTATACTTCCAGAGTTGTTATATACATTTACACTGCCAGAATCGGAAAACACGGAAATTTTGAAAGTTTTTTGCCAAATTATTTTTCGCTCCTCCTCCGGAATACCTAAAGCAGATGTAATGATTGCAAAATCACCAGGTGTTGGCAGTACTTCCCCTTTTGCGATCGCTTGCAGATTCTTCACCCCGCAGCGCTTGAGTTTGGCAATATTAGCTGTCACCACATCGGCAATTGTTTCCATCGGCACGGGTTTGGCTATAGCCGCAGAGCCATTGATTCTGGCTATCCACTCACGAGTCATTTCTTCCAATGCATCACTCTGGGAAATACCCTCACGAGCGCATAGACTTTTGAACTCCCGCGCTAAATCAATGGGTATGTAACCACTAACTTGTTTGTAATCTTCAGAACGCCTTCTATCAGACATATTGTTTGACCACTCAATTCGATAATTACCACCTACCTTTTATATTCGCTCATGACATCATAAAAGCAGGACAATCTTGTTAGTCTTTTTTAAATGACATGTTGACAAATAAAAATGACAAGATTAGTATTAAGATGTGGAGCAGTAGGCAATTAAAAAACAAAAAAGGCAGAACACCCCGGAAGCCAGCTCTTCACTCTAAAAGCTAACTCAGTTAAGGATTTTCAGAGTTTTTCCCTCCTTTCTCAGTATATATGCTGGAGTTGAATTTAGGACATGAGAAACTTTAAGGTTTATGTACGTAATTAGACGTATAGAAATCTCACTGAAGACTTTTAGAGTTGCATTCGGACAGACTATAGCTATATTAGTTGCTGAAAATTAGTTGCTGAAATTCCAGAATAAAATCTCCCAATAACCAGTAAGTGCAGATACAATTGACTTCCACGTCGGAACATCTAGTCCGAAAACAGCACAGATGTACCCAGCTTCAAACCCAATTAAAGTATCGAATCGGCTAAAACCATGACTCAATTAACCTTCGAGCAATTTGTTCATCCCCTATCAGAGTTTCCCAAAGTCATTAACCCCCACAATAATGATGAACCAATGTTAGATGTGTATACGATGGCAGGGATAATGCTTTTTACAGCTTGTGCAAACAACAATCAAGCTGCTCGTGAAGGTGCGCTAAATACATCAGCAATCAATGCTGGACTGGTAGATGTGAAATTATTGTACGCAAGGTGTAGAATGGGCGATCGAGCCGCCATCTTACAAATGATTAGTTTGATTGCCTCTGGTTTAGAAACAAAATTACAGCTAGTTTAGGTTTCCCTTTCCAGCTTGGAGAGTGTGATATTTATTTGTGAAATGGTGAGTGCAATAGTCTCACGAGTGATATTTAAGTGATACCTATGGTAGTAAACAAGCTACGCACTTTGATTTTTACCGAAAAATTGGGTATGAGTTTCAAATAAAAAAAAGAATTTGGACGGCAGTTCCTTCAAGTCGGCATAGCCACCCAGCGCACTGCCTCAGTAATCTAACAAGGGTAGGGCATACCCGAATTCACTATAGCCCTTCGGGCATTAAAGAAAGGGGAGAGTCCCACCCCTGGACTAGATACTGCAAGGTATCTGGGTATGTAACATAGATCTTAGAACCCCAACTTTTGTATATAGAAGTTGGGGTTCTACTTTTGCATAGGAATAAATCATAACTTGAGTAGCGTCTCCGCAAGATTCTTCGTCCCTAAGAAGGACTATTGAAAATATATATTTGCTTGAAAAGCTTACAGCGTGTGCTTTTTGAGAATTCAGAAATTTTTTCTGATTTTATCCCCCAAAAAACTGCATGAAATCAAAAACCCATCCCTAGATGTAATCATGAGGGTGAAAAACACCACAACACACACAACTAATTAACGGAATCAGAATTATGTTAAACGGAATCAAAAGCGAAGCAATCGAACTTTCCGCTGATGAACTAGATGTAGTTGCAGGTGGTGCAACTGGTTTAAGCGAATTCGGCAACTTCTTCGCAGAAAGCAACCAAATTAACTCATTATTTAAAGTTGGTGCTAGTGGAACAGAGTCTTTAACTCAAGTTGTTAACCAAAAAGTTTCATCTAGTGCTGGTAAATCAGTTTTCGCTGGTTAATTTAATAAGTCTCAGCGGTGGGTTTCTGCCGCACCCTAAATCAATTAATTTACACAACTAATTTAACGGAGTATTGAATCATGTCACACGAAATCAAAAACGAAGCAATCGAACTTTCCGCTGATGAACTAGATGTAGTTGCAGGTGGTGCAACTGGTTTAAGCGAATTCGGCAACTTCTTCGCAGAAAGCAACCAAATTAACTCATTATTTAAAGTTGGTGCTAGTGGAACAGAGTCTTTAACTCAAGTTGTTAACCAAAAAGTTTCATCTAGTGCTGGTAAATCAGTTTTCGCTGGTTAATTTAATAAGTCTCAGCGGTGGGTTTCTGCCGCACCCTAAATCAATTAATTTACACAACTAATTTAACGGAGTATTGAATCATGTCACACGAAATCAAAAACGAAGCAATCGAACTTTCCGCTGATGAACTAGATGTAGTTGCAGGTGGTGCAACTGGTTTAAGCGAATTCGGCAACTTCTTCGCAGAAAGCAACCAAATTAACTCATTATTTAAAGTTGGTGCTAGTGGAACAGAGTCTTTAACTCAAGTTGTTAACCAAAAAGTTTCATCTAGTGCTGGTAAATCAGTTTTCGCTGGTTAATTTAATAAGTCTCAGCGGTGGGTTTCTGCCGCACCCTAAATCAATTAATTTACACAACTAATTTAACGGAGTATTGAATCATGTCACACGAAATCAAAAACGAAGCAATCGAACTTTCCGCTGATGAACTAGATGTAGTTGCAGGTGGTGCAACTGGTTTAAGCGAATTCGGCAACTTCTTTGCAGAAAGCAACCAAATTAATTCATTATTTAAAGTTGGTGGTGGTGGAACAGAGTCTTTAACTCAAGTTGTTAACCAAAAAGTTTCATCTAGTGCTGGTAAATCAGTTTTCGCTGGTTAATTTGAGAAATTAACTGCACTTCAACATCAGTATTTGATTTTCCCTAACATCTTCAGTGAGTTAAATACCCAGTCTGAGAAATAATTTCCCAGACTGGGATTTTTTATGATTATTTACTGAGTGTTAATTTATTTAACCAAGGGGTCACATCAACTGCTAATGTTTGTCCCATCTGTAAAAGCTGTTGATATTTAGATGTATCTTGCTGATGGGTGACTGCATGAGCGCATTCTGGCAGAATACGATGATGGAGATGATGAAAGTACAGTTCTTGGGATCGTTCTAAGGTGACTCCTAAGTTTAGTTGATGTCCGACTGAAATAAGACGTTCGAGGCGCTTAATATCTGCTGCTAAATCATCGTGGGAATCATGCAATAATTGCCAAAGCGATCGCATGATCAATTGCTCGAAGATTTTTTTGATGATACTTGTATCAATTTTGCATTGTAAATGTTTAGCCTCGGTGGCTAATGCTTCTAATTCTGAGAGATGATTCCCACTGGCAACAGGTTCTGTGATCTCTTGCTCTAAAGCTTTTAATATCGCCATACATCTTTGTCCGAGGGCAATCTCGGCTGCCACTTGCAACTCTTGGGGGGCTGCTAGTCCGTCACGATGGAATGCCATAATAATTCCGTAATTATCCCGATATGTTTGGGTATAAAGTTGATCAAGTCTTGTTAATGTTTCTTGACTCAGAAGTCGCATCAACCGATGACGTTCTTCAGCAAAGAGATTTTGGAGACTAAAGGATTGCTCTCCAAATAGCTGTGTCATCACGACGATGACATGTGCTGCACTTGCCTGTTGGAGTGCTGTAAATAACTGTTCTCGAATTTGGCTGTAGCTGCGTCTGCCTTCAAAGGGTTGGATGCAGCAGTGGAAGTCCCAACCACCTAAATGGAGGACTGCAAAAACCAAGTCTTCTTTTTCCCAAGTAATTTCTGACACTAGGGTTAAATGTCCAACCGCGAGGGTTAAAGATCCCATCCTTTCGAGGTGGTAATCTTGCTCAGTGGCAGTGTAGCAATAGACATGTTTTTGGTTATCAGTGGCGGAATGATGCCCATTGAACAAAGACGCGATCGCATAATGTCCGGCAACCTGACGGAAACTGACTTGTGCTGTTAACACCAGTTGGTGGTAGACTTCAGCAGCGTTACCAAAACTCTCGATATTACTGGGTGCTAGGGCAAGACGTTTAATAAATGATTTTTCTAGCTGTAATCCAGCTACATCCCCCGCTAATTCCAAAGCACGCGCCGCATAACGAAGAATTTGGGTACCTTCAGGGCGGGAAATTTCTTCAAAAAACCAACCACAACTGGTAAACATGAGTAAGGCGTGACGCTGCATTTCTAGGAGTCGTAAAGCGTCAACTTGTTCAGATGCAGAGAGTTTATGAATTTGATGAGTTTGCAGAAAACGGCGGACATTTTCCGGAGTGCGATCGCGCATTACATCAATATACTCGTCGCGGGCTAGCCAAGGATCACGGAAAAATAATTTCCCATGCTTTTCATACACCTGAGTTAGTTGATCCCGTAACCAATTTAGGGCATCCCGCAATGGTCTACGCCATTTTAAATGCCATCCTGGCGCACCACCACAACCACAATCATCTTGCCATCTATCTACACCGTGGGCGCAACTCCAAGCGGTGACAGGTTTAATTTCCACTTCCCAAGTTGGTTGATTGATGCTGAGGTAATGGGCAAAGTTAGTTACAGTCCAACCTTGACGGGGAAATTCCCCAATGAAGGCATAAGCGAGGGTTTTTTCAGTTCCAGCTTTGTGATGTCCAAAGGTTTCACCATCGGTTGCTACCGAAATTAACTGTGCAGGACGGTGATCCCCACGGATAGCTGCGGCAATTCTCCCAGCAAAATGGTTCGAGTTGAACACGACATCACTAAAGCCCATATCACGGGAAATTGGACCATCGTAGAAAAAGATATCTATGTAGGAGTTGCGAGAACCGTCTTTGAGATAGCAACGATAGGGACGGGTGGGATCAATTTGACTTCCTCCCACTTCATGCCATTCGGGATCACTATTTTCATTGTTTGGTAGGAATCGACAACGCTGTGCTTGGGATGGTGCTAAAACAATAAACTTGATCCCCTCAGCTACCAAAGCCTCTAAGGTTGCATAGTCTACGGCTGTTTCTGCCAGCCACATACCTTCGGGATCACGTCCAAATCTGGATTTGAAGTCTGCTTTCCCCCAGCGAATCTGCGTGTATTTATCCCGCTCATTCGCCAACGGCATAATTATATGATTGTATACTTGCGCGATCGCGTTTCCATGTCCGTTCAATCTTTCACAGCTTTTACGATCTGCTTCCAATATCCGCTGATACACTTCAACATCATGTCTTTCCAACCATGACATCAGCGTTGGACCAATATTAAAACTCATGTATTCGTAATTATTTACGATCCCCAGCAATTCACCCCGGTTGTTTAACACCCGCGCAAAGGCATTTGGACGATAACACTCGTGATGAATACGCTCATTCCAATCGTGAAATGGTGCAGCACCAGGTTGACGTTCAATGGCATCTAAATATGGATTTTCCCGTGGTGGTTGGTAAAAATGTCCATGTACCGTGACATAAACACCCGCAGCCGGTTTTAAGGGTTCGGGTGTAGAAGTGTCTGGCAATGTCAAGTCAAAACCAGTGGTAGCTGGCAACTTAGCAGCAGAATTCATGCAAAACTATTCCAAATTACAGATAAACTTGCAATGATGTCGAGAACAATCAACCTGAAAAATTTTTAAGCTTACATTTAGCACAATCAGTACAAGTCACAACTATCAATCATAAACTCCGTTATCTTGTACAAATTCTGCTGTCGTATATGGGTTGTTGTTCTCCAGCCATGTCTTTGCCATTATAACCTCTCAGGACATAGCAATAACTAGTTGTCAGGTTACGTGGTGGCAAAAGCTAAAAACTTAAGACTGTCTTAATTTATTAAACCGCATTTTTCATGTATGTTCTTGGTTTATTGTTTTAACTTTTCCTAAGAATTAATTCCTAAATTGAGACATTTAGTGAATTTAAGTTAACAAGGAAGTTAGCAAACTTAAAACAGTACAAATTCGGAGCCGTTTCCCTATAGGCTTAAGGCTATTCTAGTAAGGGGAGTCTTGACTCAGACAAAAATCCGGCAATAATTAAGTCCAGGTTTGATCTGTAGGCTTAAGTCCGACTCCTGTTTGTAACTTGTGGTGTTGAGTATAGGTGAAAAATGTCAGTAAAGAATATTATATTTCTCGTACTATTGCTGTTTATTCCGGTTTCTTTAGCCGCGCATTTCCTGGAATGGGGAGAATTGGTAGTTTTCATCACCGCAGCATTGGCAATTCTGCCATTAGCGGGTTGGATGGGTACCGCTACAGAGGAAATTGCTGTGGTACTAGGTCCAGCAATGGGGGGTTTATTAAATGCTACATTTGGTAACGCCACAGAGTTAATTATTGCCTTGGTTGCTTTGCGGGCAGGATTGGTAAGTGTAGTTAAGGCTAGTATCACAGGTTCAATTATTGGCAACCTATTACTAGTGATGGGTTTGTCGATGCTACTGGGGGGAATTCGCTACAAAGAACAAACCTTCCAACCGATTGTAGCCCGTGTCAATGCCGCATCAATGAATTTGGCTGTGATTGCAATTTTGCTACCAACGGCAATGAATTATACTTCTCAAGGTATTGATGAGGTGACGATTCAACGGCTTTCTGTGGCGGTTGCCGTGGTATTAATTATTGTCTATGCTTTGACTCTAGTGTTTTCGATGAAAACCCACGCTTACTTATATGATGTTGGGGTTGCAGAAACTGAAGATGAAGACCCGGAGACTCCCCAACATAAACCTAATGTTTGGCTATGGTCTGGGATACTTTTGGTATGTACGCTGCTGGTGGCTGTGGAATCGGAAATGCTGGTGGATTCTTTGGAAGTTGCCACGTCCCAATTGGGTTTAACTGCATTATTCACAGGTGTGATTCTCGTTCCCATCATTGGTAATGCTGCTGAACATGCGACTGCTGTAACTGTGGCAATGAAAAATAAGATGGATTTGTCGGTTTCGGTGGCAGTGGGATCAAGTATGCAAATTGCCCTATTTGTCGCACCAGTTTTGGTGATTGCCGGGTGGATTTTTGGACAACCAATGGATTTAGATTTTAATCCCTTTGAATTGGTGGCTGTAACCGTATCGGTTTTAATTGCCAATACTATCAGTTCTGATGGTAAATCTAATTGGTTGGAAGGAACTCTGTTATTGGCAGCTTATATTGTGCTGGGTTTTGCTTTCTACTTCCACCCTGTAATCGCTTAAATCAGTTAAGTAGCCATCATGAACTGCGTACACCAGAACACATGAAAATGGGATAATTGGAAGTGCATAGTGTTCCACAGAGGTCGAACTCAGCTGGTGCGTAATAGCCTGTTAAGTAGCCAGATCAAGATATCCGCTTTTTCCCAGTAACTACTGCACCGTCAAAAGAAAGCACGAAAGTCAGATTATGACTCATGGGTATCAACGGAACACTGTGCTTTATCTCTAAATATTGGGCGAGTTACTTAAGGCATGGATGAATCCATCAAAAAACAAGTGTTTAATCAATTTTTCACCACCAAAGCAGTAGGTAAAGGTACTGCATTAGGATTAGCTATCAAATTTCGCTAACCACGATCAAGGTATAATGACGTGCTTATCGAACCCTAATATCGGTACAGAATTCTGGATTCAAATTCCTTTGAAACAATTAAACTAATCTCATAATCATTAATCATCTGAAACTCTTGTAGGCACATAGCAATGCTACCTGTGTAGATTTTTTACGCAAATATTTACCATGACTATATTGCAATACGATTAAGTTAAAGATTTTTGGTATTAATTTCGCCATGTAGGAACGCGTAGCTTGCTACTTAATAGAAGCCGCTATACCGCCTAATTTCGAGTCTCTATAGAGGATTTCGGGCTTAACTGAACCGTATCCACTATATTGTCCTTCTAGTGACTAATTCGCTTCCAACAGTATTTGATGGAACATTTTCGTCTGTAAACAATCAGTACCAATGACTGTACAATTTAAATGTGTTTTAGGTTACTGAATCATGGGAACAGGAACCTAATTGAGATAGATATGGGGGTTGTATAGTCTGTTCCATAATTTAGTTTGTTTGTGTCTATCGACTGAGTTGTCGCGTTAGCGAGAGCAATTGTACTATTAGCTTGAGATATTCGGGGGCAAAATTTATGAACTACAAAATCAAGTCAGGCAAAATAAGCTACTTAAAGTCATTTAGTCTCTTGCCAAAAAGTTCTGTGAGGAAATTTCAGAGCTTAATTATATTGACATCAACACCCCTACTTTTGGCTACTCCATCCGTAGCAGAAACAACATCTACACAACAAATCGCTCAAGTTATTTCTACTGGTTCTATCAAACGTCCTAACTTAGCACCTGGTAGTCAAGGAGAATCTGTTTCCGAGTTACAGGCAGCTTTGAAGTTTTTAGGCTTTTACGATGGTGCTGTTGATGGTATTTACAGCGATGCTACCGCTGCTGGTGTTTCTAAATTTAAGCAAGCAGCTGGTTTAAAAGTAGATAATACTGTTGATGCTGCAACTTGGCAACGCTTATTTCCTGGTGAAGCAACAATTGTTAATGCTAACTCTGGATTAACATCACCAACACCATTTCCAAGTCCAACTCAAACAACTAGAAACCAACAAAGCAGAAATTCAGAAGTAGCAGTAAAACCTGTAACATCGAATCAGAAAAAAACTCCCCAACCGATGGAAACTGTTCGTCCCGTTACAACTAATCGAAATCAACAGAAAACTGGTTCTGCCCAGAATTCAACATCAAATCGTTCTCGACAAACTGCATCATCATCCACAAACCGTACCTCGAAAACAACCTTTACACCAAAACCTGGTATTCAATATACTGTTGGCGGAATGCCGATTTTAAGAATTGGAATGCGCGGTTCTGAAGTTACTCAAGCACAGCAACATTTAAAAAGACTTGGTTATTTAGCAGCTAATCCTGATGGTGATTTTGGGACTGAAACTGAAGTTGCTGTCAAAGCTTTACAAAAGCGCTTTGGTTTAGAAGCTGATGGCATTGTTGGTGGAGAAACTTGGGAGTTGCTGACAAGACGGCGGAAATAAGTAAGAATAAAACCATAGAACTTCATGTGAGTTTTACCTTGCTTCATCTCACTTTCTAGTAGTTTTACAAGATGAAACACTTTTTACTGACTTTGTTAGGGACTGCGATCGCACTAATTATCACAGCCAATATTGTACCAGGTTTAACTGTGAAGAGTTTTGTGGCAGCATTGGTTGCAGCAATAGTAATTGGATTTGTAAATGCTTTTGTTCGTCCTATTTTGAGCTTTTTTACTTTTCCAATTACTTTTTTCACTTTTGGTCTATTTACATTTGTAATCAATGCTTTGATGTTGATATTAGCAAGTAAATTAACTCCTGGTTATGGCTTTATTGTCAGAGATTTTGGTGCGGCTTTTATCGGTTCAATTGTCTTATCGATTGTTTCCAGTGTGATCAATTATTTTGTTCGGGCAGTAGATTAAGCCTTGAATAATTAATTACTCATCTAATCTAGTTATGTAGGTTAGGGAATTCTCCACTAGATGCTTCAAGTTGATATACTTGCAATGCACTGAATTCCCGACCTGCAAAGCTTCTTAGTCGCCGCTATCGGTAATAAAATCAAATAATTCGGTGATAAGTGTCACACAAAACACATTTTTTTAAAACTTTTGACTCGAGACATCGATTATTAATTTCTACAATTTTAGCAATGATATCATTGATATCATTGCCTTCCTGGTTATATGTATCCACACGGCTATTATGTGTTTGGAATATCGGGAATATTCATTTTTTGGCGTTGACTTGGTGGACAATGCTTCAAGCTACACCACGAAAAATGCGAAATAAGGCTCAACGTCAATATGAGGGACGAATTGCAGTATTTAGCATAATTATTGCGGCAGCATGTGCCAGCATTTTAGCTATTGTATTTATTCTGAATAATAAGAAAGATGTTCCTATTCTTATTTCCTATTTTCATATTTTGCTGGCGTTTATCACCATCTTTTCCTCATGGCTATTAGTACATACAACATTTACAATGCAATACGCATATACTTACTATCAGGATAGTCTAATTGATGTACATAAAAATGCTGGCGGTCTAAGTTTTCCAAATGAGGACAACCCAAATTATTGGGATTTTTTGTATTTCTCATTTGGAATCTGAATGACAAGCCAAGTGTCAGATGTGCAAGCTACATCGCGGCAAATGCGTAAATTAACTTTATTACATAGTATTTTACAATACCTTCGCCAAAGTAAGAGGATGAAGAGGAAGAGGTAGGGCGTTTCGTAGTAGAGTTATTGTCTCTCACAACGACAACTCAAAAACCACTATGTGCGCCCATGTTTGACATTTTATCATTGTTACAGTGCTTCCTGCCGCAGATAAATGCTACAACGATGAAGCAATTGAACCAAATAATCTTGGCAATGTTAGCGATGAGCGGGCGAGTCACTATGTTGGGAATTTCTCGTTGGACAGGTAGTGGTGGTAGTTATCGGACGATGTTGAGATTTTTTCATACGGTAATCCCTTGGGCGACATTGTTTTGGCTATTTTTCCGCAAGCATTTGTTCCGTGCAAATGAGGTTTATTTGCTTGCAGGAGATGAAGTTGTAGTAAGTAAATCTGGGAAAAAAACTTATGGGTTGGATAGATTCTTTTCCAGCCTAGTAAGTAAGCCAATATCAGGGCTATCTTTCTTTACATTATCATTAGTAAGTGTTGAACAAAGGCACTCATTTCCGATTCAAATAGAACAGGTAATAAAGAACGATATAGAAAAAAGTAGTGTATCGCCAAGACCAGAAATAAAAGCCAAAGAAAAACGTGGACGTGGACGACCAAAAGGGAGTAAAAATAAAAACAAGACCGAAGTAATTCTCACATCTGAATTACTCAGAATTAAGAAGATGATTAATGAGCTAGTCAAGCTGGTAGCTAACTTTATCCCACTGACTTACTTAGTCTTAGATGGTCATTTTGGAAACAATAATGCTTTGCAGATGGCTCGACAGGTCAACTTACATATAATTTCCAAGTTACGCCACGATTCAGCATTATACATACCTTACCAAAATCCTGACCCTAATCATCGTTCACGCCGTAAATACGGAGATAAACTAGACTGGCGTAATATTTCTGATGAATATTTGCGTCAAAGTAGTATCGAAGAGGATATCCAAACCGATAGTTACCAAGCTACTTTACTGCACAAAGAATTTGCCCAGTCCCTGAATGTAGTTATTTTGGTGAAAACAAATCTGAAAACTAATGCTCGCAGTCACGTAATTCTGTTTTCTAGTGACCTAAAGTTGTCATCTGAGAAAATAATTGACTACTACAAACTACGCTTTCAGATCGAGTTTAACTTCCGTGATGCCAAGCAATTTTGGGGATTGGAAGACTTTATGAACATCGGTCAAACTGCGGTGACTAATGCTGCTAATCTAGCATTCTTTATGGTTAATTTATCTCATCATCTTCTCGCTGATTTCCGCATCCTGAATCCTGACTCCGGCATTATTGATCTTAAGGCTCATTATCGTGGCTTTCGATATGTCCATGAGATCTTAAAAATGCTTCCAGAAATCCCTGAGCCTATTTTATTAACCCGGATTTTTGCCAAGCTTACTTCTTTAGGGCGTATTCATCACGTTTCTACGGGCGTTGAATCCTCTTAATTTGGCAGAGGTATTGATTTTATCTTTCTTTTTCAATACAACTATTTTGGCTTTAAGTATTAATTTAATTGCATCATTAATTCAGGTACAAAATTAGTGATTAAACTCAGTTTTTAAAAATTAAATCTAGACGTTTTTGCAATTCATTTAATGCTTGCTCAGGTGTTGATTTACCCATAATTACAGATTCAATTGCTCGTCCTAAGTTATCAGAAATGCGGTTGTAACCGGGAAAAACTGGACGACTGCGACCAAATTTGGCTTGATTGAGAAAAACTTTCACTGCTGGTTGTTTATTGGCAAATTCGAGATATTTGGGACTTTGGCGCGATTTGATGTTGATGGGTAAATAGCCTGTTCCTAATGCCAATTCGGTTTGAAAATCTTCGCTGATGACATATTTAGCAAATTCAAATGCGGCTTTTTGGCGTTCTGGCGTAGTTTTTAATACATACAAGTTTTCTCCACCAATAACTGTTGCTGGACGTTTACTAACTGGTATGGGGAAAACATCAAAATCTTTACCGCTGGCTTGAAATTCTCCTAAAGTCCAGGGTCCTGTAAGTTGCATTGCTACCTTTCCATTTAGTAAAGCATCTGTTTCATAACCACGTTCTAAGCCTGATAAAATGGCAGAACCATCATCTAATAAATTACGCCAAAGTTTCAAGGCAGCGATCGCACTCTGATTATTTCCCAGTTGTACCGCTTCTGGCTGTTGTGTTTTTCCTTGAACTAATTCACCTCCAGCACTCCACAAAAATGGTAGCCAAGTAAATACCGTAAATTCTCCTTTACCAAGGGGTAGCACCATTCCATACTGGTCGATTTTGCCATCACCATTGGTATCCTTAGTTAGTTTTTTGGCAACTTTTCTCAAGTCTTCCCAGGTTTGAGGCAATTCAGTAATTCCCGCAGCCTTAAATAAACTAGGGCGATAAAATACACCGACATTATTAGTTGCAAATGGAACTGCCCAAATTTTCCCTTTGTATTCCAGCGCTGCAAACAAAGCTGGATCAATTTCATCTTTAAGAGGGGTCGTTTCTAAATACTCATCCAAAGCTACCAATGCATCCAGTTCTACCAATTGTCCGGCAATGGTGGGAGAATACCATAATAAATCTGGGGATGCATTCCCAACTACCGCTGCCAATATTTTCGGCATTTGTTGATCTGCTTGTCCAACATATAGCGATTCAACTTGAATCTGGGGATGTGTTTGGTTGAATTTATCTACCAATTTTTGCAGCACATCACGGTTTGGAGGTGGATTAACCCCTTGCCAGAGAGTCAAACGGATAACTTGAGAATCATCTCGTGACGGTTGAATTTGGCATCCGCTGACAGTGAAGGTAAGGATAATCAGCAAAATAGCTAAATACCGATAGGCTATTTTTCTACAAATTATAATATTATTTTTAATAGAATAAAAAAAATGCATAAATTTACGAACTGTTAAAACATTTAAATTAGGCTTGTTTAAACTTTACAGCACTTTCAAAATAAATTTATGGCTTTTTTGGCAATCGTAAATTAGAAGATTTACCTCAACCATAATCGCCTATTTTGACTAGAATCTAAGGAAATATAACTGAATTTTACAGTGGTTTCAACCGTTGGCGAGTGTGAGATTACAGAAAATCTAGGGAATTCAAGACTTGTGTGTACACCGTAGCGCAAAGCATGGGAGCGAGACTGGGTGAGATGTTCAACGTCTAAACGATACGTTTTACCCCTACGATTTTTTGGTAAAGTTGTGCTTTGTCGAAGACTGTTCATCTTTATGTCCCAGGTATCGCTTCCTAAATCACTCAATCCATCCCTACCCCTGACTGCCCTTGCACCGATGCAGGATGTGACAAACCTCTGGTTTATGAAAGTCATTGCCCACTACGGGAGTCCTGACTACTTCTTTACCGAGTATTTTCGCGTCAATGATACCTCACGACTTAATCGTGACATTTTGGCATCAATTACTGAAAATGATACAGGTCGCCCTGTTTTTGCTCAAATGATTGGTGAAAGCATTCCCCACTTAGTTAGAACAGCAAAGGAACTCTGCCGTCATAATATCGCTGGGGTTGACTTGAATATGGGTTGTCCAGCACCGAGAATTTATCGTAAAAATGTTGGGGGTGGATTGTTACGAGAACCGGAAAAAGTGGATTGGATTTTGGGAGAATTACGCAATGCTGTGAGCGATCGCCCTTTGACTGTTAAGATGCGTGTGGGTTTTGAAAATACGGACACGTTTTACCAAATTCTAGATATAGTAAACCGCCATAAAATTGACTTACTAAGTTTGCATGGTCGCACCGTCAAAGATATGTACCACGGGACAGTAAAATATGATTTGATTGCGGAAGCGGTGAAACGAGTCAATTGTCCAGTGCTTGCCAATGGTAATATTAGCTCGGCGAAAACTGCCCTAGAAGTACTTTCGCAAACTGGTGCAGCGGGTGTGATGGTGGGACGTTGGGCAATAGGAAATCCTTGGTTATTTGAGCAAATTCGACAGGCTTTGCGGAAAGAAGCGATCGCGTCTGTTCCTCTAGCGGAGGTACGCAAGTATATTGATCGTTTATGGCAAACTCCCACAGCCTCAAATATGCCAGAGCGAGCGCGCGTAGGCTACCTTAAAATGTTCCTTAATTATATTGCTTTGTTAGTTGATCCTGAAGGTGATTTTCTGCGATTGATGCGACAAACCCAGACAGAGATGGAGTTATTTAGCCTTTGCGATCGCGTTCTTCTGGCAGATAGTACCAAAACTTTAGCCCTATCGCCTTATTTAAGCGATCGCTAGTTTTCTCAGATCCAATTTAAATCAAGCCTAAACTTTAAACTTTATCTGCTAGCAAAATCATTTGGTGTTAGTTTACAAAAATAGTCATCAATGAAAGTGAGTTATTCAATATAGTAAAAATAAGAAAACTTAAATAGCGAACTATTGCATGAAGTTTCAATATATTACCAAACTGAATCAAGCAATAAATCAGAAACTAAAGTATGAGTACAAGCGTAAAACCTAGTAAATTTAGAGGTTTAGCAGTATGGAAATTTCTAAAAAGATAGCTAATGCCACACGGTATGTTGTAGAAGCAGCAATGAGAGTTTTTAGCCCTACCGATGATAGATATCCTAACACGGGAGTTCAACCTTTTACAGGTACACCATACAAACATAGCAAGTCGAATCATTGGTAAAACAATATATAGGAATTCGATTAGATTTATTGTTGGCGTAGCCTGTGCTTTGCACTTAAAAATTTATACATAGGGTGTGTTATGGCTTTAGGCTAACGCAGCCTCTTTCGGTTTTTGGTGCGTTACACTTCGTGATAACACACCCTATTTGTGTTTCATAAATTTTAAATGTGTTTTAGCTTATTCTTCGTAAATCCCTTAAGACAACTCCACAAAAAAAGACGATCCAATATTGTGAGATAGGCATCTTGCCTGTTCTTGTATTAGTAGCAGGCAAGATGCCTGCACCACAATAAGTTTTGGGATATTTTCTTATTTGGAACTCTCTAATCAACTGCATTTGGTAAATGGTAAAGTTGTATTTTCATCCTTGCTAATTTTACTTTCATACCAATTCATCAACGGGGTTGAGGTAATTCCATGTATGATTACCGACATAACTATAGTTGTGTAAGTGATCCAGGCAATTTGTTCCCCAGCTTTCCCTTCCAAACCATGACCAAAAGCATAGGCTAGATAATATAAAGAACCAACACCACGAATACCAAACCAGCCTAATAATCCACGAGTTACTAAGTCCATTTTTCTATTACGTGAGTTTGGTAAGCGCTTACCGATTGTACTAATCCAAGCTCCTACAGGTCGAATTACTAATAACAAAAATACTATAACTACTAAAGATTGGTAAGCGTAATTTACCATAGGCTGAAATAATAATATCGTTCCCAATATTAATATTGTCCCAACTTCCGATAGTTTCTCAATTTGCTCCACAAATTCTAATTGTTGTAGTGCTTTATCACTATTGTTATAACTACGCTGTATAACTAATCCAGCAACAAACACCGCCAAAAATCCATAACCGTTAATAATTTCTGTTAATGAGTAAGTTATCAAAATTGTGCTGATCGCTACAAAATCCTCCATCGTCTCATCAACGCGACAACGTTTTTGAACTTTATTATCGAACCAAACTACTATTTTAGCAACGACAATTCCCATCACAATGCCAGCCGCGATAGCCCAAATTAAATCAATTGCAGCCCATTGTTTTAGCCAGTTATTCCAATTATCATCTTTTAAGGCATAAAGACCAAAATAAACAAAGGGAAAAGCTAGAGCATCATTTAAACCACCTTCAGAAGTTAAACCAAAGCGTAACTCATCTTGATCATTTATATTTGTTAGTTGTACCTCTGATGCCAAAACAGGGTCTGTTGGTGCTAAGATTGCACCTAATAAAATAGCTTCTCCCCAATTCATTCCTAAAAATAATTTGCCCACTACAGCTAGCGAAAAAATGGAAATGGGCATCAGAAATACAATTAATCGTTTCGTAATATCCCAGTACTTTAAGCTCAGTGGGCGACGAATTTTTAAGCCACAACTAAAGACAGAAATTATCACCACAAGTTCGGTGATTTTTTCTAGAAGTTCAGCATTAAATACTCCTTCTTGACGTAATTTAATCAGTCCTAATCCATAAGGTCCTACGAAAATACCTACAATTAGATAGATTAGGGCGAAAGACAGAGGTAAACGTGAAATAAAACCTGAAGCTAGTGTAACCAATAGTAAAAGTACACCAATGAAAAGAAGATCGAGGATATAGACATCTACCATGAAGATTTTGGGGATATAAGCTTTGTATCGCCAGTATAAAAGCGATAGCTTTGAATGATAAATACCTCATGGTAGATTTTTGCTGAGTATATGAATTAGCTTTATGAGTTAATGGGAACATCTAGTTTTGGCAAATAGCCCATCAGCCTACAAGCTTGGTTCTTTGTCAGTCTAGTAGAGTTCGGCGTAAATAAAACGACCATCATACTTTGGTAAAAAGCTTTGCTTGTAAGCTTTTCTACCTTCTGCCTTTTTACTTCTGCCTTCATGTACTAGCGATATATCTCCCCAGTAACTTCCCCCCGCACGCATAAATCCTACAGCTATTTACCGATGATCCCATTCAAATTCAGCTAAAAGTAGTAAGCATAGTGTCATCAACATCCCTGTAATTATGTAATGCCAACCACCAAAATAAGGGAGGAGAAAAATACACAAAAAATGTAGAATACTAGCAACCAGTAGAGTACGCGATCGCACAGCTAATCCAGTACATAAATAACCGAATGTACTCAAACCTAACCAAATAGGACACAAATTTAATAAAACATCCACCCAACCTAAAAAAACTGCTAAATCAGTTAACCCGATTCCCACCACCATCAATACAACCCAGCAGTAAAGTATCCAAGTAACCTTTCTGGTGTGTACCCATCTACTAGTCAATAGTACGGTCATCACTGTTCCAAAAGCACTAAGTGCAGACCACATTTGCGCTTGTAAACTCCAACTAACTGGTGTAAATTGTGCAGTCAAAAACATGGGAACTAAAAGTAAACCCCATAAGATGAAAGCTTGATCAACACGAGTGTAAGAACTGGAGTAAAATCGGAATTTGCCGATTTGCCAATTAACTTTTATCAGTCCATCCAAATCATTGATATCAAGAATTTCCTGTTTCCGACGCAAAGGCGGCACAGAATAATCAAAAAAACTCATTGTTATACTACGACTGTGAATAATTTTTGTTTTGAAAATGAGCAATTAAATTGTGATAATGAGTATATTTACTAATTACCAGTAGTTAAACTAAAATCGTTATTTAAATTATATATCCCTAAGCTGAACTAATAAAATATCAATTTAATTATCGGATATTGGACTCTCGACCTTAAGAAATTAAACTGGTAATTATTACCTACTAAATCTCGTCTATTTTGATAACCGTAGTTTTGCATCAAAACTTGAGGAGGCATAGCCAGCATTACGGGCTTATGCTAATCTCCAACAAGCGGCTTTTCTTTGATGCCTTAAGGCTTTACGCATCTACCTTACCTCCTTGTTTAAGGCATTTGAACTGCTTAAAAAACCCCGTGTTTGATTATGGACGAAGTTGAATCAGATAAAAAGCATCATTTATGACAATGTTACTAGACATAACTTTATTTCCGGTATTAAAACCTAAATAAATAATTAAAATTATAGTCAAAATAGGAGAGTGATTACTACTAACTATCTCTAGCATCTTAAGCGTGATAACCAATTCCTATAGACTCAAAAAATCAACTTTGATATTCACTTGAGTCTTCTAAGCGTAACTCTGTAAAACCAGCAGAAAACAAAAAATTAGGAGCGCCACGAGATGTTTTGGAAATTAGTAATTAGTGCTTTAGTATTGCCTGCATCTATTGGTTTGAGCAGTGCTACTGCTGAAGCTAGCACCAACACTGAAGTCTCACTTTTAGGTGAAACCCAAAATCACACCAGCCAAAATTTAGGAGTAGTAGAAGAATCTCCTCAACTAATTGCCACTTACTACAAAAAATGCTCCTACCAACATCGCAGGCACCATGGTGGACACCACCAAAACAGATACAGACATAATGGTGGACATCGTAAGCACCATGGTGGACATCACCAGAACAGATACAGACATAATGGTGGACATGGCGGACACGGCGGACATCACAACAACAACTATGGTGGTGGACATCACAACAACAACTACCAGAACCAAGGCTATTACAATAACTATTAGAATCTGAAAAATCTAGGAGTTAAGAGTTAAGCCTAGTACGTCAAGGCAAAAGGAAAAAATAAGATTTTCCAGACTTTGTTGCTTTTTTGGTGGTTGCCTCATTGATGCTGAAATGTACTAGTACAGCACAGCGGAAATAAACCTACCATCGTAACCAGACAAAAAGCTTGTTTTATGGGCTTTATTCCTTCTGCGTCTCCGCAGTCGCTACAACGGGGCGGCACGTTTGCGGGATCATCCGACTCAGCAAAGCTTCCTTGGGAACCTCCGCAACGCGCTGCTCTCTGCCTACTTACTTCTGCCTTTTTCTACTAGTTAATTCTTTCTCCTTTTTTTACCTAATTGAGGTGGCTTTTACTACTATCTCGTGATGATTGATTCAATAATTATCAATTTCAAAGCACAAAACAACTGATTTACCTTAATACCTGGTTGAGCCAAAAAGCTAACATAGCACTTCCTAAAGGAACAGTTAAATTATCAATTCCCAAAAAAGAAAGGGTTTCTAAAGCAGTAGCCACAATTGCCACAATTAAAGAAATTACCCAAACTTGCCATATATTTCCTTGTATACTAAATAAAATTAAGCTACTGATAACATAGCTAATTAAAGTCATACTTAAAGAGCCTTCCCAACTTTTTTGCCCGCCAAATAACTGATATTTGTGTTTGCCAAAGCGTCGCCCAATAATTGCTGCAAAACCATCACCCCATGCCATAATCAAAATTCCAAGGGCAGCATATTGGGGTTTATTTATATACCAGAAAAATCCGACTAAAACTCCAATACTAAAGGCATAAAAGAATGTTCCCAAACTTTTGCGCCCAACACTATTAATTCCTGGCAAGATAGGCAATCTGTAAGATATTAAAGTGATAATACTAGCGATCGCAGAAGCGATAATACCGAAAATTGCAGGTATATCCAGCCACCATGCTAGTAAAATCACATTACCAGTACCAATATGAACAATCTTCCTCACAATTTCGTGGTCAAATTTGTGAGAACGATACACTAACCAGGCAATTAACAGTACCAGCCCTAGCCAAGCTGTTGTACTCGTAATTTGGATCCATAAAGGATAGCTAGATTTAAAATCGGTAAGTAGACTAATCAATCGACTAATTCAAAATGTAACAATAGTTAGGTAGAAATTGATCTTTACTACCAATTTATCGGATATGTGCCACAAACTATGAAAATATTACTAATTTGGTTAATTCGCGGATATCGTTTATTTATCTCCCCCTTATTTCTTCCCACTTGCCGCTATCAACCCACTTGTTCTGCTTACGCGATAGAAGCTGTAGAGCGTTTTGGAGCTATCCGTGGTGGTTGGTTGGCGGTTTGTCGTATATTAAGGTGTCATCCCTTTCATCCTGGTGGTTATGATCCTGTGCCAGAAAGCTTAGTAAGCAAAGGAAAGTGTTCGTGTTGTGACGAGGAAGAAAAAGCTAACTTAACTTAAAAAACTTGTTTTGAACGGCAAAGTTTTAGGGTACTTCAGATATAAGGCGTTATGTCTTCACCACAACCATCTGCAAGATAGGAAAGGGCGCGAAAACGTAAGCCTACTAATTGTTCGTATATCGGATTTAGTTTACATAGCGGTGGAATATGGACAATTTTGCGTCCAAATAAAACGACATCACGCTCAAATGGACATTGGGAAGGAATCATTTTACATAAAAATCTGGCGACTCTAGGATCTTGAATATCTAGTCCATCGAGCCATTCCCGTAAAGGATGTAGTGCATCTAGCTGGGGCTTGGTGAGGGCAGTGGAGGAACTAATCGTTTGCAGTTTTGGTTCTTGTTCTGGGTGTTCTAGGGTATGACGCAGAGCTTCGAGAATGTTTTCTGGCTGTCCCAATGCTCTACAAAATTGGTGTAGCATATAGTCTTCGCTTTTGCTGTAGATTCCATCTGCGATGGCTACCATGACTGCTGTGCGTAAAAAGTTTTCGGCAATCGGTGTCCCAACCCCAAAAACTGTAGCTAATTCCTCTGGTGAAATGTCTTCAAGGGTTTCTAATTGAGTTCCTGGAGACAATTCCTGTTGAGTGATACTAGCGATTAATTGCTGCTCTTGGGAGTCAAAGTCCCCATCAGCCCAAGCAAGGGCTAGAAGTCCCCTCAGCCAAGCTGTAATTTGTTGACTAGTGTATGGTGATTGCACAGCATTTTTCATAAATCTTCACCTCAAATTTATTTAAGTCCATAGTACCTTAGGCGACTTGTTGCACTCTGTTTTCAGAAAACAGTCGTTATCCGTTCATTTGAAAACTATGCGACTAACCGAATGTACTTCTTTTATATATATTTCTTTACTAAATGAAAATAGTTGATAATAATTTTTAATTATTTTATACATAAAAATGGCATCTTCTCTAGATGAGTTACTTAACACCTTAGACATATTTGAAAAGATAGAATCTAAATATTTCCGGTAAGAGTGATTTCTTTAAAATTGACCACAGATGTTGAAAAATAGACTTTTAGAAGCAATTAGCCCAGTGCTGCGAAAGCTTTCAGCTACTAAAATAATTGCTAACATTCTGCTGTGAAAACTAGAAATTGTATTTGTTTGAACATTAAGATTTAGTTTTTTTTGCTATTATTTTGCAATAAGGTATGATATTTATTGGAGAGATAAAATAATTGTCCACTAGACTAAAATGTGACCTACCTCACAGATAAATACTGATAAATCATTAATTCACAACCGTAAAACACCATAAATTAGAGTATTATTTATGTTCAAATTTGGGATTGAACACGAGGTAGCCTTTCTAGACTACACAGGAAAATTTATGGATTTTTCCTGTGTGAAATTCGCCGATTTTGGTCAGATAATTGAGGCATTACCGGAATATCCAGACGATCATCGGTATTTACATATCGGAGATGCGGGAATTAGGAAAAAAAGATGGTATATAGAGGGATTTGAGCGATTTGGAGAGTCGGGAGAGACAACCGAATGTGTACCCAAGGGGATAGAAATTAGGACGATAATTCACTCTAGTATTGAAGATGCGATCGCAGAATTAAACCAGAGCTATAATTTGTTATCTCAAACGGCTCAAAGTTTCGGATTCTCACCAGTTGTGGTCAGTTTTAACCCCTACCAAACAGCATACGAGCCACAACCACCACTGAATATATATGAACAGCGGGAGCTACAGGCAACTCCAGAAGAACAGACAGTTAACATCTACATGGTGACTTACGGACCAGATTTAAATATTTCGGTTGCAGATTTACCAACAGCAGCAGTTATCGACATTGGCAAAAAACTGACCTACTACAGCCCCTACATCATACCTTTCAGCTACAGTTCTCCTTTCTATAATGGTATTTTGTGGGATGGTTTATCAGTGCGGACATTTATTCGTAACGGTAAACGTCCGGCAACGAGAGTATTTGTCAAGAACCAAGACGAATTAATTACTAGCGTACCTTCCTTAACAAAAATTGCTCGTATTCCCGCAGAAGTCGGCAGAATTGAATTTAAAGCATTTGATACCTGTAGAGATTTTTCCCTATATGCAGCTTTACTAACTTTGTTAAAAGGGATGATTTTAGATCAAACTTTACTAGGACGAGCTACAACCCCCGACGCATTACTATTTCAGCTTTCCGGCAAAGAAGGTTTTGATAACGAAACAATTTATGCGATCGCAACCCAAATTTTAACAGCATCTGAACTCGCACTCGGTAATGACCCCGACATAAATTTACTCAAACCCTTAAAAAAATTATTGGAAAAACGGGAAACACCAGCACATCAGATGATTCGTGAATTCCAGTATTCAGGTTCCATCGAAACAACATTAAAAAATAAGTAATGAGTAATAAGTCTGTTTTGTAACGGAGAGAAGTTGACGCTGAGATATTCTTCCCGCCAAACTAAGCCATAGAAAAGCAGTCTGCGTCTAGGCTGTTGACTCTGTGCCTTTTTACAGTGTATGGTTTAATGCACTTTTGATGTCGTCATAATCCCCCGAAAACAAGATTTTTCGTTTTGATAGTGTAGATTGACCAAAAACTTCAGTCTGAATTATTAGAATTATTGCGGGGTGGATATCCTTGTCTGCCCTAATAGATAATTTAGGTGCTTTTTAGGTTAAACCGTTATTGCATCTTCGTTTGATAAACCTTAACTAACCTATCAATACCCTTAAAACGGTACTCACCCATCTCATAAAATGCTGCCGTAGAATTAAGTAATTCATATGTAGCCTCACTCACAACACATTCATCAGGTGGACAAACACTTTCTAGACGCGATGCTAAATTTATTGTCGCACCCAAAGCTGTATATTCCACCCTCTGCGAACTACCAACATCACCAACAACCGCTTTCCCACTATTAATTGCAATCCGTAGTTGAATCGGTTCTTGCCAAAAACCATTTGCATTCAACTTTCCTAAACGTCTCAGCATAGCTTGAGCAGTAGCAACAGCACGTTCGGCATGATCTAGTTGGGCTTCAGGAGCACCAAAAAACGCCATAATACAATCACCAATATACTTATCTAAAGTGCCGCCATAAGCAAATACCTCTTGCAGCATTTCTTCAAATAAATTATTCAACATTTCCGCAATTTGAGTTGGTGTTAAACGCTCAGAAATTGCCGTGAACCCAACAATATCAGCAAACAAAATACTAATTTCACTCTCTTTCGGTGGTAAGCGTCCATCCGGTAAAGCACCCAAAGTAATTAACTGTTGTACAACTGCGGGTGAGTGATAACGCTCCAAACGCTGACGGATTATCTCCTCAGATTTCAGCTTTTCTATTAATAACCAACGCTGCACACTAGAAGCAACAAGATTAGCTAAAGTTGAGAAAAAACTTAGCTCCTGTTCACCTTCTTCTGTCCAATGATATGAAGAAAGATGAGCATCAGCATATAAAACACCCACAACTTTATTCTCATCCCATAAAGGTACAGCCATTGCGCTACGAATACCCTTAATTAAAATGCTATCCTCACCAGCAAATCTTTCATCAGCAAGAGCATCTGCTGTTTGAATTGCAACTTGTTCATCAAATACTTTTTGACAAATACTATGACTAATCCAGTCTGAATCACCAGTCAAATATTTTTGTTGATAAGCACTACGAGCAGCCGCATTGACTAACTCCAGTTTGGAACTATTACTTACATCAATTAATAAAGCTAAACGATCAATACTATTTAAATATCGAAAAACAACTTCTTTCACCTGCGAAAAAATTTCTTCAATTGATGTTGCCGCTGAGAGATTTTTGGCAATATCAACCAAATCTTTGAGACGAGCAATAGTTTTATCCTTATTGAGATGATCCCCCTCTTTCTCTTTTGCTTGTATCCACAGTTGTTGTAGTTCTTTTACATTCCTTAAGATCGTTCGCTGTTCTGAACTATCAGCTTGGGAAAAATTAAAATTTTCAGGAGAACCCGCACATAAAACTACCAAGCTAACATTACCCAACCAAATAATATCCCCGTGATATACCTGCTGTGGACTTGTTACAATTTGATCATTTAGTTGCGTCCCATTTTTACTGCCCAAATCCTCAATTTCCCAAACCTCCGGAGATACTTTAATTAAACGAGCATGTTGACGGGAAACACCTCCAAATGGCAAATAAAGGTCGCATTCTGGTAAACGACCCATAATGAACTCATCTTGGTGTACCTTTACCGTTTTTTCAGTATTTCCCTCTTTGAAGCGCAGTTTAATTTCACTCATAACTGTGATAAATCCATCATAGACTTAGGGAATGCCAACGCCAAAATATCTGGTTTCCCTAATGATTAAGGATACTAGTATCGTGCTGGGCAAGGAGTACACCAATATTAACTATTACCTCTTTCTTATGACATTGGTAACTTGATGCAGACAATTATATCAACAAATACGAATAATGTAACTTCTTATACCTGTGTCTCGTCCTACAGTCTTGATTATTTGCAAAATCTTGCCGGAAAACTGAGTTTGTAGCTACGTCCTAGAAGGACGGCTTTTTCTTGTTTTTGAGATTTCTAATGACCATCCGATTTTGGAAGAAATACCCTAGAACTCTTGATACTAGGGTGATGGGCTATTTGCCAAAACTGGACGCTCCCTCCCGACCTACCTATGGTCAGTTATATCACGTCCGTTTAAATACTTCCTGTTGATTATGAAAAGATGAAGATTTGTTCAGCTATAAAGAATCTTAAACAACTCAATATAACTTTTGTCTGTTCTTTACGGCAGCTTTATAGCCTATTAACTAGATAGAAGACAGAATTATATACGGATAATTAATTAAAGTTAAAACCATTGCCTAAATATTTACTTAAGGATGAACTTATATTTTGCTCTGACTGATAGCTATAAAATTCATATTTGATTTATGAAACATGTGTAGGGTGTGTAACACAGCGTCTTCCAGGTTTTGGTGCATTAGGCTAAAGCCATAACCCACCCTACATAGTACTTCAATTTTTAAGTGCAAAGTACAGGCTACGCCAACAATAATCAAATCGGATTCATGTACTACAGCACGACGTAAATAACCAAAAGTTATTTAATCCTGAAAAACCTAGTAAAAATAGGCTTTGCCCCACTGGTTTGTAAGTGAGTGGGGAATAATAAAAAAGACAAGTACATATATGCTAGTGATTTTTTTCATTGGGACTGCCCACTGTCTTGATCTACTCGTTAATCAACAGTAAATATACGTAGATTTAGTATATGTATTTAGACTAGATTATGTGACTAAGTAATTTTGCACTTTTACTCTCTAAGTTAATTTACTATATGCGAAATCCTCAAAATTCATCTCCATCCTTATTTCATCGATTCTCCTTAGATTTTTTTCTTGTGATCTTTAGTACATTTATAATTTTATTTGCCACACTTTATCCATTTAACTTTTATCTTGGAGATAACCTTTCATTCCCAAATCTGATCAATGGTTTTAATAATCAGAGTTTTCTCGTTGATCAAGTTAATAACGTCTTGTTATTTGCTCCCCTAGGGTTCGGGATAGCTAGTATTTTAAAACGTAGAAAAACTCCAATCTCAGCCAAGTTGATGACGATTATTGTTATTAGTGCTTGCTTATCTGCGTCAGTAGAAGTATTGCAATTATTTCTACCTTCGAGAACGCCAACTCCTGCGGATATTATGAATAATACAATTGGTGGAATTGTAGGATTATTCTGCTTTTATCTTTGGGACTCTAATAGCTTTATTTCAGTTTTGATGCGAATAGAGAACAGTCAAATTAGTCGCTCTTTTAAACGGCTTAACATTCTTTTATTTACCTACATAATTTTAGCATATCTCATCACGATTCCTTGGCAATATGCAAGTAAATTAAAAACATGGAATCCAAATTTTCCATTATTAATAGGTAATGAACGTACAGGTGATAGACCTTGGTCAGGTTATATTTCCAATTTAGCAATTACAAATACGGCAATTTCTTCGACTGAAATTGCTAGATTACTTGCTGAACCTAATAAATTAGATAATATTGGTAATTCTTTAATTACTTCATACAGTCTTAATCAGAAACAAAATTATCAAGATCGTACTGGTACAC
The DNA here is from genome assembly GCF_000317435.1 of Calothrix sp. PCC 6303. Classification (NCBI taxonomy): domain Bacteria; kingdom Bacillati; phylum Cyanobacteriota; class Cyanophyceae; order Nostocales; family Calotrichaceae; genus Calothrix; species Calothrix sp. PCC 6303. The sequence continues at coordinate 5,353,650 of NC_019751.1, forward strand.
TACCAGATCTAATATGGCGAGGAAATCCATTAGAAAACCAAGAAGTAGAAAAATTAGGAACAATTTTAACTCCGAATCAATGGTTAGAGAGTGCTGCGCCTGCAACTGAACTTACTCAAAAGATAAGTGCAACTTCAGAATTTACACTCATCACAACAATTGCAACTACCAATGCAAACCAGAGAGGTCCAGCCCGAATTATTTCCCTATCAGAGGATACAACCCATAGTAATTTTGTCTTAGGTCAAGAGGCAACTGACTTAATATTAAGGTTACGCACCCCACTGACAGGGGAAAATGGAGCAGATATCAAATTATATGTTCCAGGTATTTTTATCGACACTGAACCACATAATATTGTTGTTACTTATTCACAAGCAAATGTTCAAATCTATGTTGATAATATGCGAAACTATTTAGCATTTAATCTTTTAGATTTAATTCCTAGGGAACAACGATTATTGTTATATGCAGTAACTTTTATTCCACTAGGATTTTGTTTGGCATTTCTCATAATTTTATTCAAGCACAAATATGCAATTAATCATTTTTTAATCCCGCTTGGTATATTATTACCTTCTTTAATATTAGAGACAATTATTATTCATCAAAGTGGTAAGAATATCAGCATTGTAAATATTTCTTTAGGAATATTTTTTACAGTTTCAAGTACATTTATTTTAAAGTTGAGGACTAATCTTTTATAGTTTATTTCATGTTTTTTCAAAATACTCTCTGATAAGTTGACAAAATCAACAGCCTAGTCCCTGCCCTTAATGTACTCATAGGGTAGAGATCCCTTATATTAATATAGGACTCATATTTGATTTCTGAAATACACACCCTACACATACTTAAACTTTTAACAAGATTTGGTTTCAAAGCCTTGTTAATATTAGCTTGTGAGTTTTAGGACGTGTCTAGTGCAAAGCACAGGCTACGCCAACAATAATCAAATCGGATTCCTATATATAGTATTTTCCTTCTCTCCCTCCTTATGTTTCCTGGCTGAAATGGCTAACTTATGAGTTTAAGAAAAATTGTTTCTTTTGTCTTTCTGCTATTTATTCCCCTATCTGTGGTTGCTAATATGCAACAGTGGGGAGCAATGGCAGTTTTTATTACCTCGGCATTGTCTATCATCCCTCTTTCAATCTGGTTAAGTACGGCTGTGGAGAGGGTTGCGGTGGTTACAGGTCCAACCTTAGGAGGATTAGTTAACGCTGTCTTTGGCAATACTACCACCATCATCATCGCTCTTTCTGCCTTAAAACAAGGGCTAGTAGATATTGTTCAAGCCAGTATAACTGGAAGTATTCTCAGTGATTTACTGCTGTTTATGGGAATAGGAATGCTTACGGGAGGAATTCGCTATAAAGAGCAAGAATTCAGACCAATTCTAGCCAGAGTTAATGGTTCTTCTATGACATTGGCGGTGATAGCGATCGCTCTCCCGACTCTGGTGATTTATACTTCCAATGTGGTGAAAGCTTCGGCTATTCTTAATCTTTCTTTAGTTGTTGCCACAATTCTCCTGATTGTTTACGGCTTAACTTTGTTATTTTCCCTGAAAACCCACAGCTATCTTTACGAGGTGGGTTTGGTTAATGAAAATCCGATAAATCAGGAAGCTAGTAATGAGGAAAAGTCACGGGTATGGATTTGGTTACTAGTGTTATTGGCTTCCACCGTCGCGGTGGCTTATGAGTCGGATTTATTTGTGAATGTCGTTGAGTTGGTAATGGCAGGATCTAACCTCACTCCTCTATTTGTTGGAGTTATTCTCATCCCTTTAATTAGTGATGTATCGGGTGTTGTCACTGTCACCCAACTTTCTCTGAAGAATCAGATGGATTTAACAGTTTCTGTAGCTTTGGGAGATAGTTTACTGGTGGCATTATTTGTTGCTCCCCTGCTAGTTTTTATCGGACAATTTATTCATCAACCGATGGATCTCAATTTTAATCCCTTTGAGGTGGTGGCATTAATTGTTGCTACCATTGTTACAAATTTAATTAGTTTCACGGGTCGATCAAACTGGCTGGATGGGACATTACTCTTAGCTACATATCTAATTTTGGTTGTGGCATTTTATTATCATCCTGCTTGATAGTAACACGAAGTCTGTACAAGGTTTTTAAAGATTGCTTAGATCTCTTTGCTCAATTTAGCAATAAGTGGTTGAGATAGTTGATGATAGCTTAGAGACAAAAAATAGGATTTTCTAATTTTGAGCTTACACATAATTTATTATGCTATTTAATTCGCATAAGCTATATATTGTAGATATTATGATTTGTAAAAATTAAATTTTGTATTCTATCTTTTAGGGAATTTAATTTTTGGGCAGGTCTATTTGTGTTGACTTAGCTACCAAAATAGTAGAGACGTAGCACTGCTACGTCTCTACGTGATCTTATTTTTCACAAGTCATCCAGAACTACACATATCCACTTACTTATGTTTTTTCCAAATGTTCCAATATCAACGGATAAACATCATAAGAAGCATTTTTACCTAAAATACAATCTAGGTGTCCATAATTGGGTATTACATGACGTGTATATAGATGTTTACCGTTTTTTTGTGCTAATAATCTATGGCTGATTTCGGTGCTTTTTGGGAGTAAACAGTTATTTTTTTCTCCGTGGATAAAAGTTATGGGAATTGCTAACCGTTCTAAATGAGGAATGTAGTCTTCTTGCCCCAAAATGTTAACTAAATGACCTTTGCGAATCATTAAAGCGATGTGTTCTAAACTTCGCATAGTTACGATGCCAAACATTTCATGCATGGCGTTGTATGTTGCCTGATTTAACTGGTCTAATTCATATAACTGCCCATATATAAAGGAAATTCGCCGACTTACGGGACTGTTATCCCCATCACCAGCATCCACCGGATACAACTTTAAAGCTTTGTCATAAAGTTGATTTAGCCAATTAGCATTACTATCAACATATGCTGTTAAAGATGATATCCCTAACATTTCTAAAGTTGAGGCAAGATAAAATCCTGATTTTAACGCAGTCATCAAAGGCACTTTTAGATGGGTAGCCATTTGCGAACAAACTGCACTACGAACCCCTTTTAATCCTGCTAACATTGCCATGAAGAATGTGGTAGCACCAAAGCAGTGAACTATGACTTGAATAGTCTCGCTGCTTGTAATTTGTCTGATTTTATCGACTGCTACTGGGTAATCTTTTAATGCGATATCATCACCTGTGTAGGTGGTTTGAGATGCAGCTAATTCGATGCTGGAACGGTAATCTAGTAGCCAAACGTCATATTCATTGGCATAGAGATACTCAACTAAATTAGTATCAATTGTATCGATGCTGAACATGCTGCTAGATACCCCTAAACCGTGAACCAACATTACTGGACCTTTTTTCCCACCTTGATATCTGGTTAATCTCAGTTGTACGGATGATTCTCCAGGAGTTTGAAAAAAATATACTTCTGGTGTGCTAACTCGTAATGTGCGTTTTTGCCGAGGTAATGCACCTGGCTTGAAAACACTGGGACGAGCAAAGATTTCACCATAGGTATTAAATAGTACTCCAAGAAACAATTTACCAAACTTGGCGGTATATTCTATACGCTGTTGTCGGTTCTGGGTATTGGTGATGCGGACTGTGGACATTTGCCGCATTAAGTCTTGAGGTTGAATTTTAAGTACACCTTTACCGAGAATGGCAGCATCAGTAGTATCACCATCGTGGACTGTGATATATAAAGTTGTGGTGTCATCCCAGAGATCAAAACCAGGATGATCGTGAATGATTTTGAAACCATCAAGATAATAGATTTTGCCATCTTCATCCCACATGGGGAAACGATAATGCATCTTTTTAGTATTTATCCCATCTACATCCACCACAAACAGATTAAATTCCCCATTGGTTACGGTTAGGGGTGTGGGTGAGATAGCTGGTGCTGTGACAGTTCCAATAATTTTGGCTGGATGAGTTACATCAGCTAGCATTTTTTCTAAATCAGATGCAATGATACTAAGGGTAAATTCAAACTTTGTTTCAATGTTTGTGTTTTCTAGAGAGAAATTACCACGCATGGTTTCTGTAAACTCAATTCCCACAGTTTCCCCTTCAGGATTATCTATTGCCATGGGCATTTCAGGTAAATTGTAGTTAATTTCCCATCCATAATCTTGAGCAATTAACCGACAACAGCGTTCAGCGATCGCACTAATGGTCAATAATGGATTTACCCCTAATGAACGGGGAATAACTGCACCATCGCAGACATATAACCCAGTGTGAACTTCTTCACCTTGAACATCTGCAAATACCTGTCCTTTGTGGTTAACTACTCCAGATGTGGCATTTTCTCCCATGATGCAACCACCGAGGGGATGTACTGTGACTAAATCTTTTTGCTTAAATACCTGACTCCAAACTGGATTGGGAATTTGAGTCCCACCCAGGGGTTTTGTGGCATCAGTTAAGCGACTATTGACCCGTTCAAAAATGGGTTGTTCCCCTACAGCTTGCCATTCAACCCGCAAGCGATCGCTTTCTAGGTACATCCTACCACCTGCGTTGTCGTGGGTCATCACCAGGTAGGTTTGAGTATTATTGACAGCACCTGTACGCGCACCATACACTTTACTTTCAAATTCTCGGAATTTTTCCTTGGCAAAATCCTTAATCCCACTATCTGTGTCTTTCCCCAGAATTTCCCCAGCACTTGCAAATACTTTGGGAAGCAGTCGAGAAATCGCACCGGGAATGGAACCCTCTTCAATTACCATCCCATTTTCCAGACGTGGTTGTTCCCGTATGTCAATAATACCTGTAATGCAGGGTCCAACAGCTTCCATTTTTTCTGCTGGCAAATTCCCGTAACCAACAGCATTAATTTTCTGATCTGTGTTGTACCCAAATGCCAACACATCCCCATTGCCGCTAAAATTACCACCCAGTTGACTCGAAACAGGCAACCCATGCGCTGCCGAACGTAGTAAGATTTCAGTAGAACCTAAAGTTCCCGCAGCTAAAATCACAATATCTGCACTGATAAACATTGTGGGTGCTTGGAACTTTTCTCTTCCGGAACCAAGTAATTGGTAGTGAATCAACCATTTATCACCTTGTCTTTCTACCCATTGAACTGAAATCTGAGTATAAATTTCTGCACCGTGATTCTTTGCATCTGGTAGATAATTCATCAACGTTGTATTTTTGGCTTTATTATTACAACCTGTGACACAATCGCCGCAAAGATTACATTTTTTCTGTTCCACCCCTACATGATTCACTCCATCTTGGAAAGTCACATTAATGGGGGGACGATAGAACTTTTCGTTCAGGAATTCTGCCGACTTTTCCAAAGCTGCTAACTTGGGAAGTGGAGGAAAACCAAACTCTGGGTAAGGTGTGGGTTTTAACATTTCCTCAGCCCGTTCATATCCTTCAGCCAACAGTGTATTAATATCGTCTCTTAGCTTTTGCGGGAAACGGGTATCTTCTAAAACTCGACGTTCTGCACGTAAGGATACATTGGCATTGATTAAAGAAGTTCCTCCCAAACCACAACCAACAAAGACATTAATATCTTTGTTAACATGAAAATCATACAAACCAGTTTTTGAACCGATATGTTTATTGGGTAAATCAATCTGTAGTTGCTCAATGGCTTTTAATTCTGTATTTGGGTATTCACCTGGTTGAAACTCCTTCCCCCGTTCTAAAATACACACATTTTGTCCGGCTCTAGCAAGTCTTGAGGCGGCGATTCCTCCACCATATCCGGAGCCGATAACAACTATTTTATAGTGATTTTTTAAGTTTTCAATTGAGTTTGATAAACGAGTCATAATCAATAATTAGATAAATATATAGGAATAAGGCAGAGGGAAAATTTTCGGATAAAGTCTGAGTAGTGAAGCAAAATTCCCCCCTTAACAAGGGAGGTTTATAACAGATTTTATTTGATCAACTTCTCTCAGTCAGGCAATAATTATCGCTTGTTGAATAACAGTGAAAATTTTAAATTTAGAGGTGCAATAGATTGCATCTTCCAATGAGTTAAAAATTAGATAAAATCATTTTCATGTGTCAAATCAGTAATGCGATAATTAGTAATAGTGTTCATATATAGGAATCCGATTTGATTATTGTTGGCGTAGCCTGTGCTTTGCACTTAAAAATTTAAGTATATGTAAGGTGTGTTATCGCTTTAGCCTAACGCACTAAAATCCGGAAGATGGTGCGTTACACTTGGTAATAAAACACCCTACACATGTTTCATAAATCAAATATGAGTCCTATGCTTAATTGTGGATTCAACGTGGAGTGTGGAGTTTCCGTAAATTCGCTGAGATAAACCTCGTCCATGATGAAACCCCAAGTTTTTTTAGTGATTGTAGGGTAGAACCATAAGCTTCTTAGCCAGAACTTAGGCAATCACTATGTATTTGGAAATCGGTAACGGTTAACGGGACTTGTGTGTACACCGCAGCTTAGTGAAGATGGAGTCCCCGACTCTTTTCATTACTTAAAATAAAATGAGTATAAAAAAGCATTATTTCGCTTCAATTTATTTGAGTATATAAAAAAATAATAACTAAAACAATATAGGAATCTTTAAGTATATGTAGGGTGTGTTTCATAAATCAAATATGAGTCCTATAGAATCTTTATTAAAACATATTAGCTTCTTAACACATTCTGATATTTGCAGTTTTAGACTGTATTTGTGCGTCGAGTTAATAACTAAATTTTTCTTCGATAAATTAAAAATGATTTTAAATTATCAAAATACTTCATTTTTTCTAATTCGTTGACAATTGAAATCAATCCTTCAAAACGTAAAAACCTAGTTCACATATTTCCTGCTGTTGCTATCAACAAATTTTGAGCAAAGCAATAAAAATTATTTACAAACATTCATTGAGCAAACTAAGAAAATAAAAATATGGTTCGTATTGTCTTAGTAGAAGACCAAAAAAGCATCAGAGAATATGTTAAAAAAATGCTGCATACGGAGCCTAGCTTTGATGTGGTAGGCATGGCAGAGAATGGAATTGATGGGGTTGAGCTAATTGGTAGATTAAGACCAGATGTTGCAGTAATTGATATAGGAATGCCTGACATTGATGGAATTACACTGATTAAGATTATTAGCCAGAGATTTCCATTAACTAAAGTTTTAGTTTTAAGCTCCCATAGTAACAACGAGTATATTTATAAAGCCCTAAATGCTGGGGCAATGGGTTATTTGCATAAAGAAATATCCCCGGAAGAGATGAAAGAAGCCGTGAGGTTAGTTAGTAAAGGCTATAATCACCTGGGTGGAAGATTGATGAAAAAAGTCATCAATCAAACTTCGACATTAAACTTTGTAGATAGTACGTCTGATGTCTTAGAATATGCTCCTCCAACTTATAAAGGAGAAAGTCAAGCACTTTTACAAAAAACTCGTTCAGATTTAGAATCCTTAGAAGTTGCAGAAAAAGCATATTTAAGCACTACCAAGGAAGAAGAAATTGCTATTTTTCTGGAAGAAAAGTCTCGTAAACAAATTGGTTGGCGTGAAATCATCATCTTATTTGCATTTGCGGTATCTGCAACTTTAGGGCTTTATTTAGTGCGTCAGCGTTTGCGATCGCCTTTACCATCCCTTAGCCAATCTGAGCAAATTAGCAACCTGACAAAAACTGAGTTTACGGGCAAAATTAAGCCAGCTAAAATTTTTAAAATCGCAGCACCCACACCTTCTGTGGTGGAAGCAATTTATGTGAAAATTGGTGATCATGTGGAATCTGGTCAAACCATCATATCGCTGAAAAATTTAGAAGCACAAAAAACAGTTGAACAGCTAACTCAGCAACATCAGTTAGTAATTCAACAGCAACAAACTGTTATGCAGCAGCAAGAAACTGCCCAACAACAAGTCTTAGAATTAAAAAACAAGATTTTTGACCTGAATCAAAGAGAAACACCCTTAGCAACCCAAATGGCTGGGGCAGAGTTAGAACTGGAATTAGCTCAAAGCCAAGCTGATAAAGTCCCCCTACCTCAACGGCAAAATTCCATTGAACGAGCGCAGGTAATTTATCAAAGAGCGCAGTCAAAAGCCAACCGTTTGGCTCAATTACAGCGACAAGGTGCCATTAGTCAAGAACTACTAGAACAAGCACAGGCTGATGCTAGAGTTGCTAAAGCAGACTTAGAGGTTGCTCAAGTAGCAGCAAAAACCTCAACAGATTTAGAACTTGCCAAAAAAGAAAAATCCCGGATTCAGCGTCGCATATCTCTCAACGATGTCCAACAAAAACGGCAAGTACTAGAAGAACAGTTAAAAAAAGCTAATTTAGACTATCAGCAAGCAAGCGATCGCTTAAAGCTAATTCAGCAACAATCAGAAAAACTGTTAAAACAGAAGTCCCCATCTTTAAAATCTTTTGTCACAGCAACCAATAAAGGAGTCATTGTTGAGCTTCCTGTAACTCCTGGGGATCAAATATTTACGGGTAATACCCTGATTGGATTAGCAGAGATGGAAAAAATGAAAGTGGAAGTCTCTGTTAATGCTCGTTTGGTTAATGCTTTACACCCAGGACAGAAAGCTGTTGTTCGCATAGGTGCGGGTGCAGAATTAAAGGAATTTCAGGCTAAGGTAGTATCAATTAATCCTTTGCCTGGTGAGAATATGAATCACAATGTGGAATTAGAATTTTCAAACCCTAGCCATGCCTTGCTTGTAGGTCAAGCTGCTGCTGTGCAATTCTCCTTGGAGGATAAGTAGTGGAAAGGATGTCCGTATTATTGGCAACTGAAGGTACTTACCCTTTTCATAAGGGAGGTGTTAGTACCTGGTGTCATGTGTTAACAACTCAGTTACCAGAAGTCGATTTTAAGCTGTTTGCGATCGCAGCTAACCCCTATTTAGAACTGCGCTATGACTTACCTAGCAACGTCAAGCAAGTTGTGAAGGTACCTCTATGGGGAACCGATGATCCGGTTGAATATTCTTGGCGTTTTCCTTTTTCCCAAGCATTTAAGAGCAAACTAGAGACCACACAAAGGGTTATTAATGCTAAATTTATCCCTCTGTTTGAGCGCTTTTTAGACGCTGTAGTTTTTGATAATGCCGGCATGGGAGAATTGGGCTATTTATTGGTTGCCATCCATGAATATTTTTTGCGGTACGACTATCACAAAACCATGACAGATCGGGCTGTGTGGTCAACATTTAGGCGTTTAACTTCACAAAATTGGCATCCTTCTGTAGAACCTGATGCAGTCACCTTAACGGAAACGACTGAAGCAATGCGTTTGCTGTACCGTTTCCTGATCTCCATTCATCTTCCGGTACCCCACACAGATATCACCCATTCCTCATCTGCTGGTTTTTGTGGTTTACCCTGTGTAATTGCCAAATTACAGCGAGGAACTCCCTATTTTCTCACTGAACATGGAATCAATGTGCGAGAGCAATATTTAAACCTCAATCGTAGTATTCCTTCCTTGTTTGTGCGGCAATTTTTGTTTCGCTTAGTGACTGCCGTAGTTAAACTAAATTATCATTTTGCCGATCAAGTATCACCAGTATGTGAATATAACGCCCGTTGGGAACGTTGGTGGGGTGTACCTTCAGAAAAAATCAAAGTAATTTACAATGGAGCAGATCCAGAACTGTTTCATCCCACTCCCCCCATTGTCAAAGAACGTCCTCAAGTGATGAACATGGGGTTAATATTTCCCCTCAAAGGTCAAATTGACCTAATTGCGGCTGCCGCCATTGTACGCGATCGCATTCCCAATGTAGAGTTTAGATTCTATGGTCGTCCTTCGGATGAAAACTATTTTGCCCAATGTCAAGAACTTGTTCGCACCCATAAATTAGAAGAAACAATTAACTTTGCTGGATTTACAAGTGAACCTTGGCGCTCCTATAGTGAAGCTGACGTGGTGGCAATGGCGAGTATTTCTGAAGGATTTCCCTATGCTTTAATAGAAGCCATGCTTTCTGCTGCTACTATCGTTTCTACCGATGTTGGTGGGGTTAGCGAAGCCCTAGCTGATACAGGATTATTAGTGCAAGCAAATCGTCCCCAAGCTTTAGCCGAAGCAATTCTTCAGCTTTTAGAATTACCAGAAGATGAAAGGCGATCTTTTGGTAAGCGAGCCTATGATCGTGCTTTGAATTTATTTACTCAAAACCAATTTTTAGAAGAACATCTCAAAAGTTATCGCGGATTAATTGAGAAAGCAACTACAAGCGATATACCAAATATCCCATCTCCAGCTATGGCTATACGTTAAAGACTTTTATTTTAATAATGTTGTCAAAGAAAAATAAATTTATTTACGCAATCACAACAATAATATTGTTGTCAACATCAGTATTGTGTGTTTATGCTCAACAGGAAAATTCAGAATTAGAGACACCACAAACAGAAATGTTAAACCAAGAAATAGCGAAACCAGCAATATCATCTGTTCAACAAGTCAAAATTCTGATACCTCTCTATTCCTACCCAAATTGGTATAAACCAGAAAGTTACATTTGGTCAAAAATTGCCGAATCTGCTCGTCAAGTTCCCATAACTGCCATTATTAATCCTAATAATGGACCAGGCAATGCACCCCCGAATAGAGATTATGAACGAGGAATTCAGGATTTGAAAAGTGGAGGTGTGACAATTTTGGGTTATGTTCATACCAATTATGGCAAACGTAATATTGATGAAGTTAAAGCTGATATTGATGTATATGCCAACCATTTTCAACTGGATGGTATTTTTCTAGATGAAGCCGCAAGTGGGATAGATCAAGTCGATTATTATCAGGAAATTTATAGATATATCAAAACTAAATTGCAACTCAATCAAGTGATACTCAATCAAGGAACTTATCCGGATGAAGGATATTTAACCAAATCCGCAGGAGATAACTTGGTAATTTTTGAAAACTATTCTCCTACTTGGGATGAATATCAACCTCTACCCTACACAAATAACCATAATTCGGAGCATTTTTCGACTTTAATCCACACAGTTCCCGATGCTGCAACAATGAAAAATCATATTGATAAAGCTGTAGATCGAAATATTCAATATATTTATATTACAGACGATAGTCCTGACAATCCCGATCACGATCCTTGGAATAGTTTGCCATCTTTCTGGCAGGAACAAGTGGATTATATTCAATCTTTAAATCAGGGGAATAATTCCAATTGATATTTTTAACCCAATAAGCAAAAATTGCTATTAGCTTTTAGCTTTTAGAATCAATATGCTACCGTTATTTTTCTGGATAAAAATATATCTCGGACTTCTTGTAGACGCGTTAGCGGCTTCCCGGAGGGTACAAGTCGGGGATCTGAGAATCTCGATTTAAGTACCAACCTGATGTTTGAGTTTTTTATCTAATTGAAAGTGATAGAATCTTAAATTATCATCTTCATAATAAATTGAAACATCTTGATTGTGATGGCGGCGATAGTTTTCGCAAAGGTTTAAAGCTTGAAATTGTAAACTAGCCCGTCCTGTAGATGAGCGATAATAATGATAGGTATGGTCAGATAATACAGAATAAGGAAGACCACTAATATCAGTTTTTGAACTTACAAATGGGCGCTTTTCTACTAAGATAAATAAATGTTCCACTGCATAAGGAAATTTAAAATTATCCTTTTCAACTTTATCAGCATACTTTTCCACAAATAACCCTAAATCTTCATACCATCCAGCCCCATAACTTGCTGCTAATTGTTCAATTGGAGCAACAACCATCCAGCTTTTGAGAGGGAACTGCATTCGCAATTCTAAAGTTTTCCGGGCAGACATATCATATTCTAAATGGCTAATCTTAGGAGATATGGGTAATAGAAAATTAATGGCGATCGCAAAGAATAAAACTATGCATACTATTGAAGAAGATTTGCGTAGTAGAGGATAAAGACAATAACTAGCAAAGATTATTAATAATCCTGCAAGTAAACTCAGTCCCACAGGTAAAGTTAACAGAAAACTGCGATCCAAAATTAGGGGATTTTCGGGTATGGCGAATAATGAGGCTAAAATCATCCAAGCGATCGCGCACACGCTCAAAGCTAGTTTACCATCCACCCACAGCAAAATTCCCCCAGCTACGGCAATCATAAGTAAATTTGGTGACGCGATCGCTACTATTGTCCAACAACAAAACGCATCAACCCAAGCAACTCGCCGATGTTTCCCTCTGGATGCATCCCAAGTTCGTGCTAAACCCAGCATTAGAAACATTGCCCCAATTTCTAAATTACCTCCTGCCCATTGTTGAATCAAGGAGGAATTTAAACTATCTGTAATTGTAAATAGCCATTGCCACCACCAATCTGAGAACAATTTCCGCGTGTTATCAGGAATATTGGCAGTTTGCAGATTTGAGGTGTACAAATAAGCCCCTAAACTAAACATACCAGCCAAAGCACCTGCATCATGACGGCTCAGTTTGTGTATCCCATAACCAACGCTGAGTACCAACAATAAACCGATAATTGGTGCTAAAAAGCGCACAACATGCATCGCGTCGATTGCACCCAAAAGTGATATTACTGTTGCTAGGGTGGAAAATATGGGCAGAGAACGAATTTGTTTAGCCCAATCTCCATTTAAAAGCTGCCGGGTGACTAAAACATTTCCATAGCCGTCTGCTGTTCCCAGACGCACCTCTAATAAAGGATGTTCAAATCGCAGTAACACAGCAAAAGTCAGGATGATTGCTACTGCCAAAACTCCTAATACTGTTTTTGGATTGGTATTGTAAATTGTTTGTTTACTAATAAATAGTTGTTTTTTGACTATTTCATAGATTCTGCTCACAGTTTTGGGAATATCAATTGAAAATCCTTGTTCTAAAGCATCTAAAACACCACCAAATATATATTGATAGATTTTAGAAACATAGTTTTCCGCATTTTCTCGCTCTCTGTACCACCACAACAGCAAAAAACACCCAAAATAAAATAATACAAGGGTGAGCCAACTAAATAAGTGTAAAGCACTTAAAACCCACACTGCGATCGCACTCAGCAACAACATGCGTGCAAAACCACCTACCATCTGACTTTCCCAAGCTATTTCCTGGGGAAAATTAAATATCTTTCTGGGTACCCATAAGAAACAAAAACCAAAAACCATGATTACCCAGATGGCAGTAAATATATCCAGAATCAAGCTTTGAGAGGCTAACACAATTTTTCGCTGTAATAATCAACACTTGGATGTATAAGGCATCTGCTGTCAAAAATTATGTATGAACCAAAATAATTGCTACAGAATTTTCAGCACTAACCGTACTATTAAAAAATAACCAGAGAGTTTCTATATGTCTACTATTGATGATTTTACTGATACTTTTAACTAAAATATTACTTAATTGCGCTCTATTTACGTAGTCACAGAAAAGATATTCTTAATTTTTTACGTATAAATCAAGTATTAATAGTCACTAAAATTAGGATTTAGCATCAAAACTAAGTATTTTTATTGATGATTCACACTATCTAAATCCAAGGATTATATTTATTTTCTTGAGTGGACATAATTAACTAGTTTTATTTCAAAGTATCTTTACTGAAGTTGAGAAAAACAATTGCATAATTAGGTAGATGGAGAAAATAGATAAACCTACTCCATGCTCAAAACCGGAGTTTTTTGGCAGTTCAAATACGTCATTTTGTAGACGCAATTATTCGGCTTTTTTAAGACTAGATTCTCCTGTAATCAACCCTAATTAATATAGATGTAAAGAAGAACAATAGGTAATTTTGCCAACTTTCTAGATGCTGAAAACTTTTTAGTTTTGAGTAATTTTCTATCGATAAAAAATAATTTAGTTAATGGGATTGTCAAAAAATGTCTAAAAAAATATTAGTTGTCGGTGGTGCTGGTTATATTGGTTCTCACACAGTGCGTCAGCTAGGAGAAGCAGGTTATGAGGTAGTGGTTTATGATAATCTTTCCACTGGTTCTGTAGCAGCAGTCCTGAATGGTAAAATTGTCGTTGGTAATTTAGAAAATAAAGCTTTATTATCTCAAACTTTTGCTCAACATAAATTTGATGCTGTTTTACATTTTGCAGCCAGTATTTCTGTTCCCGAATCAATAGCTAATCCACTGCAATATTACGCTAATAATACTGCTAATACATTGCGTTTATTAGAATGTTGCCAAGAGTTCGGAATTAAAAAGTTTATTTTCTCTAGCACTGCGGCAGTTTACGGTCAGCCGAAGGAAAATCCAGTCACCGAGTTATCACCAACTCAACCAATGAATCCCTATGGTCGTTCTAAATTAATGAGCGAACAAATAATTCAAGATTTAGCTCAAGCTGCTGGATTAAAGTATGTAATTCTGCGTTATTTTAATGTTGCTGGTGCAGAAATAACAGCAAAAATTGGTCAATCAGCGAAAAAAGCAGAGCATTTAATTAAAGTTGCTTGTGATGCAGCTTTAGGTCGTCGTCCATCTGCAACTATCTTTGGTACTGATTTTGAAACTCCCGATGGTAGTGGAATTAGAGATTATATTCATGTGGAAGATTTAGCTGCTGCCCATGTAGATGCTTTGCGTTATTTAGATGCAAATAATGATAGTGAAATTTTCAATTGTGGCTATGGTCAAGGTTACAGTGTTCGGGAAGTTTTGGAGAAGGTAAAGGAGATTTCTGGGGTAGATTTTCCTGTAATTGAAACAGCTAGAAGACCAGGAGATCCAGCTTGTGTAATTGCTTGTGCTGATAAGATTCGCTCTTTGTTAGGTTGGCAACCTAAATATAACAATTTGAATCAGATTGTTGAAACTGCTTTGAATTGGGATAAAAAATTAATCAATCTTGCTCAATTGGAAACACAACTTGCTGAAAATAACTTCCAGTTGGGACAAATTCTTGTCGCTAATCAAATTATTTCCCAATCTGATTTAGAGATTGCTTTAATAGAACAATTTTCTTCTCCTCAAAAGATCGGACATATTTTGTTAGATAAACAGATAATTAGTCAATCAGATTTAGAAAAATTCTTACTTGAACAAAGCTGGAGAAAGCAAGGTGTTTGGTTACGGGTTCCTGCTGCTATTGCTTAAGATTTTTCGATTTTTGAAATTTGATTTTTGAAATTTGATTTTTAAACTTTCACACTTAAATTATGGACACATCAGATTTTTTGCTCAATAACGAATTAGGAAGCGAGTACTGGGTAGCTTTAGGAATTGCCATCAGTAAACTTGGAATTCTCCTTGAAGATGCAGATCTCGACCAGAAAATAACTTTGACTTTTGGTAGTAATACCAATATCAACCTTGCTAAATCTGTAATGACTGATTTAGTTAATTCTCAGAATCTACCTCAAATTAAAATTGTCACAGCAGCGACAATTAACGGTGCTAAGGGTGCTTTTGATCGTTTTGACAATACAGTTTATTTATCCAGTGAGTTTTTAACTCAAAATACAAATAATCAAGAAGCAATTGCTAGGGTAATTTTAGAAGAATTTGGTCACTATATAGATGCCAAAATCAACATTCAAGATGCAGCAGGTGATGAAGGAGCAATTTTTTCAACATTAGCTGAAGGTAAAACCCTATCTGAAGCTGAAATTTCCAGTTTAAAATCAGAAAATGACAGCACGACAATTGTTGTCAATGGTGAAGCCAGAACTGTAGAATTATCTGGTACTTACGGAAATATCACAATTGATGGTAATGCTAGTGATTGGACTGCTGCTGATAGATTAGAGACTCCTGGAACTACACTACCTGGATATGAAATCTACGCTAAATATGCAGGTGATAATTACATTTTTGCGATAAAATCCGATAGCAATCCAATTGGTGCTGGTACAACTTTCTGGTTGAATACCGATAGAAATGCAGATACAGGTTACTCAATCTTTGGTATTCCTGGATTAGGTGGTTCAGAATATAACGTTGATTTTTCTGCAACTGGACAACCATCTCTTTACACTGGGGGTGCTGGAGAAACTTTAGTTAATGGTGCTTTAGATTTTGCTTACGGTGCGAATAATCAATTTGTAGAGTTTGCAGTTCCTATATCTCAACTAAATGGGACACCAGAAGCTATAGACGTATTAACTGATATTAACAATATCAGCTTTTTACCTGGTGATTATGCAACCCAAAAATATACAGTCACCACCACAGGAAACAATCCCCCACCACCACCAGCAGTATTTGGGAACATCACCCTCGACGGAAACTTAAGCGATTGGACAGTAAGCGATCGCTTAGACTATAAACTGGGGTCAGGACAACCAGGGTTTGAGATTTATGGCAAGTATTCAGGTGATGCTTATATCTTTGCTTTTAAGTCTACTAGTACCCAAATTGGTGCAGGTACGACTGTTTGGCTAAATACTGACAGAAACCCCAATACAGGTTCTCCTGTATTCGGAATTCCTGGTATTGGTGGTTCAGAATATAATATTAACTTTTCTGCGGATGGTAAGCCATATCTCTACACAGGTGCAGCAGCACAGAATATTGTCAGTAATAACCCTCTGGATTTTGGTTATGGCAGTAACAATCAAATAGTAGAATTTGCTGTCAAAATATCTGACTTAAATGGCGCACCGCAAGCGATTGACGTATTAACCGATATTAACAACCTTAACTTTTTACCTGGTGACTATGTAAATCAAAAATATACAGTTTTTGCCACACCACCGGTACTACCAGCAAGAACAGATTTTAGTAAGAATGTAGGTATTGTTTTTTCGGAGACGACAGCGAAGCAGTTCTTTGATGAAAAAGCTTATACTCAGCTATTTTTATCAATGCAATACCAAGCTATGCAAGCTGGTATTCCCTTTGATATTCTCACAGAAAATGACCTCACTGATATTAATAAGATTGCCAATTACGATGCTTTAATCTTCCCTTCTTTCCGCAACGTTCAAGCTAGTAAACTAGAGGCAATTGAACAAACCCTATCTGATGCGGTTTACAAATATAATATTGGCATTATTACTGCTGGGGACTTTTTAACCAACGACGAAAATAACAATCCCTTAGCTGGTGATGCTTATATTCGGATGAAACAGTTTCTAAATGTTGCCAGAAACAGTGGTGGAGGTCCTGTAAATGGTAGCCTCATTGCTGAAGATATAAATCATTCAGTAATGGAAGAGTATGTTGCCGGAGAGGAAATTCGTAGCTATAACAATATCTTTTTTAATAGCTATGATGATGGCTTTACTAATGATGATAATCAACCAACAGTTCTTGCCGATTTTAAAGTTGGCGATCAAAAATATAACGCAGTTCTAGCAACACAAACAGGTGGTAGAAATGTGCATTTTGCCACCGAAGCATTCATGGGGGATAATAATTTAGTCTGGAAAGCTTTACAATGGGCTGTTTTAGATGATCAACCCAGTGTTCGCTTAAATATGAGCCGGGATGCCAGTATTTTTATCTCCCGCAATGACATGGATATATCTAAGGAATTCCCTGAGGTAAATCCTGTAAATGATCAGGGTCAAGAATTACCTGGCGTTTACGATAAGATGATCCCAATTATTGAAAAGTGGAAGCAAGATTATAATTTTGTTGGTTCCTATTACATCAATATTGGTAATGATCCAGCAGATGGACAATACACCGATTGGAGTGTTTCTAAACCATATTATGACAAAATATTAGCTTTAGAAAGTGAAATTGGTACCCACTCATATACCCATCCCTACAATACTAGTTTATTAACTCCTGCACAATTAGATTTTGAGTTCAATCAATCTAAAATTATTATTGAACAACAATTAGGGATTCAGGTTAAAGGCGCTGCTATTCCTGGAAATCCAGAGTCAGTATATGTTTCTACTGAACTAAATAAATATCTAGATTATGTTACAGGAGGGTATTCAGGTGTAGGTGCTGGTTATCCAAATGCCTTTGGTTTTATGTTTCCAGGTAATGACTTTGTGTACATGGCTCCCAACATGTCCTTTGATTTTTCATTACTTGAATTCCAGAAGTTGACCCCAGAACAAGCAGAAGCAAAATGGGCAAGTGAGTATCAACAACTTACCAATAAATCTGCACAAGCAATTCTACATTTCCCTTGGCATGATTATGCACCTACTGTTTGGGATCCTGACCCAACAGATAACATTCCGGCACCACCTTATACTGAACAAATGTTCACTAATGTGATTGCTAATGCATATAACAACAATACAGAATTTGTCACAGTTGCAGAACTTAGTCAACGGATTAAGAGTTTTGAAAAATCTAAGTTATTTATCGAAAATAGTGGCAATACTATCACTGCAAAAGTCCAATCTTTAGATACTGGAGCCTTTGGTTTAAATGTTGAAAAAGGACAAACAATCCAAAGTGTAACTAATTGGTATGCCTATGATAAAGACACAGTTTTCTTACCAGCCACTGGAGGCGAATTCAAAATTAATTTGGGTACAGTCCAAGATGATGTCACCCGAATTATTGACTTACCAATGCGAGCAGAATTAACTTCTGTAGTCGGTGACGGTATCAACCTAGATTTCTCCTTCATTGGTGCGGGAAAAGTTACCCTTGATGTGCAAAATCCCCTTGGTTTGAAACTATTTACTCAAGGTGCAGACAGTACCATCTTTGATGGCAACATCTTGCAAATGAACTTTAATAGTTTTACTCAACATACAGCTAAAGTAAAATTCCTTGAAGATGTAGCGCCAATTGTTGCTAATCCCATTGCAAATATTAGCGTCAATGAAGATGCACCTATCACCACAATCGACTTAACCAATGTCTTTACCGATGTAGATGATCCTCAAAGTGGAATATTTAAAACTATTCTGAGTAACAGCAATAGTAATTTAGTCACCACCAGCATCGTTAATAATATTCTCACCCTCAACTATTTACCTAACCAATTTGGAACTTCCCAAGTTACTGTTCGTGCCACATCAGGCGGTAAAACAGTAGATAATACCTTTAGCGTCAACGTTAACTCCATAGATGATGCACCTTTGGTTGCCAATGCGATCGCTAATGTCAATATCAACGAAGATGAAGCTAATACCGTCATTGATTTAGCCAATGTCTTCACCGATATTGATAATGACCCCACAGCAATCATCAAAACACTTCAATCCAACAGCAATGGTAATTTAATTAATGCCAGCATCGTTGATGGTAAACTAACCCTGACTCCCCAAGCTAACCAATTTGGAACCAGTCAAATCACCATTCGTGGTACATCCAATGGTTTGAGTGTAGACAACACCTTCAGCGTCAACGTCAACCCCATAGATGATGCACCCATAGTTGCCAATGCCATCGCTGATATCTCCGTTAATCAAGATGCAGCCGACACCGTAATCGATTTAGCCAATGTCTTCACCGACATTGATAATAGTGCAACAGCAATTATCAAGGCAATTAAGAGCAATTCTAATACGGAAGTAGTAAATGCCAGCATTGTTGGTAACAAATTAACCGTTGATTATCAACCCAACCAGTTTGGTACTGCTCAAATTACTGTTAGTGCTACATCCAATGGTATTACTGTTGATGATACCTTCAATATTAACGTCAAAGCAGTTGGTAATATCATCAATGGTACAAATTTTGCAAACACCATCAACGGAACTAGTAGTAGAGATATCATCTCTGGATTAGCAGGTAATGACATAATTTATGCTCAGGGTGGTAACGATACCATATTTGGTGGTGATGGTATAGACAGCATCCAGAGTGGTGATGGTAACGATATTGTCTATGGAGATGCTGGAAATGACAACTTACAGGGCAACAATGGTAACGATAGATTAATTGGTGGCAAAGGTAACGACACCCTCCTAGGTGGTGCAGGTATTGACACCCTAATTGGTGTTAATCCTAACGATACCCTAGCAGGTATTGGTGAAATCGATACTTTAACTGGTGGTACTCAAGCTGACTTGTTTGTTTTAGGCGATCGCACTCAAGCCTACTACAACGATGGTAACAACACCACATCTGGAACAGGGGATTATGCTCAAATTACCGACTTTTCCAGATTTGAAGGAGATAAAATTCAACTTCACGGTAGTGCTGCTAATTACAAATTAGGTTCTACCTCTTTCCTTAGTTACCTGTTGGGTACTGGTACCAATATCTACCTCACAACTGGTGGTCAGGATGAACTAATTGCAGTTGTTAAAGGAGATACCCTCAACCTCAGTCTCAATAGTACTGCTTTCACTTTCGTTTAAATCTTCTCACAGGGGTTGTGTCAACAAGAGGAAAAGTGGCAAGGGGGAAAAGCTCCATTTCCCCTGCCTCTTCTGGTCAATACAGCAGTAAAACACAACCCCTCACTCTTCAATTTCACTTTTTATAACAATTTACAATAGTATGTTGACTTTCAAGCCAATCAATGAGTTTATAAACATCAAAAATAACGTTGTGAGTTCAGATCAGCATTTAAAGGAAAATGCAAAAATTGTTGCTATTGGTGGTGGAACTGGCTTATCAAATATATTGAGAGGTCTGAAAAAATACAGCGACAATATCACGGCTATTGTGGCTGTAACTGATGATGGTGGTTCATCAGGAAGACTCAGACGAGAAAATGGTGTGTTACCACCGGGAGATATTCGCAGTTGTTTGGTAGCCTTAGCAGATGAAGAAAAGCCGCTGACAGAACTATTTCAATATCGGTTTGCAACAGGTGTCGGTTTGGCAGGTCACAGTTTTGGTAACTTGTTTCTAACAGCCATGAGTGAAATAGCGGGTGATTTAGAAAGAGCGATCGCATTTAGCTCTGAAGTATTATCTGTACGTGGACAGGTTTTACCAGTAACCCTGAGTGATGTCCGTCTTTGGGCAAAACTCAGCGATGGTAGAGAAATTGAAGGAGAATCAAATATCACTGCCGCAGGGGGTAAAATTAAGCAAATTGGTTGTCTCCCTGCCAACCCCCCAGCCTTACCAGCAGCCATTAAAGCCATTGAGGAAGCAGACTTAATTGTCATTGGTCCCGGCAGTCTTTATACTAGTATTATCCCTAACCTATTAGTACCTCAAATTCGAGAAGCGATCGCTAAAAGTCAAGTACCCCGGATTTATATTTGCAACATCATGACCCAACCTGGAGAAACTGATAGTTACACTGTTTCTGACCATATTCGTGCTATCGATCAAGTATGCGATCGCAAATTATTTGATGCAGTCTTAACCCATCGCGGAATTCCTTCAGTTCAAGCATTGATGCACTACGCAAACAAGAACTCTTATCCCGTAGTTGTAGATAAAGAAGAAGTGAGAACAAAGTTAGGAAGACAAATTGTCTCTGCAAATGTAATGGATGAGGATGCAAATGTGGGTTATGTTCGACATAATTATCAACATTTGGCAAATGTTTTAATGACATGGTATGACCTTAGTGTATCGGCATCATCTCCAAAAAAATCAAAATTTCAAGTTAACACCATCTCTGCTTAATTTGATTCAAAAAAATCATCATCAGAAAATAAAAAGTAAAAAGCTTTTCTGTTATTATACTTTTTACTCTATTTAAAAACTTGATTTAAAATTTACCAACGAACATTTAAACTCTAAGAATACTATCAGATGACTTTAGAATCTGAAAAGCTAATAGCTTTAATTGATGCCGTCCAGGGAATTAGTCCAGAACTTGCTGATTTTTGGCAAGCAACTGCCATTATCGAATCTTTAGGCTATACAGACGGTATTATTCTTCAAGAATTTGGCTTTCCAGATGCATTGTCTTTAGGTAAATATGTATACGAACATCATCATCCTTCTAAAATTCAACCACAAATAGCACCACATAAAAGCCTAAGGCAAAATATTTTAGAACAACTAAAAATATTTGTTTCTCAATTTTCTCGTAGTTTTCTTTATGCAGTCCCTTTACTATCCATATTACTTTTAGAATATATTCATCTGGGTAAAAGTAATGAATTACTACCACCTAAACTAGCTTCTCTGATTACCCTAGCAACAATGGCTAGTCTCACTATCAGCGGTGGATTTGTCCAAATGATTAGCCGCAGAGGAGAATTTTATCTCAATTTAGGTGAGCCAATTCAAGGTAAACGAGTTTGTTTTCCAATTCTATATTTAGGAACTTTTACTAGTATTATTTTAGGTTTGGTTGCTGTTTGGCTAGGTTTTTATCAAGGTCTTTTTCTCGATGAATATTTAATGCTAGCAGCGTTATATTATTTAGGATTAAGTTTGCTGTGGATGTTGTTGGCAGTTCTTTCTGTTCAACTACCATCAATTACGCCAGTTATTTTGATTGGCGTAGCCGCCATTTTTCTAATTTTAAAAATTTTCGCAGGGATTAATGCTTTAGAAGCCCAGATGCTAACAATGGGTATTACCTTAGCTTTTGTTGGAGGATTGATCGTATATGAATATAATAAGCACAAAAAAGCCGAACAAAAAACTAAAAATAAAGTTAAATTACCCCGCTTAAGCGCCCTAATTTACTTATTGTCTCCTTACTTTTTCTACGGCATTGCTTATTTTAGCTTTATTTTTGCCGATAGAATTATAGCTGGTTGGGCAATTGATTCAGCTTCTGGATTGATATTTGCTGTCAGTGCAAATTATCAAAAAAGTATGGATTTAGCTTTGGTCAATTTCTTAGTCCTGGTACCTGTAGTAGAATATTTAAGTTACCAATTATTAAATATTGGTATTCTAATTCTGCTAATATAACATCAGATAAAATTAAAAAATATTCTAACAAACTATTTTCTTGTTACCGCTTAGTTATTATCTCAGTTGTGGTATGTTTCACATTATTTTCATGGCTAATATTTAATGTCCTAAAGCCTAATTCTTGGGGAATAAAAGAAAATTTACTTTTAGTTTGTGGTTGTTTAGGATACTTATTTTTCGTGATTGGTTTACTGAATGCAATCTTACTATTTAGCATTAACCAGGCATTAGTAGTTGTTCAGACTATTCTTCCATCTCTGCTTTTGAATATTAGTTTGGGTTATATCCTTGCCAATGCCATTAATCCAGACTGTTCTGTAATTGGTTTAGTAAGTGGTGCAGTTATGTTTATGATGCTTTCTAGCCGAGAAGTTTTGCTGGCAATGAAACAGCCCGACTATATTTATTATCTCAGCGGTTATTAACAAATATTCACAGGGAACAGTTTACTGGTTCGTAGGCTCTGCCTCTGATCTAAACTGGAGACGGAGCCAAAGAATATGCATTCCTTGCCGGAGACAAGGAACGAGTTATATCACAGATATTGCGTGAAAATTGAACCTCTAAAAAAGGTCAAACACCTTGTTCTTTAACTAACTTAATTAAAGGTTTATCACTGTTTGCTTCAGCTTCTGAAGGTGTCTTATCTTGAGGTATTTGACTAAGAACTAGTGCAGCCAAAATCAATACAGCGCCGACTATGCCACGGGTTCCCAATTGCTCACCTAAGAGAAAATATGAGAAAATAACCGAGAATAAAGGCTCCAAAGTGTAAAGTAAAGCAGATTCATAACCCGAAACCCAACGCTGTGCTAAAGTTTGAAGCCAAATGGCAATGGCAGTTGCCACCACTGCTAGATATACAATTGGTTGCCAATGCTCCTCAATTACATTAAACTGGCTAAAAATTTGCGAGTTACTCCAAAGTGTGCCAAGTCCACCAATAAATAGAAGTTGAACACCAGTAAGCGGCAAGGTGGAGTGACGTGAAGCAACTTGCTCTAGAAATAAGATATAAACTGCATAGACAACTGCATCCACAAACATCAACAAATCACCAATTCCTAACTCCCCTCCTTCCCAAAACATTGCACCGATACCAAGCACAGCCAATCCAGATGCGAGGAAAGTTCTGAGCATCACGCGCCGACCGCTCAACAATCCCAAAAGAGGTACAATTAGTGTACTCAGGCTAGCTATAAATACTGCTCGATTTGCAGGTATAGTTCCAAGTGCAACGGTTTCAATTGCTAAGTAGAGAAAAAGTAAAAAGCCTATAGTAACCCCGTCACGGAGCAATTTTAAATTGAGATTGCGTAAATACCCAGCGAAAAACGCTGATGCGACGATAAAGCGTGCGGCGATTAACGTGCTTGGTGAAAGGCTACTAACAATATCTTTGGTTAATGGAAAAGTGGTAGCGCCAATTAAATTGACAAGGATCAGCAGTATTATCCCTTTAAAGTGTGATTTACTTTCAGTTTGCATAAGATCCTAGACAGCGCCATGTAACAACATTTTATTAAAAAACACAGATTAGGGGCAATATTGCCCGTAAAATGCGCTTGTGATTTTAATTGACTAGTGATTTTATAGACTGAACTGGTAAAATAACCTAGGCAAATGTTATGATAATATCATAAAAATTCACAAAAAGTATCATAATACTCAGTAATTATTTCAACATTGGTGATCAATAAAAGTTCAATTTATTTATCAATAGTAGAGGGGTTTAATACCCCCACTGCCTACTGCCTTCTTCAAATATGGGACAAAAAATCACCAAAACAGACTTGACCTCTCCCGTAGGCTTATAGCCGTGGGGAGTGTCAATACAAGACTTTTGCTGCTGATCTTAGTTAAATAAATGCTGTAGCAAGGTCTGACGCATGACATCAACAGGTACGGTATCTCTTTGTAGCCAAATTTTCAGAGCCGCTGCACCCTGCTGCACCAGCATTTCTAATCCATTAATGGTAGTTGCACCTACGGATGCAGCTTGCTGAAGAAATTTTGTGGGGCTAGGATTATATGTTAAATCGTAGGCGATGGGAGGATTGATGCTAGAAGCAACTGCAAACTGCTTAAACTCTTCTATAGTCAATGGCGATCGCTCAATTTGTGGATGCATACCTACTGGTGTTGTATTGACTAGTAAATTGGCTTGGGGAAGCAATTTTGGTAGCATATCCCAATGATGAACTTGTAAATTCCCTACCAAAGTTGAATTTTGCCAACTATCCCGAAATAATGCTATTTTTTCCACATCGCGTCCCACAACGTGAATTTCTCCACAACCTAATTCCGTACATCCCACAACGATAGCCCGTGCTGCCCCACCATTTCCTAAAATGACCACGCTTGTTTGACTCCAATCCCGGTTATAAGTGGTTTTTAGGGGTGAAATAAAACCAGTTACATCAGTGTTTGTCCCTACCCAGTGATGATCTTGATAAAATACCGTATTGACAGCACCAACCACTTTTGCTAAATCAGAAACCTCAGAAAGGAAGGGAATGATTGCTTGTTTGTGGGGAATTGTGACGCTAAAACCTAAAACCCCTATCGCGGCAAAACATGCGATCGCATCCCTCAAATTATGGGGTTTTATCGGGAAAGGTAAATACACATAATCCAGACCTAATGTATTAATTGCTGCATTGTGCATCAACGGTGACAGCGAATGTCCCACCGGATCACCAATTACACCTAAAAGTTTGGTAGTCCCTGTAATCATTTTCAAATAGCCCAAATGAATTTTGTCGAGACACGACATATCTCGTCTTTCTTTGTAGCTAACTTTTTTGCGATCTCTTTTGAGCCTAGACTGTTGTTTAAGAATGCTTTATTCATAAGAAAATTAACTGATTCTAGTTTCTATTTTATGACCAGCATGAAAGTCTATTGAATTGGAAGAAAAGATATTGTCTATAATTTCCATTTGCGAAATTATCAATTATCCTTCTCCCGTTTCTCCGTATATATCCTAAAATTATGAAAGATAACTTAACAAAACTTTAGAATATGCAAACTGCAATCAATCCCTCAACAACATCAATTCCTGGTCAATACTGGCAATGGCGCGGACACAATATATATTACGTCAAAGCGGGTAACAAACATGCACAACGCCCACCACTACTCTTGGTGCATGGTTTTGGTGCATCTACAGACCACTGGCGGAAAAATATCACTGGATTATCTGAAGATTTTGAAGTCTATGCCATTGATTTATTAGGCTATGGACGTTCGGCAAAGCCCAAATTACAATATTGCGGTGATTTGTGGCGCGACCAACTCTATGATTTTATTACAGAAGTAATCGGTGAAAAAGCGGTGATTGCGGGAAATTCCCTAGGTGGATATGCAAGTTTATGTCTAGCAGCACAGTTCCCTGATGCGGCGGCAGGTTTGGTATTACTAAATAGTGCTGGTCCTTTTAGTAAAAATCAATCAACTTCTGAACCAGAAGGATTACAAACCGAAATTCAGCCACCAAGCCCAGATTTAAACTTTACTAAGCAGTTACAACAGATATTTGGTGGCATTGCCAAGTGGGTTTTTCAGCAGCCTTTGACCCATTTCATCATTTTCCAATATATTCGTCAGCGTTGGGTGATTCGCCAAACTCTAGAAAAAGTTTATCTTGATAAAGGTGCGATTACAGAACAGTTAATTGAGGAAATTCATCGTCCTTCCTGTGATGAAGGTGCTTTAGATGTGTTTGCTTCGATGTTCACCACACCTCAAGGAGAAAAAGTAGATGTTCTTTTACAGCAATTAAGTTGTCCTTTGTTGCTATTGTGGGGTGAAGCTGATCCCTGGGTAAATGCTAGAGAACGTTCTCAACAGTTTCGTCGTTATTATCCAGAATTAAGCGAGTATTTCCTCAAAGCTGGGCATTGTCCCCATGATGAAGTACCAGATCAGTTAAATCCACTATTTCGAGATTGGGTTTTAAATCAGTTAACTGTTAACTGTTAACTGTGATTTAGATGTATTGTATAGAATTCAGAATCTAAGACTCTGTTCAAGCTGCTAACTGAATAACTGCTGAAGGATTACTTATGGATTTGGGCAAGCTGCCAGAAAAGACCGTTGCGTTAGGGGCATTACAGGAATTAATTGATGTTGTAGCGAAATTGCGATCGCCTGATGGAGGTTGCCCTTGGGATTTGGCACAAACTCCTGAAACTCTGACTCCCTACATCATTGAAGAAGCTTATGAAGCTGTAGATGCCATTCAACACGGAGATAAAAATGCCGTAGTTGAGGAGTTAGGTGATTTGCTGTTACAGGTTATTTTACAGGCGCAAATCGCTAGCGAACATGGTGACTTTTCCTTAAAGGAGGTGGCAGAAGGTATTAGCCAAAAGTTAATTCGTCGTCATCCCCATGTATTTGGAGATCAGAAGAATCAGGAAATTTCCATTAGCCAAGTAAAAGAAAATTGGGAAACTATTAAGGCAGCGGAAAAAGGAGAATCGGGAACAGAGATAAAATTAAGTCAAAAGCTGAGAAATTATAATAAAAAAATGCCGCCTTTAGTGGCAGCAATGAAGATTTCTCAAAAAGCGGCAGAAATCGGTTTTGAATGGAAAAATATTGAGGGTGTTTGGGAAAAATTTGAAGAAGAATTAGTTGAGTTGAGACATGCTTTAGCTTACGAAAGTTCAGCTAGGCAAGAAGAAGAATTAGGCGATTTGATTTTTGCTTTGGTACAGTTAGCCCGTTGGAATAATTTAGATCCCAGTCGGGGGTTGCAGGGTACCAGCAAAAGATTTATTGATAGATTCCAAAAAATGGAAGTCTTTGCAGAGTACCCTTTGAGTGATTATTCTTTGGATGAATTAGAAACACTATGGCAGCAAGCTAAACAGTTTTTGGCAAAGGAAGATGTTTAAGGTGACATACTCCTACACTGATGCAAGCATACAGTGTAGGCTTCTCAGCGACTCTTCTATGAAGACATTGACTGAGCTTTGTTTTAAGTCCACGAGAAGCCCCTCCGCAGACTATACAATTTCTTACCTTGTACCCTACAAATTTTACTGCCCCGGATGAGTGCTGGCTTATTCGCGCTATGGGACAACCCAATGGATATTTGTATTAATCAAGATGTGCCTACTTACTTCTATGCTGTGCAACGGAGTCGCTTACCAATAGTCGCAATGCTACTGGGCAGAGGCTTATCAGACACCAATACGGGTGAAGTCAACCAAGTTTATTATACCAAATTATGAAATACTTTGCTCATTTCCTCCATGTTCTGTCCCCTGTTCTTCCTGCGGAAGAATTTGTCCACAGAACTGTCGTCATCTCACAAGCCTACGGCACGCTACGCTACGCAATTAATCTCATCACCTCCCTTGCGGGTAGGTGAGAGGCTTCTTGCTGTTTCAGCTAAAATCCCCGACTCTTCAAATAAATCGAGGATTTGATGATAGTTAACAGAAGATATTCATGATTTTGCCGATTTCATTCCAAGTGCGATCGCCGATTACGCCATCTTCAGGTAAACCGTTGCGTTTTTGCAATGCTTTAACGGCAGTTTCTAGCTTGGAGCCAAATTCACCATCTATTTTACCTGTATAGAAGTTGCCAATGGCAAGACGTTCTTGAGCTTGTTTTACTATTTCACCTTTGCTATCTTTTTTCAAGGTAGGCATATCTACGGGTGAACCTGAGTATAATGCTCTCCAGGTTCTATTACCGACAATACCATCTCTAGTCATGAATTTGAGTGATTGGAAGTTCTTGACAGCCTCGGTTGTTTTGGCACCAAAGACACCATCGATTGATTTTTCGTCACCGTATACGCAAGCACCTTGAGCGTTGAGAGTAACGAAAACGCCATATTTTAGCAGTAATTTTTGTAGTTCTTTAACTGTGTCACCTTTGGCACCTTCTTTGAGAACTGGTTTGTTGATTTGAGTGGTTGCAGATGTCATGATTTTTAGTCCTATTAGTTATATATTTGTGCAATTTGAATAATTGAGAGAAAAATTTAACAGACAGACTCTTGAATTTTGGTGAGTTCAGTCCAAGTGCGATCGCCTATTTCCCCATCGGCTGATAATTTGGTACGCTTTTGAAAGGTTTTGACTGCGGTTTCGGTTGAGATCCCAAAGTCACCATCGATGTTTCCTTTGTAATCACCGCTAATAATTAATCGTTGTTGTACACGAGAAACTAATTCTCCTTTGCTACCTTTACGAAGTATTGGTAAGTTACCGCTGGAAACTCGGTATAATACCTGCCAAGTTACATCCCCAACAACACCATCTATTTTTAGGAATCTTTGACGCTGAAATGCTTTCACAGCGGCTTCTGTATCATCGCCAAAGACACCATCAATAAATACTTCGGGAAGTCCATAGTTACAGGTTAAAGCAAAGGCTCCAAAGTCATATAGAAGCTTTTGTAAGTCTTTGACTGCGATACCTCTTGAGCCTTTTTTAAGTGTAGGTTTATTCACTCTTTTAGTTGCGGTAAGATTTATATCGTTAGTTAATGGCATATGACTCCTGAGATTATTTTTAATAGTTGGAAATTATATTTTTGTGACAGATAAATTCCGTTGAGATTGAAACTTCATGTTAGGTTATGCTATCGTTACAACTTCACAGCTACAACGGGAGTAACTCTCGTAACGCAGTGAATCCTCAACCTAGAAAACTGATAACTGATTTAACATCCTTCACAACTACCAAAACTGAGTTTGCTCAATTCAAACCAAGTTCTTTCATTAACTACACCAGTAATTGGCAGTGAAGTCCGCTTTTGTAAGGATTTAACAGCTAATTCTGTTTTGATACCAAAGCTACCATCTATTGCATCTTCGTAGTCAAAGTTAACTAATAAACGTATTTGAATTAATTTAACTAGTTCTACATTGTTACTACCACGCTTGACTTCTGGCATATCAACAGGAGCACCTTTGTATAACGCTCTCCAAGTTTTATCGCTAACAATACCATCTGTTTTAATAAATACCCGATCTTGAAAAGCAATTACAGCCGCTTTAGTTGTTTCTCCAAAAATGCCATCAACTAAGATTTTTTCAGGCTCGTAATTACAAATTAATGTATAGGCACCATAAGTATACAAAAGCTTTTGTAGCTCTTTAACTTCTTTGCCTTGAGAACCAATTTTTAATGTTGCTTTATTGAGTTTTGTGGTGATATTAATTGTGTTAGTCATTTGAACAACTCCTAAGTTTAATTGAGGTTAATTTGAAGATTAAATAATTTAGACTTTTAAACTAGATTTATCTAGTTTTGCTTGTCTATTAATATCTACAAAACATACGTAAGTAATTTCGGAAAAGATCAAATAAACCTTGTCTATTTTGAGAACTGTAGTTTGTAACTCAATATTGTGAGTAGTCGCAGCCTTAGCTAGCCCTTCTAGCTCATACTAGTCTGCAACAAGCAGCTTTGCATCTACCTTACGATTCTTGGTAGCTTGATTCTTTGCAGGAGTGTGAGTGAAGGAAACTCCACTTTTCATGATGAGGTTTAAAATCAAATCTAGATAATAAAAATCTATTCAGGTGTTTAGAACCGCAGGACTGAGAAAATAATTAACCCCCTTGCTTTGAGTAAATAACTACCTACGGCAAGAGGGTTAACTTGGTTTTGGTTCGCAAAGACTCATTAATTGAGAATTGCCAACACATAGAGTTTTACAGTTAATTGGTTAAATATAGTGAGGCTTAAATAAGTTAGTTGTGCTACTCCACACTGTCATATAAGTTATGATGCAATTGTGGTGTGTTTTGTTCCGACAAATTAGACTACATCATCCCCTGGTACCTTTCCGGAGAGATTCAGGATTTGTGGGGGAATTTGGTAAAGTATATAGATGTGGACAATATGGGAAATACTTTAGACGCACTTTCCCTTTAACCTTATATAGTGTAAGTTTTTAATCTAAGTTCTCAATATGATTGCTACTGAAAATGATGTAAGTGCCTTAGTTGCCATCGCTAAACAAACCCGACTCGCTGCTTTGGAATTGGCTGTTTTGGGAACTGATGCCAAAAATCACGCGATCGCATCCGTCGCCAAAGCCTTAGAATTACACCAAGAGGAGATTCTCCAAGCAAATATTGCCGACTGTAATGCGGCTATTGCTGATGGTATCGCTCAACCTCTCTACAAGCGGTTACAGTTAGATCAGCATAAATTGCGAGATGCGATCGCTGGTGTGCGAGATGTGGCTAAACTTAAAGATCCTGTGGGGGAAGTGCAAATCCACCGCGAACTGGATACAGGTTTGATTTTAAAGCGCATTACTTGTCCTTTGGGGGTTTTGGGGGTCATTTTTGAAGCACGTCCCGAAGCGGCGATTCAAATAGCCGCTTTGGCAATAAAATCGGGGAATGGGGTGATTCTCAAAGGGGGAAAGGAAGCAATCCACTCCTGTGAAGCGATAGTTAAAGCGATTAAAAAAGGTTTGTCTAATACCGACGTAAATCCTGATGTGGTGCAATTACTCACCACCAGGGGAGAAACCATAGAACTATTAAAATTAGATCGCTATGTTGACTTAATTATTCCCCGTGGTTCTAATTCCTTTGTCCGGTTTGTACAGGAAAATACGCGAATTCCGGTTCTGGGACATGCAGATGGGGTATGTCATCTATATATAGATAAAGCTGCCGATATGGAGAAAGCCGTAAATGTGGCAGTGGATGCTAAAATTCAGTATCCCGCAGCTTGTAACGCTATTGAAACGCTGTTAGTTCACGCTGATATCGCCACAGTATTTTTACCACAAGTTGCCGCTACATTAGCTGCCAAAAACGTCGAATTACGAGGTGACACCGCAACCAAGCAGATATTACCAAACATTGCCACAGCTACCCCCAGCGATTGGGAAACCGAATATAGTGATTTGAT
Source organism: Calothrix sp. PCC 6303 (assembly GCF_000317435.1). Classification (NCBI taxonomy): domain Bacteria; kingdom Bacillati; phylum Cyanobacteriota; class Cyanophyceae; order Nostocales; family Calotrichaceae; genus Calothrix; species Calothrix sp. PCC 6303. Next base: position 5,385,273 of record NC_019751.1, read on the forward strand.
TTTAGCCGTAAAAATAGTAGATTCTTGGGAAGATGCGATCGCGCATATTCGTCAATATGGTTCTAAGCATACCGAAGCTATCGTTACTGAGGATGCAGAAACAGCCAAGAATTTCCTCGCTTTAGTCAATGCAGCCGGAGTTTTCCATAACTGTTCCACCCGATTTGCCGATGGGTTTCGCTACGGTTTTGGAGCGGAAGTCGGTATTAGTACGCAACAGATGCCACCCCGTGGACCCGTTGGTTTGGAAGGTTTAGTTACCTATAAGTATCAGATGACAGGTGATGGGCATATTGTCACAGATTATACGGGGGAGAATGCCAAATCCTTTTCCCATCGGGATTTGTAGGAGAGAGTAAATATGACTATCTAAGAAAAACCCAAAGAAAACGGGTTTCACCACCACTAAATACGACTATTTACAGCACCCAAGCAACAGAAACCCGTTTTCAGCATCACATCTCAATATTCCTTTTTTGCCAGTAATTTGGTTTACGCTTACCGTGTGCAATTGCCACAACCCAAATTACCTCTTCCAGTTCTGTGTAAAAAACCAGGTAAGGAAAACGTTGAATACTGTAACGACGTATCCCGTTAATATTGTGTAAGGTTCCCAAATTAGGATTTTGCTGAATTTTTCCGAGAACTTCTTCTACCTCAGACAGGAAATCAAGTCCCAACCCTACTTTTTGCTGTTCATAGTAAGCAATTGTAGCATCAAGCTCTTTGCGAGCTTCGGTGTGGATAATGATAAACTTCACGAATACTTTGCTCGTAACTCAGAAAAAACTTGAAATGACGCTTCACCAATAGCTTTTCCACTGTGAATATCTTCTAAACGTTGGGTTAATTCATTATCCCAAGCAGCTTCTACATCAATATCTGTACCTTCATCCAAAGAATGGATTAAGAAGTAAGCAAGTTCCGCACGTTCTTGTGTAGATAGCTGGGAAAGTTCAAGTTTGAGTTTTTCGGCTGTTTCGCTCATCTTAGTTGTATTTCCCAAACAATTCTAACTTACAGCAATTTTAATCTATTTGAATCACACATAAATACAAAACCTTGTCTAGACGTTCCGGTGGAACGTCTCTGTGGTCTATTTACCTGAAAAATTGCTGTAAACCTTAACTACCTAATTTTAACTGCGTTTTTGACAGAATGGGAAGCTTGCGCTGAGAAACCAGGTTTTTACCTCTCCTCTAGAAGTTTAGAAAAACACATTAGGTTTCTCTAGCACCCTAAAAAGGATGTCACAACCCCAAGACTTACACCAAATCACGCAACTGTTCCACTATGTAATCTTCCAATTCCTGCTTTTCCCGATTACTGACGTTTTTTTGATAATTTCTTACTGTCTCCGAGACAAACTTCCGTTTTTCACTTTGTCCAGAACCAACTTTGATTCCTTGTGCTTTGAGTTTCTCTTGCAAGTCTTCCCAAGTTTTCTCTGCGACTGCTTCCCCTAATTTTACCAGAGCTTTGGGTATTAGTGTTTTGGCGCAGTTACGAAATTCTTCCTCGGTTTCCAAAGAATCCAAGTCTACATCTTTAAAATCAAGGTTAATATCAAATTTGCTCATAGTGAAATTCGGAGTATTTTAGATCGCGCAATTCTAGTTTGCCTCAATAATTGCTAATTTGCTCGGTTCCCACAACTCCAAGAAACAAATTATCCCCCTCTCCCTCTCTCCCTCACTCCCCCACTCCTTCACTCCTTCACTCCCTCCCCCTGCCTCCCTACCTCCCCTGCCTCCCTACCTCCCCTACCTCCCCTGCCTCCCTACCTCCCCTGCCTCCCTACCTCCCCTACCTCCCCTGCCTCCCTACCTCCCTACCTCCCCTGCCTCCCCCACTCCTCCCGTGGCTATATCTGCTGTAAGATAATCTATAAACTGACGGGCAGTTCTTCCCGAACGTCCATTGTGTCTAGTTGCCCATTGGAGTGCTTTAAATTCTAAATCTTCGTAGGCAATCTCAATTCCTGCTTCTGCTGCCAAATGATAGATAATTCCTAAGTATGTATCTTGGTCGGCAGGAGAAAATGTTAAAGTTAGACCGAAGCGATCGCTAAATGATAACTTCTCTTGTATTGTGTCCCAAGCGTGGACTTCATCATTATCTTTCGGTGCGGGACGATCAGCAAAGTATTCTCGAATTAGGTGACGACGGTTTGATGTGGCGTACACTACAACATTACGCGATCGCGCTGTCAAATTTCCCTCTAAAACTACTTTCAATGCTTTAAAAGCATCGTCGTCTTCCTCAAAGGATAAATCATCGACGAAAATAATAAATTTTTGTGGTGCAGAACGTAATTTTTCAACGATTTGTGGTAAGTCTTTCAACTCAGATTTTCCCACTTCCAACAACCGCAACCCATCTTTCCCATATTCATTCAACAAAGCTTTGACTAAGGAAGATTTCCCAGAACCTCGACTTCCATAAAGTAATACATGCAATGCAGCTTCCCCTGCTAGGAGAAACTCAGTATTTTTCTGTAAAGCGGCTTTTTGGGATTCGTAACCCACCAATTCATCTAATTTAATCCCATCAAAATGCTGAATTCCCTCCAGATTTTCCCCATTCCACCGCAGCGCTTGATATTGGGCAAATAACCCAACACCATATTTCTGGTAAAAAGCTGCCAAGTCTTCGGTAATATCAATCCAATTTTCCGACTGCTGAAATTTCCCCATTAAGGATGCTTCGTGAGGTACATCTGTGTTTGCTTCCTCTAAATACCAAACGATGGGAGACACAGGTAAATTTATTGCATTTTGTACCCACATACTCAAAACAGCACAATTACATTCACTCAAATTTTGCAATATGTGTAAATCATGGTGAACTGCGGCAATTAGGCTTGATGGGAGATTGCTAAATGATTGCTTTTGTGCCTGGTAAGAAAAAGGATTCTCTCTCCGCAGAATTTCGGTGATGAGATAATTTTCCCAGTTTTGATTGTGTGCTGCTAATAAGTGAAAATAATTACCATAAGCCTGTAGGCATGATTGGACATCAACTTCTGCGTAACGTATAGCTTGCAACAGTTCAACAAAGGCTTTACCTACTTTTTGTGTCAATACTGATTGATAAAGCAACAAGGAAGCAGCTTGATTTTGAGTAAGTAGTACCTGGGAAATTGTCTGACTGTCCATCACTTAATATTCAACATCTATGGTTAAATTGCGGCTAAACCCCTATGGCTTATTGTCTAGACTCAGGTGCCAAAGGTCAAGTAGGAATATTTGAGGGCATTAAATCTTCAGTTTTGCGAATATATTCCCATTTTCGATAACTCACTGCTTAGGAACGATCTGTAATTTTTGTTCACATATTAAAGGATAGTTATGAAGTTATCTCGGTTTGAGCGGTTATTTTAATATTTTTTTCGTGACGAAATAAAAAAAGTTGTAAAAGCTACAGAAAACTTTGATTTTGTTAGAATGTAAAGATTGTAATCTAAGTACCACAAGCTTTTGTAAGAAAATTATGAAACAAGTAGTCATAATTAACTACGTATGTCAGGAAATGCTAGAATTTACTTTCCTTACATGGAGACACTGAATATAGTTACACATACCCATGCCATTATTCCAAAGTAAATGTTTATCATTTTTAAGGGTAGATTTTCGTAAAGAAATCTGTGACTTATCCGGAATCGGAAGCAAACTTTATGTACTTTGGATCTGTTGGCTAAATTTATGAATGATTTTAATCAGTATTTATCATGAGAAAGTAGGTGAAAAAATTAATCAATAATTAATCGCAATTAGCATCAAGACAGCAGGGATTATTTTCAAAAATTTTCTATTATTTCGGCAATAGTATTTTGGAAAATAGCTGTGATTTTCAAGATAATTACTGGTGAAAATATCCAGCATACCTTCAGGAAATAGATATTTGGAGGCTGAGGAGTTTAGAATATATTTTTAATATAAAGTGAACCATTAAATGCCATTTTGGCAAGATTAAATTGTCAAAATAAGATATCAGTAGATAGTCAAAATCATGGTGAGTATTTATATTAAGTTGCTATCTACCCTATTGCGATCATTCCAAGTCAGTTAATCAGATAGTCAATTTTTAAGTAATCATAGGATTTAGGGAATAATACATGGATTTATTACTGTCTTCTCACAACGTTATTCAGTACCTGCAAGAATCAGGTCTGTGTAGCACAGAAGATAGCGCTGACGCTGATTCTGAGTTGCCACACAGTTATAACAATCGAAATTTATTGGTGACTCTAGCTGGAAAAAGTCAACTGCTAGTTAAGCAAAAAAAGTATTTTGAATCTGATGTAACTATCCATGATTTTTTTAATGAGTGGCTATTATATCAACTGCTGAATAATTTTCCCGTTTTGGGAAATATTCCAGCAATTGCTTCATCATTAGTGCATTTCGATGAAGCAAATTCAATTTTGGTGCATAGTTATTTAAGCGAATACGAAGAACTTGGGTATACATATCAAAAAAACGGTTACTTTCCCACTGCGATAGCCACTGCAATTGGTAGTAACTTAGCAGCTTTGCATCGCATTACCTACAATCAGCGGGAATACCGTAATTTTATGTCGAGTTCTCCTGATGGAGGAATTCGTTATCAGCTTCATAATCCTGCCCAAGGAATAAGTATTATTACTCCAGAAATTTTTGGTAAAGTTCCTAAATCAGCTTTAGAATTTTACTTACGTAATCAGCGTTATGAAAACCTAGAAGCAGCAATTGCGGATTTAGCCTACGAATGGAATCCTAACTGTTTAACCCACAATGATTTACAGTTACAGAATATCCTCATCCATTCCCGGTGGCAGCAATTAGATAACCCAGTCGTCAGATTCATTGATTGGGAAGCTTGTACGTGGGGGGATCCTGCTTTTGACTTAGGGACTACAATAGCTAGTTATTTACGGGTTTGGCTAAATAGCTTGGTGGTAGATTCCACCTTGGGGTTAGAAGAATCCTTAAATTTAGCGATGATTCCTATATCTTGCCTACAGCCTTCAATTTTGGCATTGATTCGGGGATATGTGGATGCATTCCCTCAAATTTTGGAATACCATCAAGATTTTGTTTCCAGGGTGGTGCAATTTGCGGGGTTAGCTTTAATTAATCACTTAGAAGTGAAAATAAAGTATCAGCAGCACTTTGAGATTTCTGGTATTTCCATGTTGGAAGTTGCGAGAAAGCTAATTATTATGCCACAACAATCAGCTTTAACAGTATTTGGGATTGAGGAGTCAGAAGTGTTACCCACCCTAAGTAAATTTGAACAGGATTCAGAAACTGCACCTCAGCAGAATTTGCTGCGAATTTATTATGAAAAAACCCGTTTGCGGGGTTGTTAAATCAGTTAGCAGTTAGCAGCTACCAGTTAAAAGTTGCCACGGTTTTAGACTGAGGACTTTGACTGATAACAGGTAAATGTGGGGCATATTTTTGTGTCTCATAGTCTTCGTGTCTCCTTTTTAGACTATTATGCAAAACACAACAAATATCCCTGCAATCTTACATGCGATCGCGTCCGAGATCAAAATCGAGTCAAATTTTTCACTTCAGCATCCCCAATACCAACCTTTCACCCTTTCACCAGAAGTTACAGAAAGGTTTAGGCAAAATTCCCAAGAGTTACAAGCTAAATTTTCCAAATTGATTTTACGTAACTTCATTTACGGAATTTACTTCAACGCATCCCTAAAATCATTTTTCAGCAATTCCAGTAAATCCTCCAACAGCATCTATCCACTCCACCAAAACTTAGAAAATCATTCCCTCCATGGAATCGATGGGGAATTTTACGAAGCATTGCACAGCCACAACCATGGTACAGGTTATTTCGATCCCGATTGGCAGGTATTACGAAGAGAACCTGATGGAAGTTTAGCAGTAATCAAAAGTGGCTTAACAATGTATGCTGAAACAGACCATCATCTCGAAGCCAGCTTACCACAAGCTAAACGTGGGGATTTAATACCAGTCCTCCTACCCAAAAACCGTCTTCAAAATGGATTTTACATTGCCATCGGCAACTGTGGACAACAAAAGCGAGAAGTAGGGCAGATATATTTTAACCTTTCATCTGCAGGTGCGATCGCACTCACGGATTTACTGACACTTCAACTCAACACCGCCAAAATCCCCTTTAGTTTACAGATACTCAGTCATCCAGCAGCCTTTGGACGTTATGATGCAGTGACACTTCACTTTGAAAAACCCCACTATCCAAACATCCACACAATATTAGAAACCATCTACCCAGAAATCCAACCATACTTATACACAGATATTCCCCTATTTAGTAAAAATTTAGCACCAGGAATCGGCTTAGTCGAAGAACCCATCCACAAACCCATACCCCAAGAAAGCTTTGGAATGAATCGTTGTCAAATTTTAGCGATCGCGCTTTTCGAGGCATGGCAAAAAGGTATAATTACCCCAGAAGAAAAAATCCGTCTGATTCAACACCACCTAAACGAATGGAGCGTAAACTTAGAATATCCCTACCTTAACCCCAACTCCGAAGACATATACACAACAATAATTTAAAATGTTTTAGTTAAACCCTTAATGGCATTCACCCATCAATACACAATTAGATTTTCAGATACAGATGCAGCAGGAGTAGTATACTTTGCCAACGTCCTCAACTTTTGCCACGAAGCCTACGAAGAATCATTAACAGCATCAGGAATTAACCTCAAACAATTCTTCAGCAACCCAGAAATAGCCATTCCCATTACCCATACAACCGTAGACTTTTATCGTCCCATGTATTGCGGCGACAAAATCGGTATAGAACTCACACCCCAGCAACTAGACATCAACAGATTTGAAATCACTTATCAAATCACATCCCCCCAAAGCATCATCAGCATTGCCACCACCAAACACATCTGTATCAACCCCATCACCCGCAGCAAAATCGAACTTCCCCAACAAATCAGTAACTGGATACAAACCACCTCCTAAACCCCTCTCCCTCCTCTCTTCCTCTCCCTACTCTCTTCCTCTCCCTCCTCTCTGCGTAACTCCGCGCTTCCTCCGCGCCACTCTGCGTTAAAATATTTTATTATCCTCCACCATCTCCACCACCAAACGACGATTCACCTTCCCCCCCTCATTCCGTGGTAAACTCGACACAGCCACCCAAAACTTCGGCACCTTAAAGCGACTCAACCTCAACATTCCCGCCAAACCCGAACAATCAGTAAACTTCGGCACATAGACAGCCGTAACCACCTCACCCCAATACCCATCAGCAACCCCCACCACACAAACATCCAGTACCATTCCTGTATTCCTGATAGCAGCTTCCACCTCACCAGCAAAAACATTTTCACCACCAGTAATAATTTTATCGCTGTCACGACCAACAACAGTTAAATAACCCTCTGCATCCAAGCAACCCAAATCATCAACCTGTAAATAATCATTAACTTTTCCCCCACTAAAATCATATTCATGGTAGTAACCCAGCATTAAAGAAGAAGCTGAAACTCGGAGACTTCCCCCTTGATTTACTATCACCGATGCATGAGGTAAAATTTGACCACAACCAACTTTCCCCCTTAAAAAATCCTCTGGTTTCATTGTCACAATTTGGGAAGCAGTTTCCGTCATCCCATAAGTTGGTGCTAATCTAATTTGGTAAAACCTGGCTTTTTCCAGTATCTCATCCCATGCGGGCGCGCCACCCAATAATACAGTTTTAAATTGACGTAACCAACCAATACCTTCCGAACTTTCCAACAATCTTTGTAACTGCGTGGGGACTAAAGAAGTAAAAAAATCCATATTAGGAACTTGGTAACTCACAACTTCCTTAAAAGGTACAACTAGCAACTTTCCCCTAGTGATAAATACACGCAAAAACTGCATCAACCCACTAACGTGATACAAAGGTAAAACGCATACAGAATTAACCTGACAAATCTGGAAAAACTCTCCAAAACCCTTAACAGAAGAACTTAAAGTTTCCCAAGTATGCACCGCGAACTTAATATTTCCCGAAGTTCCACCAGTGGGAATCATAATTAAAGGTGTATGATGGGAAAAATTGGAAGATTGAGAAACAGATTTAACGGAATAATTGATATCCCCAAAAATTACATCTGGTTGCACCAAATCCAAAACATATTCCCATTCACTTTCACCCCAATCAGGATTACATAAAAACAGATGGGATTTAGCCGCACAAACACCAATAAAACTCGCTAAAAATTTCCAAGGTTCCCTTTCACAAATAATTACCTTCTTTGGAATATCAGCACTCAACTGAGAATATACTTCCTCAGCTACAACCTGATATTCCTCAAGCAAATTATCCTGAAGAAAACCTCTAAACTCAGTCAAAAGTTCCATCATACATTTTCTTGAAAACTATTTGGCAGGCGAAGTCCCCCAAATGTTTCCGTAGTAAACCAGTGATTCACACCAAAACCCACCGCATATCCTGGATGAGACAACTCCCCCGCTAACTGCAACGCAGCTTTTCTTCCCACACTGGTTTCAAACACTGAAGAAAACACCACATCAAGGGGATTTTCCCTCAAAAATCGCCGTAATCGAGATGGAGAACCAATAATTCCCGGCTTAATTACAAAAATACCGCGCCAACCGCCTTCATAGCAACTAGCTAAATCACGGAGTGAAGCCACTGATTCATCCAACGCGATCGCGCTACAATAGCAACGGCTTAACCCTAAAGTTTTTTCAAATTCCCAGACTGGAAGCGGTTGTTCAATAAACTCAATTTTACCTAATAAAGCTTCACATCTTTCCAACCAGATACTTGCTGCATCATAACTCAAACCCCCATTTGCATCGAGTCGCAATTTGGCAGTCTTTGGTAAGGTTTCGATAAGTAAATCCAGAATTTCTAACTCTTCCTCAACCTCACCCACAGCAATTTTCCACTTCCAGGTATCATATTTCTCCAACCCTTCTCCAACTGATAGCGCAGCTTTTCCAGTTGGTAACAACCCGCAAAACTTCAAATTAGCAGCTTCTTTTTCATCAAATAAAGCAGATTCAAACCCAAATTGACAAGCGGGTAATTCATCTGGGATAGCATAAATCATCTCCATTGTAATTTGACTTGGCAACTGTTGACAAAAACTCAAAGCTGCTGACAAACTTTCTGAACCAAACCAAGGAATTGGGGCAATTTCACCATTATATTCTTTACCCGTATCATCCGCCAAATGGATAATTATTCCCTCCCGCAACTCCCAACTTCCATGACTTGTTTTTAAAGGGGATGAAAAACTTCGGGAATATTCAGAAAAACTAAATTTATAAGACATCTGGAAAGTCTTCTTAAACAACAAACCCCAAACCAAACAACAAGCAGCACCAAAAATGTACCGCAACCGCAATAAACTTAGAATTACTCACCCTATCCGGTTGCTGATGATATTGTTGAACATGACGACACAACTTCACGGCAAACGGTACACTTACCCAACTTAATAACGTCCAAATTGGGAAATATCCCAACACCACAAACATCAAACTCAAAACATAAATACTAATAGTTGCCAAAATCAGAACCTGTGAACCCCTAGCAGTTCCCAACCTGACAATCGGTGAATACTTGCCAGCAGCTAAATCATCCTCAACTTGATGAAAATGAGAGCAAAATAAAATTAAACTTGTGGCAATTCCCACAATAATTGAAGCTACCAAACTACCAACCGAAAAACTTTGAACCTGACTATAATATGCTGCACTAACAGCCAAAGGACCAAAGGCAAAAAAACAGAGAATCTCTCCCAAGCCTTGATATCCTAGCCTAAAAGGAGGACCCTGATAAACATAACCCAAACAGCAACATAACAAAATCATCACCATCACAGTTAAATCTTGTTGCCACCAGGTAATCATCAATATTCCCAGCAAACCCAAAAATAAAGATAAATTTCCTAACCAATAAATCAAAGACTTATTACCAGTGATGTTTACCAAAGAATGATGTTTGTTTTCATCAATCCCTGTTTCCGCATCAAAAACATCATTACTGAAATTTTCCCAGATCAAAATTAAAATTGCCGACCCTAAAAATACACTAAAAGTTAGACTTTGAAACACTTTTGTTTCGGCGTAAGCTACCATAGATCCTACCCAAATCGGCATAATAGCTACACTGTACATTGGTGGCTTCATTGCCGCCATCCATAACTTCTTATTCTGGTTTTCAGGATATGTAATCAGCTTTATAGTCATCCTAATCAACTTTTAATTATGAAAAATTTTTTGCCTTGGATCGCCAGATAAAAATATATCTTGATGACTTTAGTAAAATGCACATCAAATAATACATTTTTTAATCATTGTTCATATATAAAATTTGCCAATCTATGATAAGTAACTCCTAAAAATCCCGATTCAGATCAACAGTTACACTACAACATAAACTTTACGCTGGTGAAATAGTAGCAGTTTATGTTACCTGTAGAAATACGACCCTGATCACTCTTTAGGAAGATAACTTCAAAAAAGTTTACTATTTTTTAGATCCATGACAGTTTCTCCATGTTACTCAGGCTTTTTTGTCCATAGTAAAGAAATATATCAATTTTTCTTAGCTGTTAAGGAAAAATGTATCCGTAATAACTGCACACAAATCGCTAGTGTTTCACTAGAAATTGACTGTGTTGATCCACTCCTAGTCTTGGATAAATTGACACATCCCAATCAGTTAAACTTTTATTGGGAAAATCAAAGTCAAAAAGAAGCAATAGCAGCAATTGATGCTGTAGCAAAACTAGAAGTTGCTGGAAAATCCAGATTTCAGGCTGCTGAATCCTTTATTGAGCAGTGCCAAAAAAACGTCATTCAATTTTGCGGTACAAGCCATAATTCTAAAAAACCATACTTTTTTTGCAGTTTCAGCTTTTTTGATGAAAATTTACAAACCAATTACCCATTTCCCAATGCCACAGTCTTTCTCCCACGTTGGCAAATAGTAGTTAAAGATCAGCATTGCCTGTTAATTGCCAACACCATCATCCATGGAGATACAAACGTTCAAAAAATCTTAAATGATTTGCATCATCAAGTAGAAGCAATCGAAGCCTTAAAAAGCCATGTACCATATAGTCAAATTTTGCAACCGCATTTTCGCCATGAAGTAGTTACCAAACCACAAGCCTTTAAAGACTCAATTATCTCAGCATTAGAATCAATTCATGCCAATCAATTTACGAAAATTGTTTTAGCAAATGCCCTTGACATTTTTGCAACTACAAATATCAACTTATTCCATTCCCTATACAATCTGCGAGAAAATCATTCTAACTGCTATATTTTCTCTACAAGTAATGGTAAAGGACAAAACTTCATTGGTGCCAGTCCCGAACGTTTAATTACCATTAACAATCAAAATCTCCTAACCGATGCATTAGCTGGAAGTGCACCAAGGGGTAAAACACCCATTGAAGATACCATAAATGCTAACAGTCTACTTAACAGCGAAAAAGAGCGCCATGAGCATTCCCTAGTTTTAGATTTTATTACACAACGTCTTTCCAGCCTAGGCTTATCACCACAAATTATGTCCCCAAGATTAAGACAATTATCAAATATTCAACACCTATGGACACCCATCCAAGCAACTGTCCCCAATCATATCCACCCCTTAAAAATTATTTCCCAACTCCATCCCACCCCAGCAGTTGCAGGTGTCTCCCGCGACATTGCCTGTGTAGAGATTCGACGTTATGAAAACTTCGAGAGAGGTTTGTATGCAGCACCCCTGGGATGGGTAGATACTGACGGCAATTGTGAGTTTATCGTTGGAATTAGATCCGCATTGATTGAATGCGATACCAACCCTGCGGGTAGGCACGGAGTGACTTCCAAAGCTACTTCAAACCGGAATGAAAATGGTTGTCAAAAACATCGCGCACGGTTGTATGCTGGTGCTGGGATTGTTGCAGGTTCTGATCCTGACCGAGAACTAGCAGAAATTCAACTCAAACTCCAAGCTTTACTCAATGCACTTGTCTAAGTATAATCCAGTTAGCAAAAACTGAAATACTTAGTACTCAGCAATATTTATTACTTGTAAATAGTGTAAGATAGCGTAAATCAACTTACGATTCAATGCTGTGAAAAAGCTTATACAAGAGTCTGTACTAGTCTTAAGAAAATAATTGATCCCAAACTATTTACCCTTGTGACAATTTCCAGTACATTGTTATACACCAATGCCAACCGTGAAATTATTTCCAATCATGTGCTAACGTTATATTCCATAACCGTAATCACCTATCTCATACTCAAAGTAAAAAATAACACATGCTATTGCGAATTAGTAATATTTAGCTCTTTACATAATAGCCAACTGATGAGGTCAATAAAAAAATCTCAAAATCTCATTAACTAAGCCAAACTTTATGGTTGTGTTTTATTCAGGACTTACGCAAGTGTCGTAATCAGTGCTTGATGGGTGATACCAGAAGCTTTATTGCTAGGTTTATAATCAATCTAAGTATCAGACACCCTACAAAAAAATATCCCAGTTGGGTAAGTCATACTATTATTAAAAAGCTGTTCCATAAAATTTATTAGTTATTTTACCCCAGGAGTAATATCCCCAAAAACAAAATTAAGGTCTTTTGAGATAAATCCATACCGAAATTAGAGAAAATTCTTAATCAATTGCGATTCTGACAATTTGCATAGAAAAAGTACAACAATATGCAATCAAGAACAACCGAAAATAGAATCAGTTTAGCTTTAATATCCTTTATTAGTAGTTTTGGTCTGAGTTGTCTATTTCACTGGAACATTAACCAAGCTTTCTCGAACGCAATTATTGCTGTAATTGCCACCTATGCAGCAGTCTTAATTGTTGACAAACGCCATCGAAATCAAGAAATGCTGGTGTTAGATTCACTGAACTATCGAATTAAAGAACTTGAAGGATTAAAGCATCACTTTCTTGGTGAAGTACATCAATTAGAAAATCATCATCATTTACTGCTTCAGGAGTCAAACAAATTACAAAATCAAGTTGCTGAATGTCGAAATACTCGTGATAGCCTCAATCGTGAGTTGAGTACTTATAGTGGTCAAAAAAAGCAGTTAGAAGCAAGTATCAACAGAATTCAAGTTGAAATTGAAAACCTTGAACGTAGTAAAGCCGAACTAAATAAGAACTTCTCTAATCTTTCGTTAGAAAAACGTCGTTTAGAAAGTAATACGAATACATTACGCATAGAAACGAATCAATTACAAAGTATTATTCATAAACTTTCAGAGGAGAAAACAGAAATTGAGAATAATTTAGTGCTTTTAGAAAGACTCAAACCATCCTTAGAAGAAAAACTGTATGAACTTAGGGTGGATATTCAGGAATTAGAGTCTCAAGTAAATTATCAGAGTGATTTATTATTAGTAAAAAATACTGAATATGATAATGTTCTATTAAAATTTAATGAAATTCAACAGCAAACTATTCATCAAGAGACTGAATTTCAAAAGATTAAAGATCAAATTAATCTTTTAGAAATAGAGCGTGATACACTACAAAATCAAGTTTGGGAGTTAATTCAACAAGAGGAAATTAATTTCCCTGAAGAATCAGGTATAGTTAATCAGAATCAGAAAGATACAGATGTCTTTCCTTTCTCTGATTTTATGTTGACAATTGATGGCACCATTGAAAGGAGCGAGAATGAATTATTAGATGAATGGTTTGATTTAATTGAAACATTAACTTCTCCTCAATTTCAAGCGCTAGAAAGCATTTTAGAAGAGCAAAATCCCTATCCACGCATCAAAAAAATTGCCGAAGATAATATTACAATGCCAAATATTTTAATTGACTCAATTAACGAACAAGCCCAAGAAACAATTGGCGAAATTATTATTGATACTAATGCTGATTTACCCTTGATTTATCCGGAATATAGATTCAAACTTCAGCAATTGATTGAAACTCATCAAAAAAATATGACTCAAAACGGCTGACTCAATTAAATTGTGCTCCATGCTTGTAAAATAATGTGAGCAATGACCAAGGTCAACCAAATGGCAAAAGCAAAACTATCAAAAAAAATATCTACTGCATTGATAAATTCTCTAGGTGCGGGAGTAGTACCAAGAGAAGGAATTGAACATATCGCAGTTGGTAGAGAACAGGAACTTACAAGTTTATCAAAAAATCTTGAAGACATAGCCGAAGGAGTATCTGCATTTCGTTTTGTGATTGGTAATTATGGTTCTGGGAAAAGCTTTTTACTTCAGCTAATGCGAAATCGGGCTATGGAACAAGGCTTTGTAGTTGCAGATGCTGATTTATCATCAGAAAGACGATTAGCAGGAACTAATAATGAAGGACTCGCAACCTACCGGGAATTAATGAGTCACCTTGCGACAAAAACCCGTCCAGATGGTAATTCTTTAGTTTCAATTTTAGAAGGATGGATCAACAAAATTCAACAAGAAGTTGCTAAAAATAGTGGAATGCGTCCTAACGATGAAGGCTTTGATGATGCAGTTGAAGCCAGAATCCGTGAAGTCATTCAACAAATTGAAGACTTGGTTCATGGATTCGATTTTGGGAATGTGATTACTGCTTATTGGCGTGGTTATCGACAGGATGATGAAAATTTAAAAAGTGCATCCTTAAGATGGCTAAGGGGAGAATTTTCTACGAAAACAGATGCTAAACAAGCTTTAGGTGTTCGTGTAATTATTGATGATGAAACTTGGTATGACTATGTTAAACTCATTGCCAAATTTGTTGCTGAAATAGGCTATAAAGGCTTGCTTATAATTTTAGATGAAGCTGTACATCTCTACCAAACTCCTGCGAAAGTTACCAGAGAAAAAAATTATAATAAATTATTGGGTATATTCAACGATACAATGCAATGTAAAGCTGAAAATCTTGGTGTTTTTATTGGGGGAACAACAAAGTTTTTGGAAGATGAAAATCGAGGACTTTTTTCTGATCCAGCGTGGCGTAGACGTACTAAGGAAAGTCGCTTTGTTAGTCAATCTGGTGTTCAAGAACAAATGGGACCAGTGGTACGTCTGACTCCGTTGAATGAGAAAGAAATACTTAGTTTGTTAGAAAGATTAACTGAAATTCATAGTTCTAATTATGGTTATAATTCGAGTTTAGTAGCTCGTAATTATAAAGGATTTATCCAGGAAGTGACATCTCGTTTAGGTGCAGAGGCACTGCTAACACCTGGTGAAATCATTCGTGACTTTATCAGTATTTTAAATGTTATTTATAATAATCCAGAAATTAAGTTTGACGAGATGATTCGTAGTGATAAATTTAAGCCGACAAATGTTAATTCAGATTCGGAAGGTGATGATATTGAAGAATTTAGTTTATAAGGGGAAAAGTACTCAAATCATATACTAAGTTAGGTAGGGATGCCCGCCCCACATTAATTATAATAATTTAGATTATATGATTTAAGTGCAGAACAGCTTAGGAGTATGTTTGAAAAGTCGATATTTTTTATGGGTGTGTAGCTTGCTTCCCTATTCAACAAGAGGCAGGGGACATGGGTGCTAAGTTGTTCTCATAACTCTTGCCGGGTACAAGCTACAGAATAAAATTTGATAATTTGATAAATAGCTTATTGAACTATTCAAATATGCTCAGTATGTCGCAATATGGACTTTACTCAATTAAGTAGGCAATTGAGTTTTATTTCCACTATTTACACCGATCAATAACTCTCGTAATAAAACTACTAAAGCCTTTTGAGCGGCTTGGGTGGCAATTTTTTGTCCTAGTTTTTGCACCCCAGGATTAAATAGTAGGGGAGTAATTTGTGAAAGTAGTTGACTAGGATCAAAGCCGCGTGTTTCTTGAAGGATATTGATGATGTTTTTGATATGTTCAAGAGTTTGTTGCTGCTCATTATTTGCGGATGGAATTTCTTTGACTGCGGTGATGCCTACTTGTTCTCTTAATAGTGAAGTAAAGTTATGTAGGGCATTTTTTCGCATTGCGTCGACGGTTTTAAATAATTCATCAATCAATTTATCACGGATAAATTCGCCTCTATCAGAAGAGAGGAAATCAACTGCTTGATTGACTACTAAATCTAAATCGTATTCCTGGTTATTTCGAGCATTTTTTAGCAGGTTTTCTAAGCGATTCCACCGGAAGCTTCCGTCTTTAAAGAGTAAATCTCTGAGAGAAATTCTCAGTTGTGGTGCGGGGTCTGTTAATAAACGCTTGGAAACATAGGGATATGCTTCGCTGAGAACTTTAAAATCAGGATCTATAAAGATGGCAATTCCTTCTAATGTCACCAAGGAACGAATAATTAGTGCGTAGTAGGGAGGAACTCGGAAGGGAAATTCATACATTAATGCCGATAAGTCATCGGTAATGCTTTTAATATTAAAGTCGGCAACGCTTGCACCTTCGGCTTTGGCAAAGACGTTGGCAAATGCCGGAATAATTGGTGTTAAGTCTGTCTCAGGTGACAAAAAGTCTAGTTTGACATAATCGCTAGCTAGCCCTTCAAAATCACGGTTGACGACGTGAACGATTGCTTCAATTAAACCATAGCGTTGGGCTGGTTGAACTTCGCTCATCATGCCAAAGTCGAGATAAGCTAATTTACCATCTGGGGTCGCAAGTAAGTTACCTGGATGGGGATCTGCGTGGAAAAAACCGTGTTCTAATAATTGTCGTAAAGAACACTGTACGCCAACTTCAATGAGATAACGAGCATCGATACCTTGGGCGGTAATTTCGTCAGTTTGGGTAAGCTTTGTACCGTTGATCCATTCCATGGTGAGGACGCGACGGTTTGTGTATTCCCAGTATATTTTCGGTACATAGATGTCTTTCATGTGACCATATAACTGGAAAAATCTTTCGGCGTTTTCGCCTTCATGGATATAGTCCATTTCCTCGAAGATGCGATCGCCTAATTCATCTAAGATACCAACTAGGTCACTGCGTACCCGTTTCACATTTTGTTTTGCCCATGCAGCCAGCTTCCGCAGTAAGTATAAATCTACGGTGATACTTTCCCTTAAATCTGGTCGCTGAATCTTAACGGCTACTTCATCACCATTATTTAATTTAGCTTTGTAAACTTGACCTAGGGAAGCTGCGGCAATTGGTTGTGGTGAAAGTTCCGCGTAGATTTCATCCGGTTTTTGTCCCAATTCTTCCTCAATAAATTGATAAGCAATTTCGTTGGGGAAAGCTGGTAATTTATCTTGGAGTTGGGTTAATTCTTCTAAATATAAGGGTGGAACTAAATCTGGTCGGGTTGATAGTGCCTGACCAATTTTAATATAGGCGGGTCCCAACTTGGTTAACAATTCGCGCAGCTGCACCGCCCGACGAGGATCATTTTTGACTACTACACCGCGTTTTAAATCCCACCAAATCCCCAGGGCAAAGCTAAGGGTGGGAAACAAAACCTTAAGAATTCGACCTAAAACCTCCAAGGGACGCTCTTGGTAGTAAGATGCGATCGCGTCCGCGTCATAGCGCAACTGCGGACTACTGGGAAGATTCACAGGGTGGGAGGGTGAATATTCTACCTTTTTCCCCAAAGCATCTTTAACTGGAACTAGTTCGGCTACGGTTGCCTCATTTTCAGGACTATGCAGTTCAATTAGCTGCGAAGTTGGAGAAATTGGTTTAACATTCATGAAATTACCATCGCCCAGAAGTGAAGATATTAAGTATTGTAACAATCGACGTTACTTTTGTCGTCGGTTGCTAGATGGAGATAATTGTGTCGATTAATATATATCAATTTTAATGGTAGATGTGTTGGTAGTTGTTCGGTAACTACCTTGCGATAACCGTAAAGGGGAGAAGGGAGTGGGGGAGTGAGGACACAACGGTGAAAGTAAACCAACTATTTTTTCATCGGCAAAAAGTTCTAAACTAAGCTTTATTCGCTTCTGCCTTCTGCCTTCTGTCTTCACACCCTAATTACCACTTTTAACATTGCCGATGGTTTGTAAAAGTTGTTTAGCGCTGTATGGTTTGGAAAGAAAAGCTTTGACACCAATTTCGGTGGCAGCGTTAACTCTGTCGTGGGAAATAAGTCCGCTGACGGCGATAATTTTCACAGTGGGGTTAATTTTTTGCAGGGTACGAATAGTTGTGATTCCGTCCATAGCTGGCATTACCATATCTGTGAGAACGATGCAGATTTTTTCACGGTGTTCTGTGTACAATGCGATCGCTTCGATGCCATCACTGGCTGTAATGGCTTGATAGTTACTATTTTCTAGTGATGTTTTGGTAATGTCACGAATTGATGGTTCGTCATCAACAACCAAAATTAATTCACCTTGTCCTGTTAGTAATTCAGCTTCGTTTGCTTCGGGTGTTTCTGGCTGTTCCTGTGCTGGTAGATACACTGTAATTTTACTACCTTTACCAATTTCGCTATCAACATTGATGAAACCTTCGTAACTTTTGACTATTCCTAATACTGTCGAAAGACCTAAGCCAGTACCTTTACTTAGATCTTTTGTAGTGAAAAATGGTTCAAATATTCGTTCGACAATTTCTGAGGGAATGCCGACACCAGTATCGGTGACTGTGATGGCAACATAATCACCAGATGTGGCGTTGAGGTGCATCTGGGCATAATTTTCATCAACAAAGGTTTTTTCGGCGGAAATTGTCAATACACCCCCTTGTGGCATGGCATCGCGGGCATTGACACAGAGATTCATCAGTACTTGGTGAAGCTGAGTTGCATTACCCATGACTGTGGGGAGTTCAGGAGATATTTTGCTAATAATTTGGATTGATTTGGGAAATGTTTCTTTGGCGATTTGTTGAATTTCGACGATGAGATGCTTAAGCTGGAGAAGAACGCGATCGCCTTCCATGCCGCGTGTAAATGATAAAACCTGTTTGACTAGGTTGGCACCGCGTTTAGTGTTGGAGGTGATAATTCCTAGTAAATGTTGGCTGCGTTCGTCTTTAAGTTGTGATTCCAACAATTGAGCAGTCATCAAAATTGGGGCAAGGATGTTATTTAAATCGTGAGCAATTCCACTAGCTAATGTGCCGATACTTTCTAATCTTTGGGCACGGAAAAATTGTGATTCTAACTGTTTTTTCTGGGTAACGTTGGTATTCACAACTAGGATACATTGGGAATTACCGTCAAATTCGGATACTAATGTCCAACGACTTTCGACGATGATGTCTTTCCCATATTTTGTTTTTTGCTTCAATTCTCCTTCCCAGGAACCATTATTTAAAATTGCATTCAGTGCTTGTTTCGGTTGGTTAGAATTCTTTTCTAGCCAGAGTTCCGATATTTTTTTGCCTACAGCTTCTTGTGATTCCCAATCATATAGTTTTTGGGCTGCTTGATTCCAAAATAAGATTTTGTATTCCAAATCGCAAACAAAAATCGCATCGGTGGCAACATCTAATAAAGCTGCTTGTTCGCGGATTTTACGTTCTGAGCGTTTGCGTTCTACAGCGTAGCGAATTGAACGCTCAAGTAAAGCTGCATTCAACTGACTTTTTTCTAAATAATCGGCTGCACCTGCTTTCATAGCTTCGAGATCGATTGCTCGATCTCCCCTACCTGTGAGGAGAATAATCGGCGCACAGCAGCCACCAGCGATGGCTTGACGTAGTAGTTCTAGTCCGTCTATCTCACCTAGACGGTAATCTATCAAATAGATATCATGTTGCGATCGCGCGATCGCATCCAATGCAGCTTGGGAATTATTCAACCATTCTAAGCGACAATCAGCAGATTGAAATTCACCAAACCAATCACGAGTCAGAATATAATCATCTTCATCATCATCAATCAACAATGCTCTGATTGTGTTGTGATTCATACATCTTTGCCTTTTGGGGTTTACGAAGGTAGTTCAACAATATCAAACCAATACTTGCCAATTCCCTTCATGACATTTACTAATGCCGTAAAGTCTGTTGGTTTAATGATAAAAGAATTCGCTCCCAAACTATAAATATTATATATGTCTTCCTGTGCTTTGGAAGTCGTGAGAACAATTACAGGAATTTGCCGTAATTTCCCGTCTGATTTGATGTCTTTTAAAGCTTCGCGCCCGTCCTTTTTTGGCATATTTAAGTCTAGTAATATCAGCCTCGGACGAGGAAATATCAAATTATTGATGTATTTCCCCCGATTATACAAATAATCCATCAATTCTTCGCCATCATTTACGATATGCAGCTTTGCCGCCAGAGAACTTTCAATTAGTGCTTCTCTTGCCAACATGCAATCATCATCATCATCATCAGCCAACAAAATTGTGTTCCTTATTTGCCCACCCTTCACTATAATTTTTCTCCTTAGTCATGCTTTTGGATTTTACTTCCACGGATTTCAGCTAAAATAATTTCAAAATTGGAATCTTTTAAATACATGGGCTGTACTTTATATTTATTATGCAATTTTACCTTGTTGACATCCTCCCCACCTACTGCTTCGCAGAACCAAGCTACAACAAAGTAAGGTGGAGATTCCAAAGATCACTCTTTGGGTTTCCTCTTTCCACGAGTTGATTTTTTTTGAGGAGTTTCCCCGTTCAAGTATTGATCAGTCCCTCCAGAGGACTTAGTTCCGACGTGAGTGATCCGCCGTCTCGTTGTAGCGATTGTGGAGAGCCAGAAGGAATGAAGCCGATAAGCTGTTAAGCGACTAATTTGTATATCTAAAGTTGGCAAGATGCCCAGTTCGCGTAGCGTATCCGCAGGACTTAGTTTGCCGGAAAGAATATCTCCCCGGAACCCCTTCTCTGGGAATTCTCTGGGCATCACAAAGGTTATAGTTTTTGAATTTATAGGATTTAGCTGCGTAGCAGCTGAAAACAACTTGATAGTTGAAACAAAGCTTTTCGAGATTAATACTTTCTTTCTTGTGGTTCAAACATACCTACATTTACCGGAACATACTGAATATCAATTCCCGCAGCCGAATAGTAGGCGAACGTATGGCGTAAAAAATTACTATCATCACGTTGGGGAAAATCTTCTCTAAAATGTGCCCCTCGGCTCTCTTTCCTTTTATTGGCGGATGTCATAATCATTTTTCCAACTAGCATCAGGCTACGTAGTTCCAAAGCCTCAATTAATTCTGTGTTCCAATGGGTACCTTTATCATCTAAGTAAATTTGTGAATATTGTTGTTGAAACTCCTGGAGTTTTTCTAAACCTTGTTGCATTAACTCCTCAGTTCGGAAGACACCGCAATATTCTGTCATGCAATCTTGAAAAGCTTCCCTAATTTTGTTGATGCGGATTTGTCCCGGTTGTGCCAGCAAATCTTGAATTTCTTGTTTGGCTTCTTGGAGATACTTTTGCTCGTCGATGCTGGGTAACTTGCGATTTTGGACGTATTGGGCAATGCTAGCACCTGCTCTTTTGCCATATACCACACATTCCAATAGGGAATTACTACCGAGACGGTTAGCACCATGCACTGATACACAGGATGTCTCCCCAGCGGAGAAAAATCCTTCAACTACGGTATCAGCACCGCTGCGAACTTGACAATCGATGTTCACGGGGATACCACCCATACAATAATGGATGGTGGGACGTACAGGCATGGGTTGGGTGACTGCATCCACTCCCACTAAGCGGTGTGCTTCTTCCCAACAGAAGGGAACACGACTCATGATTTTTTCTTTACCCATGTGACGCAAGTCGAGATAGACAAAGGAACCACCCGCACTTCCATCTGAGTTTACACCCCGTCCGGCTCGAATCTCATAAGCGATCGCGCGTGAGGTAATATCCCTTGGTGCCAGTTCCATCCTGCTGGGTGCGTACCTTTCCATGAAGCGTTCACCTTCGCTGTTAATTAGATAGGCACCTTCTCCCCGCACCGCTTCGGAGATTAACACACCAACTGGATAAAGCCCTGTGGGGTGAAACTGGACAAATTCCATATCTTCCAAGGGTAAACCTGCTTGTGCCGTCATTGCCAAGCCGTCACCACAGGAAGCGTAATCATTGGAAGTGGTATTATAAACGCGACCATAACCACCTGTGGCAAACATTACGGCTTTTGCCCGCACTACTTCCATATGTCCGTCTTGAATCCGGAACATCACAACACCTTTTGCTTGCCCTTCTTCCAAAATCAGGCGCATGACATACCATTCTTGGTAAAGTTTTACGCCATTTTTCTTCAGACTATTTACGAGTTCATGGAGAATTGCATGTCCGGTTTTATCGGCTGCGTAACAGGTACGGTTGTGGGAATGTCCACCAAATGCCCGTTGAGCAATTCTTCCATCGGGAAGTCGGGAAAATAACACTCCCATGTGTTCCAGATCAATAACTACATCCGGAGCTTCTTTTGTCAGTATTTCTACGGCATCTTGATCTGCTAAATAGTCGGAACCCTTAACTGTGTCGAATGCGTGTGCTTTCCAACTATCTTCTGGATCTACATTTCTTAAACTTGCAGCCATTCCTCCCTGTGCAGCGACGGAATGGGAACGAATCGGGTGAGTTTTCGCAACAACAGCAACATTCAAACTGGGGTTAGTGCGGGCAATCTCCACCGCTGCACGACACCCTGCTAATCCACCACCAACAATTATGACATCATGTTCGAGCATAAGTATTTTAACATCCGCATCAAAGCTGTTGTTTTATACACTTTAAGGCATCATTTAGTTATTTGACCAGTTACGGAAGCAAGAATTTGCTTGTTTTGGGGGTAGAGGATTAATCTTAGGACTTACGCATTGACAGGAAAGCTAGTTTATGTATTCAAGCGGCACAACTAGCATTCAAGTTATCCAAAACATATTCACGAATAACTTTTGTGAATAGATTCCTTTGTACTTCATACCAATTGTCAATGATGTTTTCAGAACGCATTTTCTCTAAACGAACAAATGCTTGAAGTGAGCAGAATATATGTGTTTTGATTGCGTGGCTATCTCTAACCATAAACCTACAAATGCCACATAGCTGTTTTACTGCTCTATGGAAACTTTCAATACCCCAATGTGTGTCATGAATAGTGATAAATTCAGTTCTAGTTATTTGTTGTAAGACTTCTTTCTGATTCTCGTCATCAGGCTGATAAAATATGTAGTGTCTAGAGTCTTCTTTCTTAAACACTTTCCTAAACAACTTTACAAATCCAAATTCTCTTAAATGAGTTATCAAACCTTCATCGTAAATCTCTAAAGTACTTACCTGACAGTACTTTCCAGGCTCATTTGATACTGTTCTATTTTTTTCAACTCCGAATAAAAAACCTAATTTCTGGTTTCTCAAAAATTTCAGATTTTCTACTCCTGAGTACCAACTATCCCCTGTGACTATTCGCGGCTTTAATCCCCAATCAGTCACTTCTATTAGCATCTCTTGGAAATAATCATTTTTGGTTTTTCCCTCCTTCTTATCGTATATCCTGTAATTTATGGGAACACAATTGCCTCGAATATCGCTGTAATAAAGTGTTATTAAATTTAAACCTTTAATCGTTTTATGATATTTACCAGACCAAAAATATCCAATTAATTCTGCGTATTTTGGGTTGCTGTACAGCTTTTCTATTACTGTATCATCAACACTTAAAATCCCTCCTTCTATATTGATTATCTCTTTTACTATGTCAAATAAATCTTTTGGCTCGTATCTTTCTCTCAGCAAAAACCTATTCACACTATCATGTGAAACATCTCCCAAGATTTCTGCCAATCGACTGCACCCTCCATGCTTTGGCTCCGATAGCAAGAACAGGGTGTAATGTTCCAAATTACATTGTGCTGTCGAGGGTTTGCTGATTTCTCTAATTGTCCGATACCTTGAAAGTAGACGACACCGTTTTCCAATGCATTATTTTACCATCCCGTCAATGCGTAAGTCCTAAATCTCTCATAGCAAGTTATCAGTAATCACATACCCGATGCTCATCCCTGTACTATTTCCGACAATCCTACTAACTGATTGATAACCCATCCTGTAAAATCGCTTGATGAATTGCTGCCCTATCTAACAAAAACTTAATTTTATCGCTGGATAAAGCTTGCCCATTGGCGTAGTGTTCAATCCAAGCTGTACTAATAGAATTGGCATCTTCAGGTAAATTTACCAAATCCCAACCCGGCATTTCAGTATCTTCCATCAAACGGTTGATTTTTGGATCGTAACTGAGGGCAAAACAACGGCAACCTTCACTTGCCGCCATAATTAAACTATGTAAACGCATCCCAATTGCCATTTCCACACCTCGAAAAACCCCTTTCAAAACTTGGGGATTTTCTATGCAGATAATTTGACTTGCATCTCCTAAAGCAGGTTGAATTGCTTCCGCGATCGCATAATCTCTGGAACGTTGAAATGGCAGTAAAATAATAAAGGTTTGGGTTGCTTTCTGAAAATCCACCAAAGCACGGGTAAGAAGTGCCAAGCGGGAAGGTGTTAAGTCAGAATGCGATCGCAATGTAACAGCAACCCTTGGTGCAGGTAAATCCCAAAGTCCCGGAGTTGGTTTTGATTCCATTGCCCAAACTGGATCAGGTGCGAGAAAATAAGGTATATTCCACTGGGTCAGTAAACCCGCACTTACTTGATCTCTGACGCTCACTTTTGTGCAACTAGCGAAGAGATTTTTTGCCATCCACCGCGTTTGCCCCCGTTGCAATGGACCTATACCTTGTGCCCATGCTATCGTCTTCAAACCGATTTTCTGCGCCAATGCCATCAACCCTCCATAGTAAAATGGGCTAGCTGCACTGGTGGCATCCTGAATCAAACTGCCACCACCCCAAATCAAAGCATCGCAGGAACGTAACGAATTAATGATACTGGGAACGGACATGCGATCGCACGCTTCCACCCCATACTGTTGAATCGTCTGTTGAGGATTTCCCGACAACACCACAGGCGTAACGTGAGATGGTAACATCTGTAAAAGCGTTGCCAACAACGCCTCATCACCACCATTTCCTTTTCCGTAATATCCAGATAACAAAGCTCGCATAATCACACTTAGATATAAAGATTTAAAATTTTTGTATATTGAAAATTTTGTCAAAGCTACTTACTACTGTGACAAAGCAATTTTAACTAGTTTGTAGTTGGACTTTAGCCCAAATGAGTCATGAGATCACAATTACAATCTCTTTTTTTTAGCTTTTAGCCAACTTATCCCCATCCCATGCACAGCTTATCAATTCCTACTTGGATTATTCATATCTCCAGCGTCATTGAGTGGATAACCGCCATTTGGTTAATTTGGACCTATGGAAAACTCACGCAAAACCATTCATGGTATGCTCTATCCTTCGGCATGTTACCATCCCTCATCAGCGCTATGTGTGCTTGTACATGGCATTATTTTGATAATTCCCCATCCCTAGAATGGGTAGTTACACTCCAAGCAGCAATGACGGTAGTTGGTAACTTTACCCTGTTTGCCGCTGCTTGGTTTATTTGGTATAGCAGCACACAAAAAACTAAAACCAATTCCCTCAACGATTAACAAAGTAAGTCCCTAGAAATAGCTTTAAACCCTCATTCCCTTCTTGAAAACTATTTGGGAGGCGGAACAAAGTGTACCGAAGGTAAAGCCCCCCAAATGTTTCCGCTAATGCCTACTGACTTGTAAGTGAGTAGGCAGTAGTGAGTAGCGGAAAACCGCTTACATACTACGATGGTGAAAATTTTTTTATCGTGACTGCCCACTGCCTTGTTCTAACTATGATTTCTAAAGAAACCCTCTTTGCCCTTTCACTCTTTCCATACCTCGGTTTTCTCTGGTATCTCAAACGCTCAAATCTTTGCCCACCTTTAGCAATGTATGGATTTTACGGTACCCTTGTATTCGTCGCTGTCACCATACCTGCTGGGATTTATGCCCAACTCCACTATGGAGAAACCCTAGCTAATGTTGATTGGTTACATGGTGGAGCCGAAGTTTTTCTTACCCTATCCAATATTTTAGTGGTACTAGGTTTCGCTCAAGCAATCAAACAACTCAAAAATACTTCCAACTCCTAAAAACGTTCTTCACATGCTGATATTCTGAAAACTGGGGAAAGTAAGTAAGGAAAAATTCAATGGAAGTTATTCCCGCAATTGATTTATTAGAAGGGCGCTGCGTTAGATTGTACCAAGGAGACTACACGCGATCGCAAGTTTTTAATGACAACCCAGTAGAGGTAGCCCAACAATGGGTAGAACAAGGTGCTACCCGTCTCCATGTGGTAGATTTAGATGGAGCAAAAGCTGGTAAACCCGTAAATTTGGAAGCAATTGCCGCAATTGTCGATGCTATCCCCATCCCTGTGGAAATTGGTGGAGGTTTGCGAACTGCCGAAAGTGTACGTCAACTACTTCATCTCGGTGTCCGTTGGGCAATTTTAGGTACAGTTGCAGTTGAACAACCTGAACTAGTTCAAACACTTGCACAGGAATTTCCAGAGCAGATCATTGTCGGAATTGATGCACGTAATGGGAAGGTAGCTACCCGTGGTTGGTTAGAAACCTCAGAAACACAAGCAACACAGCTTGCAGTTCAAATGCAAGAGATGGGAGCAGCAGAAATAATTTATACAGACATTCACCGCGATGGTACGATGTCAGGACCTAACTTAGAAGCATTACGGGAACTTGCAAATACAATTTCTATACCTGTAATCGCATCCGGGGGAGTTAGTTCTATCACCGACTTGTTAAGTTTAATTGCTTTAGAACCGCAAGGTGTAACTGCTGCCATTGTTGGTCGGGCATTGTACACAGGTGATATTATTTTGAGTGAAGCCATCCGTGCTGTTGGTGATGGACGCATTCAAGATATTCCACCTAACCTTGATTTTTCCTCTTTTGCATAATCACCCAAAGCCCATAAAGACGTTCGATTAGAACGTCTTTGCATATTATTGCCAATTTTTGTTTGCCTGTAGTTATCCGGATTCGTGATTTACCGACGTGTATCTCAAATTAGAGATACAAATACTTCAAGGATATACTTGATATGGCTCGTCGTCCTAAACCAAAACCACCCGTTGATTCTAAACCAAAACCACCCGTTGATTCTAAACCAAAAACTCAAAATGGTGCAACTAGTCTGATTGGTGAACAAATTCAGAATCTGCAACAGTTACAACTAAAAAATCATCATCAAGGATAACTAATACCTTTCTTATATGCTGACTAATTAATATTTTCAATATTTACTCGTTATTTAAGTTGTTACAGATAAAATTCAGATATTAAATTAAATCAATCTTTTGAAAATATTTACAAATTTTTTCATTGGATTTTCCTCCTATAGAGACGCAAACATAATAGCGTCTCTATTTTTTATGATATCCATCATGAAAAGTCGAGTTTTGTCATTACGTAGACGCGCAAATGCTCCCGAAGGGCTGTAAGCTATAGGTTTCTGCTTCCCACAGGGTAGCGTGATCTCACAATGTGGAGTTACAAATTACGATTTTCAAGATAAACAAGGTTTAGATTGCATACTTTTCCGGAGTCACCTCTATCAATTATGTAGTAATACTTGTACTTAATTATAGAGGTAAATAAAATGCCTAAGAAAAAACAAACTCCCCCAGTCACTGGTAAACCAAAAACTCAACCTGGAATGATGCAAAATCCAAACTTCTCTAAGAAAAATGGTAAAAATTCTCCTAATTAAATTAAGTAATGATAATGTTTAATGAAAACAACAGACGTGAAGTAATTCACGTCTGTTAATGAAATGATAACTTAAATAGCTAGGTTCACTTAGCTTTTGCTTGACTCTTAGCTTGTTCCAAAGCTATCTCTTTAATAGCTTGGTATGAATTGACATTTGCAGAACCTTCGATTGCTTTCACTGCTAAATCTTGAACCTGTTTGAGTGCAGAATCTAGTTGATTGGAAAGATTCTGAATTCTCGACTCCTGATTATTAATAGTTTGTTCCAAAGATTGCAATCTTTGCTCATAAAAACGTTTTTGTCCTTCCACTTCTTTCGCAAGTAAGTCAGATTTCACCTTTGCTTGATAGTGAGCAATTCCTTTTCCTTCTTCGCTTGCTTTTTTAATAGCAGCTTCTTTATCTTTAGGAAATGCTTCTACTTTAGCTTTAACTTCAGCAAATAATTGTTCGCGTTCAGCAATAATTTTCTCACGTTCTGTCCATTTTTTCTCAGTTTCTTGCTGAATTTCTTCTATTTGCTTATACAAAGCTTTCTGACGCTGTTCATACTCATCTGATTCTAACTTCCGTTGAAGTTCTGTATCATATTTATAGGCAACTTCTTCTCGCTGACGTGTTTTGGCTAAAGTCTCGTTACGATCTTTTAAAATTAATTTATATTCATCCTGTTCCTTTTGCCAAGTACCTCTTTGCTGTTGAATTTCCTGGGATAAAGTTTCATAACGCTGATTAAATTCTTCTTGATAAGCTTTAGAATTATTTTCATAAGTTTCAATCAAATCATCTAAAGTATCTGGAGAAACTTCTAATTTATGTAGTTCTTTTAATTCTTGAGTTTCTGTAGTTACAGATTGTTTGATTTCTGCGAGTTTAGATGCTTTAGTGGTTAATTGTTCAGATAATTCACTAGCTGCACTTCCAAAACCTAGCTGAATCTTAACTAAATTTTCGATGGTGGAATTCATCTTTTGTTGAATACTAGCAGTTTGATTCATTGCTATTTTTGATTCCGAAGAGGGTTTTTCTTTAACTGCCGTAGAAGTAGCACTTTTCACAGCTTGATCTAATTGAGATTTTAATTCTGATTTCTCTTTTGCTAACTCCTCATAAGCTTGGAGAATCTCAACCTTTGTACTTTTTTCAGTTGGCTTTTTTGTTGCCATAATTGTTGTTCCAGTTATTCTAAATATTCCCTATTTTTGGTGATATTGAGTGTAAATTATCTCCTAACCCTTAGCAGAACCATCAAATGCTCGCATTGCTAAATCTTGAGACTGTTTGAGGGTAGCTTGCAATTGAGTTGAAATACTATTAATTTGTTCAGTTTGTTTCTGAATTGTCTCTTCTAAAGATTTGATTTTTAATTCGTAATTTTGCTTACTGCCTTCCCATTCTTTTTCAACTAAATCAGCTTCTACTTTCGTTTTTTGACTAGTTTCTTTAATAGCTTCTTCCCTAGCTTTTTTCACTGCTTCCTCCAATTCAGCCGGGAATGCTGCAACCTTTTTCTGATTCTCGTTAAATGTCGCTTGATGTTCTTTTAAAATCTTTTCACGTTCTGCCCAATTCTTCTCTTTCTCTTGGGTATTCTCTTGGATAGCACGTTCAGAATCGCGTTTTATCGCTTCATAAGCATTGAGATTAATTTTACGACTATTTTCTAATTTATATTGATAGT
Organism: Calothrix sp. PCC 6303; assembly: GCF_000317435.1. Taxonomy (NCBI): domain Bacteria; kingdom Bacillati; phylum Cyanobacteriota; class Cyanophyceae; order Nostocales; family Calotrichaceae; genus Calothrix; species Calothrix sp. PCC 6303. Next base: position 5,414,602 of record NC_019751.1, read on the forward strand.
CTTCAGCTTCTTGTTGTCGTTGTTTTAGTTGTAACTCAGTAGCGGTTTTTAGTGCTTCCTCATATTCAACCTGTTCTTTTTGCCAATCTTTACGAGCTTGAGCAATTTCCTTCTCTAAGCTTTCACGTTTACTCTCTGTATCTTGCTCTAAAATTCTCAACTTTTCTTGATGTTCTTGAGTGAGAATATCAACAGTATCAGCTACAACTCTAATTTGCTTAAGTTCTTCCAAATACTCAGTTTCAACTTCAATTGCCCGATTTAATTCATCTAATTTAGAGTTTTCTTTCCCTAACTTTTCTGATAAAGAATTGACGATGCTACCAAATTCTAGCTGTAAGTCTGCCAAACTTTTAACAATACTATCAACTGTGTAGTTGGATGCAGCTTCCAGGATTTGTTTATTTTTGGCTTTTTCTGCTTCTTCTTGCTTTGTTGCAATTCTTGATTCGACTTTTTTTCGCTGTGTCAAAATTTCCTGAAAATCACGCATGACTTGCTGTTTTGCATCTTTAGCTGCAATGATTGTCATATATTAACCCCTTGAAGTGTAATGAGTTTCGAGACAGCAGGGTGTAACGTTGTTCGATAAAAAAGGATTAGTACAGTACAGCGGAAATGAATCAGCCATTGTAAAGGGACAAAAAGCTTCTAAAATAGGCTTTATTCCTTCTGCCTTCACCTACTAGTCTGAGATTTTTCAAATCCCATATCCTAATTTCACAACGTCAGAACCATGGCAAAGCACACCTATATATGTCTATGCAGACATTAGGCTAGCCTTAAACTATACTTTTATAGTGCAGTGTAAATACTGAATTGAGCAAGGCTGAAGTTTTGGATTTTGCTTTCAGCTTGCTTTAGTAGCCTTGTACTTTAATAACTATGTACTATATAATATCTGCTCTAATTCCCTCTTGTCAAGTGTCTTGGCTAGATTTCTTATTTTTATATGACAAAGGGGGTTAATGCGCCTTTTAGGCGGGACGAAGGCTAAATATCGCTGCTGCTACTTCTAGTATATCAAGGCAGAAGTAAGCAGGCAGGAGAAACCTAAGGAATAAAGCCGATAAAATAGGCTTTTCGCTGATTTTAAATGGTTGTTTTATTTAGAGACTTCCAGAAAATAAAATATCCTGTGGTTTGGGTGTCTTGCCCAAAAAGATTGGGATGCCTGTTACTATCCCATACACAATACCTTGTTATAGAGCTATCATAGTGTTGCATCACAAACTGATACTAAAGTAATCCAGCTGATTGATAAAGTTGTTCTAAGGTGCCGATTATTTTCGCTCCATAATCTAAATCTGCTGACCAAAGTCCTGATAATTTTTCAATTGTTGGTGCTGCACCACGGGGGACAAATCTAAATCTGGGATCGACAATTTCCTGTTTTAAGGCTTCGGTACTAGCATAGGCTTTTAAATGTTGTATATGCGCTCTAACTCCAATTCTGGCACTTTCAAAGGAAGCCGGTTCACCACCAACTGTTCCCAATCCAGCAAAGTTGTTTTGTTGTGCTTGAATATCTCCCCCAAACCGTAAAAAAGCAGTTTCAAAGCACATGTGAGAAAAGGCTATATCGTAGTTTACGCCTTCAATTGCAGCCTCTTCTCGATATAACTTGGGAATGTCAGGAAATTGATTTAAGGCATTTTCATTATTATCATTTAAAAAGGTTTTGAGTTGGGCTTCCGTAGTGTTCCCGTTAGAAATAATTTTATCAATTTGACCAGGAGTAATAATTAAAGCAGAGCGTAATTTTACTGTACGGGTTGCGGCATCCCATCCAACTGCAACTTGGAAATCACGTAATTCAATTGCTTTGATATAAACAATTTTTCGATAGGTGATGCGAAGGATATTAACTATTTTGGCTAAATCAACTCTTAGACGTTCAACTAAGTCAATGGGTATGTAGGCATTACCGTTTACTAATATGCCTTTTTCCTTATAATTTTGACCGTTAATATTAATAGTAATTTCCGGATACGTCGGGTTAGGTACCGGTTGAGTGCCAGGATCTATAAGACGACTCCAGGCAATTAATCCTTCAGCTATACCTTTGGCAAAATCACGACGACGAGTCTGTAAAAGTAATCGATCTTCGGGACTACTGAGAAAAATTACCTGCATTTGTAGGGAAGCAATACTGGTGCGACGACAAAATGCTAATCCTCCTGTTCCTGATTCGCTATCTGGCTTACTGCCTCGACTAGGTAGCTGAGGTACAGTTTTTAGTAGGGATAGTAACATTAATTCGGCATGGTTTCGCCGTTCGTTATTATCAGTAATAAAAAAAACACTGGCACCACGCACAGAAGGACTAGGGGCAGCATTAGCATGAATTTCGATGGCAACATCAAGCGATCGCGCTCTAGAATTGATCCAAGTAATTGTGTTCTGAGCGCTCAAATCATCGGGAACAGATAGCACTTCCGAGTTACGCGATCGCAATTCGGTTACAATGGCATCTCTAAGCAATATCATCTCCCGTGCTTCGGTTGTCCCCCCAGCAATAGCACCTGGATCTATCTTCCCCCCTTCCTTACCCCCATGTGCCGCCGAAATAAAAATACGTCCCATTTTTATATGTCCTAATTTTCTCTAATAAAACTAAATTTTGTTGATTAAATAATTATTTTTATGGTGCGGCGACAAGAGCATAATCGCCATCATCATAATTAGTCAAGAGTCTATGGTTAATGATCAATAGTCAATAGTGATTAACACTTTGCCTTCTTGAGTGCGAATATTAATCTTAGCCAAGAGTTTACAGCTAATCATTGATCCATCTTCAATCAAGTTAATTCCATCAATTTGGTAGATTCCCACATTTCCTATGCAAATCCCACGCTTGCACCCTGATACAATTGATCAAGTTAAACAACGGGCTGACATTTATGATGTGGTGTCAGAACATGTTGTTCTACGCAAACGTGGTAAGGATTATGTTGGATTATGTCCCTTCCACGATGAAAAATCCCCAAGTTTTACAGTCAGTCCTTCAAAGCAGATGTTTTACTGCTTTGGTTGTCAAGCTGCCGGAAATTCCATCAAATTTCTGATGGATTTACAAAAGCGTTCATTTCCCGACGTGGTATTGGACTTAGCGCGACGCTACCAAGTTTCGGTACAAACCCTCGCACCGGAGGAAAGACAGGAGTTACAACGTCAGCTATCCCTACGAGAACAACTGTATGAAGTCTTAGCAGCAACAGCTAGGTTTTATCAACACGCTTTGAAATCTCCCCAAAATTCCCCAGCGATGGAATATCTCCGGGAAAAACGCCAATTTAACGATGAAACCATCCAAAAGTTTAATTTAGGTTATGCCCCTGCCGGATGGGAAACCCTGTATCGTTATTTGGTGGAAGATAGGCATTACCCGGTACAATTAGTTGAAAAGGCTGGGTTAATTAAACCGAGAAAGGAAAACAGCGGCTACTATGACGTGTTCCGCGATCGCATTATGATTCCCATCTGCGATATTATGGGACGGGTGATTGCTTTTGGTGGTAGAACCATGAAAGACGAGCAACCCAAATATTTGAATTCACCCGAAACTGAGTTATTTAATAAGGGTAAAACCTTATTTGCTTTAGATCAAGCCAAAAACGGTATCGGACAGTTAGATCAAACCGTAGTAGTGGAAGGATACTTCGATGCGATCGCACTCCACGCCAATGGTATAAATAATGCGGTGGCTTCTTTAGGAACGGCACTCAGTATTGACCAAATTCGTATGGCTTTACGCTACAGCGATTCCAAGCAGTTGGTACTAAATTTCGATGCTGACAAAGCTGGAACAAATGCTGCTCAAAGGGCAATTGGGGAAGTTGCAGATTTAGCCTATAAAGGTGAATTACAGCTAAAAATCCTAAATATGCCCGATGGCAAAGATGCCGACGAATTCCTACGCACCCATTCACCCCAAGACTATCGTCAGCTTTTAGATGATGCTCCCCTTTGGCTCGATTGGCAAATTCAAAAAATCACCAAAGACAGGGATTTAAAGCAAGCAAGTGACTTTCAACAGGTTTCCCAAGAACTAGTAAAATTACTGAAAAATATAGCAAATAACGATACTAGAAGCTATTATGTTTCTCACTGTGCCGAAATCCTCAGCTTAGGTGACACCAGATTAATACCTCTACGAGTAGAAAATCTCCTCACACAAATTGCGCCAAAACCCGAATATCGAGCAAAATTAACTGTAGTCAAGCCAGAAAGTCGCAAATCTAACCCAACCACCGGGGAACATAGTTTATTAGAACAAGCAGAAGCTTTATTACTCAAAATATATTTACATTGTCCTGGACAGAGAGAAGAAATTATAGATGCTTTAGATGTTGGAGACTTACAATTTAGTCTTTCTCACCATCGTTTTTTGTGGCAACAGATATTAGAAATACCTGATGCAACAGGAAGAGATTTAATTTCCCGTGTCCAAGATAGGTGTTTAGAATTTCCCGACGAATTAAGCTTGGTTTTACATCTGTTTCATTTAGATGAAAAAAGTCAAAAGGAAATTATCCGAACTCCCCAGGTAGTTCAAGCAACCGTTGCCTGTATGGAAAAGGTATTATGTGAAAAACGCCTGTTGTATTTTAAAGATTTGTGGGAAAAAATAGATCCCGAAATAGAACCAGAACAAGATAAGGTTTATTGCGAGGCTTTTTACCGAGAGAAAATGCGATTACAAGAACTTCAAAATCAGCGTTTATTCTCAATTATCGACTTACTTTAATACAAAATACAAAAGCCTCAGACTCGACTCTGAGGCTTTTAATCAGATATTGAGCAGAGTTATGACGTTTTTACGCCGCAACTCCGATTTGGGCTTTTTCTGATAGCTCCAAAGTGTCGCTAATTCGATTTCCATCGTGGTATGCAGCCAATAAAACTTGGCATGTTTTCCCCCATGCGATCGCACCATCCCCAGAAAGGGCAATTGCACCTAAATCTCGTTGATTTTTGGTGGCTTCATCAAAGGTTTTTTGCATTGCTGCTTCTAATGACATCCCATCCGTCACCCTGACTACAACCCGTGCAGCTAAACATTCATCAATGATATCTTCACCAATTCCTGTACAGCTGACCGCTGCATACTTAGTTGCATAATTACCAGCAGGCATCGCCGAATCACTAACACGTCCAATCCGTTCAAAACCCTTGCCACCAGTAGATGTACCAACAACTAAATTACCCTCAGTGTCCAAAGCGACAACCCCAATAGTGCCACGGCGATCGCTAGTTTCCGCTAATTCCGGTTCTGCCACCACCCCAGCCATAGAGCGTTGAAAATTGTCTTGACGTTCTAGAATCCATTCATTGAGACGTAAATCAGTTAAACCATTGTAGCTAGGAATTTGTAACTCCCTTGCCAATTCTGTAGCACCGTAATCAGACAACACGCGATCGCTAGAATTCTGGAGGTATTGCGCTAACTCAATCGGGTTTTTCACCCGTGAAATATTAATCACACCGCTAAAACTTTGAGACATCCCATCCATGAGTGCAGCACTCATACGAATTTGCCCATCCGATTGCAACACCGAACCAGTACCAGCATTAAAGCGTGGGTTATCTTCCAGCAATTTGCAACCCAAAACTACAGCATCCTTAGCACTGCCACCAGATAATAACAGTGGGTAAACTTCCTCAATAATCTGATGAAGCGATCGCCTAACCGCATCAACCCCACCTTTTCCTTTGAGCGAACTACCTGCTCCCCCATGAATAATTAATTTTGGCTGCACTTGATCACTCCGTACCTTTAACTACTTTGCTGATTATCTGTATTATTTGTAGCCTGAGAACGGCGACGACGGCATCGGTCTGAGCAATATTTAACTTCGTCCCAACAATCTTCCCACTTTTTGCGCCAGGTAAACGGACGCTGGCAAACTGGGCACATCTTTGTTGGTAAGTCAGATTTAGAACGAGCGCGTCCCATAGTTTTGATAAGTATTGAATATGATTATTTTAAGAAATGTAATGGAATTTTTGGAAACTCAGAAGAAGTAAAGCAAAGATTATGTAAGTAAACGCCTAATAAACAGCAATCAGCACTTCTTGAAATAAATAATCTAACTGATAGATGATTTTTTTGCCTGTATTTGATTATATTTCTACTAATTAAACTTTTTATCCTTTTCCTGTTGGTATTACTTATGGTGCGGAAGCCGTTAGGTCATAAATTGTAGTCCTTTCAACGCGTTCATACGTACTACCAGTTTTCAGGCTGAAACTAGGCTGTTGACTTTGTTGAAAATTGGGCGATTTTTGGTACTTTTGTTCGTGGCGTTTAATATCTCGTTAAAACCCTATCAAAATCAAGCTTTTAGCCATCGTGACTATCCACGTTTTTTGCATGAATGAAATCCCGAAAAAGTCACAGAGTCAACAGCCTAGGCTGAAACCCTCATTCTTGCGTTACCGTAAAATTAAGTTTTTTAGTTATCCATACAAATTTACGATCTCCGCAGATCAAAAACGATCAATATACCGCTGATTAAATTATTCGTTTTGTCAAAGATTTATCACAAGCCTGGGTCATTTTTTTGTATTTGATTATTTATTTTTAAAAGTATATTCATTCAGCATTTTATTTCTTCATCATCCTGAGTTTTTACTTTTTCCTGACTTGTAATCTTTTTATACTTCAACTTGATGTGCGGAATGTGGGTTGTAATTGCTTCTTAGATCTCGAAATTATAGAAAAATCTCTAAATCTTGTGAATCATATTTAGCTCAAATCAGCATATAAACTAACTATAAAATATTCAAATCAATTCTCCAAAACCATCTAATACCATAATTTGAAGCTGTTTATTATTTTGCTAATTTAAGCATAACACTCAAACAATAACCATTTCCTGTTATCCTAAAAATGGATAAATTGGTATAACTGTTGATAATGCATTTATAAATAACAGATACGATTTGTGCAACATGCATATATTACTGCGATATTACCGATAAATATACTAACAAATCTCAATTTAAAATAAAATTTAAACGCGTCATAATCCACAAATTAAATTGGTGTGTTACGGCAAATTACCATTTACTCGAACTATCAAATCTTTGCATAGTCTAACTCACCCTATATTCTGTAACTTTCGATTTTGCGTTTTCTGACTCCCTATATTTTCGTAATCATGACAGAACAACTTCAATTTATTTTGCCCATTGTCTTTTGCCTCTTAGGACTATTAGGAGGAATTGTTGGTGACACCATCATCTACAGCAGATTCAAAGAAATTATTACCCGAAAAAAAATTCCTGGTAGTCAAATTATTTTTACTGCACTCCACAGGATGACTTTTCTTTGGTTTGCTTTAGCTGGTTTATATGGGGCAATTATTAGTTATCCTGGTTTTCAACCAGAGATTGCTTTAACTCTCAAGAAGATTGTTACAGCCATTTTTCTATATTCGGTGACTTTGGTACTTGCACGTTTGAGTGCTGGGTTTGTAAGTTTATATATTCGTAAATCGGCAAATCTCCCAGCTTCGCTATTTTCCAACATCGCCAAAACGACAGTTTTAGTTTTAGGAACACTAATTCTTCTGCAGACTCTGGGTGTAGAGATAACACCAATTATTACTACTTTGGGAATTAGTGGATTAGCTGTTGGTTTGGCGCTAAAAGATACATTAGAAAATCTCTTTTCTGGATTTTATCTGCTTATTTCTAAACAAATTAGAACTGGAGACTATATTAAACTTGATGCCGCCCATGAAGGATATATTACAGATATCAATTGGCGCAACACCACGATTAAAGAATTATCCAACAACATCATTATTGTTCCCAACTCCAAATTAGCTTCGGCAATTTTTACCAACTACCATCTTCCCGCTAAAGAAGTCACCCTAACTGTAAATGTGGGTGTTGACTATGAAAGTGATTTAGAGCATGTTGAACAAGTAACGGTAGAAGTAGCAAAAGAAGTAGTTGAAGAAGTGGCACCAGAATTAATTGAAACTATCCCATTTATTCGGTTTCAAAATTTTGGCGACTTTAGTATTGATTTTAAAGTATATATCCGAGTCAACGAATTTTTCGATCAACGCCTAGCAAGACATATTTTTATCAAGAAACTACATCGACGCTTTCAAAAAGAAGGAATCAAAATTCCTTTCCCGATACGTGAATTATATGATATGTCAAATCATAATATCAAAAATGGATCTGTCAAGTCACAGTAGGACGTGCAACGACACGCGTCTTCTCTCGCTTCCTTAATATCATTTAGAATAAACAAAATACTTCAGGTCACATAAAAAGCAAAGCTGTGATTACTCAACAACTATCAACACCAAATACTTTTGAAAAGCAATTTTGGACTTGGAAAGGTCATAAAATCCAGTATACCGTCCTGGGTGAAGGAAAACCCTTGGTACTGATTCACGGTTTTGGTGCTTCCATTGGACATTGGCGGAAAAATATTCCAGTTTTAGCTGCTGCTGGTTATCGGGTGTTTGCTATCGATTTACTGGGTTTTGGTGGCTCAGATAAAGCACTAATCAACTACAGTGTGGATGTTTGGGTAGAACTGCTCAAGGATTTTTGGAGTGAATTTATCCAAGAACCAACAGTATTTATTGGTAACTCCATTGGTGCTTTGATTAGTTTAACAGTCTTGGCAGAACATCCAAAAATTTCCGCTGGTGGTGTTTTAATTAACTGTGCGGGAGGTTTAAACCATCGTCCCCATGAGTTAAATCCACCCCTACGCTTGGTAATGTCAGCCTTTAATAAATTGGTGAATAGTCAAACAGTAGGGACATTTGTCTTTAATCGCATTCGCCAAAAACCGCAAATTCGTCGTACCCTATTTCAAGTGTATAGCGATCGCACTGCCGTCACAGACGAGTTAGTAGAACTAATTTACCAACCATCCTGTGATCCTGGTGCCCAAAAAGTCTTCGCTTCCATCCTCACCGCACCCCCAGGCAAAACTCCAGAAGAATTACTACCGAGGGTGACACAACCACTTTTATTACTTTGGGGAGAAAAAGACCCCTGGACACCAATTAGCGGTGCCAAAATATTTGCAGAAGCAGAAAATGAAGGCAAGAATATCAAAATTGTCCCCATTCCCAACGCTGGACATTGCCCCCACGATGAAGCACCAAACCTAGTTAACCCCGAAATCATCGATTGGTTGCAACAACTTACCCTCCCAATTCCCCCCAATAATTAACCAGCTTTTTTCCCCCCTGCCTCCCCTGCCTCCCCTGCTTCCCCTGCCTCCCCTATCTCTCCTGCCTCCCCTGCCTCCCTACTTCCCCTGCCCCACTCCCCCCTGCCTCCTATGCGATCGCTTGCCGAAATAAACGATAAAATCACTCATCAACGTGCTGTCGTCGTCACTGTCGAAGAACTCAAAGCCCGAGTCGCTGAAGAAGGTGTTGCCAAACTTGCCAAAGAGGTTGATGTTGTCACCGCTGGAACCTTTGAACCAATGGAATCAAGTGGTGCCATAATTAACCTCGGTCACACTGACCCACCCATCAAAATCCGTCGCGGTTGGCTGGATGGAGTCCCGATTTATTCGGGATTTGGTGCTGTCGATTTATACATCGGTGCCAGTTGCCCCGTAGAAGCACAGGACGGGGAAGAAGTCAGAGAACGTGGTGGTGGTCATGTAATTGAAGACTTAATTGCCGGGAAGCCAGTACAATTACGGGCGCTCGGACAAGTAACCGATTGTTATCCCAGAGCGACATTTGAAACCACCATCACACGGGAAACAATCAATCAATTTTACCTATTCAATCCGCGAAACCTGTATCAAAACTTTATCGTCGGTGTGAACGGAGGCGATCGCACACTATATACTTACCTGGGTCTACTGCAACCACGTTTAGGAAATGCAGTCTACTCCAACCCCGGAGCCATTTCTCCCCTATTCAACGACCCCGATTTACAAGCAATTGGTATCGGCACAAAAATTTTCCTTGGTGGCAGCATCGGCTATATTGCCTGGGAAGGGACACAACACTTTCCACTGCAAAAACGCCTTCCCAATCGGACACCAATTGGTCCAGCGGCAACCTTAGCCCTAATTGGAGACGCAAAACAAATGGATCCTCATTGGGTTAGAGGTTGCTACTTCAAAAACTATGGACCCTCCCTCATGCTAGGTGTGGGGATACCCATACCCGTGCTAAACGAAGAAGTCATTGCCCGCTGTGCAGTCCAAGATTCAGAGATTGTTGCCCCAATCGTTGATTTTTCCATTCCTCGCCGTGTCCGTCCCACATTTGGCTTAGTTAGCTATGCTCAACTCAAATCAGGACGCATTTCCATCGAAGGTAGGGCAATACGCACAGCGCCTCTGGCAAGTATGCTTTTCTCTAGACAAGTAGCCTTAGAGTTAAAACAATGGATTGCCAAAGGCGAGTTTACATTAACCGAAGCAGTAGCGCCAATCTCAGTCGAGCGGTCATTTTTACCACAAGACCGTTGGACGGAATTTTAGGATTCGATCCTAAATTCCCTACTCATCTGTTTTTGGACGCGGTTTAATTACAGGTTTGGGAACTGGGCTTGTGGGTGCAGGACGAGACGGGGCAGGAGCATCACCGCTACTGCGTTTAACAGGTAGGGGTATCTCACCATTTGCAGGTCTGCGGAAGGGCTTTCTAGGCGGTCCACCAGCAGAACTAGAAGCCCTGTTATAAGGTCTTCTACCACCAGCACCACCACCTTTGAAAGGCGGTCGGCGTTTTTTAGGTAATTCAGCGATCGCTTCACTGCGTTCGACCACTAAATCCTCACCTTCACGCTTGGCTTGCAAGTCCCAGAACTTACCTACAGCCCTAGATTCCAGCTTACCTTTAATTTTCAGCTTGAAATACTTGGGTTTGTCGTCTGTTTTCCGAGGTGCTTGCTTGATTTTGATCACAAAGCTATCTGTGTCCAGGGATTGATAAACAATCTCACCCCGCACAGAAAAAACACCATCGGTAACTTCCGAAGAAGGTACCAATTCAGTCTGTGCCGATTCAGCATCGGCTGCTTCATCATCAGTAGTTGAATTTTTAGCCAGGTTTTCCGGCTCCCAAACACCGACAATTTGCATATGCAATTTATCGTTTTCTTGGCGAGTCCGGGGGTAAACAACCCACAAGTGTTCTTTTTCAAGATCCAGGTGATTTTTCACCAAACTCATGATCCGTCCCAAAAGAACGGCATTGAGTTCAACATTGTCCCCAGTGACAAGGGCACCTTGGGTAAATTGTTCTTCACTTGCAACATAGCGACCTCGGACTAAACCGATGGCTCGATATTGCATTGGCTCACTTGGTGGTGGAATCGGCTGTTGACGATTCACCAAGCTAGCATCATCCGGAGTCTCGCTTTGGATAACAGGCGATTTCTCTCGGATTGGCATTTTTGGACTAGGAACATTAGCAGTTGCCTCTGTTCTAGTTTCTGCTTGCTTAGACGGATTGGAATTGGAAGATTCAGGCGAAGGCATCAGGTCGGAATTCATAAAACTCCTTGCGGCGGAGATACATCCCAATTATGGGACTTAACAAAGGTAACTGAAAATAGCGTTTGTGTGACTGGTGAAAGTATATTTCTTTTCCACACTACGCTTCCAGCGTACCTTGTGTGATACTGAAAACGCGAAGTTTCACGTATGTACAGTCTTGTGTGTAATTTAGCGTCTTTAAAGCAATTTCGGAAGCATACCACAGTTAGAATTCTGAGGATTCCTCCCAAAGTTACTAATAGCTTTGATATTGGTTATGGTTTTGTTATAAAGTTCACAGGCTGAGTGCGGGATTCCGCAAAGTTTTGCAAATTTTTCGGTTTTTCAGTGAAAACTCGCAGGTTGCAGGCTTCGCTTAGGAGCAAGGTTTCAGGGAAATAATCGTCCCAATTTTGTCTTCAATAATTTACCCTTATCCCCTACCTCGCGCTTTCTCCCGCTTTTAGTCAATGATAATATTATGAGAGTTAAGGAAAGTCTTGTGTCTCAAAAACGTAGTTGGATTGTTAATGTTGTTTTGATACTCAGTATTTTTGGTTTTGCTGCTGTGTCTTTGGTTCCTCTGTTCAGTGGTGCCATGGGAGATTCCCAAAGTTCCGCAAATAATACTACCGATAGTGGCAAAAATAATTCATCTCCCGAAGCCATTAAAACCAAGCTGCAAGATGAAGCCAGAGGTTATGAATCGGTTTTACAAAAAGAGCCAGAAAATCAAACTGCTCTCAAAGGTTTACTACAAGCTAGGTTACAGTTGCTCAGTCTCAAACAGGGTAAAATCCAAGATGTGATCGAACCATTGGAAAAGTTGGCAAAACTTGACCCAGAAGAAACTAAATATGCAGTATTACTATCACAGGCAAAACAGCAAATAGGTGACAAGGAAGGAGCTACTCAAGCCCTCCGCAATGTCTTGGAAACTAAGCCGGGTAATATGGAAGCACTCCAAGCAATGGTAGGGTTGTTGATGACTCAGAAAAAACCTGAAGCTGCTCTTGGGGTTCTCCAAGATACCCTCACCAAAGCACCTCAAATTAACAAACTGGAACCCGGTACAGTTGATACTGTAGCAATTCAAGTTCTCATGGGGAATATCCATGCCGAACAAAAGCGGTATGGAAAGGCTTTTGATATCTATGATCAAGCTATCAAAAGCGCACCCAAAGATCATCGCCCGATTTGGGCAAAAGCTCTAGTGTTGAAGGATCAGGGAAAAATGGAGGAAGCAAAACCTCTATTCTCTAATGCCGCTGCTTTAGCCCCAGCCCAATACAAAGACGAAATCAACAAAACTGCCACGGAGCAGCCTTCCCCCAGTCCTACGGCTTCCCCAAGCCCAACTCAGGCACCATAGTGTGCTGGAAACTCGCTATTTTCTCACTATTTTTCAAATATCGCCAAAATCCCAAATAAAATAAACAAACATCCACCGATAAAAGTCAGTTGGCGTTCGGAAATTCTACCGCAAATCAGCTTGCCGCAGGTGACTGCGATCGCAGCACAGATCGCATGTCCTAAAATCGCTCCCACTGAAACCCCAAGTGGGTGATATTTGATCGCTAGAGATATGGTTGCCAGTTGCGTGCGATCGCCCCACTCAGCCACAAAGGTTAAAATAAACCCTTCTAACCAAATTGCCCAAGGACTATTTTTTTTGATATTTTCAGCCTCTAATTTATCAACGGCTTCCTTTGCTTCTTCTAAAACATCATCGCAACTAATAGCTTTAGGCATCCGTGCCGCATCATAGATTAGCTTCACCCCAAATCCTAAAAATAAAGCAATTTCAGCATGGTGGAGTAAATTCGCAGGTAATGGTAAAAACGAAGCTATTCGTCCCATCGCAACCGACAAAATCGTCATCGCCGCTAAAGCTGCCGTAGCAGCAGAAAAAACCAAACTCCGAGAATGCTTCATTGCCAAATACATCGCAATGAAAAAGGTCTTATCACCCAATTCCGAAACCGTAATTAGTGATAAACCCGCAGTAAAAGCTGTTAAATCCACCTCAAGCCCCTCTCATTTCTGTAGCGGTGTGAAGCTTGATGGAGAACAAAACACCTCACCAAGCTTCACACGTTTTCCGTGTGTTCTTAGTGAAGGTCTCGCTGGCAACTATTAACCAGTTGCTAATTAGTAAACTAACTCACAACTAAATCTTTTGAATGCTATCTGAACCAGGCTCATCGCCAGTATGTTGACCCAGAATTAATGGCAAAGTTCTAAACTTGCCAATTAGCTACTCCCCTTCCTATTACCCTCCATCATACACTTACTTCAGAACACAGTAAAGCTGCTAGGTAGGTGCGTGTTGAAAATTGTCGTTATTCTATGATCAGGCAATAGGCAGTTGGCAGTTGGCAGTTGAGGTAAGTACAAACATTTGGGGTGGCTGTAGCGAGGCTGTTGACTTTGATGTAATTTCGACAATTTTTCTGTAATCGACTGGTTCCCAGGCTCTGCCTGGGAACCCTGACTTTGAAGCTCCGCCTCCTGTTAGGGTTTGTAAGAAGACTTTGAGTTAAATTTACAGTTAATTACATCCCTTGCCTTACTTATCTCTACCTACTTAAAGCTCAAATAACCGCTACAATAGACTTTAAGGGAACCACAAATTATTACTTAACAATTCTCTACTTACCAGACTTCACTAAGTTAGGGGAAGCTTCGCAATGGGAATGAGAGGCTTTCTCTACCAAGCTTTACAACACAGATTTGGCAATCTATGCTAAGGTATCTATGAAAAGATTGGATTCGGTGGTAACGTTTGTTTTTATTTGAATTTTATGATACAGCAGACCTCTCCGGATGCAAATCTGTATACCCACTGAGCCTGGAGATGTCATATGTCGATTTATGTTGGTAATTTGTCTTATGAGGTAGAAGAAGAAGACCTCAAACGTGTTTTCGCCGAGTACGGAAATGTTAAAAGAGTTCAAATGCCAGTAGATCGTGAAACTGGTAGACCCAGGGGATTTGCTTTTGTAGAGATGGAAGCCGAAACAGAAGAAACAGCGGCAATTGAAGCTTTAGACGGTGCTGAATGGATGGGACGTAGCTTGAAGGTAAATAAAGCCAAGCCGAAATCCGACAGCGGTTCTTTTGGTGGCGGCAACCGTCGCAACGAAGGCGGTGGCGGTGGTGGATATAACCGTCGTTTCTAGACTCTCAGGTTCATGATCCACACTATACTCTCAGGTCTTCAGGCAGACAGTAAAATCTGCCTTTTTTAAATACTAGTTAACTAAGATGTTTTTATATTGTAGTTAAGTAGCATTTGCTGAAGTAGTACCTTGTAAGTGTAAAAACAAGGTAGAATTGGAAATTGCGAAAATACTTGTACTTCTTGTTATTTGCATTTCTTTAACCCCTTAATTTGATCAATTTATTAGGAGATATAATGACTCAAATCATTGTCGGTGAAAATGAGGGGATTGAGTCCGCCTTACGCCGCTTCAAGCGGCAAGTTTCCAAGGCAGAGATTTTTCCTGACATTAAAAAGCACCGTCACTTTGAAACACCCTTAGAAAAACGTAAACGTAAAGCTGTAGCGAAGCAAAAACAACGCCGCAGAAAATTCCGTACACGCTAGATAAGCAGACTAAGCCATGCAAATTTCCAAAAAATAGCATGGCGACTGCAATTCTGTGAACTTTCAAATAACTCTGTCATCTACTAAAGTCCACTTCCTGGGTGTTCAAATAGAGGTAATTTGAAAATTGGCTGGGAATTTGGAGAGATTTTACAGTGGATGACCATCAAAATATTACTAAACTAGAGTTAGCAGACCCAAAAGACCAAAAAGATTTTTTTTGGCGGTTTTGGTATGCACTGCCAATTTACCCATACAGCAGACGAAGGACAATTCGGAAAGAAGTAATCAAAGATACCATTTGGACTTTTGACCAACTTCAAGGTATTTTCTATGTAGTGGTGCCAGTTAGGATGACTGTTGTCAGACTAGAGGCAGGTGGTTTGTTAGTTTATGCGCCTGTAGCACCAACTAAAGAGTGTATCGAGCTAATCAATGAATTAGTAGCAGAGTATGGAAGTGTTAAATATATTATCCTGCCCACAATTTCCGGCTTAGAACACAAAGTTTTTGTTGGTCCTTTTTCCAGATGCTTCCCCTCCGCAGAGGTATTTGTGACTCCAAATCAATGGAGTTTTCCGGTAAATTTACCCCTGAGTTGGTTGGGTTTACCTGCAAAGCGGACAAAAATACTACCAGCAGATAGCAATAAAGCCCCCTTTGGTAAAGAGTTTGATTACGCCATCTTGGATACAATTGATTTACGTCTCGGCAAGTTTGCCGAAGTTGCATTCTTACATAAATCATCAAAAACATTACTAGTTACAGATTCTGTTGTTTCCATCCCCGCAGAAGCACCAGAAATTATTCAAATTGAACCATATCCATTATTATTTCACGCCAGGGATAGCGCCACCGAGGCAATTGTAGATAACCCAGTTAATCGTCGTCGTGGATGGCAACGTATCGCTTTATTTGCCATGTATTTCCAACCCAGTACCTTAGAAGTACCAGCTTGGGGACAGGTTTTTGGGGAAGCGAAGAAAGCCCCAAATCCAAGCAAAGAGAACTATTTTGGTTTATATCCCTTCAAGTGGAAAGATGGTTGGTTAGAATCATTTGAGAAATTGCGGGGAAATGGACGCTTATTGGTAGCACCAGTTTTACAAAGTCTAATTTTGAATCGTGCACCCCAAGAAACTCTCAATTGGGTTGAAAAGGTTGCAAGTTGGGATTTTCAGCAAATTATTCCCTGTCATTTAGCTGCACCAATTCAAATAGAATCGAAGGAATTTAGAGAAGCTTTTGCTTTTTTGTCAAGTAAACCTGGGGAAAACGTGGGTTTTTTACCAGATGAAGATTTTCAGATTTTGAGGGATATTGATGCTGGTTTGAGTTGGTTACGGATTGTACCATCGGCAAAGCAGAAAGTTTAAAGGTGATAGAGTTTACGATATTATCACAATCGTTCTGGTGTAATCTTAAAAACAAGTATTGAGGAATGAAGATTTATTAATATACAATTCTTCGTAAGTTTGGTTACGCGATCGCGTAACCAAACATCAATAATCTACACAATCAAGAGTTATATTTTATTTAATCCATATTCTTAAATGCATTAATTAGGGCTTGCTGATTAAAGCTATAACCTTTGCCAAATAAGGGTTTTAATCATTTTTGAGGCAAACAAGTGCAAGGTTATGGGATTTAGAGGCTCAAAAACCATGCACTTTGGCGGAAAATCACGGGGCGAATTTTGGATCTGACCTCCAAAAGCAAGATTATTCAAGCTGTGTGGCATCTAGATTCGCTTTGTAGCCTTTTTCAGCAGACCCTAATTAGAATTCTTCTATAACTTGCACCAGTTCAAAAACATGATTGTCAGCGTTGGGTGTTGGGTTCCGCAAAGCCCACACCCAACCTTGTATCTTAGAAATAGTAGTAGACCGTCCCAACCTAGGTCATAATAGACCGCTTTGTAGCATGGGTCACTACAATAATCTCCATGACAGAACTCGAACAGTCGCCAGGGTCAAAGCTTTAAACACTGATTTTAAAGTATACAGTCCGCATCGGGCAAGGATGAGTGAAATCAAGGGGATGAATTAAAAGCAGGGTAGATTATAATTTTTGAGAGCAACAAAAATGGAAAATACCTCTCAGTGGATAGGCATCGACGTAAGTAAAGCGACACTTGATGTTTACATCCGTCCAATTGGGAAAGCATTAAAGGTCGCAAATACTGAGTCAGGAATAGTAGATTTAGTTGAACAACTATTATCATACGATTTAAATATAATCGTAATTGAAGCCACAGGTGGGTTAGAAACTGAACTTATAATTCAACTACAAGCAGCACTTTTACCAGTTGCATTAATTAATCCACGCCAAGGACGAGATTTTGCCAAAGCCACAGGAAAATTAGCCAAAACTGACGCTATTGATGCACAAATATTAGCGCACTTTGGGGAAGCAATGAAGCCCCAAATATTGGCAATTGAATCTGAATCTGCACGTCAACTCTCAGAATTAATTAGTCGAAGAAGACAATTAGTCGAGATGCAAACTGCTGAAAAAAACCGAAGTGCTCGCGCTCGTGGTAAAGCATTGCTCGATGTGGAGGAGCATATAAAACACCTTGATGAACGTCTGGAGAAACTAAATCAAGAAATTGAGCAACTAACCCAAAACAACCAACAATGGATTGATAAAGCTAATTTGCTCAAAACTACTCCTGGCATTGGTAAAGTTATTTCTACAACTCTAGTTTCTGATTTACCAGAACTTGGTCAATTAACTTCCAAACAAATATCGCGTTTAGTAGGTGTTGCTCCAATTAATCATGATAGTGGACAACATAAAGGTAAACGTATGATTAATGGTGGTCGTGCTCATGTTCGTGCAACTCTTTATATGGGTGCTTTGGTTGCAATACGTCATAACCCAATTATCAAGGCTTTTTATGACCGTCTTGTTGAACGTGGTAAGCCAAAGAAATTAGCGATTACAGCCTGTGTTCATAAAATGTTAGTTATTTTGAATGCTATGGTTCGGGAAAGTAAACCTTGGTCTGCTGCACAAGATAATTTACAAACAACTTAAAAGCTCTTTTCCCAACTAATTGTAATAGCTAATTAATCCTAGTTTTTTTCTGGCTTGATCATTCATTTTTCATGCCCTTATTTGACCATGATTATTTTTGCCAAATCATTCATGTTTATGCTCATTTCATTTATTGCCCTACGAGTGGTTCAGCAACTGGAGAAGATTCGGTGGCACAGCGGAGTGTCAGGTGGGGGTAAGACTATTTATACCACCAACTCAAGGTCTTGCTGCCCCTACCTGACACCACCGAATCTAGCGAAGCGTTCTCCAGTTGCGTCAACTTTTTTTTGCGATCGCACTTGACAACTAAGACAGTCGCTACGAATATTTTCTCGGTCTGAAACTATATTAAATAAAATGCTAGATGCATCCACTATTAACTAAAATTTTAACTTGATTAACTAACTCATTATAAATTTCCCAGTTCTTATGAGAGTAATGTCTCAAAACATCAGTTATGGGTCTCCAAAAAACTCCTCCTTGATCTAACTGATATATTACTTTATAGCAGTATATAAACTTTACAATACTAATGATATTTTTTTGTTCGGGTAATGATAAATGAGTAAAAATATCTAGTATTTGCGTCAATTCTTCAATTGAATTTTTTTTTGTATCTATTGATGAGATGTTATCAGGGTTAATAATTGATAAAATATCTAATGGATTCAGCTCTACACTATAATCACGCTCTTTCACTCTTGAAAGCAGCTTCCTATAGTTTTGATAGCTTTCAGTTATTAACTCACCATAATAATCTTCTTGCAAAGAATTAACATTAGATTCATTATATTTTACAAATTTGACAATATTAGATAAATTTGTATTATTTTTTATATTTAGTTGAGACATCAAATATGTCAATTGCCTAGCCTTTTCATGAGTAGTTAATATCTGTAAAAAATTAGCTTCTCGTTTATTTGAACTTATTGAATTAGAGTCTATAGAACCTCTTGTAACTTGAGATATGCTATTTATTTCAGAAGAGGCTGAAGTCACTATATCGGTTGAGGTTTTATAACTTTCTGTGCTGGAGTCTCCAAAGTCTTCTTCTGTGGAGATTGATTTTGTGGAGTTTTCGTTGGTTGGGGTTGAGGTTGTAGAATCTGTTGTTTTTGAATTTGGGGTTGTAACATTTGTTGAGGTTCGACCAGATATTGAATACTGAGAAATATCAGAGTTGTTATTGTTGCTGCTATTATTAATAATATAACTACTTGAATTCTCCATTTCTGGGGATAATTTATTGGAGGTTTCTTTGCTGTTGAAGTAATTGGAGGTTTCTCTTTCTCTGTTGTTGAATTTTCCGTAGTATCCGAGGTTTGCGTTTTTTTTTCTGGTTCCTTTACATTAGATGCAAAACCTCTCCAAACGCCTGATTCATGGAGAATAGTTCGTTTCTCTAAATTGTCTGTAACTACAACCAGGACACCATCGGTTTTTGTACTTTCATCCCAACTAGTCCAATCTTTTGGTAAAGGGTTATTTCGTATTTCCTCAGCTAGTTTTTCTAACTTTTCAGTTGATTTAATTCCTACTTGATATTCTTGATGAGATTCTACATGGTTGTATTCAAGATAATTAAGTGATTTTATTTCGTGAATAAATTGATTAATTTTATCTAAATCAACTCGAAACTCTTCCAATTCAAAAAAGTCAATTGATTCTCCTATCATTTTAGAGAAACTTAAATCTTTTTCTAAAATGTGCTGAATTGCACTATAAGCAATTTTCCTAAAGGGACTTCCAAAGAATAAATTATTCCAAAAAAAGGAAAAGACAGGTTGATTTAAAGAATGATAATCATTTTGAGGGGGAGAAAAGGGTTTGCCGTCGGCAAGCCCTTTTCTCCCCCTCATTTATGCATAAGAGTCTATACACTTGTTATTTGAAGTTAAACAGTGTAAATAAGGGATATTTTGCCGCTAAATAAATGTTGCTATTAAAATGAAATCACGTTTGTTTTACTACAACAAATATCAATAAACCAATTACCTAAATTTGGGAAAACTTCATGATTAGAATCGGTTAGCCGCTCAATCTGTTTTTCGATTTGAGCCATAGCTTTTTTTGTAAGCTTTACCCCATTCTCATAAGTTTCGTGTACTAGCTTAACGACTGGATGTTTCCCGTTCCATTTCATAGTGCTAGCAAAATTTAAAGCCGTTTCTAGTTCATCTAAAATACTCCCATTCCAATGATTTTCTAGTACTGCCCATGTCCTTTCTATTGGATTGTATTTACTATGATAGGGAGGATAATAAGCTAAACGTATATTTACTTGATGTTTGTGAGCAAACTCTACTATACGTTTCATAAATTGGGTACGCCGCGAACTATTCTGCGGACCATTATCTTGATTCAGAAGTAGTGTTTTAACTTCAGAAAAACGATGCTTTTCACAAGACCAAAAATCTTCTAGAATATCAACGATAAAATCACTTGTAACTTTCGATTCTGTAAAGTACAAAAATAACTCGTCAAGCTCTGGAAGAAATATTCCATAAGGAGTTACAGTTGTTTTCGGATTATAATCATGGTCTGATGCTTTCACCCCATCCCGGCTTTTACCCCCTCGGTCAAATGAGCCGATCTTAACACAGGCTTTTCCGTCCATGCTTAGACGTAAAACACTCTTATCTTCATCTGCATCTTTATTTACTACATCTAATTGCTCAAAGATTGCATCAGTTTGTGGGATTTTTTTTGAGGCTGAACTTTCTTTACCCTTCTGAGCTTATAACCTAAATTATTTAATTTGACTCGAATTGTTTCTGATGTATGTAACTTTTCATCACTATAACCAGACTTTTCGATTAATTGCTTTCTAACTTCGGCTGCACTGAGTCTAGTATATAGTCTTTGACTTTTAAAACTCGGATCGGTTTGACTATAGAAGTCAACTATTTTTTTGATATCTTCTAAAAGATTTGGCAGATGTTCTTCTGCTTTGTAACGTCCTTTGCCACTCATGTTATCAACACAAGTAATACCGCTTTTTAATTCTCTTGTTCCTTTGCGAATTGTGTCTCGATTCCATCCTAATTCTGATTGTGCAAGTCTTTGCCCTCCTAAACCTAAGCTTTGAACTGTCGAAGCCATAAATCTACGCTTTTCTGCACCTTTTAATTGAGATGCAGTTTCAATGAACAACTTTTTCAGAGAATCAGTTAATACTATAGTCACCAGTTGCTACACTCAAAAACTCAGTCATTATTCAAATTACTACAAAAGGGGGATGAAGGGGCTGCCGTCGGCAGCCCCTTCATCCCCCTTTAAAATGATTATCATTATTTCCAATGGAATAGTTTATTTTCTGGAAGTCCCAAAAACTTTTTCATTCTCTGGTAAATTATCAGTTATCCAAACTATAGTATTTAAAACTTTCCGTCCTAATTTTTCAGAACGTTGATGTGATTCAATACCTGTGACTTCCAGTAATAGTTTATTTGTCTTTTGATCTCTGAAGAGGAGCAAAGATGGTTTGACTTCATCAATTAAGTCATTAACAATTGCAACTTGATTATTGTTACCTTTGATAACTTGGCGTTGAATTAAACTAGGTTTTTCTATAGGTTGATATTCTTTGCTCTCAATCTTACGCCAATGAATGCCTGTCTTTCCCAGTGCAGAAGTTTTTACGTAAATTTCAAAATTATTCATAATTTGCTCATCCTTATTTATTAATTAACTAAAAAATAGATTGAGGAATTTCTAACCATCTGTGTCCTTGAAGAATCGCAAAGCCGTCACTATTTTTAGAACCAATGGCAAATCTAAATAAAGCATTATTAAAAGCATTTATCTGTTCTTGAGTTGCTTGAACTTTTAGCAAGGTTGATTGAAAATTTGTTTGTATTTCTTGTACACCAACTTGTTTTTGATCAACTTGCTCTTTGGCTACATTCACAGGAGTTTCTCTATCATCAATAAAGTTAGCAATTTCTCTGAATATCCACCACAGATTATTACGCTGATTTAATAGTTTTTG
This sequence comes from Calothrix sp. PCC 6303, assembly GCF_000317435.1. Taxonomy (NCBI): domain Bacteria; kingdom Bacillati; phylum Cyanobacteriota; class Cyanophyceae; order Nostocales; family Calotrichaceae; genus Calothrix; species Calothrix sp. PCC 6303. The sequence continues at coordinate 5,436,745 of NC_019751.1, forward strand.
TTTTTCTTCAAATTCTTTTTTTGCTTGTTCTAATTTATCTTTCTCTGCATATAGGGTAGTTTCAAGTTTTTCTAAATTTTCTTTTTCTTGTTGCAAAATCAATTTCTTATTTTCTAAAAAAACATTAATGAGAAATAGTAAGATATACCGAAGTGGTTGTTCTCCATCTTTTGGTTGATAGGGAGCATTTATTGGAGTTTTGTGGTAGTAGAACTTAGTAAAGTTATTTTCATCAGTTTTGTAATGAGAAAAAGTTATATTCCCAATGGTTTGTACTGGTGTTACAACTACAGCAACCTTGTTAATTAATGAATCTGATTTAAAAAAATCTAGTAATTCGCTATAGCCTGTTTTCAAATGGTATAGTAAGCTTTCAGCATCTGCACTGGTTCTTGTATATGCTTCGCATTTAATGGGAGCTAAAATTACTAGACGAGGTGAATCTACATGAGAAAAAGTATCTTTTAATAACTGAGTAATCCGCTGAGAATTATTTTTTTCCTCATGCCAAGTTCCCAGTTCTCCATAACTAACTCGACCTGTCTTTTTTTGCATTAATGCAGTAGTGTCGATAGGAATAACTAAGGCATCACATTGATTTAATTGCTGTTTGATGTAGTCCTTTTGTTCGGGTGCTGCGTCGGGATTAAAGTACTCACCAGAAGGATCAGTAAACCTCAACTTCATGAATTTTTTGCCGCTACTTCCAATTTCAAAGTAAAAACCTTGATCGTTCCAGGGATTTTCTTTAGGTTGCGTTGGGGTAACTTGCTTTTTCAAACGTGGATCTATGTTTTTGAGGATAGATTTACATTCTTCGATTGCACGTAAGCTATTCGTATCATCCACCCATGTTTGCAGATTAGCACGCTCAAATGTTTTATTAAATTCCTCATGCATTGCGGCTAAAAGACTGGTTTTCCCAATTCCTCTTAAAGCAACCATCATAATTTTCAGTTCTTCGCTTCCATTCATGATATTTACTACTGATTATTTACTATTGAACAAAATAAAAATATTCAAGTTGGTTTGCTAACATCACTTGATTAACTGCTTTCATCCATTCTTCTCGCATCTGTCTATCCTGTTCATTTTTACTAAAAATATCAGACCAGATTTTTCCACGAACTCCCCTTAAAAAGTTTCTCCATTCTTTCTGAATATCTTTTTGACGGATGACATTATCAATAAATTCTTCTACCATCGCATACACAGCTTCATTGGGTTCGCATAGCAGTTCTTCTAAAGCAGGTTTGATAGTATTAATTGCTTTGTCATAGTCAATTTCCAAAGCCATTAAAATATCTTCAGCAGTTGTGTCTTTAGAAACGGCAAGGGTTTTATCTGGCTGTTCTAAAACTTGTCCAAATTGTCCTGTCATTGGACTAATATTAGTTAACCCATCTAAGTGTTGGCGAATACGAGGAAGAATTAAGCCACGATAGGATAACTGAAAGTTTGCTAAAATGTGGAATCCAGCTTTTAGTTTTGCTAAACGTTCGGGAATAATATTGCCTATTTCAGTAAAAAAATCTGAGCCTTTAGCTTGGCTTAAAGTAGCTAATTTACCTTGATTTTGCAAAACATCTACCACTTGATTTTTGGCGAATTCAACTACCCGTTTGAGGTTGTCATCTAAGGTTAAAAATCTATGGGCAATTAAGACTCTGAGTTCATCTTGATAGTCTGGATAAGCCCTAAATGCGCTACTAATCATGACGCGATTATTAATTTCTTGTAGGGCATTATCTGATGAGATAATACCTTTGTCTTGTTCACAACTTTCAATTGCGGCAATTACTCCTTCATATAATTCTTCATCAGGTACTTGTCTTTGATACCAAAGTTGTACTCTCAATTCCTGAAGTCCTAAAGCAATATCCTTCCACCAACCGCTCTCATTATTTCCAAAGAGTTCGCTGAAAAGTTCTTCGGTTTCTAGATAATCATCTTCTGAATCTTTTGGTAAAAGTGTTTTGGCTTTGCTCAAAGCAGCATGAACAGATTCATAAATGTTCTGTAATCGCTGTTGACAGGTACTGGAATATTTTTGATCAAGTGCATCAATATTATTAGTTAAGTAGTTTAAAATTGTATCTAATAGTTGGCTAGTGTCTTGGCTATTAGCGCAGTTAGTAATTAAAGATTTTTCGACTTGAATATATTTTTCGGCGATTGTCTCAAATAAATCCTGGCAATTTTTAAAATTATCCCCATTATTAGATTCAGAGTTAGTTTGATTAAGTACTAAAAATGACCATAAATTAATGGGTAACTCAACTAAAGCTGAACGAGCAGCATCGTATAACTTAACATCCACATCTGCCCAATAATCTCCAGATGATTTAGGCATTCTGACAAATAAAACAAAATCAATATCTTTTCCTAATGCTTTGATTAGTTTATCTTCATCCCCAAGACCTGTATCACCTAATCCTGGCATGTCAACTAAGGCAATTTTGCCAACATTAGAATTTGGAAATGTACATATAATTTTGACTTCTTTAACTGCTAAATAATTGAAGAAAATTCTTTTGCCATCGGTTGTATCTTGCGCTACATATTCCCGAATTTGATGTTTTTGAATTCTTCTAGGAGAAATTTCTCTTAAAAGATGACGATATTGGCTGAACTGAGAATGGTATCGCTTTAAATGTTCATACATAGCTCCCGGTTCTGCGTAACCAGGAATATCTTGAGGCAATGTTGGCAAGGGTTTATTTGCAAATTCTTCTACAGTCAGAGGTTTTGCACCCAAACGAAGTGTTTCATAGTAAGGGGTTATTACTTCATCTAAAAATGAACGCTCGGAATGAAACCACACCTCACCATAAGCATCCACATTAGGTTCATGATAAATAGTACTACGAACTCCCGTACAATGCTGGCGATCGCCATCAGGAATTTCTGCTGTACTTAATCCTGTTAAGCTTTGTAAAAGACGGCTTTTTCCCTGTCTTGCACGTCCGATAACTCCAATATTGAGGGTATCGCGGGAAAAACGGTTTTTCAGCTTAATTAAGGCTGTTAGCTCAGATGCGATCGCTAATTGAATGGGATCAAAATTAATCCCCCTAAGCTTTCCAGTAATATCTGAATTACCAAGTTGAGTTGAAAGATAGTTACGACGCTCCTCAAGTTGGTGTAGAGCAGCAGAAAGTGTTTTTAAGTTCCCTTCTACCCCTTCAAGTTTATGTACTAGGGGTTTCCGCTTTTCAATAATGTTGGCGATGCGCGTCGTTATATCCATTGGATAGCATAGTTAAGGTAGCATTTAACCAATATATAACACTGAATTTATTAAAATTTCCTGTATAAAAACCTTTAGTTTTCATCATCTGTTTGTAATATATAGTCAAACGGATCAGGTATGCGATCGCATATTCAGTTCAAGGCTGGTTTTATAGTATTAATAACCTTGGTTTAAACTAATATTTGACAAATAAGCTAATTAATGCATATATAACAGCTAAAAGTAATCAGCCGCGAAAATACGCTAAAATTCAAGCAGAGCAAGCCTCCCCATTCAACTAACATCCATGCTGGAAACTCTGCAAACCCAACTTTATCAACTTGAACATTTTGCCGATAGAATTGTCGCTAGTCAGCTTACCCATCTAAGTTTTGTGAGTATCGGTGTGATATTCCTGGCTGGTTTGTTAACTAGTCTCACACCTTGTATGCTGTCGATGCTGCCCATCACCATTGGTTATATTGGTGGGTATGAAGCTAAAAGTCGTTGGCAAGCAGCAGCACAATCAACTTGGTTTTCCCTGGGTTTAGCTACTACTTTGGCGGTTTTAGGTATTTTTGCCGCTGGTTTTGGGAAAGTATATGGACAGGTGGGAATCGGTTTACCAATTATTGTGAGTGTTTTGGCGATTTTGATGGGGTTGAATTTGCTGGAAGCTTTACCCCTACAGTTACCATCATTTGGTGGTACTGATTGGATTTCCCCAAACTTACCTTCAGGTTTCCGTGCTTACTGTATTGGTTTAAGCTTTGGTTTAGTGGCTTCACCCTGTAGCACACCTGTTTTAGCGAGTTTGTTGGGATGGGTAGCAACTCAAAAAGATTTGGTTTTGGGTGGAGTTTTGTTACTCAGCTACACCTTGGGTTATGTGGCACCGCTGATCTTAGCGGGGACATTTACTGCTTCAATAAAGAAGTTACTAGAATTGCGTCGCTGGTCAAGTTGGATTAACCCTGTGAGTGGGGTGATGTTGGTGGGATTTGGGCTATTTTCGCTACTTTCCCGGATTCCTTTGGAAAATTTGAAATTTTAAGCCGATTTTTTGGAAAACCCTGATTTAAATTAAAAATTAAAACTAGATTAAATGACTATTGATAACTCCACCGAAAAAGAATTAAACTGGCTTTCACTGATAACGCGATCGCTTAAACAAGATTTCCTCCCAGTTTTAACAGATCTACGCTTGGCAATCATTCTGCTATTAGTGATTGCAGTGTTCAGTATTAGTGGAACTGTAATTGAACAAGGACAATCAGCAGCTTTTTACCAGGCTAATTACCCGGAAAGTCCAGCTTTGTTTGGTTTTCTCACCTGGAAGGTAATTCAAATCATCGGTTTAAACGAAGTTTACCGAACTTGGTGGTTTTTAGCGCTACTAATATTATTTGGTACTAGTCTCACAGCTTGTACTTTCACTCGTCAGTTACCTGCACTCAAAGCTGCACAAAAGTGGAAATTCTACAATAAATCTCGACAGTTCCAAAAACTGGCACTCAGCGCAGAATTTAATGAAGATAACCTGAGTCCAAATTCTTTACAAACTCTGAATCAAATCCTCCAAAAGCGGAGTTATAAAGTTTTCCAAGACGAAAACAACACCCTCTATGCCCGTAAAGGTATCATTGGTAAAATTGGTCCCATCATTGTCCACATCGGCATTGTTGTCACCTTGTTAGGTTCTATTTGGGGGGCAATGACTGGATTTATGGCTCAAGAAATGGTTCCTAGTGGGGAAAGCTTCCAAGTTAAAAATATCATCGACGCTGGACCTTTTGCAGCCAAACAAGTTCCCCAAGATTGGTCGGTGAAAGTTAACCGCTTCTGGATCGATTACACTGCTACTGGGGGAATCGATCAGTTCTACTCTGATATGTCAGTGATAAATTCCCAAGGTCAAGAAGTTGATCGTCAAACCATTTTCGTCAATCAACCATTACGTTATCATGGTATTACCTTCTATCAAACTGATTGGGGAATTTCATCAGCAAATGTTCGTGTCAATAATAGTCCCATTTTCCAGTTACCCATGGCACCTTTGGAAACCAACGGTAAAGGAAAACTTTGGGGAACTTGGATTCCTACCAAACCAGATTTAAGTGAAGGTGTATCTCTGCTGGCAAAGGATTTACAGGGAACAGTTTTTATTTATGATTCAAAGGGACAATTAGTTGATACCGTCCGTACAGGTATGTCAACCAAAGTTAACGGTGTTACTTTGAAAATTCTTGATGTAGTTGGAAGTACAGGTTTACAAATTAAATCAGACCCCGGTATACCCTTAGTTTATACTGGCTTTGCCTGTCTCATGGCTGGCTTAGTCATGAGTTATTTTTCTCATTCCCAAGTTTGGGCATTGCAGGCAAATAATCGGTTATATGTAGGTGGTAAAACCAATCGTGCCCAAGTTGCCTTTGAAAGGGAAATTTTAGAGGTGTTAGATTCGCTAAATGTTGCTAATCATGATAATCCAGGTGTTGCCGAATCATTACCTTCTAATATTTAGCTTGGGGTTTATGGCATCTTTGTACAGATGCCTTGTACATTAACTGGAATCTTTGTGGGATTGAGATTACTTTAGCTAACAACTTCTTACATGTTCCATACATAATATTACAAGTTAGGATTGCAACGCTAGCTGTTTTTCTTTTAGTTGGTACATAGAATCACTTTGAATATATTCAGCTATAGAATTAGCAATGTACTCAGCTAATTTTACTGGTACTGCATTGCCAATCATTTGTTCTAAATTGGTCTTAGATTGATTCTTATCATCAAAAATAAAATCTTCAGTAAATGTTTGAATTCTACTTCTTTCAATAGTTGTCAGGGGACGTAGCTTTTCAGTCACTGGACAAAGATCACCTGAATGTAGCTTATATGTTTTTGGTATTGGTCTATTTACTCCCCTAATCGTTGGACTTGGTTCATCTATACTAAAAATTCCTCTTCTTTTATAACTTCTGGGATGCCTATAATAATATTGGACTCCTAAACTATCTCCGAAATAGTCTCTGATAGTCATTGGTGTTTGAGAAAGATTTTTAGTGATATATGGAAGCAATTCATCATCATCGCCATCTAACTTTCCAATACAAATATACCTTTTTCTATTTTGAGGAACACCACAAAGGCTAGCTTTAATTATAGTTTCTGTTAAACCATAGCTATTAGCTCTAAACATATTAACTATTTGAGAATATTTCTGAGTTTTTTTATATCCTTCAACATTTTCCATCAGAAACCACTTTGGACGATTTGATATGACTATTTCTGCAAAAGATATACTCAAATCTCCTCTACCTAAATCTTCATTCCTTTTGCCTGCACTGGAAAAGTCTTGACAAGGAGGTCCACCAATTATCATATCAAAATCGATATTTTGGAAAAGTTTATCATCACCTTTTAAATTACTTAAATCATAATTATATATGGGGTGAGAAAAGTTTTTTTTGTAAACTTCAATAGCTGGGTTCCAATTTTCAAAAGCTCCAACAATTTTAAATCCTGCATTTTGAAACCCAAGTGATAAACCTCCGCACCCCGCAAAAAGATCAATAACTTTTAAGTTTGGTAATTTATGATTAATAGAAGATTGCATAATTTGACTTAATATTAAATATATTTCAATGACTCATCAAATATTTCTGGATTACTCAGAATAATTCCATCAAAACGTCTTTCAGGACTTAGATAGTTTTGTCCTCCACCAAGAATAATATTTTTTATTTCCTCTTTTTTTATTCTTGGATTTATTAATTGTGGAGATTTCATATATCCATAAGTACCTATTCCATTTATTGCAAAAGCTTTGTCATTTTTTGTGTTGTAAGTGTAATTGTCAATAATAAATTGATGATTAATTTTACCATTACTTGCAAAATCGTATAGCATTTTCGCAAGCCAGACTACACTTCTTGTAGATCTTGTGATAGTTTCCGCATTTTTAGCTGCCTTTTTTGCTACGTCAAAAAATAATCTTGTAAATGCGAAATCACTCCAAATAAACATATCTAAACAATTTGTAAATAATTTAGAGGTTTTTCCTACAGTTTTCCATACTGGTTGCATTACTAATGGCGACTGAATATCTAGATAATTTAAAAGTAAATTATCCATACTTACCACAATTTCAGATATTTTAGGGAGAACACTTCTAATACTAGTTAAATTATCTATTGTTTGAAATACCGGATCTAAGTATTCCAAAATAGTTTCTTTATTATGTTGGAGCTTATCTGCAATACTTAGGGCTAGGTAAACTATAGTATCGGGTCTGACAACAATTTCACAGCCATATCTATCATCACTCAATCGATATGTAGAGTTATCTGGTAAAGCAGTTAGTTTAATCTCAAGACTTTTCAGACATGAGTCTTTGTTTGTTTTGATATCTTGAGTAACTAAATCTACTCTTGGGAGTTTTCCTATGACTATTTTTCTGTAGGGTAAATAATCGCTTTCAAATGCGAAGAATAATTTCTCTGATAGGGGAACTTCTCCAAAAAGCTCAGTTACAGTGATTTGCTCCTGAATAATATTAAGAGATGAATTTAACTTAAGATACACTGGCTGCACTTGGATACTATGCATGTAACAAGCAAGGGAAGCTGGAAAAGAGGAATTAAATTGATTTTTTCCCCAACTATCTTTTTGTAAAAAGTCTCTATTTGAGTTGGAGAGTCCAAATAGGGAAGGTTTTCTTTGATTTTCTTCGACGATCATAACTGACGAAAAGAGTGTGAATTATCACCACATTATTATCATGTATCTGGAGGTAAGTCGCTAGGTTTACTTAAATATCAACCATTGCCAGGATACTTAGTGGCTTTTATCACTTATGAAGTTTTCGTATGATCATCTTGTAGGTTGGGAAAATCTCTACTTCATAGCGGTTTCCCAACCTAGATTAATTACGAACTCTAAAGCTAGTATGAAAAATTATTTCACATGCTTGACTTCAACCACGGTATGCACATTCCCGCGTGGAGTAAAATCAGTCTTAACAGTTGCTTCCAAAGGATCACAAGCTGCGACAAAATCATCTAGAATTTGGTTCGCTGTCTCCTCGTGAGAAATATAGCGATCGCGGTAACTGTTAATGTATAGTTTTAGTGCCTTTAGTTCTACTACTTTCTCGTTGGGAATGTAAGATAAGTAAATGGTGGCAAAATCTGGATATCCAGAAAATGGACATTTACAGGTAAATTCCGGCAAAGTAATATCTACGTTGTACCTCCTACCAATTCGAGGATTTGGGAAAGTGATCAGTTTGCCTTCACTAATCTCACGTTCACCATATTTCATTTCTGGAAATGATTGAGATGCAATTTCTGGTGAGGAACTACTCATAAATTTGATGCTACTTAAATTCTGAACTTTGAATCTATCCTAAAACTCTTCCTCTTGCCAGTCAGGACAACTGGTTTCTTCCCAACCGGAAGGATGCATTCCACATACTAACAAGTTACCACCATATACTTGACCATGGTAGTGAAGGCAACCGATACAAGCGGGGTTTTTCTCTGGGGTTGCTTCTACTCCGTAGGGGAAAGCCGGATCTAAACCAAAATCAGTGTTAGGAACATCATTAGCATCCCAATACCCATCTAAAAATGGTTCGGCAATATCTTGTAGGTATTGATCTACTTCGGTAGCAATTGTATTCTGAACTTGTTCGCCTAATTCTTCTGTTAATTCTAAGAAATTATCTACTGCTTCTGTCATTCCTGTAAAGAAGCTTTCGACTTCATCAGCCAGTGTTTGAAATACTTCCCAAAAATCCTTTTGCCACTTATCCATAAAGTCGTCCCTAGCTGGCTTGTGACGGTGATGATAGCTTATAGTGCAAGCCGATACTTCTAATATTACGCTGTCAAACACCAATTTTTAGTTTAAACTAGGCGACTGCATATATTTGTGAAATTATACTATTTGGGTAATAAAAATTAATAGATCTAACTACTGGTCTTTTTGTAAACGCCGTAGTTCTTCTTGCATCCGTTTCACTTGGTCGCGCAAACCATCTACATCATCTGTAGGTGTGCTTTTAGTGCTGCTTGCTGGTTCATCCTCTTCAAGAATTTCTATCCGTCGGGGTTCTGATGGTGATGAGTTCTTAGTTTCATTGATGGGTGGCTGTTGTTGCTGCGCCTGCTTCATCATTTCTTCCACTAAGCGGCGGGCTTCTTCGGTGGACATTTCGCCCCGCGCAACCATTTCATCAGCTAGTTTTTGCACTTGCGATCGCAACTCGGAAATTCTTCCTGTTGCCTTCTCGCCAGCATAGGAAGCTAAACCAACACCAAGATAAAAAGCTTTTTGAACGATGTCTCCAAAACCAGGCATTGTTTTTGCGTTTACGCGATCGCGTCAAGAAAAAAGTGAATTGTCAAGGTGACCGGAGTCTACGCCTACCACAAGCATCCCGTATTGCTGCTACCTTCCGGTTCTGACAAAGTTTGGGCGTTGAAGTCGCATAGATCCAGTCGTCTACCACTATAGCACTAAAATCACAAAACTGGGCAATGATATCCCGAATCTCATTCCTCAACTATTCGCCACTCATGGAGCTGATACTCCACACAGCCAGCTTGTACCAAAGGGTCAGATGCAACAATCGCTTCTGCTTCTATTATTGATGCAGCTTCAAAAATCATCATTCCCCCACCTCTTTCAGCCCAATACCCAGTTTTTGCATGATGTCCTTTAGCGATTAAATCCCGAACATAAGCTGTATGAGCGGGTACATACTGATCAAATATCGGCTTTTCAACTTTCCCCTGCTCAATTTTGACAAAGATAGGCATTATTTTCCCTTTTTTTTCAGAAGTCAGATGATATGAGTTTCTAATAACTTTCTCATTTCTCAAATATTTTGCTACTTAAAATTAAAGAAAGTATATTTTCAAGCTAAGTTATTTAGTTCTTGCGGAATAGTCCAAATCTGTCTTGAGGTATATAACAACAATATCAAAATCCCAAGGATAACATCATGCAAGAATCTACACATTCCTCCAAAAATTCTCAAACAATTGTAACCAGTGCGATGAAAAACTGGAAAACAACGGCAATTGGAATTACTCTTTCTTTTACTGGTTTTGTTGCGTTTACACCCGATACATTTGGGGGAGATAAAACTGCTTTTGTCCAGGTGTGTAAATATGTTACATCCGGTGGACTGGCTGTCCTGGGTATAACTGCGAAGGACTTTAATGTGACTGGTGGTGGTACTGATGAATAACTGAATGTTGAGCCAATTCTTATTTATCGCTATATATTCAGTAAATATTGATACTGTTTCAGGGTGCTTGTGAAATCAAGAGTTATTATTTATGACGGCAATTACAATGCCTCAATTGCCACAATCCAGGTATGTTCAAACAGGTTATCACCAGATTGATTTTTAGCACCTATCAGTTATATTTCGATAATTGTGCTTTATTTCTGGTGTTAATCTTTAAAAACTGACTAAACTAATAAACTAAATTCATATCCGCATCTCCATCCAAATTCTTTGCGAATACAACCTGTATAACTAGAATTTTCTCGTCTTTGATCCTAATTTGGAATTTATGGATGTCACTTGAGACTACATTAAGATTCCGCAGTTAGTATACCTAACTCTTGAGTTTGCTGGTCATACCATCCATGTAAATTACCAATAGTTCTGATTGCCCACTCGATCATAATTGGTGGTGCTGTGGAAACTAAAATACTAGGATAAACTGCTGTACCCCATTGGGGATGAACTAAAACGCGGCATTGGTTTTTGATTATTGGATAACCAAGTAAAGCTTTGACTGCTGCTGTGTCATCATGGGGAATTTGACCTGGGTGGGAAAGTAGTGGATAACCTGTTCGTGGATCGATTAAATCGGTTAAATAACCACAATCGCGCAAATTAAAAGCCACATCTAATCCAAAGCGCATGAATTTTTCCCGTAACCTCTGTTTTTCATCAGAAATAACGGTAGTATCATGCACCAATTCAAAACGCGATCGCTGTAACACCACAACCACTAACATGTTAGGTTGATTTCTCCAATCAGGTAGTATACGCTCACGATGAGCGCAAAGATATTCACTTGGAGAAGAAATCCCAATCTCAACTGCTTGACTCTCATCACCAACCAGTGTGAAAAGGTGACTTTGTTTAAAAGCTGAAAGGTTGAAATAGTTCACTTACTTGATAATGTTTTGAGATTGTTTTTAAATTATCCTGACACATAAATAATAACCCTTTTAGTTTTCTAAAAATCATCCATTTGAACCAAAATAACTACTCAACAAACAAAAATATCCTGTGATAATAAATTTTTAATATTTTCTTAATATTTTTTCATTCAACTCCAACAGTAAAAGACTGTAAATAAATCAAAATAGTCCATTATGATTTTGCCTATCTCTGGTGTCATGGTTTCTGCTGTGCTTTGTATTAAACCCACCATTGTCGAGACGTAGCAGTGTTACATTTGTTGGACAGGACAGTTCATCTGGGATTTCTGTAGATTGATAAATTTTTGATGAAGATGGTTTCATTTTCGGTAACGAACCAGACAAAGCTTGTAGTTGAAAGTTAGGTTAGTTGTTAATTATAAAACCGTCTTTATCTTAGCTATGGTACAAGAATTAGCGATTCGCACCTCAGGATTAACTAAGCAATTTGATAAACATATCGCTGTTCATGAAATTGACTTAGAAATCCAAGGTGGAGAAGTTTATGGTTTGATTGGTCCCAATGGTGCAGGGAAAACAACCTTAATTAGGATGTTAGCAACTGCTGAAGAACCAAGCTGTGGTGAAATCTACATCAATGGTGATCGGTTATTACGTGACAAAAGTAATCCGACTCTGAAGCGTCGTCTTGGGTATCTACCAGATGACTATCCCCTATATCCAGAATTGACAGTTTGGGATTACCTTGATTATTTTGCTCGATTATATAAATTACGAGAACCTCGACGTACTCAACGTTTACAGGAAGTTTTGGAACTGATTCAACTGGAAAATAAGCGTCATAGCCTAATTTCCACATTATCACGGGGGATGAAACAACGGCTGTGTTTAGCCAGAACCATCATCCATGAACCAATTGTATTGCTGTTGGATGAACCAGTTTCTGGACTCGATCCTATTGCCAGAATGCAGTTTCGGGAAATCATCAAAGCACTGCAAGAAGCGGGGATGACTATTTTAATTTCTTCCCATGTTTTGAGCGATTTAGCAGAACTTTGTACTTCTGTGGGAATCATGGAATTAGGGTTCTTAGTAGAAAGTGCATCTTTGCAAAACCTTTATCAACGACTTTCGAGGCAACAAATTGAGATTACTACCCTTGGTAAAATCGATACCTTGGTGGGGGAACTCAAAAATAACCTCTTAGTCAAAGATTGGGAGTTAATGCCAACAAAAGATCGTGTCAGGGTGAATTTTTCTGGTCAACAATCAGATTGCGCTGATTTGTTACGGAGTTTGATTGATGCAGGTGTTTCTGTGACTAATTTTCACTGCACTCAAGAAGATTTAGAAACAATTTTCCTGAATTTAGGACATAAACAAGCTTCCTAAAAAATTAAACTTAGTAGTAAATTATGGAAATTATTAACCTTTATTCGGAGTAAAATCAAGAAATGCTCAATATCCTGGATAAAATCGGAGATTGGAATCCGCAGTTAATGCGAGAACTCAAGGGAAGAGTCAAATTATTTCCAGTATTAATTACTACTGGAATATCTTTTTTACTACAAGGAATACTTTTTCTACTTCAAATTACATCTCTTCCTGGTGAGAAGTATTCTGTTGGTGATAAATATTGCAAACTAGGAGAAGGGTATAGAAATGAAAGAAGACTTTTAGAGAACGCTGCAACAACAATTCAAAATGAAATTTACAAATATAGCAGCAAAATTAACTATGATGCAGAAAAACTCAATTTAGCTAAAGAACAACTAAAAATTAATAAACTAGGTCAAGATAAAATTAATAATATTTTATCTAGTAATAATGTCTTCTGTCCTCAAAGCCAAATAGACTACACAGGTTGGTGGACTGAGCATAACAAATATATGTTTTTGGCTTTAACTGGTACCTTTGTTTTTGTTCTATTAATTGCTGGGACATACCTTTTAATTAATAATCTCACGCAGGAAGAAAGAAAAGGAACTCTAAATTTTATCCGTCTCAGTCCTCAATCTGAGTCTAGTATATTACTGGGAAAAATGTTGGGTATTCCAATTTTAATCTACATTTTAGTTGGGACGGCAATTCCATTTCATGCATTTGTGGGATTATCTCTCGGTTTTAATCTTATCCAGATTTCCCTATTTTATTTAATGTTAGGAGCTTGTTGCTTCTTTTTCTACAGTGGAGCGCTTTTATTTGCTTTAGTTAGCCAATTTTATAGAGGGTTGCAGCCGTGGTTGGGTAGCGGTGCAGTGATGTTTTTCTTATATATAATATCTGCGACTTTTGGGACAGGTTTTCCTCTAAATCATGCTGCGGTTTGGATCAAAATACTTGTACCATGGGATTCGATTATTTATCTTTTCCCGAATCTATCTTCATTCAATTCTGTAAATTATAGTTATAGTGGGTTGATGGATTCGTCCAATTCAATGTTAACTGAATTGCAGAAACTACAGTTTTTCTTCATCCCAGTAGGTTCCACTTTATTTGGTTTCATTGCGATTAGTTTGGCGAATTTTGGCTTTTGGAGTTATTGGATTTGGCAAGGTTTACTACGTCGTTTCCGAAATCCTAATGCAACTGTAATTAGTAAAGTTCAAAGTTACTGGTTAGTGGCTTCATTCCAAGTAATATTGTGGGGATTTACACTTCAGCATTCAATTAATTCCTACTACCCTCATACTGAGTACAGTTATAAAAAAGTAACTGGCTTTTCTGGATTTTTTGATTTAAATCAGCAGATTATACCGAATTTGTTTGTGATTCTTTTCTTCAACATTGTGCTACTGACAGGATTAACTATCATTTTGTCCCCACAGCGTCAAACGGTTCAAGATTGGGCAAGATATCACACTGTCAGTTCTAGTAGTCGTCAAGGTTGGTGGAAAAATTCAAAATTGCGGGATTTATTGTTGACTGATAAGAGTATTTCCGTGGGTGCGATCGCACTGAACCTAGGAATCACATTAGCACCAGCTGTAGTGTGGCTACTCATATCCCCAAGCTTAAACATCCACCAAACCGATTCGCTAGATGTCATCATCAATGAAATTGGTAGATTCAAGTCAATTTTAGCCATCGGTATGTTTGTAGCAATAGCGATGATTTATGTCACCATTTTCCAGCGAATGCTCATGCTAAAAACTGCTAAACGCTACTTTTGGGCAGTTGGTACTATTACTGCTTTGGCGTTTATTCCCCCAATCATGCTGTGTACATCAGCTATAGATCCCACCAAATACCCACTCCACTGGTTGATTTCCACATTTCCTTGGGCAGGTGTGTATCATTCGTCAACGCCAGAAATTATGGTGGTTTTATTAGCTCAAATTGGAGTTTTAATCTTTTTGTTCACACGTCTGACAAATCAAGTTCGTTTAGCTGGAGAATCTAGTACCCAAGCTTTGTTGAAAAATAAGACAAAGGTTTAGAAAAAAATCTTGAGGGGCTGTAAATTCAGAATTCTGCATCCAGAATTCTGAATTTACACATCTTCACTTCAACAGTTTCCTCACCAATTCTGGAATTTGGGAAGGACGTTGAGCGACGGGAATTTTGGCTTCTGCAAAAGCCTTAAGTTTACTTTTAGCACTACCAAAGTCGGGATCGCGTCCGATAACAGCAGCGAGAGTTCCAGTTTGTCGCCAATGCTTTTCAGGTGGTGCTTGTGTCCCGGCAATATAAGCAACTACGGGTTTCTCGATTACCTCGGCAATATAGCGCGCTGCTGCTTCTTCGCTACCTCCTCCAGGTTGCCCTACCAAAACAATTAATTCTGTGGTTTCGTCTTCGTCCAAAATTTGCAACCACTGAAGAAACGAAGAGCCAACAATAGCGTCACTACCAATACTGACGCTCATTGATTGCCCTAAGCCTGATTGGGTTAACTCCCTAGCAATTTCGTAGATTAGGGTCGTGCTACGGCTAATTATACCTATATTTCCAGGTGTATAAAATTCACTTGGTTGAGTACCCAGAAGAATTTTACCGGGGACAATAATACCGGGACTATTGGGACCAATAATTAGGGTTTCACTGGCTTCGGCTTTGCGAAGTAACTGCACCATATCCAGGGGTGGTACTCCTGGAGAAATGATAATTATTTGGCGAATATCAGATGCGATCGCTTCTAGGGCTGCGTCCAATACTTTATAGGGATGTACGCAGATAATTGTAGTATCAATTAATCCAAATTTTCCTACCACCTCTTCAATTAGGTCAAATACTGGTAGATTATATAGTTCTTCTCCTCCACATCCTGGGTTGATTACAGCGACCAAATTCGTCCCATATACTTGCATTTGGGAAATGTCGGTTGCTGAGATAAATTCGCTAAAGCCTTGAATGATAACTTTGCTGTTTGGCGTTAAATTCATAAAAAAGCATGGTAAACTCGGCTACTTACTACCTAAGATTAGTGAATAACAGTGACACAATCTTGGGTATCGAAGCCATTTAATTTTGATTGAATATAGGAAAACTTTATTTAGACTCAGAACTGGAAATAAGCTGGTTCAATTAAACCTTATACCTAATTCACGGCAGGCAATTAGTTAGCATGAATATAACTATCTCAAAAATCACCCCCCGCAATCTGTGTAATAACTTTGACAGATGTATTTAAATAATGGTAATCGATATTTTGAACTAACTGCTGTGAGCATAAGTAGTAAAAAATGCAGAATTCAAGTTGAATAAGTCTTGAATATCTAGTACAGTTCGACGTAAATAAGGCAACCATTCAAAATAGACAAAAAGCCTATTTTATAAGCTTTATTCCTTCTGCCGACCTGTACTAGCTTCAGAACCTGTGCAAATAGATTAACTCCCTTGTCTCTTCCTGCTAAAATTACCACGTATCAGTCCAACTTATGAGAATAGTGGGCAAATAACCTTCTCTTAACCTAAAACCTTTGCTAATCAAGAGTTTTGAAATTAAAATTTTCGGAAATGCTAACTTCTGTTAATGTATTTAGCGATAGAAGAAGACTTGCGGGTAACTTTGGTCTTCTTTCTTGTCTGTGATTCCGTGTTGAGATGAATTGCCCAAGGAAGTGTTCACTTGCGTTGGTTCGATTTAGCTAGTCGGATGGCTTCTGCGATCGCGTCATCCAAATTATCTACAATTGATATGAATACATCTGTAGTCGGATTTTGCTGGGAAACAAAAGTTGCTAATTCTTGTTTAGCGTCATCGAAGTCAGAACCTGCAAGTCTAATTACCAAACGTTGGTGACTTGCTTGTCGTCTGGCTTTACTGCCATTAGTGGATGTATTGTAGATTTGGGAATTATTTTTTTGATACTCAATAAAGCTGGTGATCACATTTGCGACTTCGTTGACTTGGGGAACGCTTCCTAGGAGATTAATTAGTATCACCTGAATACTCTTATCGTTACCCAGAATCTTCAAAGCTTTTTCTAAGCGATCGCTAAATTTGGTGGGAGATGCATTTATTGGGGAAGCATGACGTAGATTTAGACATGTACCCGGTTTTCCGCCTGCGTTGGCAATCAGATCCATGGTACTCATCACAGAGCCAGCCCCGTTGCCTAGTATACCTACTTTTCCATACCCATCAGTATTTTCATGGTTTCTTAAATTCCCATTATTATCATTTTTAATCTGACGATTAGCTATTTTTTTGGCTACAAGGGCAATGTCGGGATGACGAGCGATGGATCTTTCGTTGATGGCAACGCTACCGTTAAGTGCCATCACTTGCCCACTAGCATTAATTCCTAGAGGATTAATTTCTACCAAATCTAAGTCTTTTTGCAAGAACAAATGATACATTTTTTCGATGACACTACTGACAGATTGCATCAGTACACCTTGCAATCCCATTTTTAATGCTAATCTACGGGCATAAAAGGGTGAAAACTCCTGATCTACAACAATATGCTGCATCTTTTCCCCCACTAATTCCCAATCATCAATATCTCCTTCAGGACAACCAAGCAGAATTGGACGACACATTGCAGTATCTAGGACGACTGCTAAGTATATTTCCATCTCCGCATTGTACTTAGTTTCTGCCAAAACAACTTCTGGCAATTCCCCAACAATCGATAAATTAAAGATGTTCTGTGCAGATGCGATCGCGTCAATGGTGGTGTCTGCAAATCTGACTCCGCCCGATTTTAACCTACCGCCCCCATAAACTTGAGATTTTAGAACTATGGGGAAAGGAATTTTTAAGCGCTTTAAATCTGTTGGATGATCAATTCGTTGAGACGGTAATACTGGGATACCAATATCACCAAACCATTCTTTAACTTGATACTCTAATAAGTCCATTTGATACACACCTAGTGATTGTTCTTTGATACTTTCATTCTTCTAATGTTAGGTTCACAGCTTTTGCTATATTCCAAAATCACAGAAGCTCTACTTGGTTCGTTTATAAATAATTACTTTGACTAATATTAATTCTATCTAATTCCGGTAATTGGGTAAATTCAATGTATGAATTCTCAAAATTATGTCCTAAATTTGTAGCATAAAAATCAATTTAGCTGTTAAAAGGTAATTATACTAACATTAAATTTAGCTTCAATCTGATAGTTCTCAATCTCAATCTTTTAACTAGATATCTAAATAAACTAAGTATTTTTCACCTGCAAGCCCAATAAAAAATTACTACTACTTCATAAGTAGCCATCATGAACTGACGTACACCAGAACGGATGAAAATAGAAGGTGAATGTATCTATTTTGAGAGCCATTGAACTTTTATTTTCAAGTCAGATGGGTGTTGAGAAAGTAGGTAATTGGCAGTTGGGGTAAGCGCAAATATTTGGGGTGGCTGTTCCTCCTGTTAGGGTTTGTGAGAAGGCTTTTAGTCAAATTTACGGTTCCTTACGTAGTACTCTGCAAGAAGCCGCACTTACAGAAGTCACTCCGTGCCTACCGCGTCTATGTTTTATTTATGCCTACCTAGTTGTCTAGTTTTGTTCTACTCCTGCAATCATTTCCCATCTATATCCCCATGATGAAGCTTTTACTCACTCAGTAAAAATGCTAGCCTATATGAATACATATTTCGTCTACCAGTAGGGTTATTACTTAATTATTTCGAGATTATTATTGTTATTTGATTGAGTAATTCTTTTTTCAATTGTAAAATATCTCTCAATCAAGTAATTTTTCGCCCATTTCATAATTTGACTAACTTTAAACTAATTAGAATAACAATTATATACGAAGAGGGATAATTTTTTTTGCGTAAATTTTCGTATATTTAGTTTTATCCAACTTCAGCAATTTAGTTTTACTTGTGTACGAATACAAAAAAATATAAAAATATTTCAGTATTGTATTTGTTTATATTAGTTATAATCTGCTAAAAAAATATGGTTTGTATTTTGATAACTGAGGCTGTTTATTTTTTATAAATGAATTAATAATTTCTAGATTTAGAAAATCTTTTTTAATAATATTCTGATGTTTAAAAACTAAAAATCATGAACTTTGAATTTTTAGCTTTTCACGACACAGCAAAAGCTGAAACTGCTGCCTCTACCTAATGCCGATGAGATCAAAGCACGTTTGTATTTCCTTTTGGGAAAGCATATTAAGCTGTGCTATAAACAACTAAAAACAGGCTTACAGCAGGAATAATCTGCTTTGTCAAACCTTTTAATAGACCAACTAAACTGTATATTTTACTCCCCGATTTAATCTATAAACAAAACAATCAAAATTACGAGTATGGTGTGATGAATATAGCAACCCAGCAAGAAGATTTACAATTTTTAGCG